>CAVUUY010000011.1:0-193710 GCA_963744915.1 uncultured Alphaproteobacteria bacterium
CCCTTCGCACCGATCTGATCGACCTCTGGATCGAGGGGCGTTTGCCCATCAAGTCGATCCTGATGGTCACCCATAACATCGAGGAGGCAGTGCTGATGAGCGACCGGGTGCTGATCTTCTCGTCAAATCCCGGACGCGTCATCCATGAAATCCGCGCCGATCTTCAGCACCCGCGCAACCGTCTCGATCCCGCATTCAGTAAACTCGTCGACCAGATCTATGTTCTCATGACCAAGCGCGCGCCCGCCGAGAGGGACAAACGGGTGAGCGAAGGGTTCCCCGGCACTGGTCTCGCCATGGCCTTGCCGCGCGTCTCGACAAACCGATTGGCCGGGTTGATGGAAACCCTGGCCGGTCCCCCTTACAACGGCAAGGCGGACCTTCCCGAAATCGCCGCCACCCTACAGATGCAGGTCGACGATCTATTCCCGGTCGTCGAAACGTTGCAGCTTCTGCGTTTCGCCGATACCGCCGATGGCGACATCCACCTTACCGAACAGGGCCGCCACTTCGTCGAGGCGGATGTCGATGCCCGCAAGAGGATCTTTGGCGACCACCTCCTTGCCTACGTGCCGATTGCGGCTCTGATCCGACGCGTTCTCGACGAGCGGCCGAGCCACCGCGCCCCCTTCTCACGCTTCAGCGAACAGATTGCGGATTTTCTGCCGGACCAGGCTGCCGATCAGACGATCCGCACGGTTATCAACTGGGGCCGGTATGCGGAGGTCTTTGCCTATGACGAGGCAACGGGCCAGTTCAGTCTTGAAAACCCAAGCTGATGCGACGTGTCCGCGGCGACCCAGCACTCTACTGTCGCCGTTGCGGCAACTCTCGGGCACCGCGCTCCAGATTATCGCACCCTGGGGTGGGTCGGGCCATTAGAGATTGTCCTGAAGGGATGCGAACGTTTCTCCCTGACGTCACGCTATCTCCTAACGTCTGGTTCGGGTCAATCGCGTCGATTTTGACCAATGCGAGCTGACACGGGCACCAGTCGAACAAATTACGGCTCGTGAGGGCAGCGATGTAGCCATGTGTAGTTGGACTGTTTCCTAGGGCTAAAGCTAATCATTTTGGCGACTTGCCTGTCGTTTGGGCCGAGAATCAGATCCAGATTGTTCTATAGCGGCTAAAACAAACGTACCCTGATGCTGTTCGGTGCCCTCAAACCATACGCAAGAGGCCTTCGTCTCGCCAACATGCTCGCCGATCGCGGTCACTGTCATTGCGGGACCACCAGATTTTAACTTCACCACGTCGCCGGGCTTAAATTCTGTTTCCACACCATCCTCCTAAACAAAACAACCGAAACCAATCCGAATGTTCTCTCTGCTTAACAGACAACAGCCCT
This sequence comes from uncultured Alphaproteobacteria bacterium, assembly GCA_963744915.1. Classification (GTDB taxonomy): domain Bacteria; phylum Pseudomonadota; class Alphaproteobacteria; order Rhizobiales; family Aestuariivirgaceae; genus DATAFF01. The sequence goes on from CAVUUY010000011.1 coordinate 1,352, forward strand.
TCTCTGTTCACATCTCGAAATTCTAAGTACGATTGCTTTGCAGATCATTGATCCAGATCAACAAACATCGTTAGGCAGGCTGATTTCGATGATAAACCCGACAGGACTTCGAGCCAACAGAGAACAGCATCAACGTGGCTTCATCAGATCGATGCTCCCCAGCTTGCACATGGTCTGTCTCAGCGGTTGGCCGAGGACAATCGTCGAGGCGCGAGGGAATTGACCGGCCGTATCCACCTGTCCGCGAATGAGGAGCATGTTTTCAGGCGTGCCCTGCCATCGCAACGCCGATCGATAGCTGCTGAGATCGACAGAATATTGGGTTTCATCGGCGCCCTTGCGGCGAAGAAGCCGAATCTCGATCGGCCGCGACCGTTTGCCGTCTTCGCAATGCCGATTGCGGCTTTGGCGGAAACCGGATCGCGAATGACCTCGTCGTGCCAGAGATATTCAGCCTTTGGCGGTCCATCATCCGGGCGCACATAGCGCACCTCCGCTCGCTGTCTTGATGTGAATCAAGCGTTCGAGGCTGTCTTGGCAACCGCACGAGAAAGCGGCATGAGGATGATCAATCCTACAATCGCGACAACAACTACCATGACAACGACTTTCGGATCGTCAAAACTTTGGCTTCCCACCACGAGTGCGGCTGCAATGTTTCGCTGTGCGGTCGCAAGCGCAAGCACCGGCCGTGTATCCTTACCGGGACCACCCAGCAACCATCCGATGCCGAATCCAAACGCGATGAACAGAAGCGCCGCGAGAATGCCTCGCGTGCCAAAGACCTGGAGAACCTTGTCGAAGTTCACTACCGTGATCAACACAATCAAGAGAATGAGACTGACGTTGGAAATCCAGTCGAGTGTCGGCTTCAGGCGCACTGCCGTTGCCTCGTAACGCGCCTTCACAAAGAGCCCGATGCCGAGAGGAAGAAGCATCAGCAGCGCAAGTGACTGTGCGATCTTAACCGGATTAACGGTCACTCCCGGGAGTAGCAATGGCAGGACAACGGGTAGGTAGGCGACCGTGATGACCATCAACAAGACCATGGCCCCCACAGCGAAGGGGAGGTTGCCTCTTGCCAGTTCAGCGAGCTTCGGCAAAAACGGTGCACCCGCCGCACAACCGAGCAACAGCAACCCGACTCCAAGGGGTTCGTCGAGCGAGAGTATCCTAGCCAGAGCGAACGCGCAGAGGGGCATCAACACGAAATTGGCGAGCAGAGCGAGCACGACCAGCCGGACATTGCGCAGCGGCTCCAAAATCTGGGAGACGCTAAGAGCCGCACCCATCGCCAGCATGCTCGAAACCACGAAGCTCAGCATGGCGACCGTAACTGCCTTGCTCAACAGTTCCATCATCACTGGGGCCTCCGGCGCTGAAATTTTAAGGGGGTACATACGCTAGGTGGCGATGCGCTTATGCTTCGCCGTGACATGATTCTTTCAGAAGCGTCGCTGCATTCTCAGATAGCCCAGGCTCAATTCATAAGGGCCAAGTTCCGCCAGAAGTTTTGCAGACTCTCCGTACCGCCGAAGAGTGTCGTGAAATTGGTCGAGTTCAACGAGCACGATGTCCCCTGCGCGCTGTTCATTCGACGGCATCCAGAGCAGACAATTGAACTCCGTATTGCCGGCCGCGGTGAAGGGATGCGGGCGGTCAGGATCAATGGGCTGACGCGCCAGCAAATGCACCGACTTTGTGTCCTTGGTGGTCAGTTCATAGTGCGGCAGGTGTGGATGGAAATTGAGAGTGGGGACGTTTTTGAGCAGACCTAGCTTGTCAATGTCCCGAAAGGCTGTAAGCGGCGCGATCTCCTCAGTACCTTTGACGAGCGCCGGCCGGAGACCCCATTGGTTATGGACGGGGACGTCGAGGGCCTTCATTAGCGAACGGGTGTATTGCCCGAACCGTTGCTGACGCGGCACGAGTGCGTCGCCGTGATGTAGGTATTCCATCTGGCGCTGCTCCAGATCGTCGGCGAAACCGACATCGTGGTGCGGGGCAAGCAGCAGGCAGGTGCCTTCGCGCTTGAGCCACTCGCGGATGGCCGCGACTTCCTCCGGCGCCACGTCCTGCTCGGAAAGGAGGTGGTCTAGGCCAAACACCATGAGCGTGTCGGTATCTGCAAGAATTCTTTCGTCAATCGGCAGCTTGAAGCCCGCCTGGTCGATGCGTTGAAACACTGCCACTGGATGGCCTGTGGACTCGCAGGCAGTCTGCTGGAAGCTGAGAGTGGAACGGTGGAAAAGCTCCAATGTACCCGCGATCCCTTGTAGAAACTCTGCGGCGCTCCATTCCGGCGTCTCGTAATTTGGCCAAAGAACACGGCGGACTTCGGTCATCGTTGAGAAACGGTTTTCCATCGCAGCAAGATCGCGTTGGGATTCCCACGGGTAACTCCACGTCCAGTAGATGCTCATGCGGCGTTTGCCCGGTGTGTATTTGCGGGCAACGTGATCTTGGTTGTAGGTGCGTGCTGCTGGCAATGAATTCATGTTCGTTTCCTCTCGCATTTGCAGCTAGGCTGGGCCGAGCGCCGCTAGATATCGAAGTGCCTTGATACCAGGAAGGAAGAAGTAGGCGCCGCCCCTCACGGTGGTAAATGCCGGAAGACCGGTGATCTTTTTGCGTATTGGCCGTTTAGGGATTTTGAATTCGAGCGTGCCGTCTTGGCTGCCGATAATTGGGTCGCGCTCATTGCCGAGTTCATGGAAATTTTTATCATTGACCCAAACGTTTTGAGCGAACTCGAACTGGCGGATGAGGCTCGCGCAGATCACGAACGCGGCGATCCCCCGCTCGACCCCGTCTTCCACAACGCTCTCCGGCAGATGAGGGCCATAGGTGGCGCCACGCCGGATCATGCGGCGGCGGTTCATATTGTGGGCCGTGTCGCGGGGGTTCATCCGCCGAATGTGCGAGCCGAGTGGCACTGCGTAGCCGTGCGGGTCCATCTGCTTATAGTTGAAGTCATTGTTGCGCTTCGGATCGGCACCGAGCGTCGGGTCGTCCTTGTCGGGTGCCAGCACCAATGGTGCGCCGCTGCGCCATCGGCCCATCAGCTTTGCTGCAATCAATTCCTGTTCTTCGGGCGTCTTACCGTGCTCGCGCAGGAACTCGCGGAACTTGCCGACATGCTCTTGGAGACGGCGATAAGCCAGGTAGCTGCCATTCCGAGACAGAATTTCGGGTTGCGGCAAATTGGCGGACGGTCCATCTTCGTCGGGGTAACCGAGGATGAATTCGCCAGGCTTGAACGGCCCCCCAGAGCCGGGTGTCGGAACCTCGCCGGTACCTTCGATGACCGGCTCGGAGAGTCGGTCTCGATAACCGAAGTGGTCATGCGCACAGTCGAACGGCGGCGTCGCCTCCAGGTCCAGCGTTGATAGTACCTCTACGCCTTCACACCGCGCCAGGAGGTTCGCGTGTTCGACTTGAGAGCGGCTGCGCTCGGTGGCGTCGCGGGCAAACAGAATAACGATGGCGTGGAGGTTTGAGCCGGCAAGGCCGCCAACCCAATTATCAGGATGGTTCGCCCCAATGTCGCCGAGCATCTCCGCGCGAGTGACCATGCCTTGCCTGAACTCTTCGGGGAAGGTGGCGAGCGAATCCTCGCTCAAACCGATTGCGCGCAGTCCGTTCAATGTGAATGCTACACTTACCCAGCGATTGTCCTTTTCCTTCGAAGAGCGGACCTCCGCGGCCGACGGCACCTTTGTGAGGATGGCTGACAGCCAGGCGCGTCCGCCCGCGGCGTTGTGAAACGAAAGGAATTCGTATCGTCCCGTGAGCGCGGGAACGCGCCCGAGCACAAAGTGTTGGATGTCGTCGAATTCAAGCATGATGTGACCGAAGGCGCCTTATTGCATCTGGTCCAGCATGTTCGAGAAGGCTGCCTTGAGCTGCAGAGCCTTTTTGATCTCGTCCGCACTCACGAATGGATATTGGCCATATTCAAGAAAGCTTGGGCGATGATGGTCACGAACGAACTTGATGAATGCGGAGGCATTTGTTTTCCAATCCTTCGGAAAGCCCTGCAGATTTTCGAAAACGGTGTTGAGACCGGTTGCTGCAAAAATGCTAACCGCATCCTCGGTATATTTGTCGAAGTCGGTGTCGAAAATGCCCATGTACTGAAAGTAGGTTTCCCCGTTGATGTCGAACAGGTTCCATCGGAGGTAATGCAGCTTGAGAACCGCGAGCACGTCAGGTTGATCAGCCACGGCATTCTCGATGTTCTTCGCGTATTCATAGAAGATCGGCTCTCGCCCGGGGATGATCTTCGCGATAATGGAGAAGCCGTAGCAAGCCGGAGTTTTGGGAAAGACCGGGCCATATCTGCCTTGCTCAACTTGATCCTCGAAGAAACCCCCTTTGGGAATCGCCATGGCTGCGGGCTTGGTCCAGTCGCCTTGCTTTGTTCTTTCCGACAATGTTGTCTCTTTCATAGACAGATCTCCTATGCTTGACGACTGTTGCTGTCCGCGAATGCGCTCATCTTGTTTGTGGATTGGGGTTGCGTACTGCTAGCGACCGTTGTGGAGGATAGGTCCTGCTATTCAAGGCCCACGATTTTCAGTCGTTCGGGTTATCGCCCTGAAACAGAATAGCCGATCAGGCCCTCGGCACGTGGTTTGGAACTAGTCCGATCTTCATTTCAATGCATCAAGAGGCGAAGCTCGGCATTGATCTGGATCAAGGGCATAAGAAGCAGCGGCTCTCGCGCTGACAGGCCTCGCCTATGCTGCCCAGGCGCTCGTCTAAAAAGTCTACGACCCGCCGCGGCCTCCGTCGCGGAGAGGTGGAGGGGATAGGTAACGCCATCCCGACTGGTAATGCCAATGGTAAACCGGTGGCGCAGCCGAATTCAGGCTGGCTGGTGCCGTGACTGACGTCACGCCGCAAGAACCTGAAGAATTCCAATAGCGGGGCCGCCGCCGTCCAATCGTTTCGTCGGGCATTGCCATAACTAGAAAGGCGGCCCAAGGGCCGCCCTTCTGCGTGTGATTCCAAGGACTGAGCCGAATTACGTTTTATGTTCGGGCCAGTGCTGCATTCTGCAGTGTTCGAGGAACTCGTTATATTGGGAAGTTTCAAACCAATACGCCTTCCATGTCGCCTCACATCCATCACCGGACAAGTGGTGAGCGGAGCAGAATGGATCCTTCGAGAGGATGACAACCGCTTCGTCTTTGTGAGGACACATCGCTGCCGGCATCGATCGCTCCATCCCCCAACCCTGAGCGACCGCCTGCCCCGTCCCAGCGCTGCAGGCGAGAATGGCAGTCGCCAATATACCTATCCATCTTCTCTGCATTGGAACCTCCTGAGTTTACCAGCCGCCAAAACCAAACGTTACGACCGGCGCGCCGTATTCATAATGTGCAGCGTAGACGCCAAATTAACGCGCAATTCGATCCGCGGATGCGGCCTGAGCCATATGGGTGTTAACGGCTGTATTCCGTCGTGCTGGCTAAGCATGATTGCGCGGCCTATCATTGGTATCGACGGCAAACGCTTCCGCTCCATACCGCACACCGGCGAGCCGCGCGGCGGACGTGTCGGGTGGTGACGTTACGCACGCATGCACCGCCCACTCTATGGAGACCTGCACCGCATGCCGCGCGGGCCAAGGTTACCAAGCCTTCCGGTTGATCAAGATGCGAGGGAACCGGCAAGGCGTTCGCCGACGTTGTCGCGACAGCCAAAGCAAAGGCAACAGAGATCAACTTCACCATTTCCTTCCTCCCTATGTGGAGCATGCGAAACAGTCAGGAAGTTACACCGATAAATTCAGTTTCCGATCAAAGATTACATACAAATTCGTAAGGTTTGAATGAGGGTGTCAACAACGCTCGAGCTTTGCGATCCAGTCTCGTATTGCAGCCCTATCAGGTGCGAGGGACGCTGCGTTGGCAGGAGCGGAAGCAAGCTTACCAAACAGTAAGGTCATGGCCTAAATCCAGTAAGGCGGGGTGTGGTACGCACCCTATCCACCTTGTGCCGGTGGTGGTTACTATGGCGGTGTCTATCGCGGCGGTGTCGCGTACCGTCGCGGTGGGGTGTAGCGCGGCGGCGTCTATCGAGGCGGTGCACACAGGGTGTATCGAGGAGGCCGTCGGAGATAAGGACGGACAGTTCAGGATCCCGGGCTCGCCACCGCCGCCGGGTAAGCGCGGCGGCGGGTTTACTCCAGCTTCCGTTGAGTTCCAGATCACCACTTCAGGCTCGGCAAACACGTTTCTCAGCCATAGGAGTTTACATCACACCACCAATGCCTGTCTCCAGTACCTTCGGCTGTCGCTGTTCACCGGATTTCCAGCATCTTCAACTCGACCCTCGATCACCGACAAGAACTCCTGCGCCGCTCGACCTGATTTCAGTAGGGCCAGTGAACGAGTGATGCAGCTGATCCTCAAGTGATTGTGGTCGTGGTATAGCAGCCAACGATCATTTCCTTGGTAGAAGTCAATCATCCTCTGAGTAGCTCTATCGAGGTTGGATTGGGCTTTTGAACTGGCTCGAATTGCTTTGATCTCATCGGTGGCAGAATTGGTGATGACGGTTGGGCGCGGCTCGGTTCTGGCAGCGGGAAGAGCCATTGTATCAAGCCGTGATTTCTCTCCAGGGCAGTATCATCGAAGGTGAGAACCTTATCGATTGATCTCTCGGAACCGTCTGCCTTACCCTCCAGGAATTCAAACACCGGCATGGGCTTTGATGGCGATGGTTCTGTCATGGGCAGGAGGAGTTAGCTTTCGTTTTTCCACATAAGTGACCGAGATGGGCCAGGCCAGCCTCGACGCAGCGTGTCTTTCGTGGATACTTTACTCGAGTTCCAAGCACTGTCGGGAGTGGCAGCGTGTGGGTATACACGAAGATGCCTAGGAGTTGCTGCGGCGAGGAGGGCGTGCTTTGCTCAGGTTGCTATCCGCCAGTTAATGGCACATCATAATGTAATGAGTTTTTCTCGATGGTCCGTCGTTTCATCCCATTCGGCTCGCATTGGGGCATGGGCATAGACGTTCCCTATTCGCTGGCCGTCGTCGATCATGGCCGGTTTTGGAGCTGCGGCCAGTGCCCGCTCGATCTAAACGCAAGTCCGCTCTTTCCCGGCAGCCTTCGGCAACAGCTGCGGCTCGTTGCCGAACTCATCGTCCGGCAATTCGCGCCTCAGGGGATTGCGCCTGATCGCGTCAGCAAACTCGTGGCATATGTGGTTCTGGATGGTGTGACCTCGCTTGAGTTGTCGAGCCGCTTTTGCGGGAAACGCTAGGTTCTGGGCCGCTTATTGTGACCGTCGGGGTTCCGTTCTTCTATTATGCCGGCATGATGGTTGAGGTCGATGTCTATGGTTCGCTGGATCCTCCCTCGAAATCCGAGATCCATCACCTGACGCACGATGCGCGGGTTGCCAGTATCACCAGCGGGGGCAACATCCATCTTCGGCTTGACCTGCCTCCCGGTGTCGTATCGTCAAGCCTAAGCCATGAACTCGAACGGATACTGGAAGAATGCGGATCATCGCTTGACCTGATCGTATCGGCGCGTGTTTTCCTCAACCGCGACTCGCCGGCAGTGTCGATCTTGCAGCGCATCAGCGACATTCTAGGCTCGGATGCCGGCGTTGCGGTACTTGCTGATCTTCCGAAAGGATACGCCGCGGTCGTCGACCTGATCGCCGAAGTCAAATCCGAGCAAGTGGCCGGTGAGAAGGGCAGTCTCGCCAGCAATGTGTCCGGGGTGCAACTTGTCGAACGGCGCGCGGGGCGCTTGGTTGGTCTCGCGACGCGATACCTCGGCTCGCAGCCCGGGTTGGCAACGGCAACGAAGCAAATAATGGAAGCGCTTTCGCAAGCCCTTGCTCGGCATCGCCTCGGCTTCGCCAACGTGGTGAAGCAGCAGACCTATTATGTCGGCGGAGCAAACGCGGAAGACCTTTATGAAAACATGCGCATCCGTAATGGCTACTACAATCGTCCAGGCCCCGCTTCGACCGGGCTCGCAGTCCATGGCTTCGCGGACTCGGATTGTCGTATAACGGTCGAGCTTTTGGCGATTTTTCCACCATGAGTTGATCCCGACACTAGTGCGAAGCGTGAGAAATTACCGGGTTCGTTCACGTGACCGCGATTCGCCCAGAGATGTGTCGTGCGGCGGATTGCGCCGCCGTCGTTAGGCCAGGAGGGTCACTTCCAAAGGGTATCTCGACAGCATCTCATAGCCGTCATTGGTCACCAGGACTTGCTGCTCAAGCTTCACGCCATCGCGTTCGCCAACGGCACCGATATAACTCTCTACGCAAATCACCATCCCGGTCTCCAATGTGCCCTCATAAGGCGTCGGACCACGGAACCCGGGATTCACACGTGGATACTCGTCGCACATACCGACGCCGTGGATGACACAGGGGTAGGCATTGGCGCGAAATTCTTCCGGCACAGGCCAAGCCAACTTCTGAAAATCCGTGAATGTTATTCCGGGTCGGACTAGCCTGAGATTGTGTTCGATTTCATCCAAAGCCAGTCGATAGAGCTGCCTTTGCCGACGACTTGGCTTCGTCGGCCCGCAATGAAAAGTACGAGAGATGTCAGCGAAATAGCCGAAAGGCCCGATCATGTCGGTGTCGAAACCGACAAGATCGCCGGATTCGACGCGTCGTTCCGAGGCCTCTTGGAGCCAAGGATTTATGCGTGGACCAGAAGCAAGCATGCGTCCGTCATGCCAGTCGCCGTTATTCGCAAGATTGGTGTAATTCAGCAGGGCCCAAAGCTGAAGCTCAGTGACTCCAGGCGCTAGTGCCTCTTGCACCTTGGCCATCCCAAGTTCAGCAACCGCGATGGCCCAGCGCATGCAAGCGATCTCGTCGTCAGACTTGATCACCCGTGCGTCTTCAGAAATCAGCACGCCGTCTATTACTTCTATCCCTCGCTGCAACAAAGCTTGGGTCAGACTCGGGTTAACGTACTCGACGGCAACGCGGCGATTGCCGGTGCCGATTTCCTTCAGATATTCCACGACATCATCAGCAAGTAGCCGGGCAGCGTCGGCCAGCTCCGTCGCTCCATCAAAGTAGGAGAGAGGCCTGGCAGGTCGCACTTCGTTCGCACTGGGCGGATGGCCATAGGCGCCGTGAATCACAACTGGACCCTGCTGCGCAACGAACAGGTAGGTAGACGGAATGTGCGACTGGAACAGTCCATAAGTGCGGTAGTCGACCGCATAGCGCAGGCTAATCGGGCTAATGAGAATGCACATCGCCGAGTCATGACGCGCAAGCGCGTCCCTAATCCTTTTCATTCGATATGCCTGTAGTCGTTCGCGATCGATGTCTGGCATCGCCATGTATTGTGAAAGATCGCTCCAGTCGTCCCGCGCGACTATCTGGTCGGGAGTCAATGTTTTCATGGGTGGATTCCAGAGCGTGCGCTCACTAGGTTGAGCAGGCCCGCGGTTTGTCGCTGATCAAGGAAGGCTACCGGGTCATCCGGCCGAGGGGTCGCGTCCTGACGTGCCGGAGAGTGTTCGAGTGACAATATCTTGTTCCTGGTGCATGCCGCGCAACTGCGGCGGCCAGGATGCAACGTAGGCGCAAGTTCGTATGCTGCAAAAATGGGGAGATTAGGATTACCTGGGCGTGATTTGCCCTTGCCCTTAAAAATACGACGTACGCAGTCGCGCAATGCTTCGTTCGTCATGTTGATGGATAGCGGCCCCCCGGCGGTTACGAGAAAGCGGATGAATGGCCCGTCGGGCCGTCGGCCCTTGTTTCATCCGCTCCGGTCACGACCACGGAAGTGCCGGGTTCGCGTTCCAAGACGTCGCGCCACACGTTGCCGAGCAATTCGATCCATTGGTTCACCGCGTGATCGGCTTTTCTTCCTTTGGCGAAATTCCCCTTCGTCCGCGCAAGAATGTCAGCGTCGGCATCCTTCGCCCATCGGGGCGATGCACCCGATGCCCTTGATGGCGTCCAGTAAGACTTGATCCGACGGCCCCTCGCGGTAGAACTCAATCGGCTTGCTGCACAAATAGGCGTAGAACGGACTGCCGTCGGGATGCGTCCCAACAATGCATCGGACTGGCTCGCCGGCACTCGATTTCTCGTAGCGGATCTTCGGATCCCTAATACCTTCAGCTTCACGCCGCGCGGCTAGGCTCAGTCTGGCACGTATACGTTGGGCGGGATGGTATCGCAATCCTGCAGCAAGCCAAGTGCAACGCGCAGACCTTCGGCTGCTTTGGAAATAACAGCCATCTCCTTAGTAATTCTGGACAGGGACGGCGCAGGCTGCCCCTGCCGATCGAAATAAAGGCCGCGCGCGGCAATCTCCAACCATTCGCTCAGCGCGATCTTGCGGGACATCGTAACCTCGATGAGGTCCAGCCCGTCCGTGGATCGATATTGGATAGTCTGTGAATTCAGCAGATCTATCGGGATCGCTGCTGTGCGGATCACCGCATCGACCGCGGAGTCGGTATAAAAACGGTGGCCGGCGGGTAGATCCGTTGGCGAGAATTTGCTGTTGCGAGCAGCGGTGATCAGAACGCTATTGGGCATCGCGGCACCCTCCGGTCTGGTGCATCCGCAAGGAGGTTGGCGGCGGCGGCCCGGTGCGGAACCGGGTGTTCGGGCCTCGCCACGCCGATCGTCGGTCTACAGCAGATACCGCCGACGATGAACGGGTTTCCGACAAACGAAATGCAAAATCGGCAAGAACGAGGCTCGAAGCCAGCCGGGCATGTGACCAAACTCTAACTGGCAGCCCCTTTGCCGACCGGCACCACGGGAGCTGACTTTTCGTCTCCAATGGCCGCCGCGATCCGGCTCGAAACGCGGTCGGCGAGTTGACGCAGCGGATCGGCATCACGATTTACGTAGCGACCGGTCATGGCCAGCGTCTTGTGGCCCAGCACATCGCGCACCAGGAAGGCATTGGCGCCGGCCTGGCCGGCATACGTGCCGAAAGCGTGGCGCAGGTCGTGGAAACGCACATCGGCCAAGTTGGCGCGTTCCCGCACCCGCTGCCATGCATGTTCCAGCGTCGATTGCGGCATGGGATTCTTCGGGTCAGTTGACCAGACAACCCATGGCCCGGAGTGGTCTACCGCCGTCAACAGGGCCACGGCGGCGGCACCAATCGGATGCACACGCGCACCAGCCTTGGCTTCGCGAATGGCAAGTGTGCCGGCTTGCAGATCAACATCGGACCAATGCAAGGCGAGGATTTCGGACATGCGGCAGCCGGTGAGGGCTGCGAGCCGGATCGCGACAGCGGCCCCGGGCAATAGCCTGTTCTCGTTCGGCAGGTCGGCAATCGCCGCGCCGAGGCGTTGCAGCTCGGGTTCGGTCACGAGCCGCTCACGTTTCCGCTCGGCGTAGCGCTTCACCAGTCGACACGGGTTGGAGCCATCCGAGCGCCAGCCCCAGGCCTCGGCCAGATGCATCATCTTCGACAGGACGCTCACGACATGGTTGGCATGACGAGGGGACCCGCGCATGTCATGATGTAGCTTCACCACGTCCGCACGGGTCAGGTCGGCGACGCGATGCGCACCAAGTGCCGGCTCTATGTGCGCCCTCACGATCTGCCCGACGGTTCTCGCCGTCCGTGGCCGGTTGTGCAAGGAGACGTGCTCGGCCAAGTACCGCTGGAGGAGATCGGCCATGGTCGGGGCACCCTTAGCGCTGTCGCGTAATGTCGCGGGATCAGCACCATCAGCGATGTCACCCAGAATGGCCTTCGCCTTCCGGCGTGCCGTCTCAACGGTCCAGGGCGAGCCGAAGTTACCGATCGAGAACCATCGTGCCCGACCGCGTGCCCGTGTTTTAAGGATGAATATCTTGTCCCGGCGCTGGCAGCGCACGCCGAACCCGGCAACGTCGGCATCCCAGACGAGCTGCCCCGGCTTCAGGGCGTCCACCGTCCGCTTCGTCAAGCGCTTCGCCGTCTTTGCCATGATCCCTTCAAATATTAGCAACCACCCGCTAGCAACCATCTAGCAACCATATTGCGGCGTATCATTGGCGGAACGTGACGGCACCAGGTGTTGTTCTCAGGCGAATTTGCATAGGTTTGTCGGCTGAAGTCGGGTATTGGTAGGGACTGCAAAACAGACTTACAATCTGTTGTCCGCAAGGACGTGCCGGTTCGAGTCCGGCTTGGGGCACCAAACATTCTTGACGGCGATTGATCGCGCCCATCTGGGCCAGAAATAGATCAAGCGGTGTCTGTGGCGTGAAAACCCCACCCAAAACCAGTGGTCAAGTGCCGCTTCAGCGTTGCAGCCGCGACCTCGGCGAATACACTCCCGGGTGAAAGACGGGAATCGATCGGGGCTTGGGGAGGCTCTAGCAATGGGGCAGCGGGCAGCGCAGTGGGTTGCGCTCATTTTTCTGTTCACGCATCTTGGCGCGTCATCGACCGAGGCGATTGGCCTGTGCGATTGTTGCGGCAACGGGACGGCTCTGACGCCGGACTGCCGGTCGGCATGCGCCACCGCCAGAGAAGAGATTCCCATGTGCCGGCCGGCGGTGCTCTATGACGGCGATCCTGGGACAACCCCGGGGGACAATGCGCTGGCGGTGGGTTCGCTGAAATTTCTCGGAATGGGACGCCCGGATCGTCCGGCGCTCGAGCACTTCCGGCAATGGTTCGAGGTGTGGCGCAGCCGCGCCGAGGGGCGGTTCCAGGCGGCGCTTGCCCGCTACGAGAGCGGCGCGGGCAGCGAGGGTGCGTTCGCCGCCGCCGAGGCCGAGCGCGATCATGTGCTGGTGAATTACCAGCACGGCATCCGGCGCTATATGGAGATCGTGCGGGCCGACCGACCCAGGCGGGCGATGGCGGCCCTCGCCACCGCGCCATCGGCCAAGGCAACGCTCGTGGCGCGCTGCGACATGCGCGGCAGCAAACGCCCCGCGCGGCAGAAATTCGCTTTGCAGAAAATCGCCCCGCAGAAAGTCGTTCAGGAGAAATCGGCTCGCGTTGCTCTCAAGACGGCCACGGTCTGCACCGGCAACTGGGTGAACGCCGCCTGCGCGGCACCATAAGGCCTCATGATGGAAGCCCTGCCCAGCCTGCATTCTCCTTAATTTGCCACGATCGAAATCGACACCGCATTGCTGTCGGCGCTGCCCACATAGCGCCCGCTCCAGATGTTGCCGTTCACCAGGCCTTCGACTGCCCGCATGAGTTCCTCGATGGCGAGCTTGGCCGCTGAGGAAAGAGCGCGGTGGCGCGGCAGGAGCAGGGACAAGCCGCAGGGTATCCGTGGTTCCTTGAGGAAGCAGACGCGCGCATCGCTGTCCGCGGCCAGCCGAACGGCCGCCATGGAGGGGACAACGGTGGCATAGCCGGCCGCCACCAGCGCCCGCAGATCCGCCAGCGCCGCGACCTCGATCGCTATATCGAGCGCCGCCGAGTGTCGCCAAGCCACTTCGTCCAGGGCAGCGCGCAGCGGATCTTCCTTGGGCAGGAGCACGAGCTTGAATGGAATGAGATCGATGACCCCGCTGACCCGCGACTCGGCTCTGGTCGCCCGCGGAACCACGGCGACCAGATCGTCGACCAGCACCGGTCGCAACACCATTTCGCTGCCGGCACTCGCCATGAAGGTGAGCGCGGCATCGCAATGACCTGTCTTGACTGCGGTTTCGGCGGAAGCCGAATCGCGTTCCAGCAGGGTCAGCTCGATGCCGTGCTGGCGGGTCTTGACCCGCTGCAATAGCGGCACCGTGAGGTCCCCGGCAACCAGGGATGGCAAAGCAATGCGGGCCTTGCCGACGGGATTGGCGGCGCGTTCGCGAATGAGCACATGCGTGCGCTCCACTTCCCGCAAGATCAGGCGGGCCTGCTCGGCGAGCAGCTTGCCGAGCTCCGTGAGCGAGACGCCGCGCGCATGCCGCTCGATCAGGGCGACACCCAGCTCCTGCTCCAACGCTTTCATCGCCTGGGTAAGGGCCGGCTGGGCGATGTGCAACCGCTCGGCCGCGCGCGACAGGCTTGGCAACTCGGCAATGACGAGGAATTGGCGGAGCTTGCGCAGATCCATTACTGTTACCGATAGATCGATAATTTCTATTTATGGACACCATAAGTTTAATGTCTTTGTCCGCCGCCGCAAGACTGCCTAGCGTTTGCTCTCGACCCTTGGCCACGATTGAGGTCGCGGGCGCTCCTCGGCAGGTCTCGGCAAGTATCAATAGGGAGTTCGAAGGCTATGGAGATCAAACGTCTTGCGGTGCGCTTCATGAGAGCTGGCCGTGGTGCCGCGCCCCTCACCATGGCCGCGCTCCTGCTCGCGGCATCTGCGCTCCACCCGGCCGCGCAGGCGGCCGACGGCAGCTTCGAGCGTGTAAAATCCAACGGGCTCGTCGTCTGCGGTACCGACGGCCTTTTGCCTTATTCCAGCTCGGACGAGAAGGTCCCGGGCTTCGAAGTGGAGATCGCACGCGCCTTGGCAGGTGATCTCGGGGTCAAGACCAAGCACCAATGGGTGAGCTGGGATGGTCTGATCCCCGCCCTGACGAGCAATCGATGCGATGCCATCATCAATGGCTTGTTCATCACCGACGAGCGCAAGAAGGTCATCGATTTCTCGATCCCCTATTATGGATCGGGCGAAACCATTCTGGTGCGCAAGGACAACACGGCAATAAAGGGATTGGACGACCTGAAGGGCAAGAAGACCGGGGTATTGGCCGGTTCGGTGACGGTGGCGGAGCTCGAAAAGCGCGGCATAGGCCCGCTTGCCATCTATCCTGATCAGAATACCGTCATCATCGAGCTCAACAACGGACGCATCGACGCCGCTTATCTCGAGGCCCCCTCGGCCGCCTGGGCGATCCAGAAGGATCCCTCCCTCAATATCAAGGTCGTCACCGAATATGTTCCCGACGAGCGCTTCAATGCCGGCGTCGGCTTGCGCAAGGATGATGCCGAGCTCAAGCAGGCGATCGACAAGGCCCTCGAACGGCTTGTTTCATCGGGCAAGATTGCGACGATACTGGGCAATTACGGCGTGCCGTTCTTTCCGCCGAAGTGAAAGTTTCCGGCGATGGGATGAGGCCGAATGGACTTCCTGGCCGAGATACTCCCCTATCTTCTGAGGGGCGCGGTGACCACCATCCAGCTGACGGTGGTGTCCATGGCGCTGGCGCTGGTCGCCGGGCTGGCGCTCGCCCTCATGCGGCTGTCGCGCAGCCGGCCGCTGCGGTTCCTCAGTGGCGCCTATATCGAGATCATCCGGGGCACGCCGCTGCTCGTCCAGCTGTTCATCATCTATTATGGCCTGCCGCAATATGGCATCAGGCTCGAGGCCTTCGCCGCCGGCGTCATCGGACTGTCGATGAACTACAGCGCCTATTTGGCGGAAGTCTACCGGGCTGGCATCCTCGCGATTGACAAGGGCCAGTGGGAAGCCGGCGGCTCGGTCGGTCTCTCGCGCGCCGCCCTCCTGCAGTACATCGTCATCCCGCAGGCCGCACGTATTGTCATTCCGCCGATCGGCAACTATTTCATTTCGATGCTGAAGGATTCGGCACTGGTCTCGACGATCTCGATCGTAGAGCTGATGCGCGCCGCCCAACTTCGGGTCGCCATAACCTTCCGCGCGATGGATATCTATCTGGTCGCTGCGCTGATCTACTTCCTGATGAGCTATCCTTGCTCGGTGCTGATCCAATATTTCGAACGCCGAGCCTCGCGCGGCCATGCTTGAGCCGATCGATGGCCCGGTCTTGCGATTGTCAGGCATCCGCAAGCGCTTCGGCACCCATGAAGCGCTCGCCGGCATCGATCTCGAGATTGCGCGCGGCGAGGTCGTGGTGATCATTGGCCCAAGCGGATCGGGCAAAAGCACCCTGCTACGCTGCATCAACCTGCTGGAGGTGCCGGACGAGGGTTGCCTCGAAATCCTTGGCGAGCGGATCTTTGAACGGGCCGCCGGAGCGCCGCCACCCCATTACCGGCAACTCGACGCGATGTCGGCGAAGGCGCGCGGCAAGACGGCGATGGTTTTTCAGCGCTTCAACCTGTTTCCGCATCTGAATGTCCTGGAAAATGTCACCATCGGCCCCATCCGCGCGCAGGGAAGAACCCGGCAAGAGGCTGCCGCCACCGCCCGGGCGCTGCTCCACAAGGTCGGATTGTCCGACAAGATCGACGCCTTTCCCAACCAGCTCTCGGGTGGTCAGCAGCAGCGGGTCGCCATTGCCCGAGCCCTCGCACTGTCGCCCGAGATCATGCTGTTTGACGAACCGACCTCCGCCCTCGATCCCGAGCTCGTGGAGGATGTCTTGCTGGTCATCAGGCAACTGGTTCGCGACGGCATGACCAAGGCGATCGTCACCCATGAGATGGAGTTCGCGCGCGACGTCGGCCACCGGATCGTTTTCATGGACGAAGGCCGCATCGTCGAACAGGGCGTCCCCTCGGTCATCTTCAGCAATCCCCGAAATCCGCGCACCCAGGCCTTTCTCAAGAAAGTGCTCCGGCGAAAACTCAGTTCTAAGGAGAGCCAATGAACCTGCAGCCGGCCTATGACATCGTCACGCTCAACGTCCTGGTCAACGCTTTCCATGCGATTGCCGAGGAAATGGGCATCAACCTGCTGCGCTCCGCTCGCTCGACCATTATCCGCGAGGCCCGCGACTGTTCCTGCGCGCTGTTCGATCCCGAAGGTCGCATCGTTGCCGAGGCTGAGCACATTCCCGTGCAGATGAGCTCGCTCTCGCTGCCCATGCGGGCCTGCCTTGCCAAGCATGGCGGCATCCGGCCGGGCGAGGTGTTCCTGACCAACGATCCCTATATCGGCGGCCAGCACCTTCAGGATATCACGATTTTCACGCCGATCTTTCATGGCCAGACGCTGCTGGGATTTTCCGGTTCGATCGCCCATCACGTCGATATCGGAGGCGGTGCCGCCGGGCTGACATTCGACGCCAAGGAGTTCTACGAGGAGGGTTTGCGCTTCACCGCAATGAAGCTGACCCTGAAGCGTGATTTCCGGATCAATGGCAGCTTTCATGACATCGTGCATTCCAACTTCCGCGCTCCCGAGACCACTTGGGGCGATATCCAGGCCCAGCTTGCCGCCAATGAACTGGGCCGCCGGCGGGTCCTCGAACTGGCCGAGCGCTATGGTGCAGGCGAGCTCGTGCGCTACATGGGTGGCGCCATGGAATATTCCGAACGCATGATGCGCAGCGCCATCAGCGCCATCCCCGACGGCGATTATGAGGCCGAGGACGCAATCGACGACGGCGTCTTCCAGAAGGACCCGATCCCGATCCGGGTGACGCTGCGCGTGTCGGGGAGCAGGATGACGGTGGACTTCACGGGCACCGCGCCCCAGGTCGACGAGTTCCTCAACGTGCCGCTCGGCTCGACCTATTCGAGCGCTTACAGCTCGATCAAGATGGCCCTCACTGCCGGCAGTGAAACGATCCCTGCCAATGACGGCTGCTACCGGCCGATCCGCATCGAGGTGCCCTATGGTTCGATCCTCAATCCCAAGCCGCCGGCCGCAGTGCGCGCCCGCATGTGCGGCGCCTACCGGCTGTTCGATGCGATTTTGATGGCGCTGCAACGCGCCTTGCCGGATCGGGTGCCGGCGCTCGGCTTTCATGCCAACACCACTTCAGGCGTGTCGCAGTTCAAGGATGGAAAGTTCTCGATCTTCATCGAGGATATCGGTGGCGGC
This sequence comes from uncultured Alphaproteobacteria bacterium, assembly GCA_963744915.1. GTDB lineage: Bacteria > Pseudomonadota > Alphaproteobacteria > Rhizobiales > Aestuariivirgaceae > DATAFF01. Next base: position 19,058 of record CAVUUY010000011.1, read on the forward strand.
TGGGGTGGCAATCCGCTGCGCGACGGCGCCGACATGCTGGATGCGCCGCTATCGAACTGCATTATCACGCCGATCGAAGCGGTGGAGCTCGATCATCCTTTCCTGATGGTGAAGCGCTATGAGCTGCTGCCCGACACCGGGGGCGCCGGCAAGCATCGCGGCGGTCTCGGGTCAAGCCGGGAATATGAGGTGCTGGAGGATGGTGCCGAATTCTTCGGCTATTCCGACCGGCACCGTTTCCCGCCCCCCGGGGCGGCCGGCGGCGAGCCCGGCAGCCGTGGCGCCTTTCGGGTGCTGCGCAACAATGAGGAGATCATCCTGCCCTCGAAGACTCGCTTCAAGCTGCGCAAGGGCGATGTCGTCCGGGTGGTTGCTGGTGGTGGCGGCGGCTTCGGGCGCCCGGCTGATCGCCCGGTTGAAGAGGTTCTGCGTGATCTCGCCGACGGCAAGATCAGCCGGGCTCACCTGCTTGCGAACTACCCGCATGCCGCCGCTGCTATCGGGCACCCTGCAGCGATTCCCGGCAAGGCAAGAGCATGACCATCGGCTCCTTCGTCGGGATCGATGTTGGTGGCACCTTCACCGATGCGGTCATGGTGACCGCCGATGGCCAGATTCGGGTGGCGAAGGCAATCACCGCGGCCAACCAATCGCTGAGCGCGGTGGAGGCGGTCGGCAAGCTCGATGACGATTTCACCGCGATCACGGCAATCGTGCATGGGACCACGGTGGCCACCAACGCCATCCTGGAGCGCAAGGGTGCCGCTGTCGGGTTGATCACCACCGAGGGCTTTCGCGACGTGCTGGAATTTCAGCGTCAGGAGCGTCGCAACATCTGGGATCTCTTCGCCGAGAAACCGGAGCCGCTGGTGCCGCGCCGCCGCCGCTTCGAGGTGCTCGAGCGGATGATGGCGACCGGCACACCGAGGCTTGCGCTCGATCTTCAAAGTGCCCGTGCCTCCATTGCGCGGCTCAAGGAGGAGGGCTGCACCGCAATCGCCATATGCCTGATCAATTCTTACGCCAATCCCGATCATGAACACCTGCTGGCCCGCCTACTCGACGCGGAGGCCTCGGATGTCTACACGGCGATCTCGTCGGTCATCGCCCCCCATTTTCGCGAATATGACCGGATGAGCACGACCGTCCTGTCGGCCTATGTCGGCCCCAAGATCAAAGCCTATCTATCGGAGTTCCGCCGGCGTTTCGCCGCCCGGGATTTTGCCGGCGGCATCCTTGTCATGGGCTCGAACGGCGGCGTGTTGCCGCCAGAGGCCGCGAGCGAGAACGCCGCGGCGACCTGCCTGTCCGGACCGGCCGGCGGCGTGCTCGCCACTGTCCAGGTTGCGCAGGAACTTGGGATCAGGAACGCCATCTCGTTCGATATGGGAGGCACATCGACCGATGTTTCTCTCATCCGCAATGGCAAGGCGGCAATGTCGACCCGCTCCGAGATTTCCGGCCTGCCGATTTCCTTGCCGCAGATTCACATCGAGACGGTCAGCGCGGGTGGTGGCTCGCTCGCATCCATCGATGCCGGGGGCCTGCTGCATGTCGGCCCGCAAAGTGCCGGATCGAATCCCGGGCCGGCCTGCTACGGCTTTGGCGGCCGGGAGCCGACGGTCACCGACGCGGCGTTCCTCATGGGCCTGCTGCGCTCCGCCAGATTTTTCGGTGGCGCAATGCGGCTCGACCGCATGGCGGCAACGCGGGCATTCGACAAGCTCCTCGCCGTCATTCCCTCGGCGGTGGAGGATGTCGCCGAGAAGGCCTTCACCATCGCCAACCACAAGATGGCGAATGCCGTGCGGGTTGTTTCCATTCGCGAAGGGCACGACCCACGCGACTATGCGCTGTTCGCCTTCGGTGGCGCCGGACCGCTTCATGCCTGTGCCATCGCCGAAGAGCTTGGCATTGGCCGCGTCATCATTCCCATGTATCCCGGTGCCTTTTCGGCCTATGGCCTGCTCTGTGCCGATCTGCGGCGTGATTTTGTCCGATCCATCGTCAGACCGCTCTCCAAGCTCGACGACAACGGTCTTGCCGACCTGATGAAGGATCTGGTGGCAAGTGCCGGAACCGCGGTCCGGGACATGAGCAAGGGGGTGCTCAAATGGCGATTTCAGGCGGATTGTCGCTATCGCGGCCAGGCCTATGAGGTGGCAGTCGACATGCCGGCGCGGCCGCCCTTTCTTGGCACTGTCTCGGCGAAGTTTCACAAGCTGCACAAGCGGCAGTTCGGCTTCAGCGAGCCTGACGCGGAGATCGAGCTGGTGAACCTCAGGGCGATCTCGGTCAACCAACGACCGAAGCCCCGTCTGCCGGCTATCCCCCCAAATGGCGGAGGGAAACTGGTCGGCGACCGCGGCAGGGTGTTCGCCGGCGGCCAGTGGCTCGAGGCACAGTTCATTTCACGTGAATCGCTGGGTTCGGGCAGCAGCGGCATGGGGCCTGTCGTCATCGAGGAGGCTACCGCGACAAGCTACATTCCGCGCGGCTGGCGCTTCGCGGTCAACGCATCCGGCCATATCGATGTCACGCGCGGCTAGGAGGAGTTTGTCATGTACGGCAAGCAGGGTCGAATCGGTCTCGCGGTGCTTGATATCGACCTCTGCATCGAAGCGGATCTGCGCCGCATTCTCCCCGATGGGGTCGAGATTCATGCCGCCCGCGTGATCTACCCCCACGAGGTCACGCCCGACGCGATGGCGCAAGCGCGCCGCGGCCTCGATCTGGCGGTCAGAAGCCTGATTGCCGTGCAGCCGAAGGCGATAGTCTGGTCGTGCACCAGCGGCAGTTTCTACAATGGCAAAGCCGGCAATGACGCTCTTCTTGCGGAGCTCGCCACGGCCTCCGGCGGAATTCCGGTGGCGACCGCCTCGAGCGCGCTGGTGGCGGCATTGCGGGCCCTGGCAGTCGAGCGCCCGGTGGTGGGCACCCCCTATTCGCCGGCGATGAACGGCCTGCTGCAGAATTTCCTCGCTGAGAGTGGTTTCAGGCCGTTTCCGGTGGCCTCCTATTTCGATCGGCTGGTCGATGACATCGCGCTTCAATCCGTCGAGCCGCAAGAGGTCGCAGCCTTTGCGAGGAGGATCGATCGGCCGGACGCAGATGCGGTTGTAATCAGCTGCACCGGCCTGCCCACCGCGGGGATCGTGCCGATGCTGGAGCGGGAGCTTGGCAAGCCGGTCGTCACCAGCAATCTTGCGATACTTTGGCACGCGCTCGAGATCGGCGGCATCGCTGTGCGGCCAAGCCATATGGGCCGCCTCTTCGCCATTAAGACCGCTCATGGAGAATAAGCCGAACATGACTCCCGCTCTTGAGGCCGTGATTGCCCGCGTGACGGCGCTGTGCGAGATACCGAGCGTGTCTCGACAGGAGGGCCCGATTGGTGCGCGGGCGGCGCAGATCCTGAGGGAGGACGGGCTTGATGTCGAGGAACAGGAGGTCGAGCCCCAGCGCCGCAATGTCATCGCTCGCCTGAAGACCAGCCGGGCTGGTCGGCGCCTGTTGTTCAATGGCCACCTCGACACCCTCCCGCCGCCCGCGACCGGCTGGACGCGCGAACCCTATCGCCCACAGATCGAGAATGGCCGCCTCTACGCTGCGGAGATCAACAACATGAAGGGAGCCGTGGGCGCCATGATGGCTGCCCTGGCAAGCTTGGCAAAGCGGCGCGATGAGCTCTGCGGCGAGATCATCCTGTCGGCGGTTATAGGCGAATGCGACGCGCTGGGCCTCGGTACCGTGACCGCTCTGGAACGTGGCCTGACCGCCGACTTTTGCATCAATGGCGAGCCCACTGACCTCGCGGTCATGACCTCGCATTCGGGCGTTAGCCAGCTGAAACTCGTGGTCAAGGGTCGACCCGCCCATGTTTCGCAGCGCGCTCAGGGTATCGATGCCATCGCCAAGCTCGTGGCGATGTTGCCGCAGCTCACCGAAAGCGCGCTGACCTTTGAGCGCCATTCGGACTTTCCCGGGCTCCCGACCATTCATGTCGGCACCATCGAGGGAGGAATCCTGCCCTCCATGCTGGCCGCTCGGGCGACGGCCGGGATCGACGTCCGAACCGTGCCGGGTATGACGGCAGAAACCGTCCTGGCCGACTTGAGACGGCTGATCGCCGCGGCCGCGATTGCCGATCCCGAGCTCGACGCCGCGATCACGCTGTCTTCACGACCGTACTTCATGCAGCCGCCGCCGTTCCATGTCGACCGCGCTGCGCCGATCGTGGCCGCGGTGGCGTCGGCCCATCGCCAGGTCGCAGGGGTTGCGGCGGCGGTCGGAACGTTGGTTCCGCAGGTCTTCTTCGGCTCCGACGCCTCCCATCTCATGGCCGCCGGCATTCCGACCGCGATCTACGGTCCCGGCAAGGTCACGGACATTTCCACACCCGACGAGAGCATGGCGGTGGACGACATGATGATCGCGGCCAATGTCTATTTCCAGACCGCCCTGACCTTGTGCGCCAGAGAGGCTCGCCGGTGAGCGCGGCGGTTCGCCAGCGGCTTGCGGCGCTGCCGAGAGTCCGCCTGTCTACCGCGCGTCCGCCCCTCGAGCGCTGGGATCGCGTCTCGGAAACGCTGGGCATCGCGCTCCATGTGAAGCGCGAGGATCTTGGCGGCGTCGGAGGTGGGGGCAACAAGCTCAGAAAGCTGGAACTGCTGCTCGGCGAGGCCCGGGACCAGGGCGCGACCTGGCTGCTTACCACTGGCGGGCCACAATCGAATCACGCACGGTTGACTGCGGCGGCCGCTGCCAGAAGTGGGATGGGGTGCACGCTGCTGCTGCGCGGCAACTGGCAGGGGCCGCCAGCCGGAAATCTTTTGCTTGATCGCCTCTTCGGCGCCGAGGTGAAGCTGCTTGGCGATATCGATTATGCCGACGCCGATCGCGCTATGGCAGAGACGGCGGCTTCGCTGCGACAGAGAGGAGAGCGGCCGTTCATCATTCCTCTCGGTGGTGCGACGGCGATGGGCACCGCCGCCTATGTCGAGGCATTCGCCGAGATTGTTGATGACATGGCTGCGGCAAAGAGAATTGTGGACGTCGTCGTGGTCGCCGCCGGCACGGGGTCGACTTACGCGGGTCTCCTTCTCGGTGCCCGCTTGCTCTCGCCCGAGACGCGCATTGTCGGCATAAGCGTCAGCTGGACCAAAGATAAGCTACATTCGGAGGTGCGCCGTTTGATGATTGAGACGTCCGCCCTTCTCGATATCGATCCGACATGGCACGGGAATGATCTTTGGTTCGATGCCGATTTCATCGGTCCGGGCTACGCTGAAATCTCTGCCGAAGGAATCGCTGCCGTGAGGTTGGCGGCGCGCTCCGAGGGCGTGTTGCTCGACACGACCTACACCGGAAAAGCATTTGCTGGCCTGATTGGGCTGGTCGAAAAGGGCCTGATCCGAAAGGACGCGCTGGTGACCTTCGTGCATTCGGGCGGCATACCGGAGCTTTATACCCGAAGCGCCGCCGAGCTGCTGGACAGCTGAGCCCGCGTCATTTGTCGAATCGGCAATCAACGCATAAGGACCTCGAAATCAGCCTGCGATTCGATATAGCGGCGATGGATGTCGATATAGGTCTCTCTGTACAGGAGGTCGATCTCGTCCGCCGCCGGGAAGGCAGCGACAAAGCCTGGATTGTCTGGTTCGAGCGCAATCGTCGAAGCCTTGATGAGATGGGCGATAAGGCCACGCGGGTCCTCGTCACCGACTGCGATCCGTATTGTGGTCGCGCTGATGCCGGCTTCCTTGAGAGCTGTGTCGGAGAGTTCGGAATGGCTGGTCAGCGCGGGGCAGAGCACGATCGTGCTGGTCTGACCCAGACTGACCTGCAGCCCGAACGCCGGCTCCAGGCAATCGAACAGCTGCTTGAGGTGGTTTCGTCCGATCCGGAATGGATTTTGCGGCTTGGGTTCGAAGTCGATCGTGAAAAGCGCCGGCGGCAGACCGAGAAACAGATGCTGTTCGCGCATCGCGGCGTTGGGATTCCCCGCAACGCCGGAGCAGTTGACATTGATGCCCGGATGCCGGCTGAGCACATTGGCGAGAACCAGGGTGTTGATGGATTTGGCGAGAAGGCGAAGCGGCAGCGTTCGCATGCCATTCAAGACCTCGAACGCCTTGTCGGCGTCCAGGAAGGCGCCCTTCACGTAATAGACGTTCCAAAACAGCGTCTCGTCCCAGTTCCATTGACGTTTCTTGCCATTGGGCGCGGTTGATTCAACCGACTGGCCCTTGGGAATGAACATGCGCTCGTTGCGACCGATGCAGACGCCGGCCGTGGTGGCGCCGGATCCGGCAATGTCCTTGGTATAGGAGTGAATGACGAAATCAGGGCGCGCCATCGGATCGACATGCTGCAGCAGTCTTTGCAGAAACGGCGTGCCGATCGTCGCATCGCAAATGACGTCGCAACCCGCCTCATGAGCGGCTTGCGAGATCCCGGGAACGTCCAGGGTGTAGCCATGCGGGTTGCACGGTGATTCCAGATAGACATAGATGTGCCTGCCCCTGGACAATCGATCGGCATGCCTGGTTCGGGTCTCGGTCAGTGCAGCGCTGAAATCGGTCGCGGTGAATCCGTCGAACCACTCGACGGCGACATCCATATTGCCCCGTTTGCCGTACCAATCATGCAGCAATTGATAGGTGCCGCCATAGACATTGCGGCTGGAAAGCACGATGTCCTGGTAGCCGACAAGATGCGCCAGTGTGGCATCCACTGCCGCCATGCCGGAATTGAAGTTCCAGGCCATGTAATCCCGCGCCAGGGGTCCCGCTTCCAGGTCGACGATATGATTGGCAAGGCTGATCGAGGTCGGGTTCAGGAGCCTCGAATAGATATCGTGCATCAACTCCTTTCCCTTGAAGGCGTCCTCGACCCATTCGATGCAGGCATAGAGATAGGTTGCCGTCCGCGTGATCACCGGTGTCGCGCTGAAGATTGCCGCGACATTGTCGAAGATGGGGTACGGTCCCTTGAGGCTCTGCGTCTCCCAGCCGCTGGCTAGCGATTGATAGGTCGCCCGCATCGGGTTTTGCAGATTGTCGAGAATCTTGGCCAATTGGAAACAGGCGAAGCGCTTGGCGTTGAAATAGGCAATGCGGTCAGACCGGTCGAGCCGGGCGAGCGTCTCCATGGTGACCTGCCAAAGGTCGTCGACCGCAAGGCTCGCGCCATAGAGGTTCCGTGCGAGATCGCTCAACGCCTGTCCATAGGCGCCCTCCGGATCGATGGCGAAATGATCCAGCTGCTGGCTGACGAGCGCGTCGATCGTTTCCGCCTTCGTCGAATTTCTGAGCGGGCTGAGTTGCAGGGCAGGCCTGAAATTGGTTCGCCGATTACCCATGATTGAGGCTCCTTCGCAAGCACAACAGGAGGATGAGCGTAGCAGGGCGACGAACCTAGAAGTCTACTACGGCAAGAGTGCCCATGCGGCGAATTGGCTCGGGGGCGGCCCCGCCGACCGCTCAAAAGGGGTTATTTTGGACATGTGATGAAAGTTGACTTTCATCACTTATCATGATTAACCAGCTGTCACGTTGCGATTGGGCCGTAGCCTGGAGTGCCGGACATGCTGGATCACCTCCGCCTTTCGTCTATTTTTGCTCACCTTGCGCCAGTCCTGCTGTTGCCGCTCGTTGGCGCCTGTGGCGAGTCGGCGAGCGCCCCTGCGGCGGTGCATCCGATCAAGCCGGTCATGGCGGCGCCGATCGCATTCGCCGACGGGCAGGATCGCCGGACATTTTCGGCCCAGATCAAGCCGCGCGTCGAAGGCAGCCACGGATTCCGCGTGGCGGGCAGGGTCGTGCGCCGTTTCGTGGATGTCGGGACGCTCGTCAAGGCGGGCGATCCGCTCGCCGAGCTTGACGATGCCGATTTCCACCTCCAGCTCGACCAAGCCGAGGCCGAGGAGCGGGCCGCCCGCAACGTCCTCTCGCATGAGGAGGCCGAGCAGTCGCGATTTGCCACCCTGCGCGACAAGGGCTTCACCGCCGCAGCCGCCTTCGAGCGGCAGAGAGCCACCGCCGACGAGGCGAGGAGCCGCCTGATGCGCGCCGAGCGGGCCGTCGGGCTCGCCCGGAACGCTCTGCGCTATGCCACCCTCATTGCCCAGGATGACGGCGTCGTCACTGCCGTCCGGGTCGAGCCCGGTCAGGTCGTCGATGTCGGCGCACCGGCTTTCGTCATTGCCAAGTCAGGCGAGGTCGAGGCCGAGGTCGCGGTTCCGGAGGCGCTGGTCGAATTCGCCCGGACCGGTGTCGGGACCGTGTCGCTCTGGTCCGCCGGCAGCAAGACCTATGCCGCCCATCTTCGCGAGTTCGCGCCGCTTGCCGATCCCACCACCCGCACCTTCACGGCGCGCTACACCATCGCGGCGCCGGACGAATCGGTCCGCCTCGGCCTGTCGGCCACCCTCACCCTTTCCGCCACGCGCCAGCGCCTCGCCCCTGTCCCCTTGTCGGCGATACTCGATCAGGGGACCGGTCCCGCCGTCTGGAAGGTCGATCGCACCGACGGCACCCTGACGCTTCAGCCGGTCGCCATTGCCAAATTCGAGGGCCAGACGGCGCTCCTTGGCGGCGGCGTTTCGGACGGTGACCTTGTCGTGACGCTCGGCGTCCACAAGCTCGATCCGGGCCTCAAGGTCAGGCCAATCGACAAGCTTCCCCGCTGAGGAGACGGGTCATGCGCAAGTTCAATCTGTCGGCGCTCGCCGTCCGCCACTCCGCTCTGACGTTGTTTCTGCTCCTGGCGATCGCCATCGGTGGTGGCCTTGCCTATTTCCAGCTCGGCCGCGCCGAGGATCCATCCTTCACCATCAAGGTTGCCGTCGTCACCGCAATATGGCCCGGCGCCACAGCGTCCGAAGTCCAGGAGCAAGTGGCCGACAAGATCGAGAAGAAGATCCAGGAGCTTCCCTATTTCTACAAGGTGCAGACCTATTCGAAGTCTGGCTTCGTGGCGATGCAGGTCGAGTTTCGCGACACCACGCCACCGGGCCAGGTCCCCTATCTGTTCTATCTTCTCCGCAAGAAGCTTGCCGACCTCCGGCCCGAGCTGCCGACCGGGCTCGTCGGACCCAATGTCGACGACGAGTATGGCGATGTCGACTCGGTCATGTATGCCCTGACCGGCGACGGCGCCGACTTCGCCCAGCTGAAGAAGGCCGCCGAGGCGTTGCGCCAGCGGCTGATTTCCGTCCCCGACGCCGTCAAGGTCAATATCTACGGCGTCCAGGACGAGAAGATCTATGTCGAGTTCAGCCATGCCCGGCTGGCAGCGCTCGGCATCCCGCCCCAGGCTATCTTCGATTCGCTGGCGAGGCAGAACGCCATGGTTCCGGCCGGCCTGATCGATAGCGCGGCACAGCGCGTGCCGCTGCGCATCAGCGGTGCGCTGAGCGGCGAGAAGGCGGTGGCCGAGACCCCGGTCGAAGCCTTGGGCAAGGTGTTCCGCCTCGGCGATATCGCGCGCATCACCCGCGGCTTCGAGGATCCCTCCGACTTCCTTGTCCGCCACAAGGGCGTGCCGGCGCTGATCGTCGGCGTGGTCATGCAGAAGGGCGGCAACATCCTCGATCTCGGCGGGCATCTGAAGTCCGTTGTCGATGCCTTCGCTGCCGAGCTTCCGGCCGGCATCGACATCGAGCAGATCGCCGACCAGCCGCATGTCGTCGAGCATGCCGTCGGCGAGTTCGTCAGGTCGTTCATGGAAGCCTTGGGGATCGTGCTCCTGGTGAGCTTCCTGTCGCTCGGCTGGCGCAGCGGCATCGTGGTCGCGCTGTCGGTCCCCCTGGTGCTTGCCATCGTCTTCATCGCCATGAATGTCATGGGCCTCGACCTTCACCGCATCACGCTTGGCGCCCTTATCATCGCGCTCGGGCTCCTGGTCGATGACGCCATCATCGCGGTCGAGATGATGATGGTGAAGATCGAGCAGGGGGTGGACCGCATCCGCGCTGCATCCTTCGCCTGGGACACGACAGCCTTCCCGATGCTGACCGGTACGCTGGTCACCGCCGCCGGCTTTCTTCCGGTCGGCTTCGCGCGCTCGAGCACCGGCGAATATGCCGGCGGCATCTTCTGGGTTGTTGCCCTGGCACTGATTGCTTCCTGGCTCGTCGCCGTGGTGTTCACGCCCTATCTCGGGGTCAAGCTTCTGCCGCGCCTCAAGGAGCGCGATGTCCCGCATGACATCTATGACGGCCGCCTCTACCGCGTCCTGCGTCGGGTCATCGGCTGGTGCGTCCAGCATCGCATCATCGTTGTCGCCGCCACGGCCGCCATCTTTGTCGGCTCCATCTTTGCCTTCGCCAAGGTGCAGCAGCAGTTCTTTCCGCGCTCCGAGCGGCCCGAGCTCTTTTTGCAGCTGCGGCTGCCGGAGGGCAGTGCCATTGGCGCCACCCTCGCGGTCGTCAAGGAAGCCGAGGCGCTGCTTGAGGATGACCGCGACATCGCCACTTGGACCGCCTATGTCGGGCGCGGCAGCCCGCGCTTCTGGCTTGGCTTGAGCCCGCAACTGCCGAACGAGGCCTTTGCCGAGATCGTCATCCAGTCGCGCGATGTCGAAGCCCGCGAAAATATCAAGTCCCGCCTCGAGGCGGCGGTCGACAAGGGCGCCATGTCGGCAGCACGAGTCCGGGTAGACCGCTTCAATTTCGGCCCGCCGGTCGGCTATCCGGTGCAGTTCCGGGTGATCGGCCCCGACCCCCAGAAGGTCCGCGAGATCGCCTGGGCGGTGCGCGACGCGATGCGCCGCAACGACAATGTCGTCGAGCCGCATCTCGACTGGAACGAGCGCTCGCCGGCGATCACTCTCGAGGTCGACCAGGAACGCGCCCGTGCCCTGGGCCTGACACCTGAGGACATGGCGGCAACGCTTCAGACCCTGCTGACCGGCACCGCCGTGACCACGGTGCGCGACGGCCGCGAGCAGGTCGATGTGGTGGCGCGCGCCGTGCCCGACGAGCGGCTGGCGCTCGGGCGGATCGAGGATTTGTCGATCCTCACCCGCAGCGGCGTGCCGGTTCCCCTGGCGCAGGTCGCCAAGGTCGGTTTCGGCCATGAGGACCCGATATTGTGGCGACGCAACCGCGACATGGCGATCACTGTCCGCAGCGATATCGTCGACGGCGTTCAGGCGCCGGACGTGACCGCCCAGATCTTGCCCACGCTCGATTCGATCAAGCGGGACCTGCCGCCCGGCTATCGCATCGATGTCGGTGGCGCGGTCGAGGAGTCGAGCAAGGCGAACGCCTCCCTGTTTGCCGTCTTCCCGATGATGCTGGCAGCGATGCTGACCATCCTCATGATCCAGCTCCAGAGTTTCTCGCGCCTGGCGCTGGTGCTGCTGACCGCCCCTCTGGGACTGATCGGGGCTGCCCTGGCGCTGAACATCGCGGCCATGCCCTTCGGCTTTGTCGCGCTGCTGGGACTGATCGCGCTCGCCGGCATGATCATGCGCAACACGGTCATCCTCGTCGATCAGATCGAGAGCGATGCCCGCGGCGGGCACCATGACCGGCGGACCGCCATCGTCGAAGCGACGGTGCGCCGCGCCCGGCCGGTGGTGCTGACCGCGCTGGCCGCCATCCTGGCGATGATCCCGTTGTCACGCTCGGCCTTCTGGGGTCCGATGGCAGTGACCATCATGGGCGGGCTGTTCATCGCGACCTTTCTCACCCTGCTGTTCGTCCCGGCGCTCTATGCCCTGTGGAACCGCCGCCGCCTGCGGGAGGAGGATGACCTCAAATCCCGCTCGAGGCTCCTCTGCCCGTCCCCGGGGCCGGGAGCGGAAGGACGCGCGAAGGTCGATGGGAACTCTTCGAAGCGGCCGCCCAATGACGCCATTGCCGGTCGGTCCCTGATGATTTAGGACCATTATGATGAGCATCGCGCAAGAATTGGCCGAGCTTCGCGAGCGGGAGACGCGGACGCGTATCATCCGCGCCGCGGAAGCCCTTTTCCATCGCTATGGCTATCAAAAGACCACCGTTGCCGACATTGCGCGCGAGCTCGGAATGAGCTCGGCGAACGTCTATCGCTTCTTCGAATCGAAAAAGGCGATCAACGAGGCCGTGGCGCTCACCATGACCGGCGAGGTCGAGGCGGAGGCCCGCCGCAATGCCGCGGCGTCCGGCCCTGCCGCCGACCGGTTGCGCAAGCTCCTGGGCGACATGCACCGAATGAACGCCGAGCGCTATGTGCGCGACCTCAAAATGCACGAGATGGTTGCAGTGGCGATCACCGAGAGCTGGCCGATCATAAGGCAGCACCTCGAGACCGTTCACGCCATCCTGACCGAACTGATCCGCGAAGGAATCGCGCGCGGCGAATTTCGCGATTGTGATCCGGTCACGTCCGCCCATTGCGTGCAGGCGGCGATGGTCCGGTTTTGCCACCCGCGATTGATGGTGGAATGTGCGGGGATGCCGCATCCGACGCTCGACGAGATGGTCGACTTTCTGCTCATGAGCCTGACCAGACCGAAATAGCGGTGCTGGTCATGATCCTGGAGGGCTGTGGCCCGGCATCCTTTCCATTCTTTTGCCGCATGTTGGCTGCAGTCGTCGTTCTGGCATTCTATCGCTATGAGGAGTTGGGAAATGACTACGCTGAGGGGAGCGACCATATTTGCAGCGGCCATTGCTGCCGCTGTGCTGTTCGCTCAGCCGGCTCTATCGGCTACCGTCCAGCCGCGCCCGATCTTTCCCGAACTGGGCAAGACGGCAAGGCTCGTCGATGTCGTCAAGCAGCGCGGCGGAGCTGGCCGACATCATGGCGGGGGACGTCACGGACATCATGGCGGGCGGCGTATCGGCCGGGGCCGGGGCGATAGCGGGGAATGGTACGGGTGGCCAGCCTATGGTTACGCTTGCCCCCGCTATCGGTGGACCTCCAATGGCTGGCGCTGCCTGGGTTACTACCGAGGGTACGGCCCGCCGGTCGTGATATTCGGGTCTTGGGGTGGCGACTGGTGATGGAAACGACTGCGGCACCCTTGCCCAGGCTTGCACGCAGTCACATCGGGGCCCCGATTCGGTGCTAATTCCGGCACACGACGAATGGGGATTGCCGGGTCTCCAAAATGGACGGGGTGGATCGGGCGCCATTGCTTGTGGTTGAATCGGGCGTCAACGGCCAAGACGCCGGCATTTGCTTTGACGTTGGCGCGAGCAAGACCGGGTCGCGACCAAGGCGGCCGGCGCTCTTCCTTGTCGCCTGCCTGATTCTACCGGTTTCGGCGTCTCAGGCATTCGCTGCCGAAAGCGCCTTCAGCTCCTATGGTCTGGGAACCAGCGCCTTCTCGGCCGGCGTGACGCCACCGCCTGGGGCCTATGTGAGCGGCGGCCTTGCCTATATTCGCGGCGATATCGATGGGGCCCTGACCTTTGGCGGCATCGAGATCGATGCCGCCATGCAGATCAAGAAGTTTGTCAGCGGCTCTGCCAACCTTCTCTATGTCCCGGAAAAGACCTTCCTCGGGGGCCGCCCGGGGATCTCGATGACCGTGCCCTTCGGCTTTCTGGACATTCAGGCTCAGGCGACCGGTCCCCTGGGCAACACCGTCGAGCTTGCATCGAACGGCTGGGGATTGGGCGACATGGTGCCCCGGCTGCAGCTCGGTTGGGACAATGGCGATTTCCACCACAGCGTCTATGTCCAGGGGCTGCTGCCGACCGGGCGCTATGAAAAGGGATTCAATCCGAATATCGGCCTCAACCGACCGGCGATCGATTTCGGCTGGGGTTTCACCTATATCGAGCCCACCTCGAAGCTTCAGTTCAATGGCACGTTCGGCCTCACCGCCTCCTTCGAGAACGAGACCACCAACTATGACAGCGGCGATGACTTCCACCTCGAATGGGCTGTCGGCAGAGATTTCGGAAACGGCCTGCTCCTCGGCGTTGTCGGCTACGACTATCGGCAGCTCAGCGATGACACCGGCGCGGGCGTGCCCGCCATTCTTGACGGCTTCAAGGGAGACGTGGACGCGGTTGGCCCTGGAATGACCTATACCACCCAGATCGGCAAGGTCCCGTTCATCTTCAATGCCCGTCACTATGAGGAGTTCAACGCCAAGAAGCGCTTTGACAACAGCGTGACCATCATCACCGGCACCTTGGTGTTCTAGAGAAACCAGCGGATTTCACCGTGGCGAAAGGCACTCGGCGGGCAAATTCGCCTCAGCTTGCTGAAGAGAGCCCGCGCGCTCTCGCCATCTCTCCGAGCGATGCAATCATGCTGTCGACGGACTTGCACACCGTCGCGCCGGCCGAGGCAAGCTCTTCGCTGATGTCGACCGGCAGGCTGGTGTTGCTGCCATCCGGAATCCGGTTGAGCTTGCCACCGATGAACACCGGCAGCGCGCTATTCCGTGCATCGAGCTCGCCCTTGAGCTGGGTGAAGAATTGCAGCGCCACCCCATTGTAGGAGGAGAGCGCGATGAAGTCGGCGCCGGTCGTCACCGCCTGGTCGACCAGGTCGTTGGGATCGGTGGAGATGCCGCCATCGATGATCTCGATGTCAAGCTGGCGCAGCACCGACTCGACGAGGATCTTGCCATATTCATGGACGTCGGTGGTGGCGACGCAGGCCTTGAGCTTTGCCCGCACGATCCGCTCCCGCTCCGGCAGCGCCAGCCGGCTGACCAGCCCTTCCCCATCATGCTCGAGCTGCTCGATCGAATAGGAGCGCGCGATGGGGTTGCGTCCACGCAGACGTCCTGGCGCCGGCTCGCCGGGTCCGAACAGGGTTTCGAGGCGTTTCGAGCCGATCCGGCGGATGGCGAGCAGCATTTCGAAGGGATTGGCGATGTCGATCCCTGCCGCCTCGAGCCCCGACAAGACATTTGCGCGGAAGCGCCGGCCCCCTTCGACGATCCGGTCGGCGACCACATCGACCGCGTCTTCGCGGGCGAACCCGTCCAGCGTCGTTTCGAGGGCCGCCAGCCGATTGGCGAACATATGCACATCGATGATCTCGTCGATATCGGGGATCCGCTCCGCCTCGGTGACCGGCGTCGGATTGACGGCGTGGCCTGCCGGCCGCGTCCGCTCGCCATAGATGTCGATCCGCAGATAGGTGGCGAGTGCCGCGTAATTTTCGGCGTGGTTCGCCCCGTACATCGTCGTCGCGCCATAGATCATGGTCCCGGGCGTGCGGGTCACCTTCTGCGCGGCGCGTTGGAAAGCAAGGCGCAGGTCGGGCCGCGCATAGGTGTTGCCATAGGAATAGGAGCTGTGACCGCCGAGCAGATCATCGACGATATATTGCTCGAGCAGGATCGCGCCAAGCGAGCAGGCGAGATCGCTGAACATCGATGCGAAACCGTCATCGAGGCTCGAATGCACGATGATGGGTACCGGCTGGGCGGCAGTCAGGGCGATCGCCTTCAAGGATTCCGCGGTGGTGAAGATGTCGTCGTCCCAATGCGGCTGCCGAAAGGCGAAATACTGCCCGAGATTGCCGACCGAGGTTGAGCCGCTCGACAGCGCCGCAATGGTGTTTTCGAAGGCCGCCGGAGTGCCGATGACGAAATCGCCGAAATGCGGCGCCACCGGCGCCATGCCGGTCAAGGCGCGCCAGTCGTCGAGATCCTTCATGATCAGGCCGGTGCCGCGCGGCATGTCCTTCCGCCTGGCCGCCGGATAGCCCATGCTCCAGTCCAGGCAGATGCCGTAGCGATCGACGCGATGGCCGGCCTTGTCCAGCGCCTCCCAGATCTCCGCCCACGCCCGGCGGCTCTTGTCGAGATCGCGAAAGCCGATCTGGGCATGCATCATGATCCGCTGGTCGCCAGTGCAGCGCCGTTTGTAGTCGATCTCGCAGCCAACTCCATAGGTCGACAAGAAGGGCGACGCTCCGACGCTCACCGTTCGGGCGGCCTCGCGCGCCTCGGCGATCAGCGCCTGCGCGTCGGGCAGCGCCTTCTCGGGAAACACCTGGCTGCGTTGGAGCGCTTCGGTCATCGTGCCACCCTTGCTTGCGCCTTGCGGAGATCGGCATGGGGCCTGGCGCGCGCTGCATCGGCAACCGAGTGCGCCACCGCATTGCCGACCTCGCGCGCCGCTGTCTGCAGCACCGGGACGAGTTCGGCAATGCCGGCATCGAGCGACATGGCGCTGCGCAGGAACATCACATTCATCGCTGCCGCCACCTTGCAGTCGGCAATGACCGGCACCCCGATGCCCCAGATCAGGCCGTCATAGGCGGTGTCGAGATAACGCTTGTCCGTCACCGAATAACCGCGCAGCCGTGTCTCGCGGCGCAGGCTCTCGACGCGCTCGGGCGATCCGGCCACCTGGTCGAACGGATTGGCGGACCGCTTCAGCCGGTCGACGATGCGCGCGCATTCGTCATCGTCGCAGAACGCGAAATATGCGCGGCCGAGCGCACTGAGCAGCAGCGGCGTGCGCGTGCCGATCTTGCGATTGAGGACGAGCACGCCAAGATCGCGGCTCGTTGCAGCGATCACCATCGCATCGCCGTCGAAGATGCCGAGGTCGGACGGCCAGCCGATCTTTCGCCGGAATGCCGCCAGCATCGGTGCCGCAACCGCGGTAAGGCGATCGTGGACGCGGAAGCCGTTGCTGAGCAGGAGGCACTTGCCGGTTGCGACATAGGCTGGTCGGTCGTTCTCACGAGCCACATAGCCGGCGGCGATCAGAAGTCTCGATCATCCGCAGGATCGTCGGCTTGGGCAATCCCGACGAGCGGTGGATTTCGGTTACCGTGGCCCGGTCGCGCTCATTGATGATCCGCAGCACCTCGAAGGCGCGAAGCACCGCTGTCACCGGTTCGAACGCGGCCATGCCTCTGCCCTTTCCATGGTTCAGACCCGCTGCTGGAACCGGCGCCCGACCAGCGCCGCGGCAATATTGACCTTCTGAATGTCGATGGTGCCGCCGGCAATTCCCCATCCCCAGGAGTCGCGCAGCCGTTGCTCGGCGGCGAATGCCTTCGAATAGCCATAGCCGCCCATCAGCTGCACCGCTTTGCCGCACACATCGCGCGCCATTTCGTTGGCGAAGCATTTTGCCATGCTGCTCAGCAGCACCGACGGGAATTCGGCGTTCTTCGCGGCCACCGCCTTGTGGATCATCAGCCGTGCCGCCTCGACCTGCATTGCCATCTCGGCAAGCTTGAGCTGCACCGCCTGGAACTCGACGATCGGTTTGCCGAACTGCCGCCGCTCCTGCACATGAGCGATCGCCTCATCGAGCGCCCCGGCGGCGAGCCCCAGGCACATTGTGGAGTTG
This sequence comes from uncultured Alphaproteobacteria bacterium, assembly GCA_963744915.1. Classification (GTDB taxonomy): domain Bacteria; phylum Pseudomonadota; class Alphaproteobacteria; order Rhizobiales; family Aestuariivirgaceae; genus DATAFF01. The sequence continues at coordinate 36,336 of CAVUUY010000011.1, forward strand.
CCGCAGCGCTCGAGATCGAATGCCTCCATGAGCTTGCCGAACGAGCCTGCCGGCACCACCAGATGATCGGCCGGCAAATGCACCCCATCGAAGAAGATGTCGGCGGTATGGATGCCGCGGAACCCCATCAGGTGCTCGCGCTTGCCGAACGACACGCCCTTGCGGTCGCGCTCGATATAGACGGCGCCGATGCCCTTGCTGCCTTTGATCTCGGCGAAGCGGCAATAGACGAGATAGCCTTCGGCATGCCCGCCGCCGCTGCACCACCGCTTTTGTCCGTTCACGATCCATCCGCCGTCATGCTCGACCGCGCGCGTCGTGAGATCGGTCAAAGCCGTGCCGGCATCGGGCTCCGACATGGCGATCGCCACCGTCAGCTCGCCGCGGCACACCTGCGGTATCAGCCAATTCTTCAGCGCTTCCTGTCCCAGCCGCTCGATCGCCTTGATCGGCCCGACGCAACTTTCGAAAACCGGGAAAGCGATTGCCGGGTGGACCTTGGCGAATTCCTCGAGCACCACCAGGGCATCGAGGTCGCCGAGGCCCTGGCCGCCATAACGGCGATCGATATTGATGCCGAGGAAGCCCATCCCGCCCAATTGCCGCAGCCGCTCGCGCGACAGCGGCTCGTTGCTCTGCTCCATTCCCGGCGCGAGCGGCCGCAGCTCGCGATCGGCGAATTTGCGCGCGAGATCCTGGAGCTCTCTCTGGTCTGGCGTCAGCTCGAAGAGCATGGGTTCACTGTCTGAACAATGAATTCATACATTGACGTTACTCGGCTTGTGTGGTGCGATGCAAGCCGGCAAATCGATTGTTCGAGGGATATGCCGATGTCAGTGGCCCCGCTGCTCGCGCGCCGAAAGCCCGGCTACAGCCTGGAAGCACCGTTCTATCTGAGCGACGAGGTGTTCGAGGCCGATCTGGAAACCATCTGGGCCCGCCACTGGATCCATGTCGGCGTCGAGGCGGATGTGCCGGAACCCGGCGATTACACGGTGATCGGCTTCGGCCGATACTCGGTCATCATCGTGCGCGGCGCCGACCATGTGGTCCGGGCCTTCCACAATGTGTGCCGTCATCGCGGCGCCCGCATCATCAACGACGAGCGCGGCTCGGCCGCCAAGCTGGTCTGCCGCTATCATCGCTGGACCTACGAGCTCTCCGGTTCGCTGGCTTTCGCCGAGCATCTCGCTCCCGATGTCGACCGTGCCTGCCTCGGTCTCAAGCCCGTGCACTTGCGCAGCCTGAGCGGGCTCCTCTTCATGTGCCTCGCCGACAATCCGCCGGCGGATTATTCCGCTATGGCGGAGGTCGTTGCCCCCTATCTCGATCCCCACGACCTCAGGGCCTGCAAGATCGCCAAGCAGGAGGACGTGGTGGTCGCCGGCAACTGGAAGGCGGTCATGGAGAACAACCGGGAATGCTACCATTGCGGCGGCCATCCCGAGCTGCTCAAGATCTTCTTTCAGTTCTTCGCTCACAGCGAAGCCGATGTGAAGCCCCGCCAGCGGGCCTATTACGAACGTTACCGCCGCATCCAGGGCGAGATGGTCGACATCTGGGAGAAGAGCCGCCTGCCGTGGCATCTCGTCGAGCATCTCGACGGCCGGCCCACTGCATTCCGTCTCGAGCGCTTGGCCCTGGACAACAATGGCGAATCCTACACGGTCGATACCCGGGTCGCATCGAGGCGGCTCCTCGGCAAGTTCGCCACGCCGCGCCTCGGTGCGCTATCGCTGCACACCCAGCCCAATTCCTGGAACCACTTTCTGAGCGATCACGCCGTCATCTTCGATATCCTGCCGATCAGCCCCGAGGCGACGCTGCTCAGAACCAAATGGCTGGTGCACAAGGAGGCCGTCGAGGGTGTCGACTATGATCTCGAGAATTTAACCCAGGTATGGCGAGCCACGAACGGCCAGGATGCAACCTTCGTGCGCTGGCAGCAGCTCGGCGTCGCGAGTCCCGCTTACGAGCCCGGGCCGTTCTCGCCAAACGAGAATCAGGTCGAGAAATTTCTGACCTGGTATATCGAGCGCATGGCCGAAGCGGCGCGCCCGAACTAGGGCGGGGATTCGGTACGGCCTTCCTCTTCCGGCGGCTCGAGCCTCTCCCCGCTGGCGCGGGGCGAGGGGAAAGAACGGTGCCGCCCCCCTTTTACTCCCTTCTCCCCGTCCTTCGACGGGGAGAAGGTGCCCCGGAACGGTGCCGCCCCCATTTCCCTTCTCCCCGTTCTTGAACGGGGAGAAGGTGCCCCGGAGGGGCGGATGAGGGGTCTTTCTTTGCAAGCTCGACCACCCCTCACCCGCCCTTCGGGCACCCTCTCCCTGCTGGCGCGGGGCGAGGGGGAAAGAACGGTGCCGCCCCCATTTCCCTTCTCCCCGTGCTGACGGGGAGAAGGTGCCCCGGAGGGGCGGATGAGGGGTCTTTTTCGCCAAGCCGAGATCTTCACCCCTCTCCACTTCACCATGAGCCGATGCGGGCGAGGAAGTCGCGAATGATCGCGGCGATCTCGGGCCCCCGGCTCTCCAGGGCAAAATGCCCGGCGTCGAGCACATGGATCTCGGCTTTTGGATTGTCGCGCCTGAACGCTTGCGCGCCCGCCGGAAGGAAGAACGGATCGTTCTTCCCCCACACCGCGAGAAGCGGCGGCTTCGACATGCGGAAATACGCCTGGAATTTCGGGTAGAGGGCGACATTGCTCTTATAGTCGCCGAACAGGTCGAGCTGGATCTCGTCATTGCCGGGCCGCGCCATGAGGGCGGAGTCGAGGGTCCACGCATCGGGCGACAGGCGCTGCGGATCATCGACGCCATGCGTGTACTGCCATTGCGTGGCCGCCGGCGTCAGGAGGGCGCGCAAGGCCGAACGGTTTTCCGGCGAAGGGTCCTGCCAATAGGCCCGGATGGGATTCCAGCCCTCGCTCAGGCCCTCTTCATATGCATTGCCGTTCTGCGAGATCAGCGCGGCGATGCGCTCGGGGTGGCGCACGGCCAGGCGGAAGCCGACGGGCGCTCCATAGTCGAAGACGTAGAGCGCATAGCGGCGAAGGCCGATGATCTCGGTGAACTGCTCGATCAGCTCGGCGAGATGGTCGAAGCTGTATTTGAATTTGTTGCGGTCCGGGGCTTCGGTGAAGCCGAAACCCGGCAGATCGGGCGCGACGACATGGTAGCGGTCGGCGAGCGCCGGGATGAGCTCCCGGAACATGTGCGAGGACGTGGGAAAGCCGTGCAGCAGCAGCACCGCTGGCGCCTTCGCGTCCCCGGCATCGCGGTAGAACACTTTCACGCCATCGACCGAGACGGTTCGATAGCTGGTCGTCGGGGCGGGGGTCGCTTTGTCGGCAGCGGAACGACTGGATACGGCGCCGGCGGTGGAGGACATGGGCACTCTCCATTGGGGTTGTGTAAGTCGCTCCAACGGGAAACTAGTGCCTTCCAGGAAAGTCGAAAATCCCGCATAACTTGGAGCCAGGCTTCCAAATTTTGGAAGGGTTCATGGACCGAATTGAATCGATGTCGATCCTGCTGACGGTGGTGGAAGCCGGGAGCCTCTCGGCCGCTTCGCGCCGCCTTGCCATCCCCCTCTCGACGGTCAGCCGGAAGATCTCGGAGCTCGAGACGCATCTGAATGCCAGGCTCCTCATCCGCTCGAGCCGGAACCTGGTATTGACCGATGCCGGACGCGCCTATGTCCAGGCCTGCCGGCGCATCCTCGAGGACGTCAATGAATCCGAGCGCGCCGCAGCGGGCGAGTACAGCGCCCCGAAGGGTGAGCTGATCATCACCGCGCCGATCGTCTTCGGCCGCTTGCACGTCCTCCCGGTCGTCATGGAATTCCTGAACGCCTATCCCGACATCCATGTGCGATGCACGCTGACCGACCGCGTCGTCAATATCCTGGAGGACCACGTCGATCTCGCGGTCCGGATTGCCGACCTGAGCGACAGCAGCCTCATCGCCACGCGCATTGGCTCGATCCGCCGGGTCGTGTGCGGCAGCCCAACCTACTTTGCCAAGCGGGGTACGCCGAAAAGCTTCGCCGACCTCGCGCTCCACGACTGCGTCACCTTCGAGGGCTTCTCGTCTCCCAACGTTTGGGTCTTCACGACCGGCAAGTCCAGGACCTCCGTCCCGGTGCGGTCGCGGCTTGTCGTGAACACCGCGGAGGCTGCCATCGACGCCGCCATCGCCGGCATCGGAATAACGCGCGTGCTCTCCTACCAGGTCGCTGCGCCGGTGAAGGCCGGCCTGATCGCCATCATATTCGACGGGCTCGAGCAGACATCGTCGCCCGTCAGCCTGGTCTATGCCGGCCAACGGCTTCTGCCGCTGAAGCTGCGCGCCTTCCTCGATTTCGCAGCGCCGCGGCTGAAAGCGCGGCTGCTGAAGGGCGCCGTGTAACGCGCCTTGTCAACCAGATATTGATTTGCTTTATGCTCTCTAATCTTACTTTATCGCCGGTTCGAGACCGGCTAGGGGCACCAAATCATGGCTGAGGATTTACGACTGCTTGGCGTCTATGCCCCGGTGCTGACGCCGTTCACCCGCGATGGTGCGGTCGATCCGCGGCTGTTCACCGGCTTCTGCCGGTGGCTGAACCGCGCCGGGGTGGGGCTTGCGGTCTTCGGCACCAATTCTGAAGCCAATTCCTTGACGGTCGACGAAAAGCTGGCGCTGCTCGAGGCGCTGCGCGACGGCGGGATACCGGGATCGGCGCTGATGCCCGGCACGGGAGCGCTGGCGATCGGCGATGCGGTGCGGCTGACCAAGGCGGCGCTCGCCGCCGAAGCGGCAGCGGTGCTGGTGCTGCCGCCCTTCTACTACAAGCCGGCCCCGGAGGATGGGCTCTTTGCCTATTACAGCGAGCTCGTGCAGCGGGTCGGCAGCGCCGCGCTCCGGATCGTGCTCTATCACATTCCGCGCCTCTCCGGGGTGCCGATCACGCCGGGCCTCGTCGAGCAGCTGCTCAAGGCCTATCCGGCGACCTTCGTCGGCATCAAGGATTCCTCGAACGATATCGGCCACACGGCCCAGATGATCAGCAGCTTTCCGGGCTTTGGCATTTTTGCCGGCAGCGATGAATGGCTGCTCCAGGCGATGCAGCTCGGGGCTCGGGGTTGCATTTCGGCAACGGCCAATGTCAATCCTGCCGCAATCGTCGCCCTGCGTGCCGACTGGCGCTCCGACAAGGCCGAGGCCGCGCAGGCGCGCCTGACGGCGGTCAGGCGGAGTTTCGAGACCTATCCGATGATTGCGGCGCTGAAGGCGGCGGTCGCCCATTATGGCCGCGCCCCTTCCTTCGCCATGCCGCGGGTGCCGCTCCTGCCGCTCGGGCCGGAGCTTGGCGACGAGCTCGTCGGCGCGCTCGAGCGTCACGAATTTGCCATGCCGGGGCTCGCCGAGTCGCTGGCGGCGCGATAGCGGTTGATGAGAGCGCCTGCCGGATGCTACTCAATCGGTGGGGGAAAGCCATTTTCGCAGAACAACGGTCGGAAGCGTCAATATGCGGTTGATGACATCCCTGGCATTGCTTCTGCTTGCGCTTGTCGCGTCGGTGCAGCCGGCTTCCGCCAATCCGCTGCTGCTGTTCGATGCGGCGACCGGGGAGGTCCTGCTGTCGCGCGATGCCGGCGCCAAATGGCACCCGGCGTCGCTGACCAAGCTGATGACCGCCTATCTCACCTTCCAGTCGCTGAAGAACGGCCAGCTGAGCCTCGACACCAAGCTGACGGTGCCGCCGGAAGCGCTGACGGTATCGCCGAGCAAGATCGGCCTGAAGCCGGGGAGCACCATCACCACCGATCTCGCGCTCAGGGCGCTGCTCATCTATTCGGCCAACGACATGGCCTTGACGCTCGCGTCAGCCCAGGGCGGCATCCCGGCTTTCGTCGAAAAGATGAACGCTGCGGCGCTGGCGCTCGGCATGAGCGCGACGCATTACGTCAATCCGCATGGGCTGCATGAACCGGAGCAGACCACGAGCGCCCGCGACATGGGCCTTCTCGCCTTCACCATTGTGAATCGTTATCCGGAATACGGGCATTACTTTGCCGAGCCTTATGTTGCCTTTGGCAAGCGCAAGCTCCTCAACCGCAACATGCTGCTGCGCCAGATGCCGACGGCGGATGGGATGAAGACCGGCTTTGTCTGCCCATCCGGGTTCAACCTGGTGGCCAGCGCCACACAGAACGGGCGCCGGCTGATCGCCGTGGTGATGGGAGCGATGACCGCCCATGCGCGGGCCGACATTGCCCAGGCGCTGCTCGAGGCGGGCTTTGCCGCGGCGCCGCGCCAGACGGCGCAGCTGGTGAGCCAGATCGCCGACGAGCCGACCCCGCCGCCCAATCTCAAGATGACGGTGTGCGGCAGCGGCATACCGGTGGCCAAGGCCCACCAGATCAACGGCTGGAGCGTGTCGCTCGGCCGCTACAAGGGGGTTGCCAAGGCCGATTCGGTGCTGGCCAGCAATTTCGCCATCGCCACCGGCACGCTGCTCGACGCCATGCCGAAGGGCGTGGTGAAGGTGCCGTTCGTCAGGAATGAATACCTGGCGTTGGCCTGGGGGATGCCGCAGCAGCAGACCGAGACGGTGTGCAACCGCCTCAGGGGACTGAATTATCCCTGCGAGGTGCTGTCGCCGGAAGCGGTGCAGCAGTTCCAGCGGCAGGCGCTGCAGGATCGCACCTCGAAGCCGCAGCCGGCGGCGGCGAAATCGGTCAAGCGCAAGGCCCGCAATCCGGCCGCGGCCGGTGCTGCGGCAAAACCTGCCAAGGCCGCCAAGGCCAAGCGTGGAACTGCCAAAATCAGCACCAAAAGCAGCGCTGAAGATACCGAAAGCGACACCGCAAAGGGCGATCAATAGGCCAGAAACTGCGCCGGGCGGTCATGCTCCAACGTCAGGAGCCATGAGTTTTTCTGATGATGAAGATCAAGAGGTCGCCCTGCTGCTCGGTCGCTAGGAGGGTGTGACCGGATTCGCTGCAATAATGCGGGACGTCGATGGCGGCCGCCGGATCGCTCGCCACCATCTTCAGGATTTCTCCGGGTTTCATGGCCGAAAGCCGCTTGCGGGCGCGCAGCACCGGCAGGGGGCAAAGCAATCCCCGGACATCGAGCTCGGCGTCGTGGTATACCAATTCGCTGGACACGCCTGTCTATTCCAATTAATTCCGATAATGCCTATCTCATCATGATGATGCGAGGCGCTCACGCTCTCGCGTCAGGATAGCACCAGCAGGCGCCCATGAACAAACCGCCGCAACCTGACGGATTCCGCCCCGTCCGCCCGGGCGGGAGAGGGGGGAAGGCACGGGCCTTTTCCAAGGGCCGCCAGGTCGATGTCCAGGCCCTCGACGAGATCGACCGGCTGATGGCGGGCCGCGAGCTCCGCCGCGACCTCCTCATCGAGCACCTGCACGTGATCCAGGATACCTACGGTCATATCTCGGCGGCGCATCTGGCGGCACTGGCGGAACGCATGCGCCTGCCGCAGGCCGAGGTCTACGAGGTTGCAACCTTCTACCATCATTTCGACGTGGTGAAGGAGGGCGAGACGCCGCCGCCCGCGATCACCATTCGGGTATGCAACTCGCTGAGCTGCGCCATGGCCGGTGCCGCGGCGCTGACCGCGGCGCTCGAGCGAGGCAGGCCCGCCAATGTGCGCGTGGTGCAAGCGCCCTGCATGGGCCTGTGCGACCAGGCGCCGGCGGCGGCGGTGGGCAGGAATTATGTCGGGCAGGCGAGCGGGCCGCAGCTCCTGAAGCTGGCCGAGGCGCATGCAACCCGACCGGTGGTCGGCGAGCACCAGAGCTATGATGCCTATTGTCATGGCGGCGGCTATGAGACGCTGAAGAACCTCCGCGCCGGCAGCAGGACACCGGACCAGGTGATCGAAATGCTGCTCGCGGCCGGGCTCCGGGGGCTCGGCGGCGCCGGCTTCCCGTCGGGCCAGAAATGGAAGTTCGTGCGGGGCGGCAAGGGGCCGCGCTATCTTTGCATCAATGGCGACGAGGGCGAGCCCGGGACCTTCAAGGACCGCCATTACCTGCTGAGCCGGCCGCATCAGTTCCTCGAAGGCATGCTGATCGCCGCCTGGGGCGTCGAGGCCGAGAAGGCCTTCATCTATCTGCGCGACGAATATCCGGCAGCCCATCTCATCCTGAAGAACGAGATCGCGCGCATCGAGCGCGACGGGTTGGTCGCCCCCGGCTACATCGATCTGAGGCGTGGCGCCGGCGCCTATATATGCGGCGAAGAATCGGCAATGATCGAATCGGTCGAGGGCAAGCGCGGCCTGCCGCGGCACCGGCCTCCCTATGTGGCGCAGGTCGGCATCTTCGGGCGCCCGACGCTGGTGCACAATGTCGAGACCGTGTTCTGGATGCCGGAGATACTGGCCAAGGGCGCCGAAGCCTTTGCCGCCCTCGGCAAGGACGGCCACAAGGGCATCCGTTCCTATTCGGTCTCGGGACGGGTGAAGGCGCCGGGCGTCGTGGTGGCGCCGGCCGGCACCACTGCCAACGAGCTGATCGAGCGGTCCGGCGGCATGCTGGACGGCCATTTGTTCAAGGGCTACCTGCCCGGCGGTGCCTCGGGCGGCATCCTGCCGGCGAGCATGGCCGACCTGCCGCTCGATTTCGGCCATCTCGAGAAGTTCGGTTGCTTCGTCGGCAGCCATGCGGTGGTGATTCTTTCGGACCAGGACAGGATGCGCGACGTGGCGGTCAATCTGCTGCGGTTCTTCGAGGATGAAATCCTGCGGCCAATGCACTCCGTGCCGGGTCGGCTGCGAGAAGGCGGTCAAGCTGATGGCCGCCGAGGCGTGGGACCAGCCGCTGCTCGGGGAGCTCTGCACAGCCATGGCGGACGCCTCGATCTGCGGCCTTGGCCAGGCGGCGCCGAACCCGATCCGGTCGGTGATCAGCTATTTCAAAGAGGATGTTGCCTGATGACGCAGAAGATCGTCTTCAGCCTTGATGGCAGGGAGGTCGAAGCCGGTCCGGACGAGACCATCTGGCAGGTGGCGAAGCGGCTCGGCACAACCATCCCGCATCTGTGCTGGAGGGATGCGCCGGGCTACCGCGCCGATGGCAACTGCCGGGCCTGCATGGTCGAGGTGGAAGGCGAGCGGGTGCTGGCGGCCTCATGCATCCGCAGGCCGGCGCCGGGCATGAAGGTGAACACTGCTACCGAGCGGGCCAAGGCGGCGCGCCACATGGTGTTCGAGCTCTTGATGGCGGACCAGCCGCAAGCCGAGGACGCGCATGACCGCCGCTCGGCATTCCTGGCCTGGGCCAAGGCGATGGATGTCGGCCTGTCGCGCTTCCCTGGGGACGACAGCCCGCGTCCGGATCTGTCGCATCCGGCCATGGCGGTCAATCTCGATGCCTGCATCCATTGCAATCTGTGCGTTCGTGCCTGCCGCGAAGTGCAGGTGAACGACGTCATCGGCATGGCGTTTCGCGGGCCGCATTCCAAGATCGTGTTCGACTTCGACGATCCGATGGGCGGGTCGACATGCGTCGCCTGCGGTGAATGCGTGCAGGCCTGTCCGACGGGCGCGCTGATGCCGAAGACGATCATCGATGCCGCCGGCAGGGGCGGAAGGGAGGCGGACCGCAAGGTCGATTCGGTGTGCCCCTATTGCGGGGTCGGCTGCCAGATCACCTACAATATCCGCAACGATGCCGAGAGCGGCCGCGACTTCATTGCCTTCGTCGATGGGGCAGGGGGGCCGGCCAACGAGAACCGGCTGTGCGTCAAAGGGCGGTTCGGCTTCGATTATGTGACCAATCCTGAAAGGCTCACCAGGCCGCTTATCCGCAAGCCGGGCCTGCCGAAGGGCCTCAACATGAATCCGGCCGACCCGCTCACCCATTTCCGCGAGGCGAGCTGGGAGGAGGCGCTGGATTTCGCCGCCCAGGGCCTTAGGACCATCCGCGAGCGCGACGGCGGCAAGGCACTGGCCGGTTTTGGCTCGGCCAAATGTTCCAACGAGGAGGCCTATCTCTTCCAGAAGCTGGTGCGGGTCGGATTCGGATCGAACAATGTCGATCACTGCACGCGGCTGTGCCATGCCTCCTCGGTGGCAGCGCTCATGGAGACCATCGGCTCGGGCGCGGTGACCGCACCCTTCACGGCGGTCAAGGATTCCGACGTGATCATCGTGATCGGCTCCAATCCGACCGAGAACCACCCGGTTGCCGCAACCTATTTCAAGCAGGCGGCGAAACGCGGGGCGGAGCTCATCGTGATGGACCCGCGCGGCACCGCGCTCAATCGCTACGCCACGCACATGCTGCAGTTCAGGAATGGCAGCGACGTCGCTCTGCTTAATGCGATGATGAATGTGATCATCACCGAGCGGCTCTACGACATGCAGTACATCCAGGCGCATACCGAAGGGTTCGAGCGGCTCGAGGCGCATATCGCGCCGTTCACGCCGGAGGCGATGGAGCCGGTGTGCGGCATCGATGCCGGCATCATCCGCACCGTTGCCCGCAAATATGCCAAGGCCAATGCGGCGATCATCTTCTGGGGCATGGGCGTTTCCCAGCACACCCATGGCACCGACAATGCCCGCTGCCTGATCTCGCTCGCGCTGATGTGCGGCCAGGTGGGGCGGGCCGGGACCGGCCTCCATCCGCTGCGCGGCCAGAACAACGTCCAGGGTGCGTCCGACGCCGGGCTCATCCCGATGATGTTCCCGGATTATGTGCGGGTCGGAATCGCGCCAAAGCGCCAAATGCTGGAATCCCTATGGGGCGCCAAGCTCGATCCGGATCCGGGCCTGACCGTCGTCGAGGTGATGGACGCGATTCATGCCGGGGTGATCAAGGGCATGTATATCCAGGGCGAGAATCCGGCGATGTCGGACCCCGACGTCGCCCATGCTCGCGACGCGCTCGCGTTACTCGAACATCTGGTCGTGCAGGATATCTTTCTTACCGAGACGGCAATGTATGCCGATGTCATCCTCCCGGCGACCGCGTGGCCCGAGAAGACCGGAACGGTGTCGAACACCAACCGGCAGGTGCAGATGGGCCGCCAGGCCATCGAAGCTCCGGGTGACGCCAGGCCCGACTGGTGGATCATCATCGAGATCGCCAGGCGCTTCGGCCTGCCCTGGACCTATCGCCACCCCTCCGAGGTGTTTGCCGAGATGAAGCAGGCAATGCCCTCGCTCGACAACATCACCTGGGAGCGGCTCGAAGGCGAAAGCTCGGTGACCTATCCGTGCCTGGCGCCCGACCGGCCGGGCGAGCAGATCGTGTTCGCCGATCGCTTCCCGACCGAAACCGGGCTTGGCAAGATCGTGCCGGCGAGCCTGCTTCCGCCCGACGAAGTTCCCGACCGCGAGTTCCCCTTCGTGCTGTCGACCGGCCGGCAGCTCGAACATTGGCATACCGGGGCGATGACGCGCCGGGCCAGTGTGCTCGATGCGGTCGAGCCCGAGCCGACCGTGCAGATGAATCCGCACGATATTGCCCGATTCGGCCTATCGCCCGGCGATATGGTGCGGGTCGCGTCGCGCCGCGGCACGATCGACATCAAGGTCCGCTCGGAGAGCGGTGTCGCCCAAGGGGTGGTCTTCATTCCTTTCGCCTATGTCGAGGCCGCGGCCAATCTCCTGACCAATCCCAAGCTCGATCCGTTCGGCAAGATTCCGGAGTTCAAATATTGCGCAGTCAGGGTCGAGGCGCTGGGCCAGCCCGGGCGCCAGGCCGCCGAATAGGTCCGAACAGCAATGGCCGTGTTGACCAGATGTTCGATCGTCGGCCGGGTGGCGGCGCTGCTGCGCAACCCCGACCGGGCGAGCGGTCTCGAGAAACAGCCGGCGGAGCGGTTTGGCGTGACGTTCGACGGCATTGTCGGCGATTGCCATTCCGGGCGGGTGCGGCCATCCGATAGCCGCATGGTGACGCAGTATCAGAAGGGCACGCCGGTCATCAACACGCGGCAGGTATCGATTCTCTCGACCGAGGAGCTCCGCGAGATCGCGGTTTCGCTCGGCATTCCGGAACTGCCGCCCGAATGGGTCGGGGCCAATTTGGTGACCGCCGGAATTCCCGGTCTGACGCTGCTGCCGCCGGCGACGCGGCTTTCATTCTCGTCAGGTGCCACCCTGATCGTCGATCTCGAAAACGCCCCCTGCCGCTATGTCGGCGAGGTCATCGACAAGCACCATCCCGGCCGTGGCGCCGGCTTCGTCGCGAGCGCGGCGCATAAGCGTGGCGTGGTGGCGTTTGTCGAGCGCGAAGGCGAAATCGCCGTCGGCGATGCCATCGTGCTCCATCTTCCGCCACAGCGCCTGTGGCATCATGGCCGGTCGGCTACAGCCCGGAGGATCAGGCCGGTTCAGGCCGCCGGCCAATCATAAAGACTGTTAATCATGGTCCTCATATTTGAACGACAGCTTGAGCTTGCTGCGATAGGCCTCGACCTTGCCGTCGGTGATGACGAGGTCCTGTTGGACGACTTCGGCGACGCGCAGATCGCGGAGCGTCTGTGCGGCGCGCTCGACCGCCACGCGGGCGGCATCCTCCCACGACTTGCTGCTGGTTCCCACGAGCTCGATCACCTTGTAGACGCTGTCGGCCATGATTTTCACTCCCTGCATTGCTTCCGCTCCGGAGCTTATGTGATATCGGCGATGAGGCCAACTGCGCATGGATAAGAGACGCGAGCGCGAATTCATCGTCGCGCCCGATCCCGACGACCAGAGGCTCGCCAAGACCGTGACCGGCATCGACCAGGACGGTCGCGAGGCCGAGCAGCGCGTCGTCACCGAGCGGCCGCTCACCATCTTCCTCAACGGCCAGGAAATCGTGACGGCGATGACCATCGGCGATCATCCGAAATGGCTGGCGGTCGGCTATCTGCTCAACCAGGGAATGCTCGGACCGCGGGATGAGATCACCGGCATCGACCATGACTCGGAGCTCGACCTCGTGGTGGTGCGGACCGCCGCGGTGACCAATTTCGAGGAAAAGCTCAAGAAAAAGATCCGGACCTCGGGTTGCGCCCAGGGCACCATCTTCGGCGATCTGGTCAACTCGATCGCCGGAATCGAGCTGTCGCGGGATGCCCGGATCCGCACCTCCTGGCTCTATGCGCTGACCCGCAAGATCAACACCCGGCCGTCGCTCTATCTCGCGGCCGGCGCCATCCATGGCTCGGTGCTCTGCCAGGAAGATCGCCCGCTCATCTATATCGAGGATGTCGGCCGGCACAATGCTGTCGACAAGATCGCCGGCTACATGATGCTTCACGGGATCGCGCCGGACGACAAGATCTTCTACACGACCGGCCGCCTGACCTCGGAAATGATCCTGAAATGCGTCACCATGCGAATTCCGATCCTGGTGTCGCGCTCGGGCTTCACCGCCTGGGGCGTGGAGCTGGCGCGCCAAGCGGGGCTGACGCTGATCGGACGGGCGCGCGGCCAGCGGTTCCTGGCGCTCTCGGGAGCGACGCGGATCGTGTTCGATGCCGATCTGTCGAAAGTCGCCGAGGAGGACCGCCGGCACAACCGCAAAGGTGCCGACAATGGCGACTGAGGTGGTTGGAGCAATACTCGCCGGCGGTTTGGCGCGGCGCATGGGCGGCGGCGACAAGGCGCTCGCCCGGGTTGCGGGCCGGCCGATCCTTTCGCATGTGATCGAGCGGCTCGCGCCGCAGGTCGATGCCGTGATCCTCAATGCCAATGGCGATGCCCGCCGCTTTGCCGATTTCGGCCTGCCGGTGGTGCCGGATTCGGTCGCCGGCTTCCCTGGTCCCCTGGCCGGCGTGCTGGCGGCGCTGGAATGGACCCTGGTGCACCGCCAGGGCGCCCGGTTCGTGGTGACGGCGGCCGGCGACACGCCCTTCGTGCCGCTTGATCTGGTCATGCGCCTGATGACGGCGGCGACGGTGGAGCGGGCCGATCTGGCGGTAGCGGCATCGGGCGGGCGGACGCACCCGGTGTTCGCCCTGTGGCCGGTTGCCGCGGCGCGGGCGCTCAGGCAGGCCCTTGTCGAGGAGGAGATCCGCAAGGTCGACCGGTTCAGCGCCCGCTACCGGGTGGCAACAGTGGTGTTCGACGATGCGACGGGCGATCCGTTCTTCAACATCAACGCGCCGGACGACCTCGACGAGGCCGAGCGCCTGTGGCTGCGGAGCCGGCCGTGACCAGGCGCGTGCTCGGCATCGCCGGCTTCAAGAATTCCGGCAAGACGACATTGACGGTGCGGCTGCTCGAGGAGCTGACGCGGCGCGGCTACCGGATGGCCACGGTCAAGCATGCGCACCACTCCTTCGACATCGATCATGCCGGGCGCGACAGCTATCGCCATCGCCAGGCCGGGGCGCGGGAAGTGGCGGTGGTGTCGCGTCATCGCTGGGCCCTGATGCATGAACTTGACGGCTCGCCGGCGGACGAGCCGTCGCTGCAGGAGATACTCGGCAAGCTCGGGCCCTGTGATCTGGTGCTGGTCGAGGGCTACAAGCGGGAAGGGCACCCCAAGATCGAGGTCCGCGATGTCGGGCAGGATGCGCCGCTGCTGGCGGCCTCGGACGCGACCGTCATCGCCGTTGCCGCCAATGGCCCGGTCGCCGGCGTGTCGGTGCCGGTGTTCGATCGCGACGATCATCATGGGCTTGCCGATTTCGTGGCGGCTTGGGCGGAGCTTCGGCGGTGACGCGGCGGCTTCCCGACGACTGCTTCCAGCATGGCCGCGACCGGCTGAGCCATGAGGCCGCAATCGCGCTGATCGCCGAGCGGCTCAGGCCGGTCGCCGAGCCGGAGGAGGTGGAGCTCGGCCAGGCCCATGGCCGGGTCATCGCCGCCGATATGTTGGCGCCGCGCGATGTGCCGCAATTCACCAATTCGGCGGTCGACGGCTATGCGCTGGCGCATGCCTCGCTCGGCGCCGACGCGGGCCTCCATGCCGTCACGGCGCGGGCGGCGGCCGGTCATCCGGCGAAAACGCGGGTCGGCCCGGGCGAGGCGGCGCGGATCTTCACTGGCGCGACGATGCCCGAAGGCACCGACACGGTCATCATGCAGGAGGATGTCACGCTCGAGGCTGGCCGGATCCGGGTTTCCGGCACGGTCCGCCTCGGCGCCAATGTGCGCCACGCCGGGGAGGATCTCCGTGCCGGTCAGGTTGCGGTCAGGGCGGGAACCAGGCTACGGCCGCAGGAAATTGCGGCGATTGCCTCGACCGGGGCCGACCGGGTGCCATGCCACCGCCGGCTCAAGGTTGGCGTGCTGTCGACCGGCGACGAGCTGGTGGAGCCGGGCCAGCCGCTGGCGCCCGGCCAGGTCTTCGATTCCAATCGCCACCTGCTTGCCGGGCTGCTCGCCGCGCAGGGCGTAGCGATGGTGGCGCTCGGCACCGCCGGCGACACGGCGGAGGCGCTGGAGGCGCGGCTGCGCCAGGCAGCGGCGGCGTGCGACGTCATCCTCACCACCGGTGGCGTCAGCCGCGGCGAGAGCGACCTCGTGGTCGAGACGATCCGTCGGCTCGGGTCGCTCTATGCCTGGCAGATCGCGGTCAAGCCGGGCCGGCCGCTGGCGATGGGCCAGATCGGCGATGCGGTGATCTTCGGCCTGCCGGGCAATCCGGTGGCGGTGTTCGTCACCTTCCTGCTCTATGCGGTGCCGATGCTGGCGCGGCTCCAGGGGGCGGCGGTCCGTGAGCCGCGGCGCTATCCCGTCAAGGCGGGGTTCGACTTTACCGGGCGAAAGCACGGCCGGCGGGAGTTCTGGCGCGGCCGGATCGTCGATGGCCCGGACGGCCCGCGGCTGATGAAGTTCGAACGCGACGGTTCCGGCCTGATTTCGGGCCTGGTCCAGGCCGAAGGGCTGATCGATGTCCCGGAATCGACGGGCGACGTCCGTGCCGGCGATCTCCTTGGGTTCATTCCGTTCCGGGAATTCGGGCTCTAGCGGGGGCGGTGGAAGACGGCTAAATATCGCCTTATCGCACGTCATTGGAGAGTTAGAGCCCCCATGGCCAAGCCGCGGACGCTTTACGACAAGATCTGGGACGATCATCTGGTGCATGAGGGCGAGGACGGCACCGCCCTTCTCTACATAGATCGCCATCTCGTCCATGAGGTCACGAGCCCGCAGGCCTTCGAGGGGCTGCGCCAATCCGGCCGCAAGGTGCGCCATCCCGAGAAGACCCTGGCGGTGGTGGATCACAACGTGCCGACCACCGACCGCTCGCGCGGCATCGAGGAGCCGGAAAGCCGCCAGCAGGTCGAGACGCTCGCGCGCAATGCGGCGGAGTTCGGCATTCTCTACTTCTCCGAACTCGATCAGCGCCAGGGCATCGTCCATGCCATCGGCCCCGAGCAGGGCTTCACCCTGCCGGGGACCACCATCGTGTGCGGCGACAGCCACACCTCGACCCATGGGGCGTTCGGTGCGCTGGCCCATGGCATCGGCACATCCGAGGTGGAGCATGTGCTCGCCACCCAGACGCTGA
Source organism: uncultured Alphaproteobacteria bacterium (assembly GCA_963744915.1). GTDB lineage: Bacteria > Pseudomonadota > Alphaproteobacteria > Rhizobiales > Aestuariivirgaceae > DATAFF01. The sequence goes on from CAVUUY010000011.1 coordinate 52,816, forward strand.
TCCAGAGCAAGGCCCGCAACATGAAGGTCGAGGTGACGGGGCGGCTGGCCCCGGGTACGACCGCCAAGGACATAATTCTTGCCATCATCGGCGAGATCGGCACGGCCGGGGGCACCGGGCATGTGATCGAATATTGCGGCGAGGCCATCGAGGCGTTGTCGATGGAAGGGCGCATGACGGTGTGCAACATGTCGATCGAGGGCGGCGCGCGCGCCGGGCTGATTCGCCCGGACGACAAGGCATTCGCCTTCCTCGCGGGCCGGCCGCTGGCGCCCCGGGGGCAGCATTGGGACCGCGCCGTCGCCCATTGGCGCCGCGAGCTCTTTTCCGACGACGGGGCGGAATTCGATCGCCTCATCCGGCTCGATGCGGCCGCGCTGCCGCCGATCGTCTCCTGGGGCACGAGCCCGGAGGACGTGATCTCGGTCGAGGGATTGGTCCCCGATCCCGACCAGATTGCCGACGAGGCGCGCCGCCAGTCGAAGAAGCGGGCGCTGGACTATATGGGGCTCAAGGCGGGCACCCGGATTGTCGACATCGCCATCGACAAGGTGTTCATCGGCTCCTGCACCAACGGCCGGATCGAGGACCTGCGGGCGGCGGCGGCGATCGTGCGCGGCCGCAAGGTGCATGCGGGAGTGTCGGCCATGGTGGTGCCGGCCTCGGGCCTGGTCAAGGCTGAGGCCGAGGCCGAGGGGCTCGACAGGATCTTCAAGGAGGCGGGATTCGAGTGGCGGGAGCCCGGCTGCTCGATGTGCCTCGGGATGAATCCCGACCAGCTCAAGCCCGAGGAGCGGTGCGCTTCGACGTCCAACCGCAATTTCGAGGGCCGGCAGGGTTATCGCGGACGCACGCATCTGGTGTCCCCGGCCATGGCAGCAGCCGCAGCAGTTGCAGGTAAATTCGTAGATGTTCGAAAGTGGAATTGAAGTTGAATCCTAGATGCGAATATGGTGAAAGGCAGTTAAGGGGATCCTAAGTGCTCACATGATAGGGGTGGTCCCGGGTTTGGGACCAGAAAAGAGGGGGGTCGGGGATGTCGACTGTCACCGCTGATGCGCGTTTTCTGCGGCGCATACTGATTGGGCTTATACTTGCCACGGTGCTGGCAGGTGCTGCGACCGGGCTTGTCACGGTCGAAGCGGCGTCGCCAGGATTGTTGGCTGACGTCGTGGGACGTTGATCGGAAACGACAAAGATCTCAGTAAACTGGCCGGGCTGCTGTCGCCGACAGCGGTCGAATTCGAAGCCCTTGCCGAGGCGAGCTGGCAGGCGCTGCCGGAATTGTTCCGGCGCTCCGTCGGGCGAATCGTGATTCGCATCGAGGAATGGCCGGGCGAGGCAGCGCTGGCCGAGCTCGGGCTTGATTCGCCCTATGATCTGCTCGGGCTGTTCCGCGGCATCGGCATGGCCCATGCCAGCGTCACCCATCCGACGGTCGAGCCCAATATGGTGTTCCTGTTCCGGCGCCCGATCCTCGATTACTGGGCCGAGCATGAGGAGACGCTCGGCAACCTGATCACCCATGTGCTGGTGCATGAGATCGGCCATCATTTCGGCCTGTCGGATGAAGACATGGCGCGAATCGAGGCCGGCACGGCGTGAGCGCTTGCCAGGAGGCAGGCCAGGGCTTACCGATCAGCCAGCAGCGACCAGCAGGGCTTCGAGCGATGACATCCTACAAGCTTTTTCTCCTCGCCGGCGACGGCATCGGCCCGGAAGTGATGGGCGAGCTCAAGACCTTGATCGCGTGGTTCAATTCGGCCGGCATTGCCAGGTTCGAGATCGAGGAAGGCCTGGTCGGCGGGGTGGCCTACGACAGCCATGGCGAGGCGATCTCGGAAAGCGACATGGCCAAGGCGATGGCCAGCGACGCGGTGCTGTTCGGCGCGGTCGGTGGCCCGAAATGGGATGGTGTCCCCTACGACAAGCGGCCGGAAGCGGGCCTGCTGCGGCTCAGGAGGGACCTTGCGCTCTACGCCAATCTCCGGCCGGCGATCTGCTATCCGGCATTGGCCGACGCCTCCTCGCTCAAGCGCGAGGTGGTCGAGGGGCTCGACCTCCTGTTCGTGCGCGAGCTGACCGGCGGGGTCTATTTCGGCGAGCCGAAAACCATCGTCGATCTTGGCAACGGCCAGAAGCGCGCCACCGACACCCAGGTCTATGACACATTCGAGATCGAGCGGGTGGCGCGGGTGGCGTTCGACCTGGCCCGCCAGCGGCGCAACAAGGTCCATTCGGCCGAGAAGCGCAATGTGATGAAATCGGGCGTGCTGTGGAACGAGGTGGTCGGCAAGGTGCATCGCGACAGCTACCGCGACGTCGAGCTCGAGCACATTCTTGCCGACAATTGCGGCATGCAGCTGGTGCGGGCGCCGAAGCAGTTCGACGTGATCGTCACCGACAATTTGTTCGGCGATGTCCTGTCGGACGTGGCGGCGATGCTGACGGGATCGCTGGGCATGCTGCCCTCGGCATCGCTCGGCGCCGCCGATCCGAAAAGCGGCCGGCGCAGGGCGCTGTACGAGCCGGTGCACGGCTCGGCGCCGGACATCGCCGGCAGGGGGATCGCCAACCCGATTGCCATGGTCGCCTCTTTCGCCATGGCCTTGCGCTATTCCTTCGAACTCAAGCGCTGGGCGGATCTCCTGGACGAGGCGATCGCCGCCGCGCTCGCCCGCAACATCCGCACCGGCGACATCATGCAGCCGGGAATGAAGCGGGTCGGCACCCGCGAGATGGGCGATGCCATTCGCGAGGAACTGCTGCGCCGCGCCGGGTGAGAGGCGCAAATTCCGCCAGAAACTCTCCTCTAGTTGACTGCGCGGCAAATGATGTTATCGAAAGCTGCCGCAAGCCAAGGATCACTCAAGATGGGCTACAAGGTTGCAGTCGTCGGCGCCACCGGCAATGTCGGCCGGGAAATGCTGAACATTCTCGCCGAGCGCGAATTTCCGGTGGACCAGGCCTATGCCATCGCCTCCCGCCGGTCGCTCGGAACCGAGGTGTCCTTCGGCGACAAGGTGCTCAAATGCCTCGATCTCGACCAGTTCGACTTCTCGAAGGTCGATTTCTGCCTGATGTCGGCCGGCTCGGCGGTTTCCAAGGAGTGGTCGCCGCGCATCGGCGCGACCGGGGCCATCGTGATCGACAATTCATCCTGCTGGCGCTACGACGCCGAGGTGCCGCTGATCGTGCCCGAGGTCAACGCGGCTGCCCTCGTCGACTATATGGGCCGGCCCAAGCGGCGCAACATCATCGCCAATCCCAATTGCTCCACGGCACAGCTGGTGGTGGTGCTGAAGCCGCTGCATGATCTTGCCCGCATCAGCCGGGTGGTGGTCGCGACCTATCAGTCGGTGTCGGGCGCCGGCAAGGACGCGATGGACGAGTTGTGGAATCAGACGAAGGGCATCTTCGTCACCGATCTGCCGGAGCCGAAGACCTTCACCAAGCAGATCGCTTTCAATGTCATTCCGCATATCGACGTGTTCATGGATTCGGGCGACACGCGCGAAGAGTGGAAAATAATGGCGGAAACCAAGAAGATCCTCGATCCCAAGATCAAGCTTACCGCGACCTGCGTGCGGGTGCCGGTGTTCGTCGGCCATTCGGAGGCGGTGAACATCGCCTTCGAGCGGCCGATTTCGGCCGAGGAAGCGCGCGAGACGCTGCGCGAGTCTCCAGGTTGTCTGGTTGTCGACAAGCGCGAGGATGGCGGCTATGTGACGCCGGTCGAATGCGTCGGTGATTTCGCGACCTATATCTCGCGCATCCGCGAGGACATCACCATCGAGAACGGCCTCAATCTGTGGATCGTGTCCGACAATCTGCGGAAGGGGGCGGCGCTCAACACGGTACAGATCGCCGAGACCATCATCAATCGCGGGCTCATGCGGAAGGCAGCCTGAGGGCGAATGGCCGATCAGCAGTCGATCACGGTTCGGCGGGCGCTGATTTCGCTGTCCGACAAGAGCGGACTTGTCGCGCTTGCCCGCGGGCTGATCGATTGCGGCGTGGAATTGCTGTCGACCGGCGGCACGGCGCGGGCGCTAGCCGAGGCGGGATTTGCGGTCACCGAAATCGAGAGCGTCACCGGCTTCCCGGAGATTCTCGGCGGCCGGGTGAAGACGCTCCATCCGAGGGTGCATGGCGGCCTGCTCGGCATTCGCGGCGATGCGCGGCATGAAGACGAGATGCGGCGCCATGGCATTCGGCCGATCGATCTCCTGGCGGTCACGCTTTACCCCTTCGAGGCGGCGCGGGCGCGCGGCGCGACGGCCGACGAGCTCATCGAGACGATCGACATTGGCGGGCCGGCAATGATCAGGGCAGCGGCCAAGAACAGCGCGGCGGTGACGGTGATCGTCGATCCCGACGATTACCCCGCGGTGGTCGAGGCGATGCGCCAGTCCGGCGGGATGGTCCCGGCTGCCTTGCGCCAGGCGCTCGCCGCCAAGGCATTTGCCCGTACCGCCGCTTATGATGCCGCGATCAGCCATTATCTCGCCAGCCGGGCCGGCGGCGAGGCCGAGCGGTGGGCGGCAATCGGCGGCCGGCTCGTCTCGCGGCTGCGCTACGGCGAGAACCCGCAGCAATGGGCCGCCTTCTACGCCACCGGCGAGCCCCGGCCGGGCGTGGCGAGCGCCCGCCAGTTGCAAGGGAAGGAGCTCTCCTACAACAATATCAACGATGCCGACGCGGCCTTCGAATGCGTCGCCGAGTTCGCTCCGGATGCCGCGGCGGCCTGCGTGATCGTGAAGCACGCAAATCCCTGCGGAGCCGCTGTCGCGACCACGCTGGAGCAGGCTTATCGGCTGGCGCTGCGGGCCGATCCGGTCAGCGCCTTTGGCGGTATCGTCGCCTTCAACCGGCCGCTCGATGCGGCTGCGGCGCAGGCCGTTTCGGAGATCTTCACCGAGGTCGTCATGGCGCCGGCGGCGGACGAGGCGGCGCTCGAGATCCTCGCCAGGGTCAAGAATCTGCGCCTTCTGCTGACCGACGGCATGCCCGACCCGTCGGCCGCCGGAACGAGCTTCCGCTCGGTGGCCGGTGGATTCCTGCTGCAGTCGCGCGACAATGCCGGGCCCGAGGCGTCGGAGCTCAGGGTCGTGACCCGTCGCCAGCCCAGCGCTGCCGAGCGCGCCGACATGCTGTTTGCCATGAAGGTCGCCAAGCATGTCAAATCGAATGCGATCGTGCTGGCCAGGGACGGGGCGACGGTCGGGATCGGGGCGGGGCAGATGTCGCGCGTCGATTCCTGCCGCGTGGCGATCGACAAGGCTGAGGCGGCGGCGCGCGCCGCCGGTCTCGAACGGTCGCTGAGCGAGGGTTCGGTGGTGGCATCGGATGCATTTTTTCCGTTTGCCGACGGCCTGATGGCGGCGGTGGCCGGCGGCGCCCGGGCGGCCATCCAGCCTGGCGGATCGGTGCGCGACGGCGAGGTCATCGCGGCGGCCGACCAGGCCGGCATCAGCATGGTGTTCACCGGTTTGCGACATTTCCGCCACTGATATCGAAGGGGATCGAGGAAATGGTCAGGCCACGCCGCAGCGTCCTCTATATGCCGGGGTCGAATGAGCGCGCCCTGCAGAAGGCCACGGCCATCCCGGCCGATGCGCTGATCCTCGATCTCGAGGACGCGGTAGCGCCGGACGAAAAGGCGGCGGCCCGCGATCGGGTGACCGCAATGGTGCGGGCGAAGCCCTATGCCGGGCGCGAGGTGGTGATCCGGGTGAATGCGCTCGAGACCCCCTGGGGGATCGAGGACCTCCGCGCGGCGGCCGAGGCCGAGCCCGACGCCATCCTGGTGCCCAAGGTGTCGCGCCCCGGCGACATGACGTCGGCGGCGAAGATCCTGGCATCTCTCCATGCCGCGCCGTCGACCCGACTGTGGGCGATGATGGAGACCCCGGCCTCGATCCTCAATGCCCGCGACATTGCCGCGGTGGCGGCGGACCCGGCGACGCGCTTTTCGTGCATGGTGCTCGGGACCAATGATCTTCTCAAGGAATCGCGGGCACGAGCGCTCGGCAACCGGTTCGCCATCGTGCCGTGGCTGGCCATGTCGGTGCTGGCGGCCCGCGCCTATGGCCTCGATATACTGGACGGCGTGTACAATGATTTCCGCGACGAGGAGGGCTTCCGCGCCGAGTGCGAGCAGGGCCGCACCCTCGGCATGGACGGCAAGACCCTGATCCATCCCTCGCAGGTCGAGCCGTGCAACGCGGTGTTCTCGCCCTCCGAGGACGAAGTCGCCTGGTCGCGCCAGATCATCGCGGCTTTTCGCCAGCCGGACAACGCCCGCAAGGGGGTGATCACCGTCGAGGGGCGGATGGTCGAGCGGCTGCACCTGGTCATGGCCGAGCGCATGGTGGCGATCGCCGAGGCCATCGCGGCGCAGCGCTCATGATGACCGTGGACGGCCGGTCGGGGCGGTTCTTCGAGGATTTCCAGTTCGGCGAGACCATCCGCCACGCGACGCCGCGCAGCTTGGGCGAAGGCGATGCGGCGCTCTATATCGCGCTGACCGGATCGCGCTTCGCGGTCACCTCGTCGGCGGCATTTGCCAGGGATGTCGGTTACGCTGCGCCGCCGCTCGACGATCTCCTGGTGTTCAACATGGTGTTCGGCAAGACCGTGCCGGACATCTCGCTCAACGCCGTGGCCAATCTCGGCTATGCCGACTGCCGCTTCCTGAAGCCCGTGTCGGCGGGCGAGACGCTCTCGGCCTCAAGCGAGGTCATCGGGTTGAAGGAGAACTCGAACCGCGAGACCGGCGTCGTCCATGTGCGCACGACCGGGGTGACCGGCGCCGGCCCGGTCCTGAGCTTCGTCCGCTGGGTGATGGTGCGCAAGCGGGATGCCGCGGCGCCGGTCGCGGCGGTGGCGGTCCCCGACCTGCCGGCGCGGGTGGATCCCGCCCTGCTCGGACAGGCCTGTCCGGAAATCCTTCCCGACCGGTGGGAAGACGCGCTTTCCGGGAGCACCCGGCGGTTCGAGGATTACCAGGCCGGCGACCGCATCGACCATGTCGATGGCATGACGGTCGAGGAAGCCGAGCACATGCTGGCGACCCGGCTCTACCAGAACACTGCGCGGGTGCATTTCAACGCCTTGAGCGAGGCCAAGGGCCGGTTCGGCCGGCGGCTCGTCTATGGCGGCCATGTGATGAGCCTGGCGCGGGCGCTGAGCTTCAACGGACTGGCCAACGCCTTCCACATCGCGGCGATCAATGGCGGGCGGCACGCGGCGCCGCTGTTCGCCGGCGGGACGGTGTTCGCCTGGTCGGAAATCCTGGAGGCGGCGGCGATCCCGGGGCGGCGCGATGTCGGGGCGCTCAGGATCATGACCCGGGCCAGCCGCGATCTCCCCTGCACCGATTTTCCGCGCGATCCGGCGGCGGGCGATCAGCCGGGAATCATTCTCGAGCTCGATTATTGGGCGCTGTTGCCGAGACGCATGGCCGCATAGCCGGTTTGTTGCCTGGGCAGTCGGCAATTGCTTTGCTGCATTGCAGCGGTTAAGAGGAACCGCAACGGGTCATGGTGCATTCGCCGCGCTCATGCCCCTCCGACAGCTGGTGACATCATGAGCGAGCCAATGGTGCGCGAGCGGCCGATTTCGCCGCACCTTCAGATCTACCGCCCGATGCTGACCATGATCGTGTCGATCACCAACCGGGTGACCGGCGCCATGCTCTATTTCGGCATGGCGCTGTTGGCGGCGTGGCTGGTTGCGGCGGCCCGGGGACCTGAGGCCTTCGCTTCCATTGAAGCCGTTTATGGCTCCTATCTCGGGCTTCTCATTCTGTTCGGATTCACCTTCGCGCTGATGTTTCACACGCTTGCCGGCATCCGCCACCTCGTCTGGGACCTTGGAAAGGGGCTCGACCTGCGCTCCATCGAATGGGGGGCGGTGGCGGTGGTGGCGGGCTCGATCGTGCTGACGCTTCTCCTGTGGCTCGTCATCCTGCTCAGGGCTCATGCGGCATGACTTCCTTCCGGACGCCGCTCGGCAAGGTTCTGGGGCTGGGTTCGGCCAAGTCGGGCGTGCACCATTGGTGGATGGAGCGGGTAACGGGGCTGGCCGGCGTGCCGCTCGTCCTGTTCCTGCTCGGCTTCATCGCCGCCACGGCCGGCGGCGGTCATGCGGCGGTGATCGCCGCGATCCGTCACCCGATCGTTGCCGCGCTGCTCATCCTGGCGATCGTCATCATCGTGCGTCACATGCAACTCGGCATGCAGGTGATCATCGAGGATTATGTGCATGGCAGGATGATCCTGATCACCAGCCTGCTTGCCAACAGCCTGTTCTGCGTTGCCGTCGCGGTGACCGGCGTCGCGGCGGTGCTGGCCATCTGCTTCGGAGCTTGAGACATGGCGGACACAACCACGGACGGATCACATTCGGGCGATGGCAGCCTCGGTCCTGCCAAGAGCTTCGCCATCAATGGCCGGGTCTATCCGATAGAGGACCACACCCATGACGTGGTGGTGGTCGGGGCCGGCGGCGCCGGCCTGAGGGCGGTGGTCGGCTGCGCCGTGGCGGGCCTCAAGACCGCCTGCATCAGCAAGGTGTTCCCGACGCGCAGCCACACGGTGGCGGCGCAGGGCGGCATTGCGGCGGCGCTCGGCAATATGGGCGAGGACAACTGGCGCTGGCACATGTATGACACGGTCAAGGGCACCGACTGGCTCGGCGACCAGGACTCGATCGAATATCTCTGCCGCGAGGCGCCCGGCGCGGTTTATGAGCTCGAGCATTGGGGGGTGCCGTTCTCGCGCACCGAGGCAGGCAAGATCTATCAGCGGGCCTTTGGCGGCATGACGACCCATTATGGCAAGGGCCAGGCGCAGCGCACCTGCGCCGCCGCCGACCGCACCGGCCATGCCATGCTGCACACGCTTTATGGCCAGTCGCTCAAGCATGCGGCGGAGTTCTATGTCGAATATTTCGCGCTCGACCTGATCATGGATGCCGACGGGGCGTGCCGCGGCGTCATTGCGCTCAATATCGACAACGGCACGCTCCACCGCTTCCGCGCCCACAAGACGATCCTGGCCACCGGCGGCTATGGTCGGGCCTATTTCTCCTGCACCTCGGCCCATACCTGCACCGGCGACGGCAATGCCATGGTGCTGCGGGCCGGGCTGCCGCTGTCGGACATGGAGTTCGTGCAATTTCATCCGACCGGCATCTATGGCGCCGGCTGCCTGATCACCGAGGGGGCGCGCGGCGAGGGCGGCTATCTCGTCAATGCGGAGGGCGAGCGCTTCATGGAGCGCTATGCGCCCACCGCCAAGGACCTTGCGTCGCGCGATGTCGTCTCACGGGCGATGACGATCGAGCTGAGGGAAGGGCGCGGCGTCGGCCCGCACAAGGATCATCTCTATCTGCATCTCGATCATATCGGCGCCGAGCTCCTGGCGGAGCGGCTGCCGGGGATTTCCGAATCGGCACGGATCTTCGCCGGCGTCGATGTCACCCGCGAGCCGATTCCGGTGCTGCCGACGGTGCATTACAACATGGGCGGGATCCCGACCAATTACATGGGTGAGGCGGTCAATCCGCGGCGCGGCGATGCCGACGCCATCGTCCAGGGCCTGCTGGCCTGCGGCGAGACGGCGTGCGCCTCGGTCCACGGCGCCAACCGTCTCGGGTCCAACTCGCTCACCGACCTCATCGTGTTCGGGCGGGCCTGCGCCCTCAAATGCGCCGAGACGATCGAGCGCGGCGCCCGCCACCCCGATCTGCCGCGCAGCGCCGGCGAGGCTTCGGTGGCGCGTCTCGACCGTTTCCGCAATGCCCGCGGCAGCACGCCGACGGCGGAGCTCAGGCTGGCGATGCAAAAGACGATGCAGGACTATTGCGCGGTGTTCCGCACCGGCGAGATCCTGAAGGAAGGTGATCGCAAGATCAACGATATCTGGGCCGGGGTGCAGGACATCCGGGTCAGCGATCGCTCGATGATCTGGAATTCCGACCTGGTCGAGACGCTCGAATGGGACAATCTGATCGCCCAGGCCGCCGTCACCATCCGCGGCGCTCTGGCCCGCACCGAGAGCCGCGGCGCACATGCCCGCGAGGACTTTCCGCTGCGCGACGACATCGACTGGATGAAGCACACGCTGTCATTCGCCGATACGCACCGGCGCGAGGTCAAGCTGGGCTATCGGCCGGTGCATGCATTCACCCTCACCAACGACATCGAATATATCGCGCCTAAGGCGCGGGTTTACTGAGCGAGACGGTCTCGACGCATGGTTCAGCTCACACTGCCGAAGAATTCCCGGGTGGTCGCAGGCAAGACATGGCCGCGGCCGCCGGCGGGGCGTCTGCGCGAATTCCGGATCTATCGCTACAATCCGGACGACAAGGCCAATCCGCGGCTCGACAACTACTTCGTGGATCTCGATAAGTGCGGGCCGATGGTGCTCGATGCACTGATCAAGATCAAAAATGAGGTCGACCCGGCCTTGGCCTTCCGCCGGTCGTGCCGGGAGGGGATCTGCGGCTCCTGCGCCATGAACATCGACGGCACCAACACGCTGGCCTGCACGCTGGCGATCGAGGACGTCAGGGGGCCGGTCAAGATCTATCCGCTGCCGCACATGCCGGTGATCAAGGATCTGGTGCCGGATCTCAGCATCTTCTTTGCCCAGCTGGAGGCGGTCGAGCCCTGGCTCAAGCCGGTCACGCCGCCGCCGCCGACCGAAAGGCTGCAGTCGCGCTCCGACCGCGCCAAGCTCGACGGCTATTATGAATGCATACTCTGCGCCTGCTGCTCGACTTCATGTCCGTCCTATTGGTGGAACGGCGAGCGCTATCTCGGTCCCGCGGCCCTGCTCCAGGCCTATCGCTGGCTCGTCGATTCGCGCGATGAATCGGCCGGCGAGCGTCTCGACGGGCTGGAGGATCCATTTCGGCTCTATCGCTGCCACACCATCCTCAACTGCACCAAGACCTGCCCCAAGGGGCTCAATCCGGCGAAGGCGATTGCCGAGATCAAGAAGTTGATGCTGGCGCGGCGGATCTAGCAGCATCATGCTCTAAAGCCTGCCGCTGCGGCATGGGGAAAGCGCTGACCGCATGCATGTCTCCGGCGGATATCTCGTTCAACAGGTGCTGAACGGCCTGATCGTCGGCTCGTTCTACAGCCTGCTGGCCGTCGCCTACGCGCTGGTGCATGCGATCACCAACCGGGTCATCCTGTCCTTCGGCGACTTCATGACCTTCGGCGCCTTCTACGCCATCATGGCGGTCCTGGTTGCCGCCGGCTTCGGCCTGTTCGACCTGGGCGCCCTGGTCATTGCCTTCCTGGTGGCGGTGTTCGGCACGGCGGTGCTCGGGATCGCCGCCCATCGCCTGGCCTTTGCCCGCTTGATCGGGGAGCGCAGCCAGGCGCTGATGATCGCCTCGGTGGGGGTCGGCATCATCGTCTCCGAAACCTTGCGGATCCAGTCCGGTGGGCGCGAGCAATGGCTGCCGCCGGTGTTCCAGGACAGGGCCGCGACCGCCGACATCGGCGGCTTCACGGTTCAGATCACCATCATGCAGATCGTGGTTCTGGTACTGGCGCTCGTGCTGTCGGCCGGCCTGCTCATCGGTCTCGAGCGCACCGCGGCGGGGCGCATCTGGCGGGCGGTGTCGCAGGATCGCCGGCTCGCCGAGCTGTGCGGCATCGACACGGCGCGGACGATTGCCCTCACGGTGGCGACGTCGTCGGCCTTTGCCGGGGTCGCCGGCTTCATCGTTGCCAGTTATTATGGCGGGGTCAGCTTCTATATGGGGCTGGTGCTCGGTTTGAAGGCGCTGTTCGCGACGGTGATCGGCGGATCGGGCACCATCGCCGGGGCGATACTCGGCGGGTTCGTGCTCGCCGGGTTCGAAACGGCCTGGTCGACGTTCTTCGCCATCGGTTATCGCGACGTTGCAGTTTTCGCGGCAGTGGTGTTCATCTTCCTCCTCAGACCGGAGGGGCTGCTCGGCGTCCCGCTCCGGAGCGACCACGACAGGTGAGCGCATGTTCCGACCCGTTTCAGCCCTCGCGGCGATGTTCCTGCTCATCGGCTGCGATGGCGACAAAGGCCCGTATTTCAGCTTCGCCGGCGGCGGCTTCGTCGCCAATTACCGGATCGGCGAGGTCTATTACGGCTTTGTCGCCAAGCCTGAACGAAGGCTGCCGGAGGGTTCGGTGGTCGAGGCGCGGCTCGAGGATCCGGCAGGCGGCCCCGAGATCGTCATCGATACGCCGACCCGCAGCGGCCAGTTGCAATACATGTTCCGCACGCCGCCGGTGAAGGGCGTCAGGAAGGACAAGGACTACCGGGTCGAGCTGCGCCTCCTCGATGGGCCGCAGGGCACGGTGCTCGGCAGCGTCAGCCGGACCTTCCGCAGCGCTGCCGACCAGTCCGAGCTTCCCGACAAGCCGCTGGTGGTCGGTCCGGGCTACATGCCGAATCCCGACAACGACATCACCAAGAAACCTTGAGAAAGGCACCGACCATGTCTCGATGGCTCGCCGCGGCACCGCGGCACTGGGCACCGCAACTCGCCCTGTCGCTTCTCCTGCTCCTCACCGGTTGCGGCATCAACAACATCCCGACCTACGAGGAACGGGTCAAGGCGGGCTGGAGCGACGTGCTCAATCAGTATCAGAGGCGGTCCGACCTGATTCCGAACCTGGTCGAGACGGTGAAGGGCTATGCCGCCCAGGAGAAGGACGTCCTGACCTCCGTGGTGGAGGCGCGCGCCAAGGCGACGCAGATGCAGATTCCGGCCGATGTCGTCAACAATCCGGAAGCCTTCCAGAAATTTCAGGAGAATCAGGCGCAGCTGTCGTCGTCGCTGGCACGGCTCCTGGCGGTGGTCGAGAATTACCCCGATTTGAAGTCGAATCAGAACTTCCTGGCGCTGCAATCGCAGCTCGAGGGGACGGAGAACCGGATTTCGGTGGCGCGCCGCGACTATATCGACGCGGTCAGGGTCTACAATACGGAGCTGCGCACCATTCCCGGCCGCTGGTGGGCATCCTTCCTCTATCCCGATGCGAAGCCGGCCCAGACCTTCACCATCAAGGAGGAGGCGACCGAGGTTCCCAAGGTGGACTTCAACAAGCCAGCTGCCAAGCCGGCTGCTCCGGCGCCAGCCCCGGCTCCGGCGCCAGCCCCGGCTGCGCCAGCCCCGGCCCCGGCCCCGGTTCCGGCGCCAGCCCCGGCCGCACCTGCCCCGGCTCCTGCGCCAGCCCCGGCCGCACCAGCCCCGGCCCAATGATGCGCCGCAGCCTGGCGGTCCTCGTCGCGGCCCTCCTGGCGCTTATGCTCCATGCCGGCCCGGTCAGGGCGGAGGACCCCCAGTTCCCGCCATTGACCGGACCGCTCGTCGATGCGGCGGACCTGCTCCCGCCGACCGCGCGGGACGAGTTCGACCGGTCGCTTCGTGCCTATCAGCAGAGTTCGGGCTACCAGGTGGTGGTTGCGATCGTCCCCTCGCTTCAGGGCTATGACATCCGCGACTATGGCAACCGCCTGTTCCGCCATTGGAAGCTCGGCGATGCCAAGCGCGACGATGGCGTGCTGCTTCTGGTCGCCCCCAAGGAACGCAAGGTGTCGATCGAGAACGGCTATGGCGTCGAGGGCGCGATGACCGATGCGCTGTCGAAGCTGATCATCGAGAATGCCATCACGCCGCGCTTCAAGACCGGCGATTTTGCCGGCGGCATCCGGGCCGGCATTGCCGATATCGAGAAGGTCCTCAACGGTGAGGGACGCAAGCTCGAGACGGAGCTCGCGCCGCAGCAGGATCCGCTCGAAATGTGGTTCACCATCTTCGTCTGGCTGGTCATTTTCCTGATCTTCATCCAGGTCATGCGCGGTGGGTTCGTTTCCGGTCGCCGGATCGGCTATGGCGGCGGCTGGTATGGCGGCGGCTGGGGCGGCGGCGGTTTCGGCGGCGGTGGTTTTGGCGGCGGCTATAGCGGCGGAGGGGGCAGCTCGGGCGGCGGTGGCGCCTCGGGCAGCTGGTAGGGCCGGCAATGCGTCCGCATCATCTCGCAACCGAACATGCCCGCGGCCGGGTCGCCGAGGCGATCGCTGCCGCGGAGAGTGCCACGGCCGGTGAAATCGTCGTCGTCATTGCGCCACGCTGCGACGACTATGTGCTGGTGCCGCTGGCCTGGGCCGCCATCGTCGCGCTGGCCGTGCCGCCGGTGCTCTATTGGCTGTTCTGGCTGAGCCCTGTCACCATCTATGCCGCGACGATTGCCACTTTCGCGTTTCTGGCCCTCGTTCTCGGCGTGTGGCCTGTACGGTTGGCGGTGACACCGCGCGCCGTGCGCCGCAAGCACGCCCGGCGCTGCGCCCGGGAGCAGTTCCTCACGCAGGAGCTTTATACGACGCGCGGTCGCACCGGTGTCCTGATCTTCGTGGCGCTGGCCGAGCGCTATTGCGAAATCATTGCCGACACCGCCATCGCCGAGCGGGTGGCGCCGGAAGCGTGGCGCGGCATCATCGATCGGTTGCTGGCGGAAATCCGCACCGGCCGGGCAATCGAAGGGCTGGTGGGCGCCGTCGCCGCTGCCGGGGCGATCCTGGCGGAGCATGTTCCACCCGGCGCCGACAATCCCGACGAGCTGCCCGATCATCTGATCGTCCTGCCGGTCTGGCCGCCCTGAGTTGGGAAAAAAGGGCGGGTGCGGGCGCTGGTTCGATCGGAATGGGGCTATAAAGGGTCAATTGGCTTGTCATCTGACGCTCACCAAAAGAGCGTTCACTGAAGTCTGCCGGGGAACAAGATGGACACTGAAATGAGCACAGCGGTGACTACCAGCAAACGGGTCGGGGGGACCGATTCGGGCCTCGCCGCATTCAGCCGCCAGCTCTTCGCCGGCGCGGCGGAGGACGATCTCGCGGCCCACAGCGCCGAAGATCTCCAGGCCATCGCGGCGCGGGCCTATGGCTTTTTCAGCGACCGGGTGCCGGGACGGACCCAGATCCGGCTGTCGCCGGCAACCGGCAATGGCGACCGGGACGCGATGACGGCCATCGAGATCGCCAATGACGACATGCCGTTCCTGGTCGATTCGACCCTCAACGTCCTGAACGAGCTCGGTTATCCGATCCTGTTCGTGCTCCACCCGATCATTGCGGTCCAGCGCGACGCCCGGGGCAAGCTGATCGAGGTGCTCCAACCCGGCAGCACCGCCGAAGGCGGGGTGCGCGAAAGCTTCATGTATATCGAGGTGGCCGGCGTCGTCAGCGAGGCGCAGCGCGAGCGGCTGAAGCAGGAGCTCGAACGCACCCTGGCCGATGTCCTCACCGCAGTGCTGGACTGGCGGCCGATGCAGCGCCGGGTGCTCGATGCGATCGAGGCCTATCATCGCAACCCGCCGCCGATCCCGGTCGAGGAGCTGACCGAGGGCATGGCCTTCCTGCAATGGCTGCTCGACGACCATTTCACCTTCCTCGGCGCCCGCAACTACAAATTCGCCCGGAGCGCCGAGAGCGGCGAGCTCGAGCCGGTGCCGGGGAGCGGCCTCGGCATCCTGCGCGATCCCGCCATGCAGGTGCTGCGGCGCGGTGGCGCCATGGTGACGATCACGCCGGAGATCCGCGCTTTCCTGATGCAGCCGGCGCCGCTCATCATCACCAAGTCCGACGTCATGGCGACGGTCCATCGCCGGGCGCCCATGGACTATGTCGGCATCAAGCAGTTCGACGCTTCAGGCGAGCTCACCGGCGAGCTGCGCGTGGTCGGCCTGTTCACCTCGACCGCCTATACCAGGAGCCCGCGCGAAATCCCGCTGATCCGCCGCAAGATCGAGCGGGTGGTGACGGCGAGCGGGTTCAACCCGCAGAGCCATTCGGGCAAGGGTCTCATCAATGTTCTCGAGACCTTTCCGCGCGACGAGCTGTTCCAGATGGACGTCCCGACGCTGTCGACCATGGCGCATGGCATCATGCGGCTGGCCGAGCGGCCGCGCGCCCGCCTGTTCGTGCGCCGCGACAAGTTCGACCGCTTCATCTCGGCCTTCGTGTTCCTGCCGCGCGACCGCTTCAACACCGACAACCGGATCAAGGTCGGCGAGCTGATCGCCGAGGCCTATGGCGGCAAGGTGACGAGCTTCGAGCCGGCATTTGGCGAGGGGACGATGGTGCGGGTGCATTTCATCATCGCCCGCGACCCCGAAACGACGCCGTCGCCCGACCCGGACAAGCTCGAAGATGCGATCCGCGCCGTCATCCGGACCTGGGACGACAGGCTCGCGGCGGCGGCCGCAGCGGCTCTCGGCACGCTGGCGGCGCAGCGCATCGAGGAACGGTTCCGTGGGGCGTTTCCGGCGGGCTACACCGAGCTCTACAGCCCGCAGGAATTGCTCGAGGACATTGCCGAGATCGACAGGCTGAGCGACGGCGGCATTGCCGTCGCGGTGTGGCGCAGCCCGGAGGACGGCCCCGCGATCTGTCGGGTCAAGCTCTATCGCTTCGGCCAGCCGATCCTTTTGTCATCGCGGCTGCCGGTGCTCGAGGCGATGGGTCTCAAGGCGATCGAGGAGCACAGCTTCACCTTGAGCCCGATGATCGATGGCGCGCGGCGGCAGGTGTTCGTTCACGACGTCGCGATGGCGGCGCCGAGCCCGGAGCTTCTTGCCGGTCCGGACGTGCCGACCCGGCTCGAAAATGCATTCCTGGCCGTGTGGCACGGGATTGCCGAGAACGACGCGTTCAACGGCCTGATCCTGTCGGCCGGGCTCGACTGGCGCCAGGTGGTGGTGCTCAGGGCCTGTGGCAAATTTCTGCGCCAGGCCGGCATCCAGTTCTCGAATGCCTACATCATGCAGACGATCCTCAAGCACTCGGCGATCGCCCGCGAGCTTGTGGCGCTGTTCGAGATCCGGTTCGATCCCAAGAGCGGCCTTGCCATCGAGGAGCGCCAGGCGCGCGGCAACCAGATGGTGGCCGAGATCGAGGGCCGTCTCGAATCGGTGCCGAGCCTCGATGAGGACCGCATTCTCCGCCGCTTCCTCCGGCTGATCCAGGCGCTGCTGCGCACCACCTATTACCAGCCGGCGCCCGAGGACGAGCGCTATCCCACGGTGTCGTTCAAGATCGACAGCCGCTCGCTGGACGAGCTGCCGGAACCGCGGCCATTCGCGGAGATCTTCGTCTATTCGCCGCGGTTCGAGGGCGTGCATCTGAGGGCTGGGCCGATTGCCCGCGGCGGCCTGCGCTGGTCGGACCGGCCGGAAGATTTCCGCACTGAAATCCTGGGGCTGGAAAAGGCGCAGAACGTCAAGAATGCGGTGATCGTTCCGGTCGGCGCCAAGGGCGGTTTCGTGCCGAAGCATTTGCCGGTCGGCGGCAGCCGCGACGCGGTGCTGGCGGAAGGGACGAGCGCCTACAAGCTGTTCGTCTCGAGCCTGCTCGATCTCACCGACAACATCGTCGAGGGCAAGACGCAGCCGCCGCCCGATGTGGTGCGGTTCGACCATGACGATCCCTATTTGGTGGTGGCGGCCGACAAGGGCACCGCAACCTTCTCGGACATCGCCAACGCCATCGCCGAGGAGCATCATTTCTGGCTGGACGATGCCTTCGCCTCCGGCGGCTCGGCAGGCTACGACCACAAGGGCATGGGGATCACCGCACGCGGTGCCTGGGTGGCGGTGAAACGGCATTTCCGGGAGATGGATGTCGATATCCAGACGACGCCGTTCACGGTCGCCGGGGTTGGCGACATGTCGGGCGACGTGTTCGGCAACGGCATGCTGCTGTCGCGGCAGATCCGGCTCGTCGCGGCTTTCGATCATCGCGACATCTTCATCGATCCGAACCCCGAGCCTGAAACCAGCTTCGCCGAACGCCAAAGGCTGTTCGAGCTGCCGCGCTCGAGCTGGCGCGACTACGATCCCCGCCAGATCAGCCAAGGCGGTGGCGTGTTCTCGCGCGGCCTCAAGGCCGTGCCGCTGACGGCGGAGATCCGCGCCCTGACCGGGTTGTCCCAGGACAGCGTGACGCCCAACGAGCTGGTCACCGCGATCCTGAAGCTCAAGGTCGACCTGATGTGGTTCGGCGGCATCGGCACCTATGTGCGGGGCAGCCATGAAACCAATGTCGATGTCGGCGACCGTGCCAATGACGCGGTGCGGATCAGCGCCGACCAGCTCCAGGCCACGGTGGTGGGCGAGGGTGCCAATCTCGCCTTGACACAGCGCGGGCGGATCGATTTCGCCCTGGCCGGCGGGCGCATCAACACCGATGCGGTCGACAATTCAGCCGGGGTCAACTCCTCGGATGTCGAAGTCAACATCAAGATCGCAACGGGTGCGGCGGAAGCAGCGGGCGAGCTGACGCGGCCGGACCGCAACCGGCTGCTCGTCGCCATGACCGACGATGTGGCGCGGGCAGTGTTGCGCAACAACTATCTGCAGACGCTCTGCCTGAGCATGGCGCAAATACGCGGGATCGAGGAATTCGCCCCCAATGCGCGGCTGATCCGGACGCTCGAGGCGGCGCAGCGGCTGGTACGCCATCTCGAGCAGCTGCCTGACGAGACCGAGCTCAGTGAGCGCGAGGCGGCCAAGCGGCCGCTGACCCGGCCGGAGCTCGCCGTGCTGATGGCGCATGCCAAGCTTGCGCTTTTCGATGAGCTCAACCACTCGCCGGTGCCGGACGATCCCTATCTCGGGCGCGAGCTCCTGCGCTATTTCCCGCGCCAGCTGTCGGAAGCCTTTCCCGAGGCCGTCAACCACCATCGGCTGCGGCGGGAAATCATTTCGACGCAGCTTGCGAACAGCATGATCAATCGCGGCGGGCCCAATTTCGTATGGCGGCTGAAGGAGGAGACCGGCTTCGGGGTGACCGAGATTGCCGGCGCCTATGCGATGGCGCGCGACAGCTTCGATTTCGTGGCGCTGAACGGGCTCGTCGATACGCTCGACGACAAGATCGGCGGCCGTTGCCAGCTCGATCTTTACATCGAGCTGCAGAACCTGCTGCGGCGCGGCACCATCTGGTTCCTGCGCAATGTCCCCCTCGCCGCCGGGCTGGCCGAGCTCGTTGCCCAATATGCGGCAGGAATCGCCGAGCTTTCCCAGATACTCGACCAGGTCCTGCCGCCGAGCGCCTTGCAGCGGATGGCGGATCGCCGCCAGGTGCTGCTCGATCAGGGCATTCCCGCCGCCGTGGCGGAGCGCTTCGCCGGCTTGCGGTATCTGCAGCGGGCGCCGGACATCGTCCAGGTTGCCGCGCGGGCGAAGGAGCCCATCAAGACGGTGGCGCAGCTGTTTTTCGAGGTCGGCAGCGCGCTGGCCATCGATCGATTGGTAGGGCAGGCAATGCAGATCCCGCCGTCGCGCTTTCATGAGCGCCTCGCCATCAACCGCACCGTCGACGGCATCCTTCAAATCCACCGGGCGATTGCCGCCCGGGCCATGAAGGGCGATGGCGCGGCTCAGGGCTGGTCGGCCTGGAGCGCCGGTCGCGCCGAGCTGCTGCAGCGGACGCGCCGGGAGATCGATCAGCTTCTGCGGAAGCGGCCCTTCGACCTGGCGCGCCTGTCGCTTGCCGCCAACCAGCTCGCCGAGCTCGCCAAGGACTGACGGGTGACAGGCGGCGCCCGCTTGAGGTGACGGCCATTTTGGGCCAGTCTTCACCCATGCGAGAACAGCGTGACGTCGTTGTGGTGGGCGGAGCCGTGGTCGGCTCGGCCGTCGCCTATGCATTGAAAAAGGGCGGTTTCCCAGGAAGCGTCCTGGTCATCGAGCGCGATCCGACCTACAGCAGGGCTAGCACGACGCTGTCCTGCGGCGGCATTCGCCAGCAATTCTCGACGGAGGAGAACATCCTCCTGTCGCAATACGGGCTTCGGCTGATCCGTGCTCTGCAAGAGGAGCATGGGAGCGATGCCGGAATCGGCTTTCGCGAGCAGGGCTATCTGATCCTGGCGAGCGAGGAGGGCGCGGAAACCATGAGCGCCAATGTCGCGCTGCAGCGCCGGCTCGGGGCGGATATCGCGCTGCTCGACCGGAAGGATCTCACCGCGCGCTTCCCATGGATCTCGGTCGAGGGGGTGGCATGCGGCGGCTTCGGAGAGAGCGGCGAGGGCTGGTTCGATCCATGGGCGTGGATGAATCGGCTCCGCAGCGGCTCGCGGGCGCTCGGCGCCGAATGGCTGACCGGCGAGGTCACCGCGCTCGAGCATGACGGCAATCGGGTCGGTGGCGTCAAGCTGGGCGATGGACGGACGATCGACTGTGGCGTGCTGGTGAATGCCGCCGGACCCGCCGCCGGCAAGATCGCAGGGCTGGCCGGCATTGCGCTCCCGGTCGGGCCGCGCAAGCGCTACGTCTTCGTGTTCGATTGCCGCGATGCCTCGGAAGCACTGCACCAGGCGCCGCTCACCATCGATACGAGCGGACTTTACGTCCGGCCGGAGGGCCGGCAATTCATCACCGGCCTGTCGCCGGAAGAGGGGAACGAGCCGCGGCAACTCGATTTCGACGTTGACCACCGCTGGTTCGAAGACGAGATCTGGCCGCGGCTTGCCGGGCGCGTGCCGACTTTCGAGGCGATAAAGGCGACCAATTCCTGGGTCGGGCATTACGACTACAATGATCTCGACCAGAACGCGATCGTCGGCCCGCACCCGCGCCTGAGCAATTTCTATTTCGCCAACGGCTTTTCCGGACATGGCTTGCAGCAGGCGCCGGCGGTCGGGCAGGCCGTTGCCGAGCACATCATGCATGGCGAATACCGCACCATCGACGTGACGCGTTTTGGCTATCAGCGCATCGCTGCCGGCGCGCCGCTTGCCGAGCTCAATGTCATCTGAAGAGCGTGCCGCATTGCAAAGGAAGCCGGGCGACGATGCGGTCGTCGCCATCGCCTCCGCCGTGGCCTATGGCAATGTCGGATTGCGCGCGACGGTGGCCGGCCTGCATGCCTTGCGCCGGCGGGCGATCGAGCTGCCGACGGTGGTGCTGTCGAACCATCCGGGCATGGGCCGGCCCGCCGGTCTGCGGCTTCCGGCCCTGGAGCTCGGCGCCATGATGGACGCGCTGGACCGGCTCGGCGTGCTTGATCGCGCGGCCGCGGTGATGACGGGGTATTTCGCCAGCGCCGATCAGGTCCTTGTGGTCGCCGACCGCCTTGCCCGCCTGAAGGACAGACGCGCTGATCTCATCGTCCTTGTCGACCCGGTGATCGGCGATGAGGAAGGCGGGCTCTATGTCGGGGAACCAGTGGCGGCGGCCATCCGCGACCGGCTTCTGCCCATCGCCTCCATCGCGACGCCGAACCTTTTCGAGCTCGGCTGGCTGTCCTCGCGCACCATTGCCAGCGACCAGGATGCGGTGGCGGCGGCGCTGGCCCTGCCTGTCCCCGAGACGGTGGCGACATCGGCTGCGGCATCGGAATTGGAAATCGTGACGATGGCCATCGCGCGCGGAACGGTGGCGCGGTGGGCGAGCCCCCGGCGCGCGGCGGTGCCACATGGCACGGGCGACCTTCTGGCCGGACTCTATCTCGGCCACAGGCTGTCCGGCGCCGATGCCGGCTCAAGCCTTGCCGGCGCGATGCGGCTGCTCGAGACGGTGGTCGAGCGCAGCGCCGGTCGCGCGGTCCTCGATCTGGAGATCCCATGCTGAACCGTCAGTCCATCGCCGCTATGCACCGGTTGATCGCTCCGCATATCCGGCGCACCCCCGTCATCGACATCCATCTCGATGGTCTGCAGCGGCCGGTTACGCTCAAGCTCGAATGCCTGCAGGTCACCGGCTCGTTCAAGGCCCGCGGCGCCTATGCCAACATGGTGGGCCTCGAGCCGCCGCCGGCCGGGGTGACGGCAGCATCCGGCGGCAATCACGGCATCGCCGTGGCACGGGCGGCGGCCACGCTCGGGGTCAAGGCACGGATCTTCGTTCCCGAGATCTCCTCGCCCGCCAAGGTGGCGCGGATCAGGCAGGAGGGCGCCGAGGTGACGATCGTGGGCGCCCGGTATGCCGATTTACTCGCCGCCTCGGAGGCCTATGCGGCGGAAAGCGGGGCGTTGCCGATCCACGCCTATAATGCCGAGGCGACGCTGCTCGGCCAGGGCACCATCGCGGCGGAGCTGGAGGCCCAGGCCAGCGATCTCGACACCATCATGGTCGCGGTCGGCGGCGGCGGGCTGATCGGCGGCATCGCGGCGTGGTATTCCGGGGCGCATCAGATCCTGGGTATCGAGCCCTCGGGGTGCAATACCCTGGCGGCGGCGCTGGAGGCGGGCGGCCCGGTTTTGGTCGAGACGCAGGGGATCGCCGCCGATTCGCTCGGCGCATCGCGGCTTGGCGATCTGTCCTATGCCATCATGGCCCAGACCGGTGCCCGCTCCGTGCTGGTCGAGGACCACGATATCAAATCGGCCCAGATGTGGCTGTGGGACAATCTCCGGCTTCTCACCGAGCCGGGAGGTGCAACGGCGCTCGCCCCCCTGCTGTCAGGCCGCTACCAGCCGCATCCCCACGAACGGATCGGGGTGGTGATCTGCGGCGCGAATGTGGATCCGGCAACATTTGCGCGAGCGGATGGCAAATAGTGAGCGGTGAGTAGTGAGTAGTGAGTAGTGAGTAGTGAGTAGTGAAATAGTGAGTCGTTGCACTGAACTACGCCAATCGCTCATCGCTCTTTTCTACTCACTACTCACTACTCACCCTTTTCAGAACAACCCCTCGATCTGGCCCTTCTTGTCGAGGCCGATGACTTCGGCCGAGGGGACCTTGGGCAGGCCCGGCATGGTCATGACATCGCCGCAGATGGCGACGATGAACTCGGCCCCGGCGGACAGCCGGATCTCGCGGATCGGTACCACATGATGGCTCGGCGCTCCCTTGAGATTCGGATCGGTCGAGAAGGAATATTGCGTCTTGGCCATGCAGATGGGGAACTTGCCATAGCCTTGTGCCTCGAATTCGCGCAGCTGGTTCCTGACCGAGGTGTCGGCCACGACATCGTCGGCGCGGTAGATTTCCGTGGCGATGGTCTTGATCTTTTCCCATAGCGGCAGGTCATCGCCATAAAGGGGCTTGAGCACGGGCTTGGAGCGCTCGGCCAAGGCGACGACATGGCGCGCCAGCGCCTCGGTGCCCTTGGAGCCCTCGGCCCAATGGGTGCAGCGGAACGCCTCGACGCCCTTTTCGGCGCAGAAGCTCCGGACGATTTCCGCTTCGGCCTCGGTATCGGTGATGAAGTTGTTGATGGCGACGGCGATCGGCAGATCGAACTTGGCCAGGTTCTCGAGATGGCGGCCGAGATTGACCAGCCCCTTCTTGAGGGCGGCGAGATTCTCGGTCTTGAGCTCCTCCTTGGACAGGCCGCCATGCATCTTCAATGCCCGGATGGTGGCCACCACCACGGCGGCGGCCGGAGCGAGGCCGGCCTTGCGGCATTTGATGTCGATGAACTTCTCCGCCCCGAGATCGGCGCCGAACCCTGCCTCGGTCACAACATAATCGGCAAGCTTCAGGCCCGCCTTGGTGGCCATCACCGAATTGCAGCCATGGGCGATGTTGGCGAATGGCCCGCCATGAACGAAGGCGGGGTTGTTCTCGAGCGTCTGGACGAGGTTGGGCATCAGCGCGTCCTTGAGCAGGACGGTCATGGCGCCGGGCGCCTTCAGATCCTCGGCTCGGAGCGGCGTACGGTCGCGGCGGGCCGCGACGACAATCTGCGAGAGGCGCCGCTCGAGATCCGCGAGCGAGGTCGACAGGCAGAAAATGGCCATGATCTCCGAGGCGACGGTGATGTCGAAGCCGGTCTCGCGCGGGTAGCCATTGGCAACGCCACCGAGCGAGGCGACGACCGCGCGAAGCGCCCGGTCGTTCATGTCGAGCACCCGCCGCCAGGCGACGCGCCGCGAATCGATTCCGAGCTCGTTGCCCCAGTAGATGTGATTGTCGATCATCGCCGACAGAAGGTTGTGGGCGGTGGTGATGGCGTGGAAGTCACCGGTGAAGTGGAGGTTGATGTCCTCCATCGGCACGATCTGCGCATAGCCGCCGCCGGCCGCGCCGCCCTTGACGCCGAAACAGGGCCCGAGCGAGGGTTCGCGCAGGCAGATGACCGCCTTCTTGCCGATGCGGTTGAGCCCATCGCCGAGGCCCACCGTGGTGGTGGTCTTGCCCTCGCCGGCCGGCGTCGGGGTGATGGCGGTCACCAGGATCAGCTTGCCGTCCGGGCGGTCCTTCAGCGTCTCGAGAAAGTCGAGGCTGACCTTGGCCTTGGTATGACCATAAGGAATGAGGTGCTCGGAGCGGATCCCCAGGCGCTCGCCCACGTCCGCGATCGGCCGCATTTTGGCTGCACGGGCTATTTCAATATCGCTTTTGGGAGCCGACATCGCTTGTTCCTTCTAATACTTGGTGACTTTTCTACATCGGCGTCGGCCATCGCCACGAATGACTAATCGGTCATCGGCATGAGCACAGATCATGGCAAGACGGGAAGCGGCAGGGACCGGCTGATCAGCTTTTGCGGCCGGCGGCGAGCTGTTCGATGCGGCGCTGGACCGCCTTCAGCTCCTCCTTGAGGGCACGGATGTCCTCCTCGGCCGAAGCGGCGGCGGGTTCGGACTGGGCGCCGGCCGCCGGGGCTGCCGCAGGGGCGCCGTTGGTGCCGCTGCCGGCCGGCGGCACGACGAAGGGATTGAACATCTGCACGGCCTGCTGGAACATCGCGACATTGCGCCGTGCCTGCTCCTCTATGGCGCGGAACGGCTCGCCGCCGAAGGACTCCATCATCTGCTGGCGGAACCGCTCCTGCTCGCGGGTCAGGGATTCCAGGGAGAATTCGAGATAGCTCGGGATGAAGGCCTGCATGCTGTCGCCGTAAAATCGGATCAGCTGGCGCAAAAAGCGGATGGGCAGCAGATTCTGACCCTTGTTCTCCTCGTCGAAGATGATCTGGGTCAGCACCGAGCGGGTGATGTCCTCGCCGGTTTTGGCGTCATAAACCGAGAAATCATTACCTTTCTTGACCATCTCTGAAAGGTCGTCGAGGGTCACATAGCTGCTCGTCGACGTGTTGTAGAGGCGGCGATTGGCGTATTTCTTGATCACCACCGTGTTGGCGGCGGAATCGCTGTTAGAGGGGGCGGGTTCAGGCGTGCCCAAGGTGGAAAATTCCTTCCACAGTCCACGTTTTCTGCGAAATTGTTGCGCCCCGGTTCGCGCAATTGCAAGCGCAAAAGGACCCCATGCTTGACCAAGTCGGACCAAAGGAAGCGGGTTATTGAACTCCTGTCGCCCGCAGCCGATATTGGCGGCATCATCCAAGGAGGACGAAGATGTCGGTTGCTGACAAATCGGTCGCTATCGTTGCCGCGGTGCGCACCCCCGTCGGTTCTTTCAACGGTGCGCTGTCGTCCTTGGCGGCATCGGCGCTCGGCACGGTGGCGCTGCGGGCGGCAATCGAACGGGCCAAGCTCGATCCGACGGAGGTCGAGGAAGTCATCCTCGGCCAGATCCTGACCGCCGGGGCCGGCCAGAACCCGGCCCGGCAGGCTTCGATCGGAGCCGGGATCCCGGTGGAGAGCCCGGCCTGGGGGGTGAACCAGCTCTGCGGCTCTGGGTTGCGGGCGGTTGCGCTCGGCCTGCAGCAGATCACCAGCGGCGATGCCAAGATCGTGGCGGCGGGCGGCCAGGAGTTGATGAGCCAGGCGCCGCACTGCGCGCATCTGCGCGACGGCGTCAAGATGGGCGACTACAAGCTCATCGACACGATGATCAAGGACGGGCTGTGGGACGCCTTCAACGGCTATCATATGGGCAACACTGCCGAGAATGTCGCCAAGCAGTGGCAGATCACCCGCGAGGAGCAGGACAGTTTCGCTGTCAGGTCGCAGAACAAGGCCGAGGCGGCGCAGGTAGGCGGCAAGTTCAAGGACGAGATCGTCCCGGTCACCATAGAGACGCGCAAGGGCAAATTGGTGGTGAGCGACGATGAATACATCAAGAAGGGGGTGACGCTCGATTCGGTCACGAAGCTAAGGCCGGCTTTCGACAAGGACGGTTCGGTGACCGCGGCCAATGCCTCGGGGATCAACGACGGCGCGGCGGTGGTGATCCTGATGCCGGAGACGGAGGCGTCGCGTCGCGGCCTCAAGCCGCTGGCCCGGATCGTCTCCTGGGCCCATGCCGGGGTCGATCCGGCGATCATGGGCACCGGTCCGATCCCGGCGTCGCGGCTGGCGCTGAAGCGGGCCGGCTGGAAGGCCGAGGATCTCGACCTCATCGAGGCCAACGAGGCTTTCGCCGCCCAGGCCTGCGCCGTCAATCGCGAGCTCGGCTTCGATACCGATATCGTCAACGTCAATGGCGGAGCGATCGCCATCGGCCATCCGATCGGTGCATCGGGCGGCCGGGTGCTGGTGACGCTGCTCCACGAGATGGCCAGGCGCAAGGCTCGTAAGGGCCTGGCGACGCTGTGCATCGGCGGCGGCATGGGCATTGCCATGTGCGTCGAGCGCCACTGAGCGGAAGGAGGCTGGCATGGCCCGGCTTGCGATTGTTACGGGGGGGACCCGCGGTATCGGTGCGGCAATTTCCAGGGCGCTCAAGGCCGAAGGCCACAAGGTGATCGCCAATTATGCCGGCAATGACGAGGCGGCGCGGCGGTTCGGCCAGGAGACCGGGATCGCCACCATGAAATGGGACGTCTCGAGCTACGAAGCCTGCGACGGCCAGCTCGCGGCGATCGCCAAGGAGCACGGGCCGGTCGAGATCCTGGTCAACAATGCCGGGATCACCCGCGATGCCATGTTCCACAAGATGACGCCGCAGCAATGGAACGAGGTCATCAACACCAATCTCACCGCGCTGTTCAACATGACCCGGCCGGTGTGGGAGGGGATGCGGGCGCAGGGCTTTGGCCGGATCATCTGCATCTCCTCGATCAACGGCCAGAAGGGCCAGATGGGCCAGGTCAACTATTCGGCGGCCAAGGCCGGCGACGTCGGCTTCGTCAAGGCGCTGGCCCAGGAGGGGGCCGCCAAGGGCATCACCGTCAATGCCATTGCACCGGGCTATATCGGCACCGAGATGGTTCGCGCGATCGCCCCCGAGGTGCTGGAGAAACGGATCCTGCCGTTGATCCCGGTCGGGCGGCTCGGCGAGCCCGAGGAGGTGGCGCGCTGCGTGGTGTTCCTCGCCTCCGATGCCGCCGGGTTCATCACCGGTTCGACCCTGACGGTGAATGGCGGGCAGCATATGGCGTGATGCTCCCTACTTCCTACTCATTGCGGAACCCCTCCATCGCGAACGCGACGCATTCCGAGCTTGCCGTTTCGCTGGCGTGTTTTTCGCCATGCTGCCGGCTGAGGGCTTCGAAAACCCAGTCAGCCGGACGGCCAAGGATTCGTTCCTGGATCGTTACCTTGGGGGGCGATTCCGCGTTTACCTCGTAATAGACATCGGAAAACACCATCAGGATTTCTGCGATCTTGCGTGTTCTTTCAATGCCTGGATGGCTGTCCAAAATTGGATCAACGCTCGATCGGTCCGACTGATGCTGGAGCGTCGCAGCGATTTCGCGTATTGCTCGGACGTCCTGAGGATGGACTTTTGCTAGTTTCAGACTGTCAAAGAAGGCGTGGCGAATCCCTCGCTTGCCATGCTTATCGTAACCTTCCAGCAAATTGCCTATCAGCTCGAACAATGGGATCTGATTCTTCCCCGCCAGCCGTTCGACAAGGGCATTGCTTGCGGGCTCCAAATCCATCGAGGCGGCCAGCATTTCTTCGTAGGGAAGCATCCTGTTCAAATAATTGAACTGACTGACGTCCTTCCCTTGGCTTGCAGCCAATTCCTCAATTCTCCTGCGCACTCTGATGCGCTGGCGAATGTAGTCGTCACTGCCCCTGATCCAGGATCTTAGAGCTCGGCTGAGATAACCCTTTTGCCTCAGGCGACGATTGGTCTCCCGAAACATGCAGTCGAGCAAGGTCTTGGAGTTCGCTGCCTCGTCCGACGACTTGAAAACGACATCATACACGAATGCGATATTGTCTCTCAGACGCTCAAGCTGGCCGGCATGCAGGAGGCTCATCGCATCAACCAAGGCTTGGATCTGGTTCTGTTCAGATGCAATCTGTTGATAAAAGGTCTTCAACGCAGCACGGCAGCACTCGGGATCGAGTTGTCGTTGCCGGCTGAGCGCGCGGACGCACTTTTTGGCAGCGATCATGCGCTCGATTTCTTCTGCCATCATCCGCCTGGGGATGACTTCGTCCTTGAGCTCGCGGATCCTGACGCTCGCCATGTTGATGTCATGTCTGTTGCGGAAGCCAAGCCATTCCTGCCTGAGGCCCTGAACCGCCATTTTCATCCAATGTCGCGAGGGCGCGTCTTTGCCCTGGGCGTCCCAATCCAATGGCTGCCACAGGCGTGTGATAAGAGGCATTGATCGTGTCGCTTTCTTTGAGCGCATCGAAACATAAACCAAGCGACCGGGCACGATGTGCTATTTGGCACACCTGTCATTGCCCTGCGACAAACTGGTGCAGTCCATTGATCCTCCACCCACGTTCAACCGCAGATCCTGAATACGTGCCGGAGCTGGCGCTGTTCGACGACGTGGCCAGCACGAGCTTCGGGAGCCGGGCTACGCAATCGAAGACGATTCTGATCAGCAGCCCTTTTTATATGACGGTTCGCGATTATGAGACTATTGCCTATTGCCTATTGCCTGTCGCTCCGCCGCCTCAAAAGGCATCCTTGCGGCGGCGCAGCGCGGCAAACACCTCGGCGTCGGATTTATCGGCAAGGCCGAGCCGGGCCCGGATCGCGCTGTCCTCGGGCCTGAGAAACGGATTGGCCTGCCGTTCGCCGGCGATGGTGACGGGAAGCGTCGGGCGGCCGGCCTCGACCTCGGCGGCAGCCTCCGCGGCGCGGGCCTTGAGGTTGGGATTGTCGGGATCGACCGACAGCGCGAAACGGGCGTTGGCCAGCGTGTATTCATGGCCGCAATAGACGCGGGTGTCGGGTGGGAGATCGCGCAGCCGGGCAAGCGAGCGCCACATCTCGTCCATGCTCCCCTCGATCACGCGGCCGCAGCCGAGCGAGAACAGGGTGTCGCCGGCGAATACCAGCTGGTCCTGTGCAAAGTGCCAGGCGATATGACCCCTGGTGTGCCCCGGCGTATCGATGATTTCCGCGCGGTGGCCGGCAAAGTCGTAGGTCTGGCCCGGCTCGACGGTCTCGTCGACCGCAGGGATGCGGCGGGCATCGGCCCGGTTGGCGACCACCTTGGCGCCATGGCGGGCCTTGAGCGCCGGGATGGCGGCGACATGGTCGTCATGATGATGGGTGACGAGAATATGGGTTAATTTCCACCCGGTCTCCCGCAGCGCCTGCTCGATCGGGCCGTCCTCCGGCGCATCGATGGCGGCGCAGGCCGGGGAGCCCCGGTCGCGCAGCAAAACGCCAAAATTGTCCTTGCGGCAGAGGAATTGATGTATGTCGAGCGCTGGCATGGGGCTTCCTTATCGCTTGTTTGGACGACTGTGATAGCTTCCAGGCAAAGCTAGGCAAATACTCGAATTCCGATGTTGGATGTAGTCGATCTCCGGGAATTCTACGCAAGCCCCCTTGGGCAGATGACGCGGCGCATGCTGTCGCATCGCATCCGCTCGCGCTTCCGCGCCGGTCAGGGCGCGCGGGTGCTCGGGGTCGGCTATGCCATTCCCTATCTCGAGCCATGGCGGGCCGAAGCCGAGCGGGTGTTCGCCTTCATGCCGGCGCGGCAGGGGGTGGTGCACTGGCCGCAATCCGGCCTCAATGACGCAGCCCTGGTCGAGGAGGCCGACCTGCCGCTTCCCGATGCCTCGGTCGACCTGGCGCTGGTGGTGCACGGGCTGGAACTGACCGACCAGCTGCCGGACCTGCTGCGCGAGCTGTGGCGGGTGCTGGCGCCGCAGGGCCGCGCCCTTCTGGTGGTGCCCAACCGGCGCGGCATGTGGGCGCGGTTCGAACTCGACGCCGTTCGGCCATGGCCGGCCGTTCTCGCGCGGCCAGCTCACCGACCTGCTGCGCGACGCCGCGTTCTCGCCCACCGGGTGGGCCTATGCGCTGTTTGCGCCGCCGATCGGCCGCAGCTTCCTGATCCGCTCGGCACCGGCTCTGGAACGGTTCGGCATGTGGATCTCGCCCGGCTTTGCCGGCCTGATCGTGGTCGAGGCGGTGAAGCAGGTCTATGCCATCTCGCGCGGCAAGCGGGCCAAGCGGCTGATGCCGGTGATCAAGCCGCGGCTCATTCCGGTGCCGTCGCTTCGGCGCAGCCGTCAGCAACACTGAGGGACCGCCATGGCCGAGCCCCGTCCGCCGCTGCGCACGCTCGAAGACGCCCGCCAGGAAATCGACGACATCGATCTGCGGATCCTCAGCCTTCTCGAGCAGCGCTTCAATGCCAGCCGGCTGATCCGGCACATCAAGGCCCGGGAGCCCGGCAACGGCACCGTCTCGCCGGTGCGGCCGGCGCGTGAATCGGCCATCCTGCGCCGGCTGCTCGAGCGGGCGAGCGGATCGGTGCCGCCGGCGGTGGTGGTGCAGATCTGGCGCCGCATCATCTCGGCCTCGACCTTGCTGCAGGCGCCCGCCGTCGTGCGCTGCCCGCAGGCGCTGTTCGCCGATCCGGAGATGCGCTCGCAGATGCGCGACCATTTCGGGACCATCCCGGTTACCGCCGTGCCGGACGAGGAATTGGCCGTCCGGGCGGTGCGCGACCGGCCGGCGGAGGTCGCCGTGGTGCCGATCGGCGGCTATTGGGTGCAGCCGTTTCTCGACAGGCTGGGCGGCGATGCCGCGGTGATCGGGGTGCTGCCTTCGCTGTCCGACGGCAGCCCGCCGACCGCGGCGGTGATCGGCCATGCGCCGGCCGAGCGGACCGGGGCGGACGAGACGCTGGTCGCCACCTCCGGCCGGCTGCCGCGCGATTTCGTGCCGGCGCCGCTGTGGGACGTTCAGAGCGAGGACGGGCACCGGCTGACCAGCCTGCCCGGGTTCCTGTCCGAGTCCGAGCATCCGCTGATCGGCCTCCGGCGCAGCAACGACCTGCTTGCGTTGACGGTCGTCGGCCGCTATCCGAGCCCGCTCGAGGTGAGGTGATCATGACGGCAGCAAAGCCCGCGCCGCGGCCGGGCATTCTCGATATCTCCCCCTATGTGCCGGGGAAGAGCGGCGCCCGCAGCGGCGACCGCGTCTTCAAGCTGTCGTCGAACGAATCGCCGCTCGGCCCGAGCCCGGCGGCGCTCGACGCCTTCGCCGCGGCATCCCGGCACATGCACCTCTATCCCGACGGCTCGGCGGCAGCCTTGCGCCAGGCTATCGCCGAGCGCTACGGGCTCGATGCCGAGCGCATCGTGTGCGGCGCCGGCTCGGACGAGCTCATCCAGCTCCTGGCGCATGGCTATCTCGGCCCCGGCACCGAGGCGGTTCACACCGAGCACGGATTCCTGGTCTATCCGATCGCGATCAGGGCCCAGGGGGCCAAGCCGGTGGCGGCGGCGGAGCGCAGCTTCACCGCCGATGTCGAGGCCATTGTCGGGGCGGTGACCCCGCGCACCCGCATCGTCTTCCTGGCCAACCCCAACAATCCGACCGGCACCTTTCTGCCTTCCGGCGCGGTCGAGCGCCTGCACCGGGCATTGCCGTCGAACTGTCTGCTGGTGCTCGATGCGGCCTATGCCGAATATGTCCGCCGCAGCGACTATGAGGCCGGAGCCGCCCTCGTCTCGGC
Source organism: uncultured Alphaproteobacteria bacterium (assembly GCA_963744915.1). Taxonomy (GTDB): domain Bacteria; phylum Pseudomonadota; class Alphaproteobacteria; order Rhizobiales; family Aestuariivirgaceae; genus DATAFF01. The sequence goes on from CAVUUY010000011.1 coordinate 84,582, forward strand.
GCATGACAATGTGGTGATGACGCGGACCTTCTCGAAAGCGTACGGGCTCGCCGGCCTCAGGATCGGCTGGGCCTATTGCCCGCTCGAGGTCGCTGCCGTGCTGCACCGCATCCGCGGGCCGTTCAACGTCAGCGCACCGGCTATCGCCGCCGCGATCGCTGCCCTTGCCGACGTCGCCCATCTCGACAGCGCGGCGGCCCATAATGACCGCTGGCTGCCCTGGCTTGCGCAGGAGATCGCCGCCCTCGGCCTCGCGGTCACGCCCAGCACCGGCAATTTCCTGCTCGTCCACTTTCCAGCCGACCCGCGCCGCAATGCCGAGCAGGCCGACCGCTTCCTCACCGCCCGCGGGCTGATCCTCAGGCGCATGGAGGCCTATGGGATCCCGCAGGCCTTGCGGCTGTCGATCGGCAGCGAGGAGGCGAACCGGCTGGTGGTCGAGGCGCTCGCTGCCTTCTGCCGGGAGCCGTCATGAGCGCCGCGCCAGGAAAGCCGCTGTTCGATCATGTGGCGCTGATCGGCATCGGTCTCATCGGCTCGTCGCTGGCCCATGCGCTGCGCCGCGGCGGGTTGGCCGGCACCATTTCCGGCTTCGCCAAGAGCGAGGCGACGCGCGCCACGGCGCGCCGGCTCGGCATCGTCGACAGGGTGCACGAGACGGCAGCCGAGGCAGTCAGGGGAGCCGATCTGGTGGTGCTGTGCGTGCCGCTCGGCGCCTATCGCGACATTGCGGCATCGATTGCCCAGGACCTGCAGCCGGGGGCGATCCTGACCGATGTCGGCTCGGTCAAGGGCGCGGTGGTGCGCGACGTCGGGCCGCATGTCCCCCCCGGCGTCCATTTCATCCCCGGCCACCCGATCGCCGGGACCGAGCTGTCGGGGCCCGAGGCAGGCTTTGCCGAGCTGTTCGACAATCGCTGGTGCATCCTGACGCCGCTTCCCGGCACCGCTGCCGAGCCGGTGGAGAAGCTCGCAGCCTTGTGGCGGGCGCTCGGGTCGCATGTCGACCGGATGACGCCCGACCATCACGACCTGGCGCTCGCCATCACCAGCCATCTGCCGCATCTCATCGCCTACAATATCGTGGTGACGGCGGCCGATCTCGAAGAGGTCACCAATTCGGAGGTGATCAAATATTCGGCCGGCGGCTTTCGTGACTTCACCCGCATCGCCGCTTCCGATCCGATCATGTGGCGCGACGTCTTCCTCAACAACAAGGAGGCGGTGCTGGAAATGCTCGGGCGCTTCTCGGAGGACCTGTCGGCGCTGCAGCGGGCCATTCGCTGGAGCGATGGCGAGCAGCTGCTGGCGTTGTTCACCCGGGCGCGGGAGATCCGCCGCGGCATCGTCGCCGCCGGGCAGGACACGGCGCAGCCCGATTTCGGTCGCCACAGCCGCTAAGCCCGCATGGCCAACTCCTGGGTCTTCGCTTATGGCTCGCTGATGTGGCGGCCGGACATCCCCTATGCCGAGCGGCGTCAGGCGCTGCTGCATGGCCATCACCGGCGGCTTTGCATCTACTCCTATGTGCATCGCGGCAGCCCGGAGAAGCCCGGCCTGGTGATGGGGCTCGATCGCGGCGGGGCCTGCCGCGGCATCGCCTATCGCATCGAAGCGGCGCAGTGGCCGGCCACCCTCGCCTATCTGCGAGCCCGCGAGCAGGTCACGGCCGTCTATGTCGAAAGCGAGCGTCCGGTGCGGCTGCTCGACGGCGACCGGCGCGTGGTGACGGCGCTGGTCTACGAGGCCGACCGGAGTCATCCCCAATATGCCGGCCGCCTCGGCTTCGAGGACCAGCTGCGCCATGTGCTGCAGGGAGTGGGGGTGTCCGGCCGCTGCGTCGACTATGTGAGCCAAACGGTCGCGCATCTCGAAGAGATGAACATCCGCGACGCCGCGCTCGAAGCGCTGGCGGTGGCAATAGGCAATAGGCAAGTAGGCAATAGGCAATAGGCAAAAGACTGCGCTGCTCCTGCTCACTACTCACTACTCACTACTTGCCTATTGCCTATTTGCCTACTTGCCCCTTTCAACTCTTCCGCTCGACGATGAAGCGGGCCGCTTCGGCCAACAGCTTCGCGCGCTCGCCGAAGCGGTCGAGGGCGGCGACTGCTTCCCCGGTCAGGGCGGCTGCACGGGCCTTGGCGCCGGCAAGCCCGAAATGATCGATGAAGGTCGCCTTGCCGGCCGAGCGGTCCTTCTGGGTCGCCTTGCCGAGCGCGTCGGGGGTCGATTCGACGTCGAGGACATCATCGGCGATCTGGAAGGCGAGGCCGATCTTGTCGGCGAAGGTGGCGAGCGCGGCGCGGTCGGCGGCGCCGGCCCTGGCCAGGATGGCGCCGGCTTCGAGCGAGTAGCGGAACAGCGCTCCGGTCTTCATCCCCTGCAGCAGCACGATGTGATCGAGATCGAAGTCGCTCTGCTGCTCGGCCAGGAGATCGAGCATCTGGCCGCCGACCATGCCGGAATGACCCGCAGCGCCGGCGAGGTTGGCGATGAGGTCGACACGGATGGCGGCGTCGGGATGGGTCAGCGGATCGGCAAGGATGTCGAAGGCGAGGGTGAGCAGCCCGTCCCCGGCGAGAATGGCAGTGGCCTCGTCGAATGCCTTGTGGCAGGTCGGCTTGCCGCGCCGCAGGTCGTCATCGTCCATGGCGGGCAGATCGTCATGGACCAGCGAGTAGCAATGGACGCATTCGAGCGCGACCCCGGTGCGCAGTGCCCCCTCGGCGGGGGCATCCAGAATGCGGGCGCTCTCGGTCACGAAGAACGGCCTGATGCGCTTGCCCTGGCCAATCGCGGCATAGCGCATCGCCTCGACGATGCGCGGCGCCCGGGCATTGTCGAGCGGCAGCAGCTGGTCGAGCAGCCGGTCGACCTCGGCGGCGGTGCGCTTCAGGGCAGTTTCAAGATTTATGCGATTCACTCTTTTCCCGAAAGATAGGCGCGAAGCGCGGGGCAGCACGCTTGCGCGTGCCCGCCCGTGTCTTAAGGTCGGCACATGGCAAACTCAACAGAATTGCCGAACGGGGCGTCCGGCGTCGAATTTGCGGTTGATCGGGAGCCTAAGCCCCTGGAAACCTGGGGGAAACGCGCCCTGATTGCAATCGGCGCCGTCTTTGCCATCCCCTATTTGCTGACCATCGTCTATTGGTTCGTGCCGCCACCGGTCTCGGCCACCATGCTGTGGAATGCATTGGCCGGCGACAAGATCGACTATGCCTGGCGGCCGCTCGATCAGATCTCGCCGCGGCTGGTGAGGGCCGTGGTGACTTCCGAGGATGCCCGGGTTTGCCTGCATCACGGGGTCGACTGGGACGTGCTGAGCGACCTCTTCGCGGAGGTGACCAACGGCGAAGCGGCGAGCGTTAGGGGCGGCTCGACGATCACCATGCAGGTGGCCAAGAACCTGTTCCTGTGGCCGTACCGGTCCTACCTGCGCAAGGCGCTGGAGATCCCGCTCGCCTATTGGATCGACTTCCTGTGGAGCAAGCGGCGGGTGGTCGAGGTCTATCTGAATGTGGCAGAATGGGGGCCGGGGATCTATGGGGCGGAGGCTGCGGCGCAGCACCATTTCCGCAAATCGGCGCGGGATCTGTCGACGCGGGAGGCGGTGCTCCTGGCGGCGGCGCTGCCCAATCCGATCATGCGCCGGGCGGGGCGGCCGGGCAACCAGCTCGAGCGCATGGCGGGGCGGCTCAAGCGCCGGATCCCTGGCTCGATCGCCTATCTCGACTGCCTGGACCGGGATGGCGCAACGAAAATCTCTGGCCAGAACTGATGTCGCCCTGTATAAGCCGCCGCGACTTTCGAGCCGCCGGCGGCGGGCTCATGCGTTGGAGATTGACCGATGGCTGTTCCCAAGAAAAAAACCTCGCCGTCCAAGCGCGGGATGCGGCGTTCCGGCCATAAGATGGCCAAGCCGACCTATGTCGAGAACAAGCAGACGGGCGAGCTGCACCGGCCGCACCACATCGACCTGAAGACCGGGATGTATCGCGGCCGCAAGGTGCTGGAGCCGAAGAGCGAGTTCTGAGCCATCGCATGCAGTTCGCGGCCGCCTTCCCGTTTCTGATCGTCGTCATCCTCATCTACAATCTCATCGTCTTCCTGTCGGCGACGGCGCTCGGCGACACGGTGCTGTCGGTGCCGATGATGTCGGGGGCGGTCCTCGGCGTCACCATCGGCGATTTGGTGGTCCTGCTCGGGCTTGTCGTGCTGTTCATCGAGGTGCTGAAATCGGCGCGCGCGGCCGCCTCGACGATTCTCGATCACATGCTGTCGACCGCGGTGTTCATCGTGGCCCTGGTCGAGTTCCTGATCGTCCGCCAGGCGGGGACGGCGGTGTTCCTCATCATCACCACGATCTGCCTGATCGATGTGGTGGCGGGCTATACGGTGTCGATCCGATCGGCGCGGCGCGACATCGCCTTCGACAATGGCTGAGCCTCAGCTGCAGGTCGAATGGCCGCAGGCGAGACAGGTGGCGCAGCCTTCCTGAAAGGCCAGCGCCGCCTCGCCGCATTTCGGACATTGCGCAACCCGTGCTGCCGCCAAGGCGCGGCTCAGTGGCGGCGCCGGCTGATTGTCGGTCGTATCGCGCGCGTCGCCATCCTTGCGGATGAAGCCCTGATCGACGAGATGCCGCTCGATGATCCCGCCGATCGCCGCCAGCAGGCTTGGTACGTAGCGGCCGTCGAGCCACTGGCCGCCGCGCGGATCGAACACCGCCTTGAGCTCCTCGACGACGAAGGCAATGTCGCCGCCGCGGCGGAAAACCGCCGAGATCATGCGGGTCAGAGCCACCGTCCAGGCATAATGTTCCATATTTTTGGAATTGATGAAAATTTCGAACGGCCGGCGCCGCCCCAGTTCCTCGATGTCGTTGATGGTGATGTAGATGGCATGGTCCGAGTTCGGGCCATTTGAGCTTGTAGGTGAAGCCGGGCAGAACCGGGCTCCTGGCAAGCGGCTGGCGCATCCACACGACGCCGCTATCGCCCTGATCGGCACCGGCAGCATCGGCATCGGCGCCGGCGGGGATGGGAGCGGTGATGGCGCTCCCGCCAGTCGTCAGGACGGCGCCGGTGACGGCATTGGGGCGGTAGGTGGTGCACCCCTTGAGGCCGAGATCATAGGCCTCCTCATAGATTTGCCGGAACGCCTCGAAGCTGATGTCCGCCGGGCAGTTGATGGTCTTGGAGATCGATGAATCGATATGCCGCTGCAGCGCCGCCTGCATCCGCAAATGCTCGGCCGGGGTGAGGTCGGCGGCGGTGACGAAGGCAGGCGGCAGGGTCGCATCGGGACCGTGCAGCGTGCGGAAAGCCCTGACCGCATAGTCCTCGACGGTCTCCTGCCGATGGCTGCCATCCGCCTCCAGGAGCTTGCGCTCGTAGCGCAGGGCGAAGATCGGCTCGACGCCGCTCGACACATTGCCGGCGAAGAGCGAGATGGTGCCGGTTGGGGCCACGGTGGTGAGGAGCGCATTGCGGATGCCGTCGCGGCGAATGGCGGCGCGCAGCTCGGCGGGCAGGGTCCGGACATGGCCGGAAGCGAGATAGCGCTCGGCATCGAACAGCGGGAAGGGGCCTTTCTCGCGGGCAAGCTCGACGCTGGCCCGATAGGCCGCTGCCTCGATCGCCGCCATCCAGGACGAGGCCTGCTGCGCTGCCGCGGGGCTGCCATAATGCAGGCCGCACATGGCGAGCGCATCGGCAAGGCCGGTGATGCCGAGGCCGACGCGGCGCTTGCTGCGGGCCTCCTCGGCCTGGCGCGGCAGCGGATAGGCTGATACGTCGATGACATTGTCGAGCAGGCGGACGGCGGTGGCGGCGGTGGCCGCGAGCTGAGCGGTGTCGAGCCCGGCCTCGGCGGTGAAGGGCCGCTCGACGAAGCGGGCGAGATTGACCGAGCCGAGAAGGCAGGCGCCATAGGGCGGCAGCGGCTGCTCGCCGCAGGGATTGGTGGCCTGGATGGTCTCGCAATAGCCGAGGTTGTTCGCGGCATTGATGCGGTCGATGAAAATCACCCCGGGCTCGGCGACCTCATAGGTCGCCCGCATGATCTGGTCCCACAATTGGCGGGCGCGGACGGTGCGGTAGACCGTTCCGGCGAAAACCAGGGGCCAATCGCCATCGTTCTTGACGGCGGTCATGAACGCGTCGCTCGCGAGCACCGAAAGGTTGAACATGCGCAGCCGCTTCGGATCGCGCTTGGCGGCTATGAAAGCCTCGATGTCGGGATGGTCGCAGCTGAGCGTCCCCATCATGGCGCCGCGGCGCGACCCGGCCGACATGATGGTGCGGCACATGGAATCCCAGACGTCCATGAAGCTCAAGGGACCGGAGGCATCGGCGCCGACGCCCCGGACCGGGGCGCCCTTGGGCCTGAGGGTGGAGAAGTCGTGGCCGATGCCGCCGCCCTGCTGCATGGTGAGGGCGGCTTCCTTGAGCCCCTCGAAGATCCCGTCCATGGAATCGGGGATGGCGCCCATGACGAAGCAGTTGAACAGGGTGACGCGACGGCCGGTGCCGGCGCCGGCCAGGATGCGTCCGGCGGGGAGGAATCGGTGATCCTCCATGACCTTCAGGAACGCCTCCTCCCAATGGGCGCGCCGGGCCGGCGCCTCGACCGCGGCCAAGGCCTGCGCCACGCGTTGCCAGGTGGCCTCGACGGATTGCTCGAGCGGCGCCCCGCCATCGGATTTGAGACGGTATTTCAGGTCCCAGATGGCGCGCGAGATCGGGTCGGCGGCGTTGGCGGGAAGGGATGTCATCGGATCGCGATGCCTGTCGGGTGTTCTCTTTTTGTACTCTAGCGGATCGGCAGCTCTTATTCAACTGCCGCAAGGTCAGACTGGCGCGCGCGGGCGCGCAGCCGCTCGGACGCCGATTTGAGCTGGCCGCAGGCAGCGAGGATGTCGCGACCGCGCGGCGTGCGCACCGGACTTGCATAGCCGGCACGGTTGAGGACGGCGGCGAAGCGCTCGATGGTCTCGCCGTCGGAACATTCATAGGCGGAGCCCGGCCAGGGATTGAACGGGATGAGGTTGACCTTGGCCGGTATGCCCCGCAGCAGCTTAACCAGGCCGCGGGCGTCCTCCAGCCCATCATTTACGCCCTTAAGCATGACATATTCGAATGTGATGCGGCGGGCGTTGGAAAGGCCGGGATATGCCCGGCACGCGGCAAGCAGCTCGGCGATCGGATATTTGCGGTTGAGCGGCACCAGCCGGTCGCGCACCGCATCGTTCGTGGCGTGCAGCGAGATGGCGAGCATCGAGCCGATCTCGTGGCCGGCCCGCACGATCTCGGGCACGACGCCCGACGTCGAAAGCGTGATGCGCCGCTTCGAGATGGCGAGGCCCTCGCCATCGGCAATGATCGCGATGGCATCGCGCACCGCCTCGAAATTATAGAGCGGCTCCCCCATTCCCATCAGCACGACATTGGTGATGGCGCGCTGGTCGGGGTCCGCCTGTTTGAGCGGCAGGCCGGGCCATTCGCCCAGGCGGTCGCGGGCGACCAGCACCTGGCCGACGATCTCGCCGGGGGTGAGATTGCGGACCAGCTTCTGGGTGCCGGTGTGGCAGAAGCTGCAGGTCAGGGTGCAGCCGACCTGGCTCGATATGCACAGCGTGCCGCGGTCCTCTTCGGGGATGTAGACGGTCTCGATCTCTTGGCGCTGGCCATGCGCATCGGGCCCGAGCCTGAGCAGCCATTTGCGCGTGCCGTCGCTCGAGACCTGCTCGGCGGCGACTTCCGGGCGCTCGAGGCTGAAGGCCTCGGCCAGGCGGGCCCTGAGCTCCTTGCCGATGTCGGTCATGCCGGCAAAGGACACCGCGCCGCGGTTGTAGATCCAGTGCCAGAGCTGGGAAGACCGCATCCGGCGCTGCCGTTCGGGAATGCCGGCCGCGGCCATGGCGTCGGCGAGGGCCGCCCGGGTGAGGCCGACCAGCGCTAGAGGCTCAGCTGCGGAAGCTTCGATCATGGGGCACCGGAAGTGAGGCGCATCGCCTCGGAAACAGTGCCTTAGATAGTCGAAAAACCCGGAAATGCGAGCCTTTTTTATCTATTTGCAGTGTTGGTCGATCTTCTCCATGGCCTGCTTCACGCCGGACAGCGAGTAGCTGTCGACGGTGGAGGTGCCGCGCCACGAGGTGCCCTTCACCTCCATCTTCTTGCCCTTCTTCATGGCGTCGACGATGGTCGTATCCTTCGAATCCGACCACGCGCCGTCGCCCTTGGTGAACAGGTTGAAGTCGTCGCCGTCGATGGTCAGCGTGGCCGTCGACTCCTTCTTGAAGGCATAGCCGATGATGGTGTTGACCTCGTTGCGGACATTGTCGCCGGGGCGGTGGGTGACGAGGAAGAACACGGGGTCGCGCTTGGCCCCTTCCGGCTCGGATTTCTTGGGCTGCGAGACGATGTAGCAGACCTGGCCGGTCGGGGTTTTGTAGCTGTAGGCCGCCCAATCGCTGAACTCGCCGACGAGCGACGGCTTGGGCTGAGCCTTGTCGGCGGTCTGCGCTGCGGCGACCGACACGACCGAAACCAGACCGAACAACCCCAATCCGAGCCAGCTGATGACGCCGCGCATGCCCCTCGACTCCTGTTGAATCGTGCGGCCACCCCCCGCACCACCGTTAAGCTATGGGCAATTCTGACGAGAATTGGGCAAGGGATATCGTGCGCCGCAAGAAAGCTCTATCCAAGGCGGCTCTAAGACAGTTCAGGGGATCGTTTCATGAAGGCTGTGCTATGCAGGGCACTCGGACCGGCGGCCAATCTGGTGGTGGAGGATCTGCCCTCGCCCGAGCCCGGACCCGGCGAGGCTGTGGTCACGGTGAGGGCGGCCGGCCTCAATTTCTTCGATACGCTGATCATCGAAGGGAAATACCAGTTCAAGCCCGATCCGCCTTTCTCGCCGGCCGCCGAATTCGCCGGCACGGTCAAGGCCGTCGGACCGGCGGTGGTCGCAATCCGGCCGGGGGACCGGGTCATGGGCTATTGCGGCTGGGGGGCGGCGCGCGAGGAGATCGCGGTCGCGGCAGGCGCGCTTGCCCCGATTCCGCCTTCGATCTCCTTCGAGGAGGCGGCCGGGCTCATCGTCACCTACGGCACGACCTACCATGCGCTCCACGACCGGGCGCGGCTTCGCCCGGGGGAGACGCTGGCGGTGCTTGGGGCCTCGGGAGGGGTCGGCCAGGCGGCAATCGAGCTCGGCAAGGCGATGGGGGCGCGGGTCATCGCCTGTGCCTCCTCCGAGGACAAGCTCGCCCTCTGCCGCTCGCTCGGGGCGGATGCCGTTGTCAATTATTCGACAGCATCGCTGCGCGACTCCCTGAAGGAGCTGACGGAAGGCCGGGGCGTGGACGTGGTCTATGATCCGGTCGGGGGAACCCTCTCGGAGGCGGCGCTGCGGGCCACCGCCTGGGAGGGGCGGTTCCTGGTGATCGGCTTCGCCTCGGGCACCATTCCGAAAATCCCGCTCAACCTGGTGTTGCTGAAAGGCTGCGAGCTCGTCGGCGTGTTCTGGGGCGACCATGTGGCGCGCGAGCCCCACAAGCACCGCGCCAACATGGCGCAACTCGCCGAAATGTGCAGCACCGGGCGGATCAGGCCGCGCATCGACCGGGTGTTCCCGCTCGAGCAGACGGCGGCGGCGCTCGGAGTGCTGTCCCGCCGGGAGGCGCAGGGCAAGGTGATCCTGGTCCCGGGCTAGCCCGCCGAGACGAGCACTGTCCTATTGCCTATTGCCCATTGCCTATTGCCTGTTGCCCGCACATGGCCTAGAAGGCCGGCACATTCCGGAAGACGCTTGAAGCCTCTTCTTGCCCCGCTCACATGGTGCTTGCGCACGCACCGGGAGGCGCGGGGTCCGACACCCGCCAGCGATGTTCGCCCGCGGGTGCAATGGCGTTTGAGGCGTCCGAAAGAGACGAGGACAGATGTTCGAGACACTGCAGGAACGGCTTTCCGGAATTTTCGACCGGCTCACCGGGCGCGGATCGCTGTCGGAAGCCGATGTCGATGCGGCAATGCGGGAGGTGCGGCGGGCCCTGATCGAGGCCGATGTCGCGCTCGAGGTGGTGCGTTCCTTCACCGAGCAGGTGCGCCAGCGCGCGATCGGCCAGGAGGTCGTCCGGTCGATCAAGCCGGGCCAGATGGTGATCAAGATCGTGCACGACGCCCTCGTCGACACGCTTGGACGCGATGCCGTGCCGCTCGATCTCAAGGCGGCGGCGCCGGTGCCGGTGCTGATGGTCGGCCTGCAGGGCTCGGGCAAGACCACGACCACCGCGAAGATCGCCAAGCGGCTCAAGGAGCGTGAGCGCAAGCGGGTGTTGATGGCCTCCCTCGACACCGCGCGGCCGGCCGCCCAGGAGCAGCTAGCGATCCTCGGACGCCAGATCGGGGTGGACACCCTGGCGATCGTCAAGGGCGAGAAGGCGCTGGACATCACCCGGCGGGCCCTGGACGAGGCGCGGCGCGGCGGCTTCGACGTGCTGATGCTCGATACCGCCGGGCGGCAGCATATCGATGAGACGCTGATGAACGAGGTGGTTGCGGTCCGCGACATCGCAAAGCCGCACGAGACGCTGCTCGTCGCCAATTCGCTGACCGGCCAGGACGCCGTCAATCTCGCCCGCAGCTTCGATCAGCGGGTCGGGGTCAGCGGCATCGTGCTCACCCGCGTCGATGGCGATGGCCGCGGCGGTGCGGCGCTGGCGATGCGGGCGGTGACGGGCAAGCCGATCAAGCTCATCGGCACCGGCGAGCGGCTGGACGGGCTCGAGGACTTCCACCCCGAGCGGATCGCCGGGCGGATTCTCGGCATGGGCGACGTGGTGAGCCTGGTCGAAAAGGCGGCGCTCGAGATCGACGCCGACAAGGCACGAAAGATCGCCGCCCGCATGAAGAAGGGCGCCTTCGATCTCGACGACCTGGCGGAGCAGCTGAAGCAGCTGCAGAAGCTTGGCGGCATGTCTGGCGTCATGGGCCTGCTGCCCGGCCTCGGCAAGGCCAGGAAGCAGCTCGACAATATCGATCTCGACAAGCTCGTGCTGGGGCGGCAGCTGGCGATCATCGGCTCGATGACCATGTTCGAGCGGCACAATCCCAAGGTGCTCAACGCCTCGCGCAAGAAGCGTGTTGCCAAGGGTTCCGGCACCGAGGTGCAGGAGATCAACCGTCTGCTCAAGATGCATCTGCAGATGGGCGACATGATGAAGCGGATGGGCAAGCAGCGGGGCGGCCTTTTCGGCGGCCTGTTCGGCGGCGGCCAGCCGAGCGTCGACATGGCCGAGCTCGAGCGGCTGCAGGGCGAGCTCAAGAACCTCGATCCCGCGGCGCTGCCGCCGGAGCTGAGAAACCTGCCGCCGCTCGATGGCGGGTTGCCGAAAACCCTCCCGGGGCTCGGTGCCGCGGGTGGCGGGCTGCTGCCCGGGCTCGGCGGCCGCCGAGCCCCGCAAGGGCCGGGGCTCGGTGGTCCCAAGGGCCTTCCCGGCTTCCCCTTCAAGAAGAAATGACCGCAATGCAACTTGAGGAGCATCGTCAATGACCCTGAAAATCCGCTTGGCCCGCGGCGGCGCCAAGAAGCGGCCCTATTACCGCATCGTGGTGGCGGACTCGAATGCCCCGCGCGACGGCCGCTTCATCGAGAAGATCGGTGCCTGGAACCCGATACTGCCCAAGGGCTCGCCCGACCGGGTGACGCTCGATACCGAGCGGGCGAAGCACTGGCTGTCGGTCGGCGCCCAGCCGACCGACCGGGTGGCGCGCTTCCTCGATGCCTCCGGCCTGCGGCCGCGCGGCGCCCGCAGCAATCCGAGCAAGGCGCTGCCGGGCAAGAAGCGGACCGAGCGCGAGAAGGCCGAGGCGGAGGCGCGCAAGGCCCGCGAGCAGGCGGAGCCGCAGCCGCCGGCCTGAGGCTTGCGGTGGCCGCGTCATGAGCAATGCGGGCCGCGTCCTTCTCGGCGTGATCACCGGTGCCCACGGCGTGCGCGGCGCGGTGCGGCTCAAAAGCTTCACCGGCACGCCGGAGGCGATCGCCGCCTATGGTGCGGTCGGCCTCGGCGACACTGGACGGGAGGCGGTGATAAGGACGCTGCGGCCGGCCGGCGAGGACTTCATTGCGGTGCTCGATGGCGTGACCGACCGCAACGCTGCCGAAGCGCTCAAGGGATGTCACCTGCATGTGGCGCGTGACCGGCTGCCGGCGCCGGCCGCTGACGAGGTCTATGTCGGCGACATGATCGGGCTTCAAGTCTATCTCAGGGACGGCAGCCTGCTCGGCGAGGTGGCGGCGGTCATGGATTTCGGCGCGGGCGACCTGCTCGAGATCAGGAGCGCCGCCCGCCGCCACACCATCATGATCCCGTTCGTCAGTGCGATGGTGCCCGAGGTCGATGTGGCGAGGCGCCGGATCGTGGTGGACCCGCCCGAGGGGCTGATCGAGGCGCAGGAGCAGCCATGAGCTTCCGGGCAACCGTGCTCACCCTCTATCCGGAAATGTTTCCGGGGCCGCTCGGGCATTCGCTTGCCGGCAAGGCGCTCGAGCGCGGCCTGTGGTCGCTCGAAGTCTCGGACATCCGGGCGGCGGCGCAGGACCGGCACCGGACGGTCGACGACAGCCCGGCGGGGGGCGGACCCGGCATGGTGATGCGGGCCGACGTGCTGGCACGCGCCATCGACGGTGCGACCGATGCCGGGGAACGGCGGCGTCGCCTGCTGATGAGCCCGCGCGGCCGCAAGCTCGACCAGGCGCTGGTGCGGCAGCTGGCGGCGGAACCGGGAGTGCTGATCGTGTGCGGGCATTTCGAGGGCGTCGACGAGCGGATCGTTGCCGCCCGGCAGCTCGAGGAGGTGTCGGTCGGCGACTATGTGCTGTCGGGCGGCGAGGCGGCGGCGCTGATCGTGCTCGATGCGGCGGTCAGGCTGTTGCCCGGCGTCATCGGGACGGCGCGCTCGAGCGAGGATGAAAGCTTCGAGCAGGGGCTGCTCGAGCATCCCCACTACACGCGGCCGCGCCTGTTCGAAGGCGTGGCGATCCCTGAGGTGCTGCTGTCGGGCGATCACCAGGCGATCGCCCGCTGGAAGCGGGTCGAGTCGGAGATGGCGACGCGCCACCGCCGGCCTGATTTGTGGAGCTTGCGGCGGCCGAAGGACGGTGGCTGATTCATGGCCCGTTGCGGGCGTGGTTGATTTTTAACCGGATCGCCGGTACACAGCCGGCAACTCTTTCAAAGGTAGCCAAGATGAACATCATCCAGGAGCTCGAGCGCGAGCAGGCGGAAAAGATTGCTGCCAAGCGGCAAGTTCCGGATTTTTCCCCCGGCGACACCGTGGTGGTCGCGGTCAGGGTCAAGGAAGGCGAGCGCTCCCGCATCCAGAATTACGAGGGCGTGGTGATTGCCCGCTCGGGTTCGGGCCTCAACGAGAATTTCACCGTTCGCAAGATCTCCTATGGCGAGGGGGTCGAGCGGGTGTTTCCCGTTTATTCACCGCTGGTTGACGGCATCAAGGTGGTGCGGCGCGGCAAGGTGCGGCGGGCCAAGCTCTATTATCTGCGCGGCCGCACCGGCAAGTCGGCCCGCATTGCCGAGCGGATGCGCGGAGTGGGCGTCGAAAGCGCCCCGGCGGCCCCGGCTACCCCCGCTGCCCCGGCCGCTGAGCAGGCGGAATAGCCGCCAGGCAGCTGCCGGTTGGCGGTCAGATGGTCTGGCCGGTTTTCTTCCAGTCGGCGGTGAAGGTCTCGATCCCCTTGTCGGTCAGGGGGTGCTTCACCAGCGCCCTCAGCACCGAAGGCGGGACTGTCGCCACGTCGGCACCGGCCAGGGCGGCATATTTGACATGGTTGACGCTGCGGATCGAGGCGGCGAGGATTTCCGTCTCGAAATCGTAATTGTCGTAAATCTGACGGATCTCCTCGATCACTTCCATGCCGTCGAGACCGGCATCATCGAGTCGGCCGATGAAGGGCGAGATGAAGGCGGCTCCGGCCTTGGCGGCAAGCAGCGCCTGATTGGCATTGAAGCACAGCGTCACATTCACCTTGGTGCCGGCCTGCGACAGGGTGCGGCAGGCCTTGAGGCCGTCCCACGTCATCGGCACCTTGACCGCGACATTGGGTGCAAGCTCGGCAAGGCGGCGCCCTTCGGCCAGCATGCCGTCGGCGTCAAGGGCCGCCACCTCGGCGCTGACCGGCCCATCGACAACGGCGCAGATCTCGCGAATGACGTCCTTGAAATCACGCCCGGACTTGGCAACGAGGCTCGGATTGGTTGTGACGCCGTCGAGGAGCCCCATGGCGGACAGCTCCCGGATTTCCCCAATCTCTGCGGTATCGGCGAAAAATTTCATGATGCCTCCAATATTGGGCTTGCCATAGCATAACGGCGCGACCAGTACACCGGTAGCGACCTTGCGCCGCCAATTCGCACCCGATCATGAGCAACCGCCCTACGACCGTCGATGTGCTGCTGCCCTATGCGCTCGCGGGTTGCTATTCCTATACGGTGCCGCTGCATCTTGAAGTCGCGGCCGGCGATTTTGTTCATGTGCCGCTCGGCACCCGCCATGCCGTCGGGGTGGTGTGGGGGGACCGCCCGCAGCCCGCACCCGACCTCAAGCTCCGGCCGATCGCCGCCCGCTTCGCGCTGCCGGCGCTGCCGGAGCTGACGCGGCGCTTCATCGAATGGATTGCCGCCTATTATCTCGAGCCGGAAGGCAGCATCCTCCGCCTGTGCCTCAGGGTGCCGGGGGTGTTCGATGCCCGCCGCGAGACGATCGGCTATGTCGCCGGCGAGGCCGAGCCGGAGAAGCTGACGCCGCAGCGGGCGCGGGTGCTTCAGGTGGCGCGGGCGACGGGGGTGCCGCTCAGGGCAAACGAGCTCGCGGCGGAAGCGGCGGTCGGGGTCGGGGTGGTGCGCGGCCTGGCCCGGCAGGGGGCCCTTGCGGAGGTGGCGCTGTCGCCTTTCCTGCCCTTCGCCGCCCCCGATCCGCTGGGCCACCGGGTCGCCCTCAATCCGGAGCAGACGGCGGCGGCCGAGCAGCTGCGCCGGGCGGTGGCGGCGCGCAGCTTCTCGGTCACGCTGGTCGACGGCGTCACCGGCTCGGGCAAGACCGAGGTCTATTTCGAGGCAATGGCGGCGGCGCTGGCCCAAGGCCGGCAGGTGCTGCTGCTGTTGCCGGAAATCGCCCTCACCCAGAGCTTTCTCGAACGGGTCGAGCGCCGGTTCAAGGCGGAGCCGGCGGAATGGCATTCGGGGGTCCGGCCGCGCGAGCGCGAGCGGGTGTGGCTCGGCGTCGCATCGGGGGCGGCCAAGGTGGTGGTGGGGGCGCGCTCGGCCCTGTTCCTGCCGTGGCGCAATCTCGGTCTCATCGTGGTCGACGAGGAGCACGAGCCGGCCTTCAAGCAGGAGGACGGTGTCCGCTACCATGCCCGCGACATGGCGGTGGTGCTGGGCTCGCTCGGCCGCTTCCCGGTGGTGCTCGCCTCGGCCACGCCGTCGCTCGAATCGCTGGTCAATGCCGGGCGGCAGCGCTACCAGCATCTGATTCTCAGGCACCGCCACGGAGCCCGCAAGGAGATCCCGAGCGTCGAGCTGATCGATCTGAGGTCGGCCGGGCCGGAGTCCGGCCGCTGGCTGTCGCCGGCTTTGGTCGGCGCCATCGGAGAGGCGATCGCAGCCGGCGACCAGGTCCTGCTTTTCCTCAACCGGCGAGGCTATGCGCCGCTGACGCTGTGCCGCGCCTGCGGCCATCGGATCGAATGCCCGAACTGCTCGGCGTGGCTGGTCGAGCACCGCTTCAAGCGGCAGCTGCTCTGCCATCATTGCGGCCACCAGCAGCCGACGGCGACGCGCTGCCCGGCCTGCGCCGCGGAGGGCGCGCTGGTGCCCTGCGGTCCGGGGATCGAGCGGCTGGCCGAGGAAGCCTTGGCGCTGTTCCCGGCGGCGGCAATGACGCTTCTCTCCTCCGATCTCAACCGCGGCAGCCTGCTCAAGGATGCCCTGAGCGACGCCGCAAAGGGCCGCTACAATCTGCTGATCGGCACCCAGCTCGTCGCCAAGGGCCATCATTTTCCCGGCCTGACATTGGTCGGGGTCGTCGATGGCGATCTCGCGCTCGAGACCATCGATCCACGGGCCGGCGAGCGCACCTGGCAGATCCTGGCGCAGGTGGCCGGGCGGGCCGGGCGGGGCGAGCGGCCGGGGCGGGCGCTGGTGCAGACCCATCTTCCCGGCCATCCGCTGATGCAGGCGCTGGCGGCCGGTGATCGCGACCGGTTTCTCAGCCACGAGCGGCGGGTCCGCGAGGCAGCGCTGCTGCCGCCCTTCGGCCGGCTCGCCGGGATCATCGGATCGGCCCGCGATGCCGGCGAGGTCGAGCGCTTCATGCGGGCGCTGGCGCGGCGGGTGCCGGTCGGCCGGGAGGTGACGGTGCTCGGACCGGCGCCGGCGCCGATGGCGCTGGTCCAGGGCCGGCATCGCTGGCGTTTCCTGGTGCGGGCCGGCCGCGAGGTCAATCTGCAGAGCTTCCTTACCGACTGGCTCGGCGGCGTCGCCCCCAAGGGCTCGCTCAAGCTCGAGGTGGATGTCGATCCGTACAGCTTTCTCTAGGGCGGCAGGCCACGCACCGCCTGTTGCCCATTGCCCTGTTGCCCATTGCCTCGCCTTCAGCGTGTTGCCTTTCCGCGCCAGCCTGTGATAGGAGGTCAGCCGCGAAGCCGTCTTGCCCCCGGGCGAGGCGCGCTACCCCGTGTAATTCCACGAACAAGCAAGAAATTGGGAAACATCCCGGGGCGGTGCACAAGGGAGAGGGGCCAATCGTGACGGCCAAGGAACAGTCCATATCGGGCATGCCCGGCCGCTATGCGACGGCGCTGTTCGAGCTGGCGCAGCAGGAAGAGGCGATCGAGGATGTCGGCGAGGCTCTCAACCGCTTCGCGACCCTGGTGAACCAGTCGCCCGACCTGATGCGGCTGGTGCGCAATCCGGTGTTTTCCGCCGCCGACCAGATCAGGGCGCTCAACGCCGTTCTGGAGCGGGCAGCCATTGCCGGGCTGGCGGCCAAGCTCATCCTGCTGGCGGCGCAGAACCGCCGGCTCTATGCCATTCTCGACATGATCGGCGCCTATGAGGCGCTGCGGGCCGAGGCGAGGGGCGAGACCACCGCCCAAGTGATCTCGGCGGAGCCCTTGTCGGAGGCCCAGGCGCAGGCCTTGAAGGACGAGCTCAAGCGGCTGCTCGGACGCTCGATCAGCCTCACCGCTGCGGTCGATCCGGCGATCCTCGGCGGCCTTGTCGTCAAGGCCGGGTCGCGGATGGTCGAACTCGTCGCTCAGAACCAAGCTGAACAATCTCAAGACGGCCATGAAAGGGACCGCCTGATGGATATCCGCGCCGCTGAAATTTCGGCCATTCTCAAGGCCCAGATCCAAGGCTTCGGTCAGGAGGCGGAAGTCTCCGAGATCGGGCAGGTGCTGTCGGTCGGTGACGGCATCGCCCGCGTCTACGGTCTCGACAATGTCCAGGCTGGCGAGATGGTCGAGTTCCCCGGCGGCATCCGCGGCATGGCGCTCAATCTCGAAGTCGACAATGTCGGCGTGGTGATCTTCGGCTCCGACCGCGACATCAAGGAGGGCGACACCGTCAAGCGCACCGGCGCCATCGTCGAGGTGCCGGTCGGCAAGGAGCTGCTCGGCCGGGTGGTGGACGCGCTCGGCAACCCGATCGACGGCAAGGGACCGATCGCGGCCAAGGAGCGGCGGCGGGTCGACGTCAAGGCGCCGGGCATCATCCCGCGCAAATCGGTGCACGAGCCGATGGCGACCGGCCTCAAGGCGATCGATGCGCTGATCCCGATCGGCCGCGGCCAGCGCGAGCTCATCATCGGCGACCGGCAGACCGGCAAGACGGCGATCATTCTCGACACCATCCTCAACCAGCGCTCGATCCACCAGAACGGCCCGGAAGGCGAGCGGCTCTATTGCGTCTATGTCGCCTGCGGCCAGAAGCGCTCGACGGTTGCCCAGTTCGTGCGCACGCTCGAGGAGGCCGGCGCCCTCGACTATTCGATCATCGTGGCGGCGACCGCCTCGGACCCGGCCCCGATGCAATATCTGGCGCCGTTCGCCGGCTGCACCATGGGCGAGTATTTCCGCGACAACAAGATGCATGCGCTGATCGCCTATGACGATCTCTCGAAGCAGGCGGTGGCCTATCGCCAGATGTCGCTGCTGCTGCGGCGTCCGCCCGGGCGCGAAGCCTATCCGGGGGATGTGTTCTACCTGCATTCGCGCCTCCTCGAGCGCGCCGCCAAGCTCAATGACGAGAATGGCAACGGCTCGCTCACGGCGCTGCCGGTGATCGAGACCCAGGCCAATGACGTGTCGGCCTATATCCCGACCAATGTCATCTCGATCACCGACGGCCAGATCTTTCTCGAGACCGGTTTGTTCTACCAGGGCATCCGGCCGGCGGTGAATGTCGGCCTGTCGGTGTCGCGCGTCGGCTCGGCGGCCCAGATCAAGGCGATGAAGCAGGTGGCCGGCAGGATCAAGGGCGAGCTCGCGCAATATCGCGAGATGGCAGCCTTTGCCCAGTTCGGCTCCGATCTCGACCAGTCCACCCAGCGGCTGCTCAACCGCGGCGCCCGGCTCACCGAGCTTCTGAAGCAGCCGCAATTCTCCCCGCTCAAGGCCGAGGAGCAGGTGGTGGTGATCTATGCCGGGGTCAACGGCTACCTCGACCCGATTCCGGTCTCCGCCGTGCGCAAGTTCGAGGACGGCCTGCTGCGCACCATGCGCGACGACGCCCCCGACATTCTCGATGCGATCCGTAACGAGAAGCAGATCTCGGACGACACCGGGGCGCGGCTCAAGGCAGCGGTCGAGGCCTACGCCAAGCGCTTCACGCCCTGAGGAAACGCGATGCCCAGCCTCAAGGATCTCCGTAACCGCATCGCCTCGGTCAAGGCGACCCAGAAGATCACCAAGGCCATGCAGATGGTGGCGGCGGCGAAGCTCCGGCGTGCCCAGGAGGCGGCGCTGGCGGCCCGGCCGTTCTCGCAGCGCATGGATGCGGTGCTCGCCAATCTGGCGGCCGCCATGGGCAAGCTGCCAGGTGCGCCGCAGCTTCTCACCGGCACCGGGTCGAGCGGCTGTCACCTGTTCGTGGTGTGCACGGCCGAGCGCGGCTTGTGCGGGCCGTTCAATGCCTCGATCGCGCGGCTGGCGCGCGAGCATATCGACCGGCGCATCCGTGAGGGCAATTCGGTCAAGATCCTCTGCGTCGGCCGCAAGGGCTACGACATCCTGAAGCGCAATTACGGCCGGCTGATCATCGACACGATCGAGCTTCGCGGCGTGCGGCAGCTGTCATTCGCCAATGCCCGTGCGGTCGCCGACCGGATCCTGGCGCTGTTCAATGCTGCCGAGTTCGACGTCTGCACCCTGTTCTATGCCGAGTTCAAATCGGTGATCACCCAGGTGCCGACGGCGCTGCAGGTCATTCCCGTTAAGGTTGCGGAGGGGGCCGCTGCGCCGGCGGCGACTGACGCCGTCTATGAATACGAGCCTTCCGAGGAGGAGATCCTGGCCGACCTCCTGCCGCGCAACATCGCGGTCCAGCTGTTCCGGGCGCTTCTCGAAAATGCCGCATCGGAGCAGGGGGCGCGGATGAGCGCCATGGACAATGCCACCCGCAATGCCGGCGACATGATCAACCGCCTGACCCTCAGCTACAACCGGCAGCGCCAGGCGCAGATCACCAAGGAACTCATCGAGATCATCTCGGGCGCCGAGGCGCTCTAGTCAAAGGAAAGGTCGATATCATGGCGAGGACCAAGGCAAATGCGGGCGAAAAGCCGGCCCGGCGCGCGGCGGCGGCGGTCGCGGCCCGCGCCGAGCAGGTCCGCTCGTCGCAAGTGCCGGCCGCCGCACCGGCAAAGTCGATGGGCAAGGTGCGCCAGGTCATGGGGGCGGTGGTCGACGTGCAGTTCGACGGCAATCTGCCGCAGATCCTGAACGCGCTCGAGACGCAGAATCGCGGCAACCGGCTGGTGCTGGAAGTGGCGCAGCATCTCGGCGAGCACACGGTGCGCACCGTCGCCATGGACTCGACGGAAGGCCTGGTGCGCGGCCAGGAGGTGAGCGATACCGGCGGTCCGATCATGGTGCCGGTCGGCGATGTGACGCTCGGGCGGATCATGAACGTGATCGGCGAGCCGGTCGACGAGGCTGGGCCGATCACCTCGCCCGAGATGCGGGCCATCCATCAGCCGGCGCCGGAATTCGTCGACCAGTCGACCGAGGCGGAGATCCTGGTCACCGGCATCAAGGTCGTGGACCTGCTCGCGCCCTATGCCAAGGGCGGCAAGATCGGGTTGTTCGGCGGCGCCGGCGTCGGCAAGACGGTGCTGATCATGGAGCTCATCAACAACGTCGCCAAGGCGCATGGCGGTTTCTCGGTGTTTGCCGGTGTCGGCGAGCGCACCCGCGAGGGCAACGACCTCTATCACGAGATGATCGATTCCGGCGTCAACAAGGACCCGCACAAGGATGGCACGGCGGTGGGCTCGAAATGCGCCCTCGTCTATGGGCAGATGAACGAGCCGCCGGGCGCCAGGGCGCGGGTCGGGCTGACCGGCCTGACGGTTGCCGAATATTTCCGCGACCAGGGGCAGGACGTGCTGTTCTTCGTCGACAACATCTTCCGCTTCACCCAGGCCGGCTCGGAAGTCTCCGCACTGCTCGGGCGCATTCCCTCGGCCGTCGGCTATCAGCCGACTCTCGCCACCGACATGGGGGCGCTGCAGGAGCGGATCACCACCACCCAGAAGGGCTCGATCACCTCGGTGCAGGCCATCTATGTGCCGGCCGACGACCTGACCGATCCGGCGCCGGCCACCTCCTTCGCCCATCTCGACGCCACCACCGTGCTGGCGCGCGGCATTGCCGAGAAGGGGATCTATCCGGCGGTCGATCCGCTCGACTCGACCTCGCGCATGCTCGATGCCCGGGTCATCGGCGATGAGCATTATGCCGTGGCGCGCCGGGTGCAGGCGATCCTGCAGCGCTACAAGGCGCTCCAGGACATCATTGCCATTCTCGGCATGGACGAGCTGTCGGAGGACGACAAGGTGGCAGTGGCGCGGGCCCGCAAGATCGAGCGCTTCCTGTCGCAGCCGTTCTTCGTGGCCGAGGTGTTCACCGGCTCGCCCGGCAAGCTCGTGGCGCTGGCCGACACGATCAAGGGTTTCCAGGGCCTGTGCGACGGCAAGTACGATCATCTGCCGGAGGCTGCCTTCTATATGGTGGGCACCATCGAGGAGGCGGTCGAGAAGGCCCAGAAGCTCGCGGCCGAGGCATAGGCGTCGGGCGATGGCTGAGCTCAAGTTCGAACTGGTGGCGCCGGAGCGGCTGCTGTTTTCCGGCGCCGTGGCGCAGGTGGTCCTGCCGGGCCTCGAGGGCGAGTTCACGGTGCTGCCGCTGCATGCGCCGGTGCTGTCGACGCTGAAGCCGGGGGTCCTGACGGTGACCGGGCTGAACGGCGAGAGCGAGCAGATCTTCGTGCGCGGCGGCTTTGCCGAGGTCAATCCGGCTGGCCTCACGGTGCTGGCGGAGGAGGCAATTCCTCTGGCCGATCTGTCGGCGTACAGGCTCGAAGAGCAGCTGCGCAATGCCGAGGAGGATCTGGCCGACGCAAAGGACGACGAGGCGCGGCTCAAGGCCCAGGAAGCGTTGGACCATCTGCGGCAGCTCCGGGGGTATCTGGGCCGGTAGCGCCCACCCACCACTCACCACTCACCACTTTCCTATGGCTTCCAGATAGGCGCGGTTCTGGCGGGCGCGGATGCGTGCGGCGGCGATGGCCTGCTCCGGAGTGACGTTCCGGAAGGATAGCGCCTCGCGCGGGCGGAGCTGGGCAAGGCCGTCCTGGTCGGCGGAGATGACGGTGGCGATCTTGGGGTAGCCGCCGGTCGTCTGGTGATCGGCAAGCAGCACGATCGGATCGCCGTGGCCCGGTACCTGGACCGAACCTCTGACGATTGCTTCCGACAGCATGTCGAGGCTTCCCGAGATCGCGAGCTTGGGGCCGCCGAGCCGCATTCCCATGCGATTATAGGCATCGGTGACGGTGTAGACGCCGGACAGGAAACTCTGCTGGGCGTCGCTGGTGAAGAAGCGGTCCTGCGGTCCGAGTACGACGCGGACGTCCTGGCGCGGCCGGGCGCCAACCGGCAGCGGCAGATTGCGCGGGCGGCCTGGTCCGGGGCGGGAGTCGTCGATCACAAGCGTGTCGCCGGTCGCGATGCTGCGCCCGCCAAAGCCGCTCTGCGGATGGGTCGCGGTGCTGCCGAGCCAGCGCTTGGCGGGGATGGTGCCGGCGAGCGCCAAATAGCTCCAGCTGCCCCAGCGGCCGGGCCGGATGGCGAGGCGGGCATGGCGGTTGAGCGTAAGGGCGCTCCAGGATTCGACCTGGACGCCATCCAAGGTGACGATGGGCGCGCCGCCGGCAATGGCAACCGCAATGGTACCTTCCTCGACGATGAGGGTGAGGCCGCCGAGAGCGGTCTCGATGGCGGAGGCATCTTGCCGGTTGCCGACGGCGACATTGGCGGCGGCATGGGCCAGGCGGTCCATCGGGCCGGCGGCGGTGACGCCGAAGCGGGCGTAGCCGGGGCGGCCGGCATCCTGGACAGTGGTCAGCGGCCCGGCATGCTCGATCTTCACGACGGCGCGGCTCATGCGGTGGAATCCTCAGTCGGCGGCACGGGTGAAGCGGACATAGTCGCCGAGCTCGAACAGGAAGGGCCGGGGTGCGTCCGGGTCGATGACGCGGCAGAAGGTGCGGCCGACCACCCACCAGCCGGTCGGCATGTCGATGGTGGTGATGATGCATTGACCGCCGGCAATCATGACGCTGCCGGGCGGCCGGCTGCGCACCGGCGTGTCGCGGCGCGGCAACCTGATCCGCTCGGGCGTTCCCCCCATATAGGCGTAGCCCGGCGCGAAGCCGTAAATATAGACCCGGTAGGTCGCCTCGAGATGGGCGGCGATCACCTCCTCCTTGTCGAGCCCGGCCTTCTCCGCCACCGCATCGAGGTCCGGCGAATTATCGCCGCCATAATGGACGGCAATGGTGTGAAGCTTGGGATCGGGCGGCGGCGGCGGCGGCCGGTCCATCAGCTTGAGCAGGGCGTGGCGCATTTCGACGCCGTCGGTGACGAGCGGGTCGTAGCCGACGAACAGCGAGGTGAAGGCCGGGATTGCCTCGGTGAAGCCGTGGCAGGGCTCCTCGGCCAGGGCGCGGTCGAGGGCGCGCACCCGCGAATAGGTCGGCTCGTCCAGGCGGTCCCCGAATTCGATGAGGAGTCCGGCGTCGCCAAGATCGCGGATGACCGGCGGCTGATCGCTCATCGAGCGAAGGGACGGATGGCGATCGCGTTGGCCGCAAGCGCGTCCCGCAGGGCGCGGGCGAGGCGGACGGAGCCGGGATTGTCGCCATGGATGCAGATCGACTGGACGGTGAGCCGGACGGGCGGGCCATCGCGGGTCGGCATCTCGCCCGACCTCAGGAAGCCGAGCAGGCGCGAAACGGCGGCAGCTTCGTCATGGATCAAATCGCCCGGGGTGCCGCGCGGCACCAGGCGCCCATCGGTGGTATAGCCGCGGTCGGCAAACACCTCGCTATAGACCGGCAGGCCCCGGCGGCGCGCCGCCGTCTCGAGTTCGGTTCTCGAAAGGGCGAGGATCGGCAGGCCAGGATCGATGGCCGCGACGGCGGCGACGATGGCGTCGGCGACAGCGGCATCGTCGCAGGCGCGATTGTTGAGAGCGCCATGCGGCTTGACATAGCTGACAGCGGTGCCGGCGAGCTTCGCCATGGCGATCAGGGCGCCGGTCTGGGCGGCCGTGAAGCGGGTGATCTCGCCCGGCGTGTAGGGCAGGTCGCGGCGGCCGAAATGCTGCCGGTCGGGGTAGCCCGGATGGGCCCCCACGACGACGCCGCGGTCGCGGGCAAGGCACAGGGTGCGGTACATGGTGTCAGGATCGCTGGCATGTCCGCCGCAGGCGATGTTGGCGCTGCTGACAAGCGCCAGCATGGCGGCATCGTCGCCGATGGCATAGGGGCCGTAACCCTCGCCGAGGTCGGAATTCAGATCGACACTGGTGATCGCCGCCATACGCGAAATCCGTTAACGACTGCCGGTAGGGAAGCTATCCACAAGCGGGGGACGGGACAAGGTCCACAACCATGCTAATATCGCTGGTGGGCGGTTAACGAGGGAAGAGGGCGCCTCATGAAATCGATCATCGTCCCGGTTGAACGCACCCCGCAGCTGCAGGCCCAGCTCGAAACCGCAATTTTGCTGGCGCGAAGGTCGGGCGGGCATATTGCCGGGGTGGCGCCGCGGTCGGATTTCCGCAGCGTGATCATCGGTGCCGGCGGCATCGGTGCGGTCGCCCCGATCCCGTTCGAGGATTTCGACGAGCAGGACCGGGCGCGGGCGGAGGACATTCATGCAACCTTCGTCCGGGCGATGGGCGCCGCCGGCATACCGCTGCAGGACCGCCCGGTGCCGACCAACGCGGTGGCGGCCAGCTGGATCGAGCGGATCGAGCCGGGCGATCTGGCGGTCGGACGCGCGGCGCGGCTGTTCGAGGTATCGGTGCTGGCGCGGCCGGGAAACGGCGACCAGGCGCCGCGGCGCGAGCTGCTCGAGACGGTGCTGTTCGAATCCGGGCGGCCGCTGATCATGTCGCCGCCGGTCGCACCGTCACGCATCGGCAGCAATATCGTCATCGCCTGGAACGGCAGCACCGAGACGGCGCGGGCGATCAGCTTCGCCATGCCGCTGCTGAAGACCGCCGACCGGGTGCTGGTGGTCACCGTCGAGGGCGGGATGGTCGAGGGGCCGAGCGGTGCCGAGCTCAGGAGCGCGCTGCTGCTGGCCGGGATCACCGCCGAATCGCGCCATTCGGAAGCCGGCAATCAGGCGACCGGCAAGGTCATCCTCGACCTGTGCCAGCGCGAGGGCGCCGATCTCCTGATCAAGGGCGCCTACACCAACAGCCGGCTCAGGCAGCTGATCTTCGGTGGCGCCACCGACCATATCCTGGTCAGCGCCACTCTGCCGGTGTTCTTTGCCCACTGAACGCGCCCGGCCGCCACGCGGCCGCCGGGCTTCCGGCGCGCCGGCGCTCGAACCTGCGCGGCGCGACCACGGCCGGCTCAGCCGGTCGGCCGCGCCGATCGCGATCCTTCCCGAAAGTCATATCGAGGCGATTTACGAGGCATCGCTGCGGCTCCTCGAGACGATCGGCATCGAGTTCATGGGCAAGGCGGCGCGCGACCTGCTGAAGAAGGCCGGAGCAGAGGTCGATGACGACACGGGCCTCGTGCGCATCGACCGCGAGATCGTCCGGCAAAGCCTGGCGGTTGCGCCACGGCGCTTTTCCCTGACGCCGCGCAATCCGGCGCGGCGCATCGATGTCGGGGACGACCACCTCAATTTCAGCCTGGTCGCTGGCCCGCCCTTCGTCCATGACAGCGTGCAGGGGCGGCGCGGCGGCAACATGGCGGATTACGAGCGGCTGATTCGCCTCGCCCAGAGCTTCGATGTCATTCATTACATCGGCAACCAGCCGACGGTGCCGCTCGAACTGCCGGCCGAGACCCGCCATCTCGATTGCTACCGCGCCAACATCGTCAACAGCGACAAGGTGTTCCACTGCACCGCGATCGGTGCCGAGCGGGCCTTGGACGGCATCGCCATGATGGCGATCGCCCGCGGCATCAGCCGCGAGGAGATGATGGCGAGCCCGGGCGTGCTGACCATCATCTCGGTCAACTCGCCGCGGCGGTTCGACGAGGCGATGACCGACGGGCTCGTGGCGATGGCGGAATGTGGCCAGGCGGTGTGCGTCACGCCGTTCACCCTGATGGGTGCGATGACGCCGGTGACGATCACCGCGGCGTTGATCCAGCAGAATGCCGAGGCGCTGGCCGGCCTGACCTTGGCTGAGCTGGTGCGGCCCGGCGTGCCGGTGGTCTATGGCGCCTTCACCTCGAATGTGGACCTCCGCTCGGGCGCTCCGGCCTTCGGAACGCCGGAAAACGTGGTTGCCACCTTGGCCGCCGGACAATTGGCGCGCCGCTGCGGGCTGCCCTATCGGGCAAGCAATTCCAATGCCGCCAATGCCGTCGATGCCCAGGCCGCCTATGAATCGATGAATGCGCTCTGGTCGGCGGTGATGGGTGGGGCGCATCTCGTCTATCACGGCGCGGGTTGGATGGAGGGCGGGCTGCAGGCCTCCTTCGAAAAATTGGTCGTCGATGTCGAGATGATGCAGATGATGGCCGAGATCGTGACCACGCCGGCGCTCGACGACATCGAGGAGGTGCTGGCGACGATCGCCGAGGTGCCGCCGGGCGGGCATTTCTTCGGGGCGGCTCATACCCTCAGGCGCTATCGCAGCGCCTTCTACGAGCCGCTGGTGTCGGACTGGCGCAACCATGGCGCCTGGAGCGAGGCGGGCTCGCCGACGGCGATCGATCGCGCCCGCAAGATCTGGCAGGAGAAGCTCGAGCAATTTGCCCCGCCGCCGCTCGATGGCGGCATTGCCGGAGAGCTCGATGCCTATGTGGCGGAACGCAAGAAGGCGCTGGCGGCGCGCTAGGGCCGCGGGCCGCGTCCCGGTTCAGGGGCTGTGGCGTTCGGCGAAGGCGACGATGCGGCCCATGGCCTCGACAAGCGTGTCCTCGGCGACCGTCAGACCAAGCCGGATATGGCCGGCCCCCGAGGGACCGAACACTTCGCCGGGCATGACCGCGACGTCGGCCTCCTCGAGAAGGGCCAGGGCAAAGGCTTCGCCGCTGAGCCCGGTCGGGCGGATGTCGGCGAAGACGAACATGCCGCCTTCCGGCATGCGGGCGCGGATTCCCTTGCGGTTTTCCAGCATCGACACGATCAGCCGGGCGCGGCTTTCATAGGCGCGGCGCATCGCCTCGACCTCGGGAAATTCGCCGCCAAGGGCAAAGGCGGCGGCGTCCTGGATGAAGGGCTGGGTGCCGAACAGCATCACCTCGGATATTGCCTGCATGCGGGCCGAGAATTCGGCAGGTCCGACCGCCCAACCGGCGCGGTAGCCGGTCATGGCGTGTGATTTCGACAGGGACGAGACGACGACGGTACGCTCGGCCAGGGGCGGTTCGTCGAAGGGCGAGGCGAAGCGCCGGTTGCCGAAGACCAGGGCGGAATAGACCTCGTCGGAGACGATCCACAGATCGTTCTGCCGGCAGACTTCGCCGATCGCCAGGATTTCCTCGCGCGACAGCACGGCGCCGGTGGGGTTCGAGGGGCTGTTCAGGAGCAGCACCCGGCTCTTGGCGGTGATGGCGCGCTCGAGAGCGCTCGCCGACAGGTGAAAACCGGTCTCGGGCGTGAGCCGCACCGGCACCAGGGCGGCACCGGTCGCGGCGATCACCCCGTCATAGGTGACGTAATAGGGTTCCGGCACGATCACCTCATCGCCAAGCGACGCGAGCGTCAGCATGGCGGCGCACAGGGCATTCTGGGTTCCGGAGGTGAATATCACCTGCTCGGCGAGGATGTCGCGGCCGGTGCGCCGTGAATAATGATCGCAAATGGCAGAGATTACCGCCGCTTCGCCACGACCATTGGAATAGCGGGTCCGTCCAGCCCGCAGCCTCTCCACCGCTTCCTCGACGATGGCGGCTGGTGCTTCCCGCTCGGGCTCGCCGATCGACAGGAACAGCACATTGTCGCCGCGCAGGGCCTTTTCACGGGCACGGAAGTGAACGTGCCATTTCTCCGCGCCGAGACCGGCGAGGCGATCGGTAATGGGAGCATATCGCATGATCGGAGCTTCTAGAGCATGGCAGACCGCCCTGTCGAGAGCATGAAGTGTCTTTGGGATTTGCGCGACTGGTGTCAAAATCAGGGGAATTGTTGAGGGCACGCAGATGACCCCGGCGCTTCCTCGCGTCACCTATTCCAATATCGCTGCCGATTTCACGCCGCTCCATGACTGGCTCGACCAGGCGATGCGAGCCTTCCGCCTCGATGTGCTCGGCCGGGCATGGCCGAATGTGGTGGGCGGGCGGCAGGATGTCAGCGGACGGGCCTATGAGGTCTATTGCCCCTTCGACCGCGACATCCTGGTGGCGCGTCTGGTCGAGGCCGACCGCAAGACGATCAGGGCTGCAATCGAGGCGGCACGCGCCGCATTCCCGGGCTGGAGCGAGCGCCCCTATGCCGACCGGGTGACGGCGATGCGGCAGTTCGCCCGCGAGCTCGAGAGGCGAAAATACCTGCTCGCCATGGCGGCGATGTTCGAGGTGGGGAAATCGCGCCTCGAGGCGGTCGGCGAGGCTGAGGAAGCGGTCGATCTCGTCGATTGGTATTGCGACGAGTTGGAGCGCAACCGCGGTTTCGAGCGACCGATGAGCCGGGCGGTGCCGCGGGAGGAGACGGTGTGCCGGCTGCGCCCGGTCGGGACCTTCGCGGTGATCGCCCCGTTCAACTTCCCGGTGGCGCTTGCCTGCAACATGCTCGGTGCCTGCCTCCTCGCCGGCAACACGGCGGTGTTCAAGCCCTCGCCGGGGGCGGGCCTGACCGCCAGCCTGATCCTCGAGGCGGCAAAGGCGGCGGGACTGCCGGACGGCGTCCTCAACCTCGTCTGCGGCGAGGCGACCGGCGAGATGCTGGTCGATGCGGCAGGCCTCGACGGGGTGGCCTTCACCGGCAGCCACGAGATCGGCATGAAGATCTTCCGGAAGTTTGCCGCAAGCCCCCACATGCGGCCGGTGATTGCCGAGATGGGAGGCAAGAATCCGGCCTATGTCACGGCCCGCGCCGACCTCGATGCCGCGGCGGAAGGGGTGGCGCGGTCGGCCTTCGGCATGGCGGGGGAAAAATGCTCGGCCTGCTCGGTCGTCTATGTCGACCGGCAGATCGAATCGGAGTTTCTCGAACTTCTAAGGAACAAGAACTCGGGCAATGAAGATTGGGACGCCGGAGGACAGGGCGGCATTCATTGGCCCGGTCATCGATGAAACAGCGCTGGAGCGATACGAGGCTATCGTGCGTTCGGCTCGCCAAGTCGGGCGAATCGTCCATGGCGGGACCCAATTTCGCACCGGCCCGCTCGCCCGCGGCCTGTTCGTCGAGCCGGCAATCGTGGCGGATCTCCCATGCGACCACTGGCTCAATCGCGAGGAGGTGTTCCTCCCCTTCCTGTCGGTCCAGATCTGCGACCGGCTCGCGGACGCGCTCGTTCTCGGCAACAGCGTCAATTACGGACTTACCGCCGGGCTCTACAGCGAGGATCCCGACGAGATCGAGCTCTTCAAGACCAAGGCGCAGGCAGGCGTGCTCTACGTCAACCGGCGCTCCGGGGCGACGACCGGAGCATGGCCGGGGTACCAAAGTTTCTGTGGCTGGAAAGGCTCGGGCGTGGACGGCAAAGGAGGGCTCGGCCCGTGGACCATACCGCGCTACATGCGCGAGCAAAGTCTCACTTTGATGCACGCGACGTGATATCTGCTGCGACGCACAACGAGACTCCCTGCGGCATTGTCACAGAACGAGATCGCACTCCCTTTACAATCGGTTGGGCGCACCTCATTTTGTCTCGCGCTGCAACACTGCTGTTGCATGGATGGTGCACAAGGTTGCACCGGGCAGAGATGACGTCGTCGGTCGAGGCAGAAGGGTCCCCCTTCACAGTTTGGTCCAATTGGTCGTTTAGCAGGTCATCGCATCAGCGGGGACATCATCGACGGGGAACGTTGCGCATGGCTGCATCGCGGCGCGGCTTGCTTTTTGCGATCGTTGGTGCGCTGGCCGCGGCCCGTTTCGGCGTCACGGGGATTTTGAGCGCGGCGGCGGCCGAGGTGTTCGGGCCCGAAGTCCCGATCGGCGACGACCATGTCATCGGGCTGGCGCGCGATCTGTCGAAGCAAGCCTATGTGCCGCCGTCGGTCGACCTGCCGGCGCCTCTGGCCGACATCGGCTACGATCTCTATCGCTCGATCCGGTTCGATCCCAACCGGATGTTCTGGCGCGAGGAGGCCGGCTTCGCCTTCGACCTGCTCCATACCGGCTTCGTGTTCCGCATCCCGGTCGAAATCTACGTGGTCAGCGACGGCAAGCAGCGGCGGATCAGCTACGACCCCACCCTGTTCGACTTCTCCGGCCTGCCGGCCGTGCCCGATCCCAAGGGAGCAGGTGTCGGCTATTCGGGTCTCAGGCTGCGCTATCCGCTGAACCAGCCGGGACTGCTCGACGAGTTCTGCGTGTTCCAGGGCGCCAGCTACTTCCGCGCCATCGGCAAGGGCCAGGTCTACGGCCTGTCGGCACGCGGGCTCGCCATCGACACGGCACAGCCCAAGGGTGAGGAATTCCCGGCGTTTCGCGGCTTCTGGATCCGCATGCCGCAGCCCGGCGCCATGGCCATCGTGATCGATGCCCTGCTCGACAGCCAGAGCGTCACCGGCGCCTATCGCTTTACCGTGCGCCCGGGAGAGACCACCCAGATCGATGTCGAGCTGACGCTGTTTCCGCGCACCGACATCACCCATGTCGGGGTGGCGCCGCTTACCAGCATGTTCCTCTTCGATATGATCGACCGGACCCGGTTCGACGATTACCGGGCCTCGGTCCATGATTCGGATGGCCTCGCCATGCTGACCGGTCGCGGCGAATGGCTGTGGCGGCCATTGTCCAATCCGCAGACGCTGCAGATTTCCGCCTTCATCGACCATGGGCCGCGCGGTTTCGGGCTGATGCAGCGCAAGCGCGACTTCGCCGATTACCGCGACCTCGAGGCGCGCTACGAGCGCCGCCCCGCCGTGTGGGTCGAGCCGGTGGGGGACTGGGGTGCGGGTCACGTCGAGCTGGTCGAGATCCCCTCGGGCAGCGAGGTGAATGACAATATCGTTGCCTATTGGCGGCCCAAGGACCCGATCGGGGCGGGCCGCGAGGTGAGGCTCACCTATCGACTTTACTGGGGTGATGGCTGGCCGCTGCAGGGGCCGGCACCGCTGGCGCAGGCGCAATCCTCGATGTCCGGCGGAGCGCATCACCGGGACGGCGAGCGGCGGCTCTTTGTCATCGAATTCACCGGCGGCAACCTCGATGGCGACATCAAGGCCGAGGTGAGCACCGGCCAAGGGCAGGTCAGCAACATTGTGTCGCAGCCCAACCCTGAAACCGGAGGCATTCGCGTGCATTTCGAACTGGATCCGGCGGGTTCGCAGCTCGCCGAACTGCGGGCGCGGCTGGTCAAGGGGAGCGAACCCGTGTCCGAGACATGGCTCTACAGGTGGACCACGTGATGTTGAGGGTCTCTCCCGACGAGGCACAGGCTGTGTCGCAGGATGCGGTGTTCATGCCGCTTGAAACGCCGCTGGACATGCCGGCCCAGGATCTCGCCTTCTGGCCCCCCGGAGGCGCGGTCAAGCGCTGGCGCACCAGCCGGCAGGTGATCGGCGCGCGGCTTTTCGTGTTCATCTTCGCGGCGCTGCTGACCGGGTTCGGCACCTACGAGATCTACCACGTGGTGGCGCCAAGCGGGGCATCGTGGCTGCAGCTCCTGTTCGCGATGGTGTTTGCCCTGACCTTCGCCTGGATCGCCTTTTCCTGCGCCAGCGCGCTGATCGGCTTCTGGCGGATCCTCACCGGACGCAGGACGGGC
Organism: uncultured Alphaproteobacteria bacterium; assembly: GCA_963744915.1. GTDB lineage: Bacteria > Pseudomonadota > Alphaproteobacteria > Rhizobiales > Aestuariivirgaceae > DATAFF01. The sequence continues at coordinate 116,316 of CAVUUY010000011.1, forward strand.
GCCCCGACTGGCGGGTCGCTCGGGCGCAATGCAATTCTGATGCCGGTCTATAACGAGGATCCCGAGTCGGTCTTTGCCATGCTCGAGAACACCGGCTTCGAGCTCGCCGCCGAGGGCGCCGCCGAGGACTTCGACATCTTCATCCTGTCGGATACCCGCGATCTTGCCGTTGCCGACCGCGAGCTGCATGGCTTCCAGCGGTTGCGCCAGCGCCTCGAGGGCCGGGTCGACGTCTACTACCGGCGGCGGCTGGAGAACCGCCACCGCAAGGCCGGCAACATTGCCGACTGGGTGACCCGCTGGGGCGCGGCCTACGATCACATGATCGTGCTCGATGCCGACAGCACGGTTAAAGCGGCGACGCTCTTGGCGTTGGCGCGGGCCATTGCGGCCGACCCGACCGCCGGCATCATCCAGAGCGTGCCGCATCTCATCAACCGGGTGACATTGTTTGCCCGCGTCCAGCAATTTGCCGGCCGGATCTATGGTCCGGTGGTGGCCGAGGGTCTTGCGGCCTGGCATGGCCGGGACGGCAATTACTGGGGCCACAATGCCGCCATTCGCATCAAGGCATTCGCCGAAGCGGCGGGGCTGCCCGAGCTCTCCGGCCGGCGGCCGTTCGGCGGCCACATTCTCAGCCACGACTTCGTCGAGGCGGCACTGGTGCGCCGCGCCGGCTATGCCGTGATCATGATTCCGGCGCTCGAGGGCTCCTATGAGGAATGTCCCCCGACCTTGCTCGATCTCGCGGTGCGCGACCGGCGCTGGGCGCAAGGCAATCTGCAGCATATGAAGGTGGTGGGGGCCAGAGGGCTTCACTGGGTCAGCCGGGTCCACCTGATCCAGGGGATCATGTCCTACCTGGCATCGCCTCTATGGCTGCTGCTGATGGTGTTCGGCCTCCTTTTGTCGCTGCAGGCGCAGTTCACCACGCCCGATTACTTCCCGGACGGGTTCTCGCTCTTCCCGTCCTGGCCGGTGTTCGACCCGGAGCGGGCGCTCCGGCTGTTCGGCCTCACCATGGTGGTCCTGTTCGTCCCGAAGCTGCTTGGCCTGGCCGCTGCGCTGGCCGACAAGGAGCTGCGGCAGGCCGCCGGCGGCTCCTTGGGGTTGATCGGCAGCTTTGTCGCCGAGTCGGTGCTGTCGGCGCTGATCGCACCGGTGACCATGCTGACGCAGAGTCATGTGGTGCTGGACATCCTGCTCGGCCGCGACTCCGGCTGGAACCGCCAGAACCGGGCCGATGGCGACGTGCCCCTGGCGCTGGCGGTCAAGCGCTCGACCCGGCACCTGGTGACGGGAGCGGTGATCAGCGTGCTGGCGCTCATGGTATCGCGCGACACTTTCCTGTGGATGCTGCCCATCTCGCTCGGGCTCCTGCTGTCGGCACCGCTGACCTGGTGGACCAGCAAGTCCAGCGCCGGCCTGGCGGCCCGGCGCTCGCGGCTGTTCCTGATCCCGGAGGAAATCGGCGGCCTTGCGCAGCGTCGCGTCGGAGCCGCCTTCGGCCGAACCGGCTCGGGTCGCCTGATCCCTTTACCGCCGCCGAGCCCGGCTGGACTGCCCCCCTGTCAATTGAGGAGGCGCGGGGTCATCTCGATGATGGTCGGGCGGTCGGCGGCCAGCGCGGCGGCAATGGCCGGGCCGATCTCGGCGAGCTTCCGCGGCGCCGCATAGGCGCAGGCATAGGCACGGGCGATGGCGCCAAATTCGGGATTCTTGAGCGTTACCGCATTGGGCTGGATGCCCTTGTTGACCATGTCGTCGCGGATCTGCCCCAGCGCGTCATTGTTCCACAACAGGATCACCAGCGGCTGGCCGAGCTCCGCGGCGGTGCCGAGCTCGTTGATGGTGTATTGGAAGCCGTAGTCGCCGACCAGCACGGCGGTGGGTAGGTCGGGCCGTCCCGCCCTGGCGCCGATGGCGGCAGGGAGCGCGTATCCGAGCGTGCCGAAACCGGCCGGGTGCAGCCAGCGGCGCGGCAGGTCCATCGGGAAGATCTCATTGGCGGCATAGGCGATCTGCGTCATGTCCGAGGCAATGACGGTTTCGCGCGGCAGCGCCTGTCGGATCTTGTCGAGGACGATGCGGAGATCGGCGCGCAGCCGGTCCTCGCCCTCGGGCTCGCCAGCGAGATGGTCGCGAATGAAGGGCCGGGCCTTGGGGTTGCCCGGCCGCTTGCCGCGCTCGGACAATGCGGCGGCGAGGGCGGCGAGCGCCGTCGCGGCATCGGCCAGGATCGGCAGCGCGGCGGCATGCGGGCGCACCAGGCTCGCCGGATCGATGTCGATGCGGATCACCTTGCCGGGAATGGTGATCTTGGTTTCCCACAGATCGGTCTCGGAGATTTCGGTTCCGACCGCGAGAATCACATCGGCCCGCCGCAGCGTCTCGCGGATCTTGTCTTGCGACAGCCGGGTCCCGAGGCAGAGCGGATGATCGGACGCAACGATGCCCTTGCCCGAGATGGTGGTGAGGATCACCGCATCGAGGGCCTCGGCGATCGCGAGTGCCGAGGCGCCGGCATCGACGGCGCCACCGCCAAGAACGATCATCGGTGTGCTGGCCTCGGTCAGCAGGTCCGCGGCCTCGGCAATGGCCCCGCTGTCGGCGGCGGGACGCGCCGGCAGCCGGCGGGCGGTCCAGTCGTCGCCGGCAGGCAACTTCAAGAGATCGAGCGGCAGCTCGAGATAGGCGGGGCGCGGCCGCTGGCTGGCGAAGCGGGCGAAGGCTTCGGCAATGCCGTCGCGGACATCATGGGGGGTGAGGGCGGTGATCGCCGTGGCGGTGACGCTGAGGGCGGCGCCGCGCTGGCTCGTCATCTCGTGCAGGCGGCCGCGTCCCTGCGCGGCATCGGCAATGTCGAGCGACGAGGAGAGGACAAGCATGGGGACGGAATCCGACCAGGCCTGGCCCATGGGAGTGAGGATGTTGGTGAGCCCCGGGCCGGTGATGGTGAAGCAGACGCCCGGCCTGCCGGTCACCCGGGCATAGCCGTCGGCCATGAAGCCGGCGCCCTGCTCGTGGCGGGTCAGGATGTGGCGGATGCCGGAGCGCGGCAGGGCCCGGTACATCTCGACATTGTGGACGCCGGGAATGCCGAAGACCGTGTCGACGCCATAGGCTTCGAGAAGCGAAACCAGTGCTTCGCCAGTACTCAGTTCCGCGCGCTTCATGCTCCCGCTCCCATGCTGATTGGCGTTGCCTCCCTGGCGGCGAATGACGGGTCGAGAACACCAGGGACGTCCGGATTGACCGCGTGGCAGGCGACCAGGCTGTCTCGGCTCGGCGCCAGCAGCGGGCGCTCGCGCGGGCAGCGCTCGAAGGCTATCGGGCAGCGCGGGTTGAAGGTGCAGCCGGTCGGCGGGTTGAGCGGCGAGGGCAGCTCGCCCTTGAGGACGATGCGCTCCTTGGTGCGGCGTGGATCGGCGATCGGCGTGGCGGACAGCAGGGCGCGCGTATAGGGGTGCTGGGGATGGGCGAAGATGTCGCGCGCCGGACCCTGCTCGACGGGGCGGCCGAGATACATGACCATGACCTCATCGGCAATGTGCTTCACCACCGACAGGCCGTGGCTGATGAAGAGGTAGGCGAGATTGTAGCGTTCCTGAAGACCGGCGAGCAGGTTCAGCACCTGGGCCTGGATCGAGACGTCCAAGGCGGAGACCGGCTCGTCCAGCACCAGGATCTCGGGATTGAGCATCAATGCGCGGGCGATGGCGATACGCTGGCGCTGGCCGCCGGAGAACATGTGGGGGTAGCGCGTGTAATGCTCCGGACGCAGCCCGACATCATGCATCATCGCCTCGGCGCGCTCGCGGCGCTCGGCGGCCGACAGCTTGGTGTTGACCAGGAGCGGCTCCTCGAGCGCGGCACCGATCCGCTGGCGGGGATTGAGCGATCCGTAGGGGTTCTGAAACACGATCTGCACCTTGGGGCGAAGCTCCCGCAGGGTGTGGGCGCTTGCCGTCGTGACCTCGTTGTCGGCAATGCGCAGTGACCCGGCGGTCGCCTGCTCGATCATCGCGACGATGCGGGCGAGGGTCGACTTGCCGCAGCCCGATTCGCCGACCACCGCCAAGGTGCGGCGCGGAAACAGCTTGAAGGAGGCGCCGTCGAGCGCCTTCAGGACGGCGACGTGCCCGAACAGACCGCGCGACAGATGGTAGTGGCGCTGAAGCTCGGTGGCGGTGAGCACCGGCGGTTCGTTCATTCGGCGGCCTCGCGTCCGGGATGGCCGAGCGGCACGCCGGCGACCAGCGGAAAATGGCACAGCGCATCGCCGAGCCCGGCTGCTGCCGGCTTGGGCTCGACGAGCCGGCAATATTCGACGGCATTGCGGCAGCGCGGCGAGAACAGGCAGCCGGTGGGCCGGTCGAACTGGCCGGGCACCACGCCCGGAATCGAGGGCAGGCGGCGGCTATGGGCGCGCTCCGGCAGCGCCGCCAGTAGCGCGGCGGTGTAAGGATGATGCGGGTCGGCGAAGAGGCCCGTGACCTCCTGCTCCTCCACCTTCTGCCCGGCATAATGGACCGAGACGCGCTGCGCCGTCTCGGCGACCACGCCCATGTCGTGGGTGATGAGCACGAGGCCCATGCCGGTCGTGCGCTGCAGCCTGAGCAGCAGGTCGAGGATCTGCGCCTGGATGGTGACGTCGAGCGCGGTGGTCGGCTCGTCGGCGATGAGGAGGCGCGGGTTGCAGGAGATGGCCATGGCAATCATCACGCGCTGGCTCATGCCGCCCGACAGCTGATGCGGGAAGGCGCCGAGCCGCCGCTCGGCATCGCCGATGCCGACCTGGCGCAGGAGCTCGATGGCGCGGGCCCGGCGCTCGGCCTTGCCCATGTCGAGATGGACCTTCAGCGCCTCGGTCAGCTGAAAGCCGACCGTGTAGCAGGGATTGAGGCTCGACATCGGCTCCTGGAAGATCATCGCCATGTGATTGCCGATGATGCGGCGGCGCTGGCGGGCGGTGATGGCGAGGAGATCGATGCCGTCGAACTCCAGTCGGTCGGCGGTGACCTTGGCGGTCCACGGCAGGAGGCCCATCACCGCCAGCATGGAAACCGACTTGCCGGAACCCGATTCACCGACGATGGCCAGCACTTCGCTCGCCTCGAGCGCCAGCGAAACCCGGTCGACGGCACGAAAACGGCCATGGCTCGTGGCGAAGTCGACGGAGAGATTTTCGATGGCGAGAAGCGGCATCGCGGCCTTTTCGTCCACAGTTGGCGGCATTATATTGCACTCGAGCCGCTGTCGTTCACAGCGATTCCGGCGGCATGAGGGTCAAGATGGCTGGTCCAATCGTTCCGATTGCCTGAAAATATCATCGAGGTCGCGGTGGGAGCGCTCGACGATGTCGATCGCCCGGCGTTCGCTGGCGGCGAGGTCCAGGCCGAAAGCCGCGGCGAAATTGGCCAGGTCGGAAACCGCGGCCTCGCCCAGCATTTTCTGCAATTCCATGAGCTCGAGCAAGGTGCGGATCACCTTTCGCTTCTCCGGCTGGGACTGGGCGAGAAACTGCGGATCGCGCAGATCGCGGGTGATCAGGTTGGTCTGCCGCGCGGCGCGGTAATATTGCACCACGGCATGGATGACCGGAGCGGGAAGAATGGTGATGTCGTTCTTCACCGAATCGAAAACGAAGTCGGTGTCGTCGGGGGTGGCGAAGGGATTGTCCTGGGCGAGCGCATAGCGCGCCTCCGCCGGCGTGAGCTGGCGGCGGTTGGCGAGGAGCCCGGCCAGAATCTCGGAATGGAGCGCCACGACGATGTCGAGGACGCGCTGGTCGCGGGCCTCGGTCTCGCGCAGGCGCTCCGCTTCGCGCTCGCTCGTCTCCTTCAGCCGGTCGGCGCGGGTCGCCAGATACCAGGTCAGCACGCCGACACAGGCGGCGACGATGGTGCCGACGGCGCCGATCATCGCGCTTATGAACTCGGTTGTCATGGCTGGCCGGCGCGGCTTGGGAAATCGATGATCGGTGCCTTCTAGCTGCGTTTCAACCTGGGGTCGAGTGCATCGCGCAAGCCGTCTCCGAACAGGTTGATGCTCACCACGGTAATCAGGATGGCGAGGCCGGGGAAGGTGACGATCCACGGCGCCGCCAGGATGAATTCGCGGCTGTCGGCCAGCATGGAGCCCCATTCCGGCGTCGGCGGCTGGGCGCCAAGACCGAGGAAGCCGAGGCCTGCCGCTTCGAGAATTGCATCGGAGACGCCAAGCGCCGCCTGGACGATCAGGGGTGCCAGGCAATTGGGGAGCACGGTGGCAAGCATCAGGCGCAGCTTGCCGACGCCGGCGACGCGGGCGGCGGTGACATAGTCGCGCGACAGCTCCGACAGCGCCGAGGCCCGGATCAGGCGGACATAGCGGGGAAGATAGACGATGGTCACCGCGACGATGGTGTTGGTGAGGTTCGGCCCGATCACTGCAATGATGAGAATGGCGAGCACCAGCGACGGGATCGCCACGATGAGATCCATGACGCGCAGGATGACGACGTCGACGATGCCGCCGAAGGCGGCCGCGGCGAGACCGAGCGCCACGCCGACCACGGCCGAGACCACCATCACCGCCAGGCCGATGAACAACGAGATGCGCGCGCCATAGATGATGCGCGAGAGCATGTCGCGACCCAGCGGATCGGTGCCGAGCGGGAACCGCGGGTTGCCGCCTTCGACAAAGGCCGGCGGCAGCTTGGCAAAGCCGCGAAACTGCTCGATCGGCGAATGTGGCGCCAGCAGCGGCGCGAACACCGCGACGATGCAGATGGCAAGCACGATCGCGAGGCCGATCACGGCACCGCGATTCTCGCGGAAGGATCGCCAGAACTCGAGGAGCGGGCCGGGCTGGGCCTGGCGAGGGGTGCTGAGCGCGACGTCAGCGGGCATGGCGGATCCGCGGGTTGATGACGCTGTAGAGCATGTCGATCAGGAGATTGAGGAAGATGACGATGCCGGAGATCAGCAGGATGCCGCCCTGGAGAGCGGGATAGTCGCGCCGGCTGATCGAACTCGATGAGCCAGTTGCCGACACCCGGCCAGGAGAAGATCGTCTCGGTGAGGACGGCCCCCGCCATCAGCGTGGTGATCTGCAGTCCGATCGTGGTGACGACGGGGATGAGCGCGTTGCGCAGCGCATGGATGCCGATGACCCGGAAGGGCGAGAGGCCCTTGGCGCGGGCGGTGCGGACATAATCCTCCTCGAGCACCTCGAGCATCGAGGAGCGCGTCATGCGCGCGATCACCGCGAGCGGGATGGTGCCAAGCACGATGGCCGGTAGAATGAGGTGGCGCAGCGCGTCGAGAAAGGCGCCTTCCTGGTCGGCGAGCAGGCTGTCGATCAGCATGAAGCCGGTGACCGGCTCGAAATAATAGGTGATGAGGTCGATGCGGCCCGAAACCGGCGTCCAGCCGAGATAGCCGGAAAAGAACATGATCAGCAGGAGGCCCCACCAGAAGATGGGCATGGAATAGCCGGTGAGGGCGGCACCCATCAGCGCCTGGTCGTAGACGGTGCCGCGCCGCACCGCCGCTATCACCCCGGCGGGAACGCCGAGCACGATGGCGAGCAGCATGGCGGCGGTGCTGAGCTCGATGGTGGCGGGAAAGAGCGTGGCGAACTCGGTCAGCACCTTTTCATGGCTGATGATGGAGGTGCCGAAATCGCCGTGCAGGATGTTCCAGACATAGTCGAGGAACTGGCGCCAGACAGGCTGGTCGAGGCCCATTTCGTGCCTGAGCATGGCGAGGCGCTCCGGATCGACGCCACGCTCGCCGCGGCGCACCTCGATGGGATCGCCCGGCACCAGGCGAACCAGCATGAAGGTGATGAACATCAAGGCCAGAAAGGTGGGCAGCGTGATCGCCGCGCGCCTCAGGATGAAACCCAGCATGGCTTGTCATCAGCCTTAAAGCCATCCGTCCCGCCGCTGGCGGAGAGACGGATGGCTTCGTCGATCGGTCTATTTCGTCACATCGACGCCAAAGAATTCATGGCGCCCGAGCGGCGAGACCTTGTAGCCCTTCACTTCCTTGCGCACCGGCTCGAACACGGTGGAATGCGCAATGGTGAACCACGGCGCCTCCTCCTTGAAGATCTTCTGCATGTTCTCGTAGATCGCCGTGCGCTGCTCCTTGTCGGTCAGGGTTCGCGCCTTGAACAGCCCGTCATTGAAGTCCTTGTTGCACCATTTTGAAAGATTCTGGGCGTTGGGCTTGCCGTCGGCGCTGCAGCCGAGAAGGAAGAAGAAATTGTCGGGATCGCCATTGTCGCCGGTCCAGCCGAGAAGGCCGAGCTGGTGTTCGCCGGCCTGCAGGCGCTTGCGATATTCGCCCCATTCATAAGAGACGAGCTTGGCGTTGATGCCGACCTTGGCGAGGTCGGACTGCATCATCTCGGCCATGCGCTTGGCGTTGGGATTGTAGGGGCGCGACACCGGCATCCACCACAGGTCGGTTTCGAGGTTCTCGACGCCGGCGGCCTTGAGCATCTCCTTGGCCTTGTCGGGATTGTATTCGTAATCCTTGGTGGCCTCGGAATAGGACCAGATGGTCGGCGGTAGCGGGTTCTTCGCCGGCTGTCCGGCACCCTGATAGACCTCCTTCAGGATATCCGCCTTGTCGATCGCCATGTTGATGGCTTGGCGCACCTCCTTCTTGTCGAAAGGCGGCTTGGTGACGTTCAGCGACAGGTACCCGACATTCAATCCCGCCTGCTCGAGCAGGTTCAGCTTGTCGTTGGCCTTGATGTCGGCGAGGTCGGCCGGGTTGGGCGCGATCATCACCTGGCACTCATTGGCCTTGAGCTTGGCGAGGCGGGCCGCCGGCTCCTTGGTGATGGCAAAGACCAGATCGTCGATCTTCGCCTTGCCGCCCCAATATTTGGGGAAGGCCTTGTAGCGGATGACCGCATCCTTCTGGTAGTTCACGAACTGGAACGGGCCGGTGCCGATCGGCTCCTGGTCGACCTTCTCGGGCGTTCCCGCCTTCATCATCTGATCGGCATATTCGGCCGACATGATGGTGGCAAAGTCCATGGCAAGATTGGCCAGGATCGGGGCGTTCGGCTCCTTCAGCTTGAACACCACCGTGTAGTCGTCTTTCTTTTCGATCGACGCCAGAAGATCGGGCATGCCCATGTCGTTGAAGTAGTCATAAGCACCGCCCGACACCTTGTGATAGGGGTGATCCTCCTTCCATTGGCGATTGAACGAGAAGAGGACGTCGTCGGCGTTGAAATCGCGGGTCGGCTTGAAGTGCTTGTTGGAGTGAAACTTGACGCCCTTCCGCAAATTGAAGGTGATGGTCTTGCCATCGTCGGAGACGGTGTATTTCTCGGCGAGTCCGGGGATCACGTTGACCGTGCCGCGCTCGAACTCCACCAGTTGATTATAGACGCCGCGGGCGGCATCAAGGCTGGTCCCGGTGGTATTGATTTGCGGGTTGAAGTTTTCGGGCGACCCTTCCGAGCAGTAAACGAGGGTTTTTGCCATCGCCGGGCCGGCCGCAAGCATGGTAGTGGCCAGCAATGCGGCCGCGAAAAGGCTGACAGCTCTCATTTCATTCCTCCCAATCCATGAGCGATCGGTGATTGTTTTTTCAATCAGCTTCGGCGATCTAAGCAGCTTTTCCGGGGTTTGAAAACCGTGTGCAACCCGCCTCGACACCGGCAGCATAGGAGAACATGCCTTGACCGCCACCCTGTACTTCCCGATGAGCGAATATGATCGGCGCATCCAAAAGACCCGTGCCGAAATGGCACGACGCGGGTTCGACCTCCTGGTGGTCTCGGACCCGTCCAACATGGCCTGGCTCACCGGCTATGACGGTTGGTCGTTCTATGTCCACCAGGCGGTGCTGCTCGGCCTCGAGGGCGAGCCGGTCTGGTGGGGCCGCAAGATGGACGGCAATGGAGCGCTGCGCACCTGCTTCATGGCCCCCGACAACATCGCCGGCTATCCCGACATTTACGTGCAGAACCCCGAGCGGCATCCGATGGAGCATCTCGCCGGTCTCATCGTCGAGCGCCGGCTGACGCAGGGTCGGGTCGGAGTCGAGCTGGACAATTACTGGTACACGGCGGCAGCCCATGCGGCGCTGGGCAAGGGTCTCGGCGCGGCCAGGCTCGGCGATGCCACCGGGCTCGTGAACTGGCAGCGGCTGGTGAAGAGCGACCAGGAGGTGGCCTTCATCCGGCGGGCGGCGCGGATCGTCGAGCGCATGCATGCGCTGATCTTCGCGATGGTCGAGCCGGGCCTGCCGAAGAACCGGCTGGTGGCGGAGATCTACAAGGTGGCGGTCGAGGGCGCCGAGGGCCATTTCGGCGATTACCCGGCGATCGTGCCGATGCTGCCGTCCGGCATGGACGCGACCGCCCCCCATCTCACCTGGGACGACCGGCCGTTCAAGGCGGGCGAGGGAACGTTCTTCGAGATTGCCGGCTGCTACCGGCGCTATCACTGCCCGCTGTCGCGCACCGTCTTTCTCGGCGCGATGCCGCAGAAATACGCCAATGCCGAGCGGGCGGTGCTGAAGGCCACCGAGGCCGGGCTCGCCAGGGCGCTGCCCGGCAACCTCGCCGAGGATGTGGCGACCGCCTTTTTCGACGAGCTCGAGCGGCACGGCTTCAGCAAGGATTCGCGCACCGGCTATTCGATCGGCCTCTCCTACCCGCCCGATTGGGGCGAGCGGACGGTGTCGCTGCGGCGTGGCGACAAGACCGTGCTCGAGCCCAACATGACGCTGCATTTCATGCCGGCGCTATGGCTCGATGACGGCGGGCTCGAGCTCTCCGAGACCATCCTGATCACCGACCAGGGAGCGGAATGCCTCGCCGATGTCCCGCGCCGGGTGGTGATTAAGGCATAGGGCTAGGCGCCCTCGTGTTCCTTACCCTTGTCCTTGTCCTTGCCCTTGCCCTTGCCCTCGGCGGTGCCTTGATCACGCGGGATGAATGACACGCCGAGAAGCGCGCCCAGCCGCTCGATGTGCCGGAGTTTGCCGACAGGTTTCTCTATGGTGTGAACCGGGAGGTTTCGGCGGTCCCATTCCCTGGAGAATTCCTCGACCAGAACGTCCAGCGTTTCCTTGAGGCTTTGGGCGGCCTCGTGGTCTTGTCGTCCCGCCTCGACGATGACGCCGTCCAGCATGGCGCGATAATATTGCAATGGGGCGTGGAGGTCGCGGAGGTCCCCCTTGCTCATGCCGCGCAGCTGCTTGACGAACAGGCCTCGCGCCTGGTCGACCGTAACCGAGGTTGACAGGTTGAGGAGGTTCACGGTGAGAAACCTCAGGGAGGTGCCGGTAAGGAATCCGAAGGAGGAGAGCTGATTGAAGATGCCCGCGCTCACAAAGGAGGTCGGATTGACGAAGGGGACTTTTTTTGCCGCAGCGATTTTTTCGGCTATGTCTTCATATTCCCAAACGAGTTGGCAGTAAGTGGAAAGTTGTTTTCCGTCATTCTTCAATTCTGGGACCGGCTGGCGATGCGACTTGTAGTAGGCGCGATGGAGCAAAATCAAGATTCGTGCCCTCTGCATCACATGGTCTTTGGCGGGCGAGTCTTTTTCCTTGGCTGCTACTGCTTCGATGGATTTGCCGACGGTCCCGATTCTGTTGATGACAAGCTCGGCGTCGGCGGGGGTGAAATCCGCTTCGGCAAAAGCCTTGGCCAAGGCATGCCAAAGGGCGTCTTCACCATTTCTTTCGTAGATGCCGACTAGAGCTTGCGAACCGAAAATGACGTCGTTGCATGCATCTTCGATGAAGGCGGAATCATTTAGGGCTTTCTCGACGATTTCTCGGATCGCCGCGATATCGGCATCCGTCGGAAGATTCTCTGCATTTTTCTCGCCGACCGTCTTTTTTTGCAGATATTTGAACTTTCCGACGACTTGGGCTTCGGCCTGCGCTTCTTCGACGCGGAGCCGCAGACCGGCGCGCCTGATCCCGTATTCCCGACTGTCCGTGGGAATATGCCGAATAGGCGTGCGGAGGCAGCCCTTTTCGACTTCCGCGCGGTGATTGCACGCGTCGTAGATCAGATCGAGCAGCTCCTTTCGACTCTGGCCATGGTTTGGATCGCTGATCAATGTGTCATGGAACGCCTGGATTTTCGTCCGCAGGCATTCGAGATCGGCGAGGATAAGGGGCTCGACCGCGTCCCTGATCTCGTTTCTCAGCAAGGCTGACCGGGCGCCGGCATGATCCTTGATCGCTGTTAGAGCTTCTCGATCCGCCACTGCAGAAAGCTGATCCAGCTCCCGCGCACAGTCCTCCACTGTCCCGGCCTTGAGAGTCCAGAAGCACATTCGCGCTCTGAATCCCACATCGGTTCCCTGGTTCGGGTCCGGCGCACTTATCCTTGTCCTGACCGAACTCAGGCTGATGCGGTGCTGCTGACGGAAGTGGGCTCCCCACTGCCTAATCCCCTGGGCGCAGAGCTTGGCCTGGTTTTTAACCGTCAGCTCGATCGGCTTCGAGGTGTCGAGCGGCGTCCACTTGAAAGGTCCGATTCCCGGCATGCTGGTCCCCGATGTTTCGAATCAATGAGAGCTTATAGGGCATGCCGGATGTCGCCTTTGTGCCGTTCGTGACAGGCGACACGGATAATTTTTCTGCCCCTTGCCTTTCGCCGCCGATTGGCGACAATCTTCCTCGCCAAGGGGGAATAGCAATCATTTGAATGGCGTAACGTGCAAGGCACCGGGCCTGATGCGGTGTCGGAGCCCTCGGGAGACCTGCATGTCCAATAGAAGACCGATGACTGTCGCTTCGAGCCTTGTCGCCATGGCCCTTGCGGCCTCCGCGGTGCTTGCCGCCTCGCCGATCGAGGACCGCCAGGCGGCCATGAAGGCGGTCGGAAAGGCGACGGGAGAGCTGGCAAAGATTGCCAAAAAGGAGACGAAATTCGACGCCGCCACGGTCAAGGCGAATGCCGAGATCATTCACGACAAGCTCGGAGTGGCCAAGGCGTTGTTTCCGGAGGGCAGCGGCCAGGGCCAGGGGCTCAAGACGCGTGCCTTGCCGGAGATCTGGACGGATCATGCCACCTTCGAGGCGGCGCTGACGCGGGCCGAGGAAGCCTCGCTCGCCATGTCGAAGGTCACCAGCGAGAAGGAGTTCATGCCGGCTCTCGAGAAACTCGGGGGTGCCTGCAAGAACTGTCACGACAAGTTCCGTAAACCCGAGAAGTAAGCCTGGCCCGGGGATCAGCGCAATGAGCGCCAAGGTGCTGGCAGCGGCGATCGGGATCATCGCTGCCGGCGTCGCGGGCGGCCTCTTTGCGCTCTCCGAGCCGCATCCGGTGGCGGCCGCGAGCCTGCCGCGGCACATGCCCGACCTCGCCAATGGCCAGGTCATGTACAATGCCGCCGGCTGCATCGCGTGCCACAAGCCGGCGGGCCAAAGCGATGGCGACCAGCCGCTGCCGTCGGGCGGGGCCGGCTTCAAAACGCCGGTCGGCACGTTCTATCCCCCCAACATCACCCCTGACCGCGAGACCGGGATCGGCGCCTGGAGCGACGCCGATTTCGTCAATGCGGTGCAGCACGGCATCTCGCCGCAAGGCACGCATTATATTCCCGCTTTTCCCTATGCCTCCTATGGCCGGATGAAGGTCGAGGACGTGCTCGATCTCAAGGGTTATTTGATGTCGCTGCCGGCGGTCAAGGCAGAGCACCACCCGCCCGACGTGCTGCTCGGCCCGATCGGGACTGCTCTGGCGCGGCGGATCACCGGTTTGTGGAAGCTGCTCGCGCTCAACAAGCGCCGAATCAACTTCCACGCCGATGAAACCGAGGCGTGGAATCGCGGTCACTATCTGGTGAATGCGCCCGGCCATTGCGGCGAATGCCATACGCCGCGCAACATGCTGATGGTGCCGATCGCCTCCGAGAAGTTCATCGGCGGGCCGCACCCCGACGGCAAGGGCAAGGTGCCGTCATTGTACGATCTCGTCGAGCGCAAGCGCTACAAGGATGCCGATGATCTCGCCGCCGCGCTGCAGTTCGGCGAGACCTTCGGCTATGACCATGTGTCGAGCGGCGGCATGGGCGCCGTCCAGACCAACCTGTCGAAGCTGCCGGAGAGCGATATCAAGGCGATCGCCACCTATCTGGTGAGCTTGAAATGAGGCCGGATCCTATTCCGAGCCCTCCGCCAGCAGCTGTTCGAGATCGAGACGGCGCGTCCCAATCTTGAGCCCGCCATCGGGGCCGCGCGGCCATTCCGCCGCCGGGCGGTCCCGATAGAGCTCGACCCCGTTGCCATCGGGATCATCGAGATAGAGCGCCTCGCTCACCCCGTGGTCGCTTGCACCGGTGAGCGGGATGCCGGCCGCCCGCAGCCGGCGCAGCGCATCGGCGAGATCGGCGCGAGTTGGGTAGAGCACCGCCAGATGGTAGAGCCCGGTTGTGCCCGCCGGCGGCGGCCGCCCGCCGTGGCTCTCCCAGGTGTTGAGCCCGATGTGGTGATGGTAGCCGCCGGCCGATATGAAGGCCGCGTCCTGCCCGTAACTCTGCATCAGCTCGAAGCCGAGAACGCCGCAATAGAAGGCGAGGGCCCGGTCGAGATCGGCGACCTTGAGGTGAACATGCCCGATGCGGGTACCGGGGGCGATCGGGCGCGCTGTCCTGTTTTCGGCCATGGGGCTGCTCTTCGGCTGAGGTCCTGAGCGTCCTTATAGGCAACCTGCAATCCTAATTTAAGCCCCGCTCGCTAGGGTCGGCGGCCAATGCTGCGAAAGCTCCTCAATCCAGGACGCCAGACCGCCGGTGCCGCCGTCGCGCTTGCCATCCGCCTTGTCTCGGCCGTCATCGCCTTTCTGAGCCAGATTCTGCTCGCCCGCTGGCTCGGTGCCGGCAATTTCGGCGTGGTCACCGCTCTCTTGGTGTGGGTCAATGTGCTCGGCACCGTCTCCACCCTCGGCTTCGCGACGAGCGTCCTGCGCTTCCTGCCGCATTATCTTGCTCGGAGCGCCCTGCCGCTTGCCCGCGGCTTCCACCGCACCGGCATTGTCGTCGCGCTCCTCGCCGGTGCGGCGATCGCCGGCCTTGGCCTGCTCGTCCTCGGCGGTGCCGCCACGCTTCTCCCAGCCCCCTATGCCGAACCGGCCCGCATGGCGCTTCTGGCGCTGCCGGCCTTTGCGCTTGCCGATTTCCTGGACGGTGTCGGGCGCTCCCGCGGCTGGGTCGTTCTGGCCCTGATCCCGCCCTACATCATCCGGCCCGTCATGATTCTGCTCGGCGTCGCGGCCATCGAAGCGAGCGGGGCCGCCCTCGATGCCGCTAGCGCCACCCTCGCTGCCGTCGTCGCGATCTGGATCTCGGCCCTTGCCCAGCTCGCTCTCCAGGCGAGGCCACTGGCCACTGCCATGCCGGCCGGGCCGCGCGCCTACGATCTCAACCTGTGGAGCCGCGTCTCGCTGCCGATGCTGCTGCTCGACGGCGTCGCCCTGCTGCTCCTCAATATCGACATCATTCTGCTCGGCTTCTTCGTCGGACCCGACGACATTGCCCGCTACTTCGCCAGCCAGCGGATCATCTCGCTTGTCAGCTTCATCCATTTCGCCGTCGCCGCCGCCGCGGTGTCCCATTTTGCGACGAGCCACGCGCTGGGCAACCGTCACGCTCTGAAACAGGAATTTGGCCGCAGCCGGCTCCTTGCCTTCTTCCCCTCGCTGGTCCTCGCGGTCGTGCTCATCCTGCTCGGCAAGCCCCTGCTCAGGCTGTTCGGCGGCGATTTCGTCAGCGCCTGGCCGGTCATGACGATCCTGGCCATCGGCCTCCTGGCGCGCGCCGCCGCCGGCCCGGCACAGGCCTTGCTTGTCGCGACGGGACACCACAACGCAACGGTCCTCGTCCTGTGCGCCACGCTTCTGGTCAATTGCTGTCTCGGCATCGCGCTCATTCCGCGGCACGGACTGATCGGTGCCGCTTTCGCCAGCATGGTGGCGACGCTGTGCGAATCCGCCCTTTTCGCGGTCCTGCAGCATCGACTCCATGCCGCAGCGCACCCGCAACCGCAGGAGGCGGTGGATGGCATTGATCAGCCGGCTGCATGATCATCGTCCGGCGGACGCCTCCGTCGGCCGGCGCCCGCCCGGCTATGGCGGCTGCGTCGCGCTCGATCTCGGCGATGAATTGGCCTTGAGCCTGTTTGCCGCCGCCTGGAACCGCCTGAGCGGCAGCGCCGCCCTGCCGGCACCGATGAACACCGAGGCGGTCCTGTCGCCCTTGTTCCGCCACCGCGCCCCGCCCGGCCGGCGCGTCCAGATCGGGGCCATCATTGCCGAGCATGGCGAGCTTGCCGCCATCGGCGCCTTCGAGCGGCTCGGCCTCGCCCAGGGCCGGGCGCTACCGGTGTCGGCGAGCTGGATGGCTGACCTGCCGCTCGCCGGCACGCCGCTGCTCGCCCGCCACGATCCCGATGATGCGCTTGCCTGGCTCATCGCCGGGGTGACGCGACTGCAGGGCACCCATGCCGTGCTGTTCCGGCTGGTCGGCGATGATGCCGGTTTCGGGCAGATTCTGCGCCAGGCGGCAGCCCGGCTCGGCGTTGCGAAGCCGGTCGTGCTCGAGCCCTTCCCGCGGGCGGCGCTCGACATCGGCGGCGATTTCGACGGCTGGTTCAATGACAACTTCGCCCGCAAGCGGCGCAAGGAGTTCCGGCGCCTGGCGGCCCGCCTCGCCGAGCACGGCACGGTCGAGATCGTGACCCGAACCCGCGACGAGCCGCTGTCGCCGTGGATCGACGATTTTCTCGCCCTCGAGGGCGCCGGCTGGAAAGGGCGGCGCGGCACGGCGCTCGCCTGCTCGCGCGATGCCGCCCGTTTTCTCGCCGAGGCGCTCGACCGCCTCAACGAGCGCGGTGAGCTGCTGTTCTGGCGCCTCAGCCTCGATGGCAAGCCGCTCGCCATGCTGTTCGCCATACTGAGCGGCGGCACCGCCTTCCTGGGCAAGATCGCCTATGACGAGTCGTTCGCCCGGTATTCCCCGGGGGTGCTGCTGATCCTCGAGGCCACCCGCACCCTGCTCGGCCGGTCGGACATCACCTGCGCCAACTCCTGTGCCATTCCGGGACATCCGATGATCGACAACATCTGGCGTGATCGCCTGCCGCTCGCCGACCTGCTGATCGCTGCCCCGGGCACGCCGGAGCCGCTGTTCCAGGCGATCGCCGCCGCCGAACGGGTCCGGCGGCCGCTGCGCGCCACCGCCAAGTCGCTCTATCACCGTCTGCTGAAAGGATATCGCCATGCCATTGATCGCGCTTGACCGGTCGAAAGCCCGCGCCAGCTTCCACCGCGCGCCCTTTGCCATGCGGCACGGCCTCGCCGGTCACGACCTCTTCACCCTGCCGCGCCTGGTCGAGCTCGCCAAATCCATGCCGCGCGATCGCATCGAATACAATTCCGGCAAGATCGAGCCGGGGGTCAGGCCTGAGGACGTCCCCGGCATAACGATGCCGGCCGACGAGGTCATCCGCCGCATCGAGAACGCCAATGCCTGGCTCGTCATCAAGGGCGTCGAGCTGAACCCCGCCTACCGCGTTCTGCTCCGTGAATTCCTGACCGAGGTGTCGAGCGCCGCCGGCCCCGGCACCGAGCGCTTCGAGGACCTCCAGGGCTTCATCTTCATCTCCTCCGCCGGTTCGGTGACGCCGTTCCATTTCGACGCCGAGGAGAACATTCTGGTCCAGATCCGCGGTGACAAATACGTCCACATCTTCGACAACGCCGATCGCAGCCTGGTGCCCGAGGAAAGCCTCGAGCTGTCACCGTCCAAGCATCGCAACCAGCCCTATCGGGCCGCTTTCGAGCGCCGCGCCGAGGTCTTTGCGCTCACCCCCGGCGATGCCGTTCATATTCCCTATCTCTGGCCGCATTGGGTGCATACCGGGGCCAGCTGGTGCGTGTCGATGGCGATGACCTGGAAGACGCCGGCGGTCAGGCGGCTGAACAAGGTCCGGCTGATGAACGGCACGCTGCGCCGCTACGGCCTGCCGCAGCCGGCGCCCGGCCGGTCGCAGCTCGGTGATGCCGCCAAGGTCGCCCTGCATGACGGGGCACGCCTCGCCATGGAGCCGCTGCGTCGCTCCGAGGGGCTGCGGCGCCGCCTGCGCGGGCTGGTCTATGGCAGCAGCGCCAACTATTATTACCGCGGCTCATGATTGGGATTTTCGGCGCTGCCACCCCAGCGTTCGGCGACATAGCTCTCGACGATATCCTTGAACTGCTGGCCGATGTCTGTGCCGCGCAGCGTCTTGACCTTCTTGCCGTCGATATAGACCGGGGCGGCGGGGACCTCGCCGGTGCCAGGCAGTGAAATCCCGATATCGGCGTGCTTCGATTCGCCCGGCCCATTGACGATGCAGCCCATGACCGCGAGCTGCAGCGTCTCGAAGCCGGGATAGGCCTTCTGCCACGCCGGCATGCGGGTGCGAATGTGGGTTTGTATATCCTGGGCGAGCTCCTGAAACACCGTTGAGGTGGTGCGTCCGCAGCCCGGGCAGGCAATGACCATGGGCATGAAGGACCGCATCCCCATGGTCTGGAGAATCTCCTGGGCGACCATCACCTCGCGGCTGCGGTCGCCGCCCGGCTCGGGGGTGAGCGAGATGCGGATGGTGTCGCCGATGCCTTCCTGGAGCAGCACCGACAGTGCCGCGGTCGAGGCGACGATGCCCTTGGAGCCCATGCCCGCCTCGGTCAGGCCGAGATGCAGGGCGTGGTCGGTGCGGCGGGCGAGCTCGCGATAGACGGCAATGAGATCCTGGACCTCCGAGACCTTGGCCGAGATGATGATGTGGTCGGCACCGAGGCCGAGCTCGACCGCCCGCTTCGCCGAGGAGACGCCGGACTGGACGATCGCCTCATGCATCACCAGGCGGGCATCCAGCGGCTCCGGGAGCTTGGCGTTGTCGTCCATCAGCCGCGCCAGCATCGACTGGTCGAGCGATCCCCAATTGACTCCGATCCGGACCGGCTTGGCGAATTGGCAGGCCTTCTCGATCATCATCGCGAAATTGCGGTCCTGCTTCTCGCCGAAACCGACATTGCCGGGATTGATGCGGTATTTGGCCAGCGCTTCGGCGCATGCCGGATGGTCGCGCAGGAGGGTGTGGCCGATATAGTGGAAGTCGCCGATGAGCGGCACGGCGACGCCCATGCGATCGAGGGCATCGCGGATATGCGGCACGGCGGCGGCCGCCTCGCTGCGGTCGACGGTGATGCGCACGAGCTCGGAGCCGGAGCGGGCCAGCTCGGCCACCTGGCCGGCGGTCGCCGCGGCATCGGCGGTGTCGGTATTCGTCATCGACTGCACCACGACCGGGGCGCCGCCACCGATGGTGACATGGCCAACCCTGACGCCGATGCTGCCCCGGCGCGTCCCGATTGCCGAATAGCCCATTCACGCACCTTCAAGTTGATCGTTCAAATCGCCTTATTGCCAATTTCCGATAGCCTCGGCAAGGGGCAACGGGTCGTCACCCCTCGGCGGCGGCGCAACCGAGACAGCGGCCGAGCAGCTCCACCACCGTGCGGCGGGGACGGAAACCGGTGATCTTGGCGGCATCCGCCAGGGCGGCCATGCTGGCCGTCGCCTCGAATTCCGCAACCGCGCCGCAGCCGTCGCACACCAGCAGCACGGCCTCGCCCTCATGCTGGCCATGGCTGCAGGCGACGAAGGCATTGCGGCTCTCGATCTTGTGAACAAGACCATGCGAGGCCAGGAAATCGAGGGCGCGGTAGACCGACATCGGGGCCGGCGGCGGGCCGGCGGCGGCGAGCCGCTCGATGATGTCATAGGCGCCGGCCGCCTCGTGGCTGCGGGCGACGGCGACCAGGACCTTGCGGCGCAGGCTGGTGAGGCGACTGCCGCGGCGCGCGCACACGCGCTCGGCCCGGGCGACGAGGTCGCCGGTGCAGGCATCGTGGTCATGATCGGCGGCGAGAAAACCGCCGGGCAGGGGCTTGCTGTTCATGCTGTTACAATGTAACCGGCAAAGCCGCGTTGCGCCAATGTTTTGCGCCGGTCGAGCAGATCGGCTAGGCTTTGAACGAATATTTCGGAGACCTTGCCCATGACCGCCAGAGCCCGCCAGTCCCGTTCCGAGCCGCGCGAGATGATCCTGATCGAGCATTTGCCGTTCGAAACGGATGCCGGCATCGGCGAGCGGGCGCGGATCGGCCTTATCGTGCTGGCCAGCGACTTCACCATCGAGCATGAGTGGCGGGCGATCTTTGCAGCGCTGCCCGGCGTGGCGCTTTATGAAAGCCGGCTGTTCAACGACCCCATCATCACCCCGGAATCGCTGCGGGCGATGGAGCCCCTGATCGCCCCCGCAGCCAGTCTCATTCTCCCCGGCAATCCCCTTGATGCGATCGCCTTCGGCTGCACCTCCGCCTCGATGGCGATCGGCGAGGAGGGGGTGTTCGACAAGATCCGCGCCGGCGGCCAGGAAGCCCCGGCGACGACGCCGGTCACCGCCGCCTTTGCGGCGTTCACGGCGCTTGGGGCGAAGCGCATCGCCGTGCTCACGCCCTATCGGGCCGAGGTCAACCAGATCGTTGCCGACTACATCACGGCGCGCGGCTTCGAGGTGCCGGTGTTCGGCTCGTTCAACGAGGGCAATGACCGTATCGTCGCGGCCATCACCCCGGCATCGATCAAGGCCGGCATCCGGCGCATCCTGACGGCAGGCGACGTCGATGCGGTGTTCGTCTCCTGCACCTCGGTGCGACTGGCCGAGGTGGCAGCCGCGATCGAGGCGGAGGTCGGCCTGCCGGTCACCTCGTCGAATCATGCGATGGCCTGGCATGCACTGCGGCTTGCCGGCATTCAGGATGGCCTGCCGCAATTCGGAAAGCTGTTCACACTTCCAATCGCTTGATGCAAAGCACAAGGCTTGGCCCTATTCCTGCCTTTGTAAACCTTTAGCGGGACCGGCACGGGAATGCCGCCCGCTGAGTTGGTGCGGGTGGTGAAGGGGACAGGCAGTCCAACGCATTAGAACTTCCTTAGGGTCGCTCGGCGCAGGATCGCGCAGACACGATCTCGCGGGGCGTTGGACAATGTACGGAGCAGTAGATCCGATGGGGAACGGCCAACGATCCGATCAGGACCAGATCGAACGGGGACAGGCATCGGCAAAGCGCCGGGCCCGCGAAGTGAGCCCCGAGCTGAAAGAGTTCATGCATATGTTGAAGACGATCGAGGACCAGGCCGAGGCGGCCGGGCTCCACGACGAGGAATGAGCCCACCGGGCCGGGTCTCGAACATGCCGTCCTAGGCGGCCGGCAAGGGCCAGGGCCTGCCGGCGCGGGTCACCAGGGCTGCAAGCTCGCTGCGGCCGGTCGGCTTTTGTATCACCGCATCGAAGGCGGTTCGCGCCGTGTCGCGCAGGCAGTCGGTCGTGCCATATCCAGACAGCGCAACGATCAGCGTGTCGCAGCGATCGAGACGGCAGCGGATGATCCGCGCGGCGCGGATCCCGTCGATGACCGGCATGTCGATGTCGAGCAAAATCAGATCATAATGCCCCGATGACGCGCGCGTCACCGCATCGCCGCCATCGCCGACGGCGTCGATATCGCAGCCAAGGCCGCGCAGCAGGGCGGCGGTCAGAAGGCGTGAGGCGGCGCAGTCCTCGGCCAGCAGGATGCGCGGGCGGCTGATGGCATCGCCGGGGCATTGGCCGGCCGTGCCGGGCGGAATCCGAGGGTGCATGATCCGGGGCTCTCCCTGTGGCGCCGGTTTCCAAGATCCCGTGCGGCAGGGCAGCACCGTCCTTGGCTCATGCCAACCTCATCACAAAAACCTTGCCAGCTCTTCAAGGACAGGCGGACAAGTCATTGCAAATTTCCCGAGGATCAAAGATTGAGCATCCAGGCCATGGAGAGCAGCAGAAAACCAGCGGTAAGAAATGCTGTATGACGGGTGGGGGCCATAAACATGCGTTTGCTCCCTCTTCTTGTTCGAAAGCTGATCCCCGGCGAATTGAACTGTGCCAGATCGCAGCAAAACGGGAGGTGAATTGCTCGTTCATCCTCTGTTTACCATGTGGGCCAGATACGGAAATTTAACCAAGCCTGGTGCTAAATGATGGCTGCTGGATATCGGGGCTTGGACTGTCATGAGTGCAACGCTGTTCATCGGGGCCGTGGGCCTCACGATCAATTGTGCCTTGGCCGTGCTGGCCCTGCGGATGGTCATGCGGTTCGATCAACCGCCGCGCAATGACGAGCCTGTCGCCCAGCCGGCTGCGGCGCCGCAGCCTGCGGCCGCGATGCCGTGCCAGCCGGCGCAAGCCTGACGCCTGTCGGGATCTAGTTCCCTCGCATCCCGTTCCCTCGCCATCGCCTGGCGGAAGCAATTGCGCGCGCCGCAGCACCTACGCGATTGACAATGCTCGCTGCCGCTTTCACGGTTTCCTTTCGGGGAACGGCCTTGATTCGGCGAGCGGTAGATGCGCAGCGCACTTTCGAGCGTGGCGGCGAGCGGGGATTTCGAAGGATTTGGCCTCCCCGCCACCTGGGGCCACGCGCCTTCTTCAAGCGGGATATTCAGCGACCTGTTCGGCATCGCACGGCCGATCGGCCAGGTGATCTGCTGGGATTATCTCGGTCATCAATTTCTCTTCAAGATCTACGACATCGGCCAGCGGCCAGAGATCGCACGGGCTGCCTACATGTTCGCCGAGCGGCTGGGCGACTGCTATCTGCCGCGGCAGATCGGTCATGCCAAGTCACCCGAGGAAGGGGTTCCGGCAGTCGAGCAGTTCACCGCCGCGGCGGCAGCCGGGTGCAGTCATGTGCTGGTCCACGACGCGCCATCGATCTTCACCGATCTCGAGGAAATCGAGCGGCGGCTCGTCGCGACATTCGATCCCGCGATGAACAAGAAGGAAGAAAGGGTCGCGACCCTGCCCAAGGAATAGAGCCGGAGGCCGGACGACGGGCGTCTTTGCCAGCTTCGATCGACCCGCCCAGAAAAACGGGCGCCCCGCCGCGCACTTGTCCTGGCGCCGGCGGGGCTTTCATTCTTATTCAGAGGCCGGACTGGGCCGGCCAGCTTCGCGGCGGCTCGCGCCCTGCGCAAAGGCGTTCGCTCATCCGCCAACAGTCTTTCGATTATGTCGTGATCGCAGGCAGGAGGACAACGCCTTCCGCGTCGGATTCCGCCCGCTGCCTCGTCAGTCCCGAGGCCCTGAGAGATTGCCCGGTGGAGTCATTCCCGTACCTCTCTGGAGAATAAGCAGCGTTGCACTGCCGTACCCCCAAAGCTTGGCACGATCATGTCCGATGTCAAGGGGTCAAGGTTGTCCGACCGGTCGATCGCCGGGCAGCCGGTCCGGCAAGGGAATGAACTCGCTGTCGCCCGGAACGCTGTCGAATTTGCCGGCCCGCCAATCGGCCTTGGCCTGCTCGATCCGGTCCTTGCGCGAAGAGACGAAATTCCACCAGATCAGGCGCGGTCCATCCATCGGCTCGCCACCCAGCATCAGGAAGCGGGCGTCGGCGCGGGCGCGGATGGTGATGCGGTCGCCGGGCCGGAACACCAGGAGACGGCCCGGGCCGAACACGTCGCCGGCAATGTCGATCGTGCCGGAGACGGTGTAGATCGCGCGTTCTTCATGATCGGCGTCGAGGGGGACGGCGGCGCCCATGGCCAAGGCCACATCGGCATAGAACATCGGGCTCGAGGTCCTGACCGGCGAGGCGGCGCCGAACAGCGTCCCGGCGATGATGCGGACCGTCTGACCCGGCTCGTCGATGACCGGCAGCGCGCTCGCCTCGTAATGCGCGAAATCCGGCGCCGTCTCCTCGTCCTTGGCCGACAGGGCGACCCAGCTCTGGATGCCGAACAGCTTGGAACCGGTGCGGCGCAGGTCCGTTGCGGTGCGCTCGGAATGAACGATGCCGCGGCCGGCGGTCATCCAATTGAGCTCTCCAGGCCGGATCGCCAGCTCGGTGCCGAGGGAATCGCGGTGCATGACCTCGCCGGCGAACAGATAGGTCACGGTGGAGAGCCCTATATGGGGATGCGGGCGAACATCCATGCCCTGGCCAAGCAGGAATTCCGCCGGTCCCATCTGGTCGAAGAAGATGAAGGGTCCGACCATCTGCCGCTCAGGCGAGGGGAGCGCGCGGCGAACCTCGAAGCCGCCAAGATCGCGGGCGCGCGGCACGATCACCACATCGATCAGATCGCAGGCTTTGCGGTCACCGGGCTGCGGGTCATCACAGGGTTGCCAGCTCATGCCTCCTCCTACACGTCCCAGCGCAACTTTGAAAGTGCATGGGGTCGCCGATTCGGGCTACCCCGCCCGCTCGGCATAGGCGCGGATGGTATCGTAGAGATCCCGCGACAGCGTCAGCCCGGCCTTGGCCAGCTGCTTCCTGTTGGCTTCCCGTCGGGCGTTGGGCAGGCGGGCACCCTCCTGGGCGGTGATCGATTTCACCAGGCTGCGGACCTGCCTGGCGAAGTGGCCGCCGGAAAAGCTTTGCGGGTTCAACGCGATGAAGAACTGGCCGCAATCGATGGGCTTGCCGTCATTGGCGGTAAAGGACCCCATCTCGGTCCCGAGCAATGCGCCCGCCAGCGCCGCGCACATGGTCTCGACGATGAGGCCCTGGCCGAAGCCCTTGTAGCCGCCGGCCGGCGCCATCGAACCCGCCAGGCCCCGCTCCGGGTCGGTGGTCGGGCGGCCGTCGCCGTCGAGCGCCCAGCCGAGCGGGATGGTCCGCCTCTCCTCGGCCGCGCGCTTGACGGCGGTCCAGGCGACCGCCGACGACGACTGGTCGATGAGAAAGGCGATCTTGCCGTCGGCGGCGGGGACGGCAAAGGACAGGGGATTGGTGCCGATGACCGGGGTCCTGCCGCCGACCGGGGCGATGGCGGGGCTCGAATTGGTGAAGCCGAAGGCGACGAGACCCTGGCGCGCCAGATAGCCGGTGTGAAAACCGAGCGTTGCGGCATTGTAGGAATTGTGCACGGCAAGGCCGGCAATGCCATATTTGCGGGCCGCCGGGATCAGCTTGGCGAAACCTTTTTCGATTGCCGGGTGGGCGAAGCCGTGCCTGGCGTCGGCGCGAAAGGCCACGGCGGACAGCCGCTTGACCGCCGGTCTGGCCCGGCCGTCCACCTTGCCGCTGTCGAGATGGGCGCAATAGAACTGGAGCCAATAGAAGCCGTGGCCGGCAAGGCCCGACAGCTCGGTGTCGATGATGCCGTCGGCGAGGAACGCGACATTGTCGCGACGGGCGCCGGCGCCGACCAGGGCATCGATGACGAGCTGGCGCGCGGCTTTTGGCTTGAGGACGATTTCGGACATCGGGGGCTCGGACGCGACGGTGAAGGGGGTAGGACCAATGCGGTGAGACAGTATTCCAAGCCGACGATCGATCAATCGAATTTGCCATGGGACTGCCGCGTCGCCCGAGTGAACAGTGAACCAAGGTTCACTGTTCACTTGTGCCGGTGATGGGTTGGCGCAATGATCTGGGCGAGCTTCAGGCCCGCGTGCAAGGTCCCCATGCCCGTCTCCGTTGAAGTTGTCGAACCCGGCATTGTCGGCGTGACGCTGAGCAATCCCGGCCGCGTCAACGCCCTCGACGGTGCCATCTTCGAGGCTCTGGCAGATTTATGGCCGCGCCTCGCCGCCGATCCCTCCCTCGACGTGGTGCTGCTCAGGGGCGAGGGCGACGATTTCAGCGCCGGCGCCGATCTCGGCGCGCATCTCGACCGCCGCCCCGACATCGACGCGCTGATCGACCGGGCGCTGCTCAAGACGCGGTTCTTCGCCGTTCCGCTCATCGCCGCCATTCGCGGCGCCTGCGTCGCCGGCGGGCTCGAGCTGGTGCTCGCCTGCGACATCCGCATCGCAGCCGATGATGCCCGCCTCGGCTTTCCCGAGACGCGCTGGGGAATCCTGCCGTCGGGCGGCGGCACCATGAAGCTTGCCGACCAGATCGGTCATGCCCGGGCGATGGACCTGCTGCTCACCGGCCGGCTGATCTCCGGCGCCGAGGCCGAGCGCATCGGCCTGGTCAGCGCCTGCCGGCCCGCCGAGGAGGTGTGGGACACCGCGCTGGCGAGCGCGCGTGCCGTTGCGGCGACGAGCCGGGTGGCAGCCCGCGCCGCCAAGCGCGCCGTGGCGCTTGGCCACCTGGCACGCTATCAGGCGCAGGAAGCCGCCGAGCGCGACATCGTTGCCGAGGTCCGGCGAAGCGGTGACCCCGAGCAGGGCAAGGCTGCCTTCCTGGCAAAGCGCCGGCCGGTGTTCGGCCGCCCGCCATCGCACCGGGGAGAGGAACAGCCATGAGCATGCGAGAAGCCGCGACCAGGCGCGGTCCGGCGGCTGGCGAAGCGCCGCGCAAGCTGACGCGCGCCGAGAAGAGCCAGAAGATCAAGCACGACCTGCTCGCGGCCGCCGCCAAGGTGGTGGGAAAGGTCGGCTACGCCAATGCCCAGGTGTCGCGCATCACCGCCCTCGCCAATGTCGGCCAGGGGACGTTCTACAATCACTTCGCCTCGCGCCAGGATCTGTTCGACCAGCTGCTGCCGACGCTCGGCGCCGAGCTCCTCGACTTCATCCGGGTGAGGGCGGCCGACGCGGTGAACCCGCTCGAGCGCGAGAAGCGGAGCTTCAAGGCGTTCTTCGAGTTCCTCAAGCAGAACCCGGAATTCTACCGCATCCTCTACGAGGCGGAGGTGTTCGCGCCCAATGCCTTCGCCGCCCATATGGAGCGGATCGCCGGCGCCTATATGCGCACGCTCGAAAGAGATGCGGCGCAAGGCGGGTTTGCCGCGATGGACGAGAATGCGCGCGAGGTCCTGGCCTTCACGCTCATGGGTGCGCGCCACTATCTCTGCATGCGGTTTGCCCGCAAGAACGGGCGGGTGGTCGACCTGCCGGAATGGGTCGTCAACACCTATATGCGCCTCTTCGCACAGGGCATTGCCGACTAGGCCATCCGCTCATATTCCGCGAGATCGGGATCGTGGGTCATGCGCCAGTAGTCGACGAATCGCCAGGGCAGCACCGAAAAGACGCGGCCCTGCCGGTTGCGGTAATAGGTCGACATGCCGGGATGGGTCCATATCAGGGTCTCGTGCTCGGCATCGACTTTCCGGACATAGGCGTCGGTCACCGCCCGCCGGACCTCGATGGCATCGATCCCTTGGCTGATCATCTGGACGAGGCAGGCGGTGATATAGCGGCTTTGGCACTCGGCCTGGAAAATGACGCTGCCGCCATGCCCCGGTCCGGAATTGGGCCCGAGCATGCAGAAGAAGTTGGGAAACCCCGGCACCGTCAGCCCGAGATAGGCGGTGGGATTGTCGTTGGCCCACAAATCGGCAAGCCTCAGGCCATTCCTGCCGGTGACGTCGAGCCGGGCAGCCATCTCGGTCACCTTGAAGCCAGTCGAGTAGACGATGATGTCGGCGCGGCGGACGGCGCCGTCGCCGGTCGCGATCCCGTCCTGGCCGACGCGCCGGATCGGTGTGGTGACGAGCGCGACATTCGGCTTGAGCAGCGTCCGGTACCAGCCATTGTCGAGGAGGATCCGCTTGCCGTAGGGCGGGTAGCTCGGCACGCATTGCCGCACCAAATCGGCGCGCCCCCCGAGTTCGGCCAGGATGAAATCGGTGAGCTCCTGGCGGTGGCGGTCGTTGATGCGGTTGACGGCGCGCTCGGGATGAGGCCAGGCGGGATCTTTCTTGAGAAACGGCAGCAGCCCGTCGCCATAGCGCCAGAACATGTTGAAGCGGAACCATTCGACATAATAGGGCACGTGCTCGAGCAGCCACTGGGTGCCGGCGCCGATCGCGTCGGAATAACCCGCAATCGGCCGCGCCCATTGCGGGCTGCGCTGGTAGATGCTGACCGATCGCACCCGATCGGCGATGGCCGGCACGAGCTGCATCGCGGTTGCACCGGTGCCGATGACCGCCACATCCTTGCCCTCGACGCTCAGCCCGTCCGGCCACAGCGCGGAATGGAATGACGGACCGCAGAAGGATTGAATGCCGGGGATGTCCGGCATCACCGGGTCATTGAGCTGGCCGATGGCGCTGACGAGAAAGGTGCTCTCGATCTGCCGCTTTCCGCCGGCATCCTCGACGAGCGAGATCCAGCGCCGGCGCTCCTCGTCGAAGCGCGCCGACAGCAGCCGGGTGCGGAACCGGATGTTCGCCTTGACGCCGAGCTCCTCGGCGGTCCGTTTCAGGTAGTCGAGGATCTCCTCGCGGTGGGAGAAGTAGCGGCTCCAGCGGTAGCGGCGTCCGAAGGAGAAGGAGTAGGAGTGGTTCGGCGTGTCGACGCCGCAGCCGGGATAGCGATTGACGTACCAGGTGCCGCCGAGATCGGCGTTCTTTTCGACGATCTGATAGGGAATGCCGAGCCGGCTGAGCGCCGCACCAAGCGCGATGGCCGAGACGCCGGCGCCGACGATCAGCACTTGCGCGTGGTCGAGCCGCGCCGGCGCGTGCCCGCCGGGCCATGTCGCCGCCCGCTCGACGATGCCCATCTCCTCGCGGATCATTGGTGCATATTCGGCCGGCACGGCCTCGCCGAGACAGGCGCTCATCATGCGCTGGATCAGCTGATCGCCGGGATCGGTGATTGCCGGCCGGGGCGATCCGCGCTCGAGGAGCGCCAGCGCCGCCGCCCGGACCTCGGCGCCGACTGCGTCGGGGACGCCGGCGTTGCGATCGGGAATGAGGCGGACGTCACGCTTGGGCGAATAGGGCGGCGCGAGCCAGCGCATGTCCCCCGTCAGATGGACGAGGCACATCAGCAGGACGCGGATGTCGGCTTCTGCAATCGCTTGCGCAAGGTCGGGTGGGGCTTGAGCCAACGCCACCTCCGGTCCAATCGTGCTGGTCACCCGTTGATACTGAATCATGATTCATGAATCAAGTTTCTGCCTTGCGGCAGTGTCGTGGCGGCGCCGGCCATGGTGCCGCTTGTTGCCAGCGGTGAGATGCGGGCGATATAGATGAAGGATGGAACCGCAATCCTCGCCCGGCGTGTCTTTGAGCTTGTCAGAGGCCCGCGATCTGGCTTTTCGGGTGCTGCGCCAAAATGGCTGCGACAGCGAGAATGCCGGTGCGATCGCCGACAACATGATCGAGGCCGAGCGGGATGTCTGCGCTGCGCATGGGCTCTTTCGGCTGGCTTGGCATGTCAAGTCGCTGCGCTGCGGCAAGGCCAATGGCCGGGCGAAACCGCGCCTCGAACCGCTGGCGCCCGGCGTCATTCGGCTGCATGGCGATCGCGGTTTTGCCCCGGTCGGTCATCGGATCGGGTTGCCCGCGCTCGTCGAGCGGGCGCGCCAGAATGGCATAGCGGCACTGGCTTATGTCGATATGTACCACCTCGGCGCGCTCTGGCCCGAGGTCGAGGCGCTGGCCAGCGCCGGGATGGTCGCATTCGCGTTCACCGCCTCCTTGCCGTATGTGGCGCCCGCCGGCGGTACGAAGCCGCTTTTTGGGACCAATCCGATTGCTTTTGGCTGGCCCCGCCGCGACCGGCCGCCCCTCGTCTTCGACCAGGCCTCGGCAGCGATGGCGCGCGGCGACGTGATGATCGCGGCACGCGAGGGCCGGCAAGTCCCCGAAGGCGTCGGGCTTGATGACGCGGGCCGGCCGACGACCGATCCCGATCGGATCCTCAAGGGAGCGCAGCTCGCATATGGCGGCCACAAGGGCGCTGCCCTGGCGATGATGGTCGAGCTTCTGGCCGGACCGCTGATCGGCGAATTCCTCAGCTTCGAGGCGGAAAAGGATGACGCCGGCGCCGGCGCCGCCCCGCATGGCGGCGAACTGATCCTGGCGCTCGATCCTGGCCGCTTCGGTGATCCGCTTCGCTCCGAGGAGCATGGCGAGCGGCTGTTCGCGGCGATTGCGGCCGAGGAAGGGGCGAGGCTTCCCGGCGCGCGACGGGTCTCCAACCGCGACCGCACCCTGAAGGATGGCATCGTGGTGCCGCAGGGCGTCTACGACGCCATCATGGCGACCATGGAAAAGCCCCTCTGACCGACGCATTTCGCTTTCAAGAAATTGCATCTTGAGATTGCGCAAGCTGGGTGAACCGATGGTGGCCCCGGTTTAGATGAGTTTTTCACCACAATAATGTTGGCCGGCATTACATTCTCGTTAGGCAGGCTATTCTAGGACAGTTGCCTCGGCTTCGCGGAAGTGATCATTTTCTGGGCAATTATTGCGCCGCCAGGAATAAGCAAAGTGGGTGCGGAAATGCCAAAAGTAAGTTCACATTGCCGGGCCAGCATCCTTGCAATGCTTGCGCTGACTTTAGTCGGATTGACTGATGGAGGGGTTGCCAGCGCGCAGGAGGCAGCCTGTTCCGTCTCGGGCACGGAGCAACGCCCCGTCGGTCTCGGGGATTACGGCTGCATCAGGAAGCCAACGGCCGCGCGGGTCTCGAACGATGGGAAGCGCATTGCCTTTGTGGACGGCAGCACGATCCAGGTCCGCTCGGTGGATGGCGCCGAGCCCTGGTCGCCCAAGATTCCAGACGAGGAGGGCGGGGCATCGCCCATCTGGTCTTCGAACGATGAGGCGCTCTATTTCCTCTCGCCCGACTCGGACGAGACAACGCTATGGCGTGTGCCGACGACAGGCAGCGGGAAACCGCAGGAGATCGGCTCGATCGAGGGGAAGGTTGACGCGATCAATCTGTCGCCCGATCAATCGCGCTTGCTCGTGACGAGGAACTGCCCGCCAAAGACCGCGCCCGATGAGGCGGCTCCGGCCTGCCCGGACGCGACGAGGCCGATCGTCATTACCGGAGTTGCGTTCAAGAAGGATCGCAAGGGTTTTTCGGTCGCCGAGCGTCCTGACCGGATCTACGCCTTCGATATCGCGACCGGCCGCCTGTCGCAGCTCACCGGCGATGCGCAGGACAGATATGCAGGCGGGTCCAGCACGGATAGTGAACCGGCTTGGTCTCCCGACGGAAAGCAGGTCGCCTTCATACGCGAATATCCCTCCCGGCTGGAGTTTGTCAGTGAACTGTGGATTGCGCCGTCGGACCCGATGGGTCGAGGCATAGCGAGCCGTCTCACCGATACGCCCGCGGCGGGGAGCGATGCTCGAAATGCCGCGGAAAGGCGATCACCGAGCTGGAGCCGCGACGGCAAGCTGATTGCATATCTGCGAAAGGAAGAAAGATATGGTCCTTATGCGCTGGCGCAACTTGCCGTCTATTCCTTGGTCGACCGGAAGGAGACGGTTCTGAGCGAGAAGCTCGATCGAGCCGTCACGGCGTTTGGCTTTTCCAGGGACAGCCGCTTTATTTACTTCACCTACGCAAATGAGGGAGGTCGGACTCTCGCGCGGGTTCGTCTGCAGGACGGCTCGATAGAAGATCTTGTGACGGGTGAAAACAACATAACTGCGCTGGACATCGGCGGCGATGATCGTCTGGCATTGGTCATGGAACAGGGAAATGATGCGCCCAAACTCTATTCCTATCACCTAGGTGAATCACCAAAAGAGGTGGCCGATCTCAACGCCGACTATATGAAAGGCCTGATTGTCGCGCCGCGAGAGAAGATCGACATTCCAGTGTACGGCGGCGACCACTTCGAAGCCTTCATTACGAAACCGACAAATTACGAGCCCGGCCGCAGATATCCCACCCTTGTCTACATTCATGGGGGACCTGTCGATGACTTCAGATACGGGTTCAAATTTGATTCTCAATTTTATGCAGCCCACGGCTATTTGGTCATCGAGCCCAATCCGCCGGGCTCCCTTGGCCGTGGACAAAAGGACGTCCTGCAAATCAAGGGAAATTGGGGTTGCACGAATTACCCGGACATCCTGTTGGCCGTGGATCAAGCGATCGCCCTTGGCTTCGCGGATCCGAAGAGGCTGGCGGTCGGAGGTTATTCATACGGCGGATATCTGACGAACTGTATCCTGACCCGCGTGCCCGACAAGTTCCAGGCCGCGGTCTCCGGTGCGGGCCACAGTTTCGTGGCGGCCAATTACGGCCATGACATTTGGCTGAAATGGTATCGCTGGGAACTTGGCGCTCCCTGGAAGAAAGCGAACCGCGAGCTCTATAATCGGTTGTCACCCCTCAACGACGCTGAAAGGGTGAAGACGCCAACGCTGTTTCTCTCCGGTGATGCCGACTGGAATGTCCCCCTCATCAACTCGGAACTGTTCTATGAGGCGCTTCGCGAGCAGGGCGTCGAGTCGCGGCTGGTGGTCTATCCCGGGGCGGCACATGTTGCTGGTTGGGGAAAGAAATACAACGATAGTTATTATCAGGAAATACTGAACTGGTTGAACAAGCACATCGGCCAGCCAATGTGAAAGATGATTGCTACTTGCCTGTGATTGAGCAAGACTGAACCTGGACAAAACTGATCCGAGGAAGGATAGGGAGGCGGCCATGCAGGACCGAGACCATCGCAATAATGAGGACCTCACGCGCGAAGTCGAAAAAATCGGCAGCCAGCTCAGGAGCATGTCGATCCAGATCGAGGCCATAAGGGCAAGAGTGAGCGACCTCGAAAGCTGGGGGCCGCGCTACCCGGGCGGTACCGTCAAGGCCGCTGGGAAGGACGAGGACGGCGGCAAGGGCAAGGACGAAAACAACGGCAAGGGCAAGAAGGGGGGCAAGGAAGGCAACGGAAACGGGAATGGCAATGGCAATTACAATGAAGATGGAAACGGAAAGGGCAAGCGCGGAAAGGGTTAGAATCGGGCTCGGCTTGACCGAAGGTTCGCCAACAGAACACGGGCTATGCCGGTCAGATGGTGCGAGCGCGCAATATCGCTGAGAGCCGCGATTTTGGGGAGCCGGTGTGGGAGGCTCTGCAGCAGGCGCGGCAATATGATCAGACACTGAAGGGCGTACGCGACCGCAGCCTTTGGCCGCGGTTGATGAGCCGCTATGTGGCGCCGGTTTCATACACCAGGGAGGCTCACTTCTCGCACATGCTCGCGGGCGAGCCGATCGTGGTTGAAGGCTTCCCCATCCCGTCGCGCGGCCCGATCCGGCATCTCCCTGCTGCGGACGCCGGCGAAGCGATCATCGACTGGATGATGGCCAGCAAGGAAGAAGGAAAGCACCGCGTCTATAGCGGGCCGGCTGGTACGCGTCGCGAATACGCCCTGCCCGAGATTGCACGTCACTGGCGTGCCAACCGGACACCGCTCGGGGTTACCGATCTCCATATCCGGCGAACCAGGCTCGAGGAGATCATCGATCCGGAAGGCTTGAGCGTCTTCAATCTCCTCCGCGCCTCGAGCCCGCGCGCCCGAGCGCAGGAGATGTTCAGCTTCGTCATCAGTTCGCAGGGCTATCTTACGGATTCTCATTCGGATGCGCCTGACAGCAGCAATTTCTGTTTTGTCGGAAAGAAATTATGGCTGGCCTGGGATACTTATGAGGGGATGAAGCACGGCCTCGAGGATGTGGAGCGCATGGCGCTGGCCGCCAAGCCGCGTTTCGACCTCCAAGGCTGGCTCGCTTTGCGCAGCGCACGATGGTTTCTCGTCAATGCAGGTCAAACCTTGTTCCTTCCCGCGAACCTGACACACAAGGTGATCACGCTCGAGCCTTATGTCGGAGTTGGCGGCTTTTACATCGCTCTGCCGAATTGTCTGCGCCTGCTTGCACATTGGATCAATCGGGTGCCGCTCTGGTCGAAGCGGGATGCCACGGGACGCAACGATGAGCTGATCGGCGATATCGCGAAATCCGTGCGCGAGGCCATTCTGGAGCTGCGCGATGCCACGCCGGAAAGGCGCCAGACGCTGGGTTACGACTATCTGGAGGAATTCGGCGAAGTCGTTCCTCAAGACCTGTTCTTCGGCTCGATTGCGCTTTCTCTGGTCGGACCCGCGGTTCCGATGTGTCGCCGAAACCATTTCTGCACCCTGGCCGCTCTCGCACGACGACAGCCTGAGATTCGCGCTCTGAAGACGAAGGAAACGACCTGTCAGGTTTCGATCGCCTCGAAGCTCAGCTGAGAATTTTCTCTGACGGTTCCAGTGTAGTTCACCGTGATCTCCTCGCCCGCTTCAATGTCGCGGATGGCCTTGAAGATCTGGGTGAACGGCCCCTCGCTGTGGAACGCAGCGTTCGGATCGTAGCTGTGGTTGTAGAGTGAACCATAGCCAAGCGCGATGGCGACAACACCGTCACCCCACTTGAACACATATTCGGCAAGCTTCGAACGGCGAACCGGGTTGAAGATCTCCTGCACGTCGAACGTGACGACCGGCACCCTCTCGATCACGGTGCCGCAGGAGATCACCTTGCGGGCAAAGACGCCGCGACCCTTGCCGCGCGCGCGCTTGACCTCGATCAACTGGCTGGGAAGAAGAGGCATCGCCTGCTAACTCGATTGCCTGCTTGCTGGACAATTATCTGCTGCAGGTATTGGCATGTCAAACGACACCATATGACCAAGACGTCCGTGGCGCTGACATCATCATGCGCCAATCGTTACGATTTCGCTCATCCGGCCGATCGGATCGACAAAGGCCAGCCGCAGCTTCAGGACCGCCGTGGGATTGACCAGCAGCGGCACCGCCACATGCGTTGTGATGACGCCGTCGGCAATCTGTGGCCACGCGCCGCCGAGAGGCTGGCCATCGGCCTCGGCGATCGCCTCGATCGGGAGATCTGGCCACTGCACCCATGCCGCCAGCCGAAACTGATCGACTGCCTTGGTGTGCGCCTTCGGGTAATCGGCGATGGTGATGGTGATAGGCACCTTGCCACCGAAGGCTATCCCGCGGGCGATAGTGACATTGGCCGGCTCCGGCGGGTCGGGCGGCCCGGCCGGCACATGCATGAGGGACCGTGGAGCCGACGGCAGGCTCCGTGGTCGTGGATGGCAATGCCGCGCCGCCGGATCGACGGGCGAGACCCCGTTCGGCGGATCCTGGGGTTGATAATCGGCGGGCAGCCGCCGCTCGGCAGGGAGTTGCACTTCGGCCCAATAGACATAGTTGACGAACGGTTCGAGGGGGCGCCCGTCATTGGCATCGGGTATCGCGACCGAGAATGTCTTCGTAGGGTCGTTCGACCATGTCATCGGGCGTGAATCAATCGGACGGGCATAGATCGGATCGGCGATCGCTCCGACCGCACGCTTCAGATAGGCGCGTGGCGGTTTATTTCCCTGCATTTCGGAATGGAACAGACCCGGCTCGTCGCGCTCGAGCGCCACCAGGTCGAAGCCATCGCTGGAGATCGTCAATGTCGCCTGACCGCTCGCCTGGTCTATATTGCCGTCGAGCCGGGGGGCGGCGGGGCGCCGGCTCTCCGGGACAGCAACCGGGACGATGCCGCAGGTTGCGAAAGGCGGCTCGGCGCCATCGGGTCCGAGCGGCACCACTCTTAAGAACTGCACCGTGGTCAGGCTTCGCGGCAGCAGGGTCGTGAAGGTCACGTCACCGGCCGAGTTGGCCTCGATGGGCGGATCGGTAAGAAGGCGGAACGGCTCCTTCCGGTTGGCATGGCTGGCTATGACCTCCTTGCAGCCGACCGCGGCGACAAGCCCGCGCGAGGGCTCGCCATCGGGCGACAGCGCAGCAAGCTTCGAACCGAGCTCCAATCCTGCCTGATCGGTGAGATAGACGCGGTGCCGCGATTTGGCTGCCGCTTGCCAGCTGAGCTTCACCTCGACCGTGGGAGAAGGGCCGGGCGCGCTGCTCCAGAAGAGCCCGATACCGGTGGGGTAGGTGCGCGGTGGGCGAATGTCGGTGACCACAATTTCCATGCTGGCGAGATCGGACGGGTTGCCCTGCATATCGATGAAACGCCCGATCAGCGCATAGGTCTTTGACCCCTGGGGGGCGAGCGCCGGGAGCGGAATATCGACAGGGAAAAATCCCGGCATTGTCAGATCAACGGAATTATCCGGTGCCTCCAGGCCGACCTCCAGCGTGGCGAGTTCGAAGGCGCCGGGCGCGAGATCATCGAGGCGCGGCACGACGATGCACGAGCCCAGGCGAGCCACTTCTTGTGCCGTATATCGGTCTTGTGGCCAGCCCTCCGGCACTGCGACGGTCAATCTCAACATGCCAGGTGACAGGGAAACCTCGGAGTTGAGGGGGATTTGCGCCCGTTCGATATGACAGCGCAAATGCGGCGGCGGCGGCTTGGGACGTTGCGGGGGCGTCACGTCGAAGACCGTCTCTCGACCGAAGCGGCCGAAGAAATCCGAGGCTCTGGCCGAGAATGTGACGGCTCCTTGATCGCCGGCGATGTCGCAGTCGGAGAGAAGCCCCGCGAGAGCCTGCACCTTGGCCTTTGATTTGAGCTCGTTCAGCCGGGCATTCGGTTCGAGTTCATGGCCGAATAGGCCGGGCCTCGCACGCTCATCGGGAGCCTGCGATGGCGGGACAGGCAGCATGTCATGCCGGCTCTGCCATTCGTCATTCTCGATTTCGGGCAAGCGCGCTCAGCGCGGCCAGAGGCATGCGTGGAAATGCGAAAGTCGAGCGGAACAAGCTGCTCGGAGTGGCGTCGACCGTGCCCTGCCAACGAGTTTGAACGATCTGGGGCTTGGGCAATCCGGGTGGCAGCCAGGGCGGCACCGGTGCGGCGAATGTCATGAACGGTGCCACCGCAAACCCTTGCATTCGAATTGCGACGATCATCGCCACGACGGCATCGAAGAGGTCTCTGCCACTGATTGCATTGAGATCAGTGATCAAGCGCTGCAGCAGTTGATCGGCCATCGGCGCGGGACTGTGAAGGAGAGACGTGAGG
This sequence comes from uncultured Alphaproteobacteria bacterium, assembly GCA_963744915.1. Classification (GTDB taxonomy): domain Bacteria; phylum Pseudomonadota; class Alphaproteobacteria; order Rhizobiales; family Aestuariivirgaceae; genus DATAFF01. Next base: position 153,095 of record CAVUUY010000011.1, read on the forward strand.
TCGACGCCATACCGCAGGAAGTCGCGCGGTGAAAAGGCGAAGAGACCGAAGATGCAAAGCGTGTCCCAATCGCCGCCGCTAGCATAATCGGGCAGGTCGTCGAGCTTGTCACAAAAGCCGAGGAACCGTGCGAGCCCGGGATCGATGGCGGCCATCTGCATGGCGCCGAGACGGTGGACATCGGCAAACTGCCTGGGACCGCGCTCCACCGGAAGTTCGGTCTTGTCGTGCTGTTCCCAAGGCGGGCTTGCGGCATCGTCCACCATCCGGATGAGCAGCTTTTCCAACCCGCCGCCGAGCTTCATGGCCTGGAGCAAGGCTTCGATGCGGTTCTCCTCGTCGGCGGGATCGACCGTGTCGAACGGTCCGAATGGACGATCCATCGGATTCAGTCTCTTCGGTGCCCCGTTATTGACGCGCCCCATGGCATCCTGGCGGTCAAGCGCGCCGGTATACCAGAAATGATTGCCAGTGACCGGCAGTCCCAATGCCGAAGGAGCAAGGGTTGCGCGCTCGAAGAGGTCGCTCTCCTGCACGAGCCGGCGACGGAACGCCACCTCGCCGGAGCTCCCTCGGATGCGCAGCTTGTGCAGCAATGGTGCTGCGAACCACCATGGCGCCCTGTCGCGCATGGCGATGGTCCGGCCCTTCTGGTCGAGCAGCCTTGCGCCCTCGATTGCCGCGCTGTTTTCGTCGAGGTCGATGCGCACGGTCCGCATCGTGTCGGTGTCCTTCAGCATCAGCGTGGTATCGACGACGCCATGGGCACCGAGGTCGGGCGCCGGCACGGGATGACCGTCTCGGTCGGTGACATGGATATCGAATTGCTCATTCTCCGAGCTTTTGAACCGCGCCACCACGAAGGGCGTGAGCGGAAAGCTTGCACCGAGACCGGCATAGATGCGCAGATGGGTGCCCTTCTGCAGGTCGGCAGCGCCGTCATCGTCCTCAGCGAAGGCGTAGGCGGAGAAGATTTCAGGTGGTGCGATCAGCGACACCATCACGGGTCCTCCGCAAAGCCGGGCATATGCGGCAAGCTCAGCCGCCCGATGACCGCCACACCGGACGTGCCCGGACCGCCTCGCCGGCTCATGGCCGTGAGCGCGACGCTGGCCGTCCCGGGAGGCGGCATTACCGGAAAGGGACTCGCCGTCAAATACATCAGTCGCGAACCCGAGCGGTCACGCCGGCGAGTTCCGAAACTCGGCAACGGCCCGGCGGCCCCGATTTCGAGCGTCAGGCTGGTGCCCGCGAGCTCGAGCCGGCCCGGACGATGGATTGGTTCTGGAGACTCGATCATCAACCCGGCAAAGCGCCACCCGCCCGTGCCATCGGCGGTCCACAGCCGGCTCAGCCGCGGCGTCAGTGCAATCGGCCAGCCCTCGAGACCGAGATCACCGAGCGCATGCTGGAAGCCTTGATCATCATCCTCGATGACGAGCCCTCCGGCCAGCGCTGTCGTCTTGATCGCAAGATCGCCGAGCATGACGGTTTCGCTCTGCGGCACCGCAGCGCTCGTGAATCCGAGCCCTGCCAACATTGTCTCCGGCGTGGTCCATCGGGAGGTTCTGAATGTGACCCCTGGCAGCCGGCCATCGGCAAAACCTGCGTTGGTCGAGGCGGCGAGAACATAGACCTCGTACCAGGTTTCAGGATCAAGCTCGAGATTGTCGAGCGTTGCCGTGGCGCCAGGCAATGGCAGCAGGCAGTCAGACGATTTGGCATCGGCATAGCGGCACTGATCGGCAATCCCGAGAAATTTGGGATCGGTCGCCGCGCTCCAGCTTGGATCGATCGGGTCGGGATCCACTCCCGCCGGCCGATCAATGCGCCTGATGGCGACCTTGAGCTTGAAGCCATAGGCCTTGGCGAGAGCCGCCACATGATTCTGCGTGAAATGGGCACGGATCGGATCCTTGCGGAACCGAAACTCCGCGCTTTGGGCAGGCTCGTAACCGCCAAGATGGCGTTCGATCATTTGGGGCTCGAACACATCCTGGCGATGATGCAGCCAGCCAGCATATTTGGCCTCACCGGCGGTCGGTGTTGCGGCGCTCGCCACCTTGCTGGTCGTCCCGAAGAACAACTTCCGATTGGTGCTTGTCGCGCCGCCTCCCGGTGGAGCATAGCTATTCTGGTCGGCAACCTTTGTCACCAGCGTGCGGCTGCCCTTGTCGTCCTGCTTGTAGAGTTCGCCTGACCATGACATCTCGATATCGAGACGGTAGAGCCGGCCAGGTCTGAGGATCACGCGCTGATGCTTGTTGAAGACCAGCGGATCGGTCTTCACCTTGTCAGCCTTTGCCTTGCTCAGAATATCGATGAGATTGCCGATCGCCGTGGTCTCGGTGGCTGCCGCGTCCTCCGCCGTCTTCGTCAGACCGCGCAGGCCGATCACTCCCAGCGGACCGTTCAGCGGCCAGGAGACCTGGATCAAGCCGACGGGTTGCGACGATTGCTGCCTGAACGCTGCCACGACCCTCCCGTCCTCGAGTCCGATGCGGTCCTCTTGCGTCCAACGCTCGAGCCCATCCTCGACGATGACCCCGTAAAAGCGCTCTTCATTCAGGAAAATTCTTTCATCGCCGGTCAGCAGCAGTAACCCGCGGGTGATCGGCTCATCGAGATCGAGCGCGATCCTTTGCGCCGCAAAGGGTCCCGCCTCGATCAGCACACTGATGTCCTGATCGGCGAGCCAATGGAGGTTCGGCGCAACGATCTCGCCAGCAAATTGGCGATCGAGGCCGATATCGAGTGCATTTTCGAAGGAGTCGATGCTGGCTGACCACAGCGAGAATGGTTCGGGCAGGGTGAAGACGGTGCCGAGCGGGACGGTCTTCCATGACGGCGTCAGCGCGAAATGGCCCATATGGACCGCGACTCGGCTCACCAACGCACTGATGCTGACGGGGTCGGGCGGCAGACGGAAGCCACCGTCTTCCATTTGGGCGAGATAGCCGATCGCCCAGCCAGGCTCTGCTTGCGGTCGGCGATGGCAGATTTTGGCATTCTGGTCCAAGGGATCATGGGGCAATTCCCTGCCGCCGTCGGGTCTCCGATTGACCCAAAGGTCACCCGAGATCGAGAACAACAGCAATTCGCTGACATCGCCAGCGCCGCTCCGCGGTGCTTGCCATCGCGAGGATAGCTCCGCTGCCGGGAGAACCCCGGCCCCGTTCACCCTATCGGCCTCATCGGTCACATCGACCAGCGTCACCCCGTCGAGCCGCCAATGATAGGACAGCATCTCGGTGCCGATCGTCTTCGCTGGTGGTGTCGCTCCGGGGCCGAGGACGCCCGGGAATTGCAGCCCGGCATCGGGCCCGATTGCCGGCGTGATGGCGAAGGGAAGCGCGATCATCGCGTCAGGCCATACCCGATTGTCGCCGACTTGATCGGGCGATTCGAAAAGATGCAGGAGCACACGGTAGCTGTCATCGGTCAGCACCGCTGTCGAACCGATGCGCATGCCGTTCTCGTTGATCCGATCGAGCGGGTGGCGATCGGGCGGCGGCAAATTAGGTACGCCGCTGGTGCCGAAGGCGATCGTCACCCTGCCTTCGACATCGAAGAACAGAAGCTCGATCCTGCCGGTGACCTCGGCCCAAAAATACCGGTTTGCACCTTGGGCGAAGAAAGTGACCTGGGCTTGGACGCCGATCGAGAACGGCCCGAGATTGAGGCTGCCGCCGGCGCGGCCGAAGCCGGCGAGTGTCGGCGGCTTCGCGCCGACCAGAAGATCGAGGCTGGCATAAAGGTCAGCCCAGGCGATCGGCTTGACGCCGAAGGCTGTTTGCAGAGCAAAGCCGAAAGCGATGACGAAGCCATCGCTGAGATTGATGGGCGGTCCCGGCAGCGCACGATTATACGGCCAGGCGGTGATGCCTTTGCCGCGGGCCATGAGATAGGCCTCCGCGCCGATGCCGAGTATGTCCGGCAACACCTTGGCCGATATCGGTCCGATCTTGCGGCCCTGGCCGGGATAACCATCGGCCCCGATATAGGTGTACCAGTCATCGCCTGGCTTGTAGGGATAGTAGCCTGCGACCGGCACCTTGATCTCGAGCAGCGGCTTGAGATTGACGCTCCCCAGGACAGCGAAGCTCACCGCCTCGGAGTCCACGCCGATAAAGCCGAGGAAGCTTACTCCCGGCGACGGCGGGTAGCTTTCGTCGCTCATGGTGACTGCCGGCTGGAGCACGCGCCCATTGAGCGCGCCCCTTACGGCGATATCGGGAACGGTGATCAGAACCCCCGCCTTCGCCGAAAAGGTGAAGCCGAGATCAGGCAGGGTGCCGATGGCTGCCTCGAGTCCGAAGGTGCTTTGTGCGCTATTGGTTTTGAAACTTCTTTCGTCCTGCGGCTTCCATTGCAGCTGCCGCAGCACCGGATCGTCTTCTCTCCCATAGGCTGGCTCGGCCGCGATGCCGAAGAGACCGCCGATGCCGAGCAGGCCGAGGCCTGAATTGGCGAGCGGTATCGGCGCCGGCAAGTCGACCCTGAGCTGGAGCACGATCATCGGTGGCTTATAGATGATTCCGGCATCGGCAGTGATCTTGAGCGGGATGATGCCGGCGGCGAGACTTGCCTCGAATCCGCCTGGGATGAGATGCAGGTGACCCTTGCCGTCGATGACACCGGGAATGACGAGACGCGCCTCGATGCCGCGCAGGCTCACCTCGGGCACGGCTCCCTTGAGCGTGGCGCGGATCGTCACGCCCGACACTTGGATCGGCCCGAGATTGAGCTTGAACCGGAGGTCGACCTCGATCCATGACGAGCCGCGGCCCGAGCGGCTGCCCACCACGTCGAACAGCTGCGTCAGCCCGGTGATATCCCATTGACCCGGGTTCTCGATCTCCATCTCCGCCCGGTCGTAGTCGAGCCCGAACATTGCCAGGCCGGGCTTATTCGGAACGAGGCTCATCCGTACCCGTCGGACCCGGATGCGCATCGGCTGGTCCTTGTTCATCTCAACCGATAGCGCCCCGCCCGGAATGCCAAGCTTGGTCACCCTGACCGCCACCGAATAGTCGAGCGACAGCACGATCTTGCCGCCGATCGGCAGGTTATGCCCGCTACTCTCGATTTCGGCGCCGTTGAGCACGAATTCACTCTCCGGCTGGAACAGCGAGGAGAGTGCCGCGCCGGCCGCGGCAAGCGCCGAAAGCACCACACCGGTGCCATCGCCGACCGTCGCACCGCGCGGGATGTTCTGATCGGCAATGAGCGCCGTTGCCATGGCTGCTGCCGTGTTGAAAAGCTTCGGCGGGCTCAGCGTTGCCGTGCCCGGTCCGGTGGTAACCGAAAGAAGCCCCTTGGGCCCCTGGGATGCGAGAGCGATGGCGAAGCGGATCGTGCCTGGATCGTTGGCGGGGTCGCGTGCCAGGGTCGCAGTGATCCGGACCGGGGTGCCGGCCGCGAAGGCGATCGGGCCATGGCCGTCGAGCGGGGCTTGAGCGCTGTCGAGCGGCAGGTCCATGCTCACTGCGATCAAAGTCGGAATGAATCCGGATAGCCCCTTGGCAGTCGGATCAATGCATTCGATGCGAATCGCGAACTCCGGCCGGGCGGGTTGCGTGGCCGAGGCCGGTCGGGCCGGCACATTGGTCTCGACGAGCAGCGCGACACCGCCATCACCGCGTGGGATGGCGAAGTAGCCCTTGATCGCCTGACCACCGAAGAACGGCACGCTCGATGGGAGGTAAAAATCGAGCTCGCGGGCCAGAATGCCGCGCCAGCTCGGGACATCGGCATCGATCGAGGCCTTTGGCGGGACGACGACGGGCACGCCGTTCCCCGGACCTTTTGCGTTCTCGCTGTCGTCCAGGATGATAGCGGGGCAGTGGAAACCGATCCTCGAGCTGCCGAACACCACCGCCGGCGGCTCCAGACCGAAAACGACAACGTCATCAGTCTCGCTCGTATCAGGCGTGATTCTGATGCTCGCCGCCTCGCTCCCGCTTCCCGACACGAGCAGCGCCGGGCCGAGCTGCGCGGGATTCTCGGCGCGGTTGACCAACATGGGCGCACTGCCGGCGATTGGTTCGAGGACCACCGAGCCATCGGGATTGCTTATGATCGTGGCGCCGGTGAGCGCGAGACCTGGCACGCCCTCGACGAATTTAAACCCCAGATGCACCTGGCCTTGGCTCGCCAGCACCAGCCAGAACTTGAAGGAGGTCGGCGTCTCGGGAGGATCGAGCCTGAGCTTGAAGGGTGCCGGCGCCACGACGCCGCTCGGTAGCGCCAGCGCGAAATCAAAGCCCGGAATCGGGCTCTTGCTCAGATCATCGACGAGATTGACATCGCCTTCGATGATGCCGTGGGGATCAGGTTCGGCGGGAGGCACCGTGGGCTCGAGCGCCGAAAGAAGAACATCGATGGGCCTCGACAGCACCACATGATCGAGCAAATGGTGCCGTGCGAGGATGTCCTTGATCGACATCGATCTGCCATGGGCCTCAAGGTTTGAAGACCAGGAGCCGCGCCTGGATACGACGGTTGAGTTTCCGCTGTGCGTCGCTCAATGCGGCCGCATCCTGGGCGAGAACGCCCGCGCCGGGTGCCCGCAGGAGAACATCGAAGAATGCCAGAGTGTTGAGGTCCGACGGCGCGGTCGGCTCCTGCTGCTGCACCAGTTGATGGATGTGCGCGATGGCATTGTTCACCCGATTCTCGCTGGCTGTCTTCTCGATCGCGAGGTGCTGGATATGACTCAATCCGGCCGTGTCGTCGCGGTCTGCGTGACCGGCTACCGCAAGCGCGGCACCGGCATCCGGCGAGCGCAGCACATCCACGATGTTGTCGATGATCTGTGAATTGAACAGAGCCGCCTGGACTGGATCTTGGGCAAGTCGCGTCGCGAGATCGGTTTCGCCCGAGCCGAACCCATTGACGATGGCTTCAAAAATGAAGAGCTGCATAATCGTTACCGCCTTCTCATGGAGCTTAAACCAGCGCAGCGACCAGCCAGTCGAATGCCAGCACCCCTGAAACAGGAGCGATGCCCGGCTGAAGATTGCCGGTTCCGGCGGTGCCGTTCGTTGCCGGAAGAGTAAATCCGGAAAGCGTTGCGACCAGGTGCCGATGCGGGGGATCGCCATGCGGCACCCACAGCTCCAGCTCGGATACGTCCTTGTGCCAGTCCCACTCGCCGGCCTTTTCCCCCGTTCCGGCGAGGAGCGCGAGTTCACCCGACCAGGGACCTTGCGGGATCGGCATGACAAGATCGTTCGTTTCCCAGCTCATGTCGACAATTGTCACGACTGGAACCCAGCTGGGGCTGATCCTGATTGATGCACCCTGTTGCATGACCCTCTCCGCGTCCTTGGCGTTTGGAGCTTAGCATCAATTCATGTCATGAAGATTAGACCGGCGCGACGCTGGTTAATGTGGGAAAACTAACATTGAACTGCCAATTACTGCAGATCACCAATGCCCGTAGCAGCCAGCTGACCCGCTTGATTGCCCTTACCGAAGGCAATAGCCTTTTTCCTTTGGCGATGCGGATTGATCTGTTTACGGAGCAGGAAAGTGGGCCTTGTTGAAGACGTCACAAGCCGAGAAGGGATCATCGCCTCGATGCAGGATGTTTCCCTTAAGCAATATCTCTTCCTGCGCAATCTTGCAGAGCCGCTCATCGAGCGGCTGGGGATCGATGAGGCCCTCGCCATTCTCGACCGGGCGTTCGGCCATTATGGTCAATGGCGAGGCGAAGCCATTCGCATGAGCCAGGCCTCCCTCGTCACCGGTCATGACGCACTCGCATTTCTTTACAATTGGGACAGCTGCGACTTTGTGCTCGCCAAGCTCGACGGCGAGGTCACCGCAGCGGGAACACCGGAGAAAGCCTCGTTGACAGTGCCCCATTTGCCTGGCGCCGCCTATTTCGACTCTCGCGGTGCAAGCCAGGAAGTTCTGCGGCACTATTGGTCGGGGCTGGTGGCAGGAATGGCCAGGGGGTACGACCCGAGGCTCAACGCCGCGCTTGGCCACGGGCCCGAATACAAGGGTTGGGCGGTCACGGCCGAATATTCCGCAAGGCCCGCAGGCAACATCACTGCTGAGGACGTTGCCGCAAGACTGCAAGAGATTTTCGCTCGGCCAACCGAGGCTTTGGCCATGGTCCGGCAGACCTCACGGAATGCCGGCGCTCTGTACATGTTCGCAGCACGCGAAATCATACGCGCCTACGATGCCACCGGAGAGCAATTGGTCCGCGCCGGCGTGCGCGGAATCGGTCGAGAGCGCGGCAACGCTCTCAAGGAGAAGCACCTGCGCGAAGGCAAGCCGCTCAACCTCAAGACATTGATGCTCGACTGGGATGGACCACTCGTATCCACCTGGGTCTTCAATGACGATGGTTATCTGTCCGAGGGCAGCTGGCATCAGGATTGCGTCTACTGTCCGTATGCCGACGTCTGGGGTGCCTTCGGCCCGGAGGGCCTGTCGCTTGGCTATCTCTACGACATCGAGTTGCATACGACGATGTACGAGACCTATTATCCTGGCACGGTCGTGCGTTGGGACGAGCTGAAGACCAGAGGTGACTATCTCTGCAAGTTCCGCATTACAATTCCGGAACTGCTGAGCCCCAACGATTCTCAGTATGCTGGCCGATAAGGCAGGGAGATAAATATGTGTGCGCCCGTCATGACAGCCGCGAGCGGAAGCAACAAACCCATTTGTCGGATCACGCCATCGATCCTGGCGGGTGTGGCCCTTCTTCTTTCGTCGACGGCTCTTGTCCAAGCCGAAACGAAGGGTCCGGTGACTGACGACATCGGGGTCATCGAAGTTGCAAAGGACGCGCCGATCACGATCGGCCACTACTGGGTCATTTCGGGGGCTGACGCGTCTCTCGGCATCGATTCTCAGCGGGGTGTCGAATTGGGGTTCGATTCTGTCAACAACACAATCGCAGGACATCCGGTCCAACTGGTTCTCGAGGATGAAGGCTGCAGCGCAGAAGGCGGGCAAACCGCGGCAACGAAGCTGGCCGTGGTGCCGAATATTGCGGGCGTCATCGGTTCGGTTTGCTCGAGTGGGATCACCGCTGCTGCGCCGATCCTCTGGAAGGCAGGTATCGTCGATATCGGCACGGGCTCGGCGCCGACGCTTACCGCTCCTGATCGCAAGCCCGAATATGAAGGCTTTATGCGAACGATCTTCAGTGATGCGGACCAAGGCTTCAACGATGCCGAATGGTTTTACAAGGAGCTTAAATGCAAGAGCTTGGCCACCATTCATGACGGCAGTCCCTATGCGTCACAATTGGCCAAGGTTGCGGCCAATCACTTCAAGGAATTGGGCGGGGAGGTGGTCGCCGAGGAGGCCGTGGCACCCACCGACGTCGACATGCGGCCTGCGCTGACGCGTGTCGCTATCAAGAAGCCTTGCGTGCTCTATTTCCCGGTGTTTGTCGCGGCCGCCGCTCAAATCGCGCGACAGGGTCAGCAACTCGGCGATCTGAAGAACACGCAGCTGATTGCCGGGAGTGTGGTGATGGCGCCAGGATTTCTCGAGGCTGCCGGCGACGCCGCGAAGGGGATGCGATTGACAGCCATTGATATCTCACCGGAGGTGATGGGAAAGGACTATCCCGCATTTTTGGAGAGGTACAAGGCGAAGTATGGAGAGAACCCGATCAATGCCTATCATGCCCAGGCCTATGACGCGGCGGTGATCCTCGCCAAGGCAATCGAGAAGGTCGCCAAGACCGATGATCAGGGCACGACCTATATCGGCCGAAAAGCGCTGCGGGACGAATTGTTCGCGACCAAAGGCTATGACGGCTTGAGCGGGCCAATCAACTGCAACCCTCATGGACAGTGTGGCGGATTCAACTTCGCCGTATATCAGTACGTGGATCCCGATCCCGCCAGCTTCAAGGTTGGTACGAATCCGATCAAGATCTATCCAAGGAAATAATTTCACGAGGTTCCTAAATGCCGCTGAAATTCGAGCGGGGGGAGTACTCGACTCAATTCGAGAAGCTCCGCCAGCTGATGGACAAGCACGGCTTGGATGCGGTGGTGGTTACGAACCATCAAAACGTCAATTACTTTGCCGGCATCACCTCCATATTGGCCGGCATTCCTGGCGGGTACGGAACGGTTCGTCCCCTGATCGTTGTGCTTCCGAAATGCGGTGAACCGACAATCGTCGTTCAGTTCACTGATGATGGAAATGCTCGCTCGAATTCGTGGATCTCGGATGTGCAATCATGGGTAGACCTGCCATTCCATCATCGTCCCCTTGAATCGGTCTTGCGGGAGAAAAATCTCGCCAATGGCAAGATCGGTATGGAGCTGTCGCGGGAATTTCACTTGGCAATTCCCTACAACTCTTTCCATGGCCTTAAGGAAGCACTGCCGCACGCTCGGTTCGTCGATGCAGCCGACCTGATCTGGGAGCTCAGGATGATCAAGTCCGCCGCCGAGGTGGAGTTGATAAGATCCGCCGCTCGGATAACGGCAGAGGCGCTTCACGAACGTCTGCCGCAGGTGGAGCCGGGAATGACCGAGCGCCAGATCGCCAACATGGTTGCGATAAGTCTGCTCCAGCATGGTGCGGACAAGTTCAACTATGTGAGCACGATTGCGGGCGAGGGAACGTATGAACAGTTCTGCCGCCTCCCGACCGATCGACCGGTCAGCAGGAGCGAGCTGGTCTGGTGTGACCTCTCTGCGATCTATCGCGACTACTGTTCGGACATGTCTTCCTTTGTCGTGGTCGGAGGAGCCACGGATGCGCATCGCAAGTTCATCGACATAGCGCGCAATGTGCATCTTGGAATGGTCGACTATATACGGCCTGGGCTTCGGGCATGCGATGTCATGAATTACGTCAAGAAGGCTTATCAGATGGCCGGTCTGGACTGGAATTTCGACATTGGGAGATGCGGACATGGGATCGGGCTTGAACTCGCCGAGCAGCCCTCTCTCGACGGGAATAGCACTGTCGTGCTGGAGCCCGGCATGACGCTGGCACTTGAACCGGCAATTCTGACGAGTAACGGTGTATACGATATGGAGGAAGACATTCTGGTTACCGAGGATGGCTGCGAAGTGCTCGCCCCCGTTTGGCCCCGTTAGGGTGACGAAAACCGGCGGGCAGAACGATGCTCCTGCCTTCCCGCCGCGGTTTCCGTCAGGAAATGTGGCATGACTTCGCTCGCGAAGCGCTCGATCACCTCGAGACACTCGGTCTGGGGCACGCCGATATTGACGTTTATAATGAAATCATCGATGCCGAGCTCAGCATAGGAACCGAGCCTGTCAACCATTTCGGAAGGTGGGCAGATGATGAGATTCTCCTTGAGCTGGTCGATGGTCCGCGTTCCGCTGATTTCGGCAATCTGTCCATTCCGTACGATGCCGGGGCCGGCGAAGACGTTGTCGAAGCGACAGAAGTAGGAATGGGCGTGTTCGAGCAGACGTCTCGCGTGGCGGTCATCGGATGCGGCGAGGCACACGCGAGAAAGCGCCAAGCGCAGATGAGCGCCTGGCGCGCCAAGCTCTGCCTTGCCCAGAGTGAACGCATCGATCTGATCCTTCATCCTGCCGAATGTGGCATTCAGCGGCGTTGTCTGAATGTGAAAGCCCCGCTTCACTGAGGCATAAATTGCTTCCGGTGCGAGCGCTGCCAGCATGATCTCCGGCATTTTGTTGCCGACCGGACGCGGCATGATGGTTATCGGCTCGAACGCGTAGTATTTTCCGTTCCAGCTTACCTCCTCGCTCGTATAGAGCGCTATCAGCAGGTCCAGACTCTCGTCGAATTTTTCGCGGCTGGTCTCGATCGGTACGCCCATACGGGCCATTTCGTAGGCAAACGCTCCTCGACCAACTCCGAGGATCAGCCGACCCTCGCAAAGAATGTCTGCCTGAATACTGGCGCCGGCGAACGTTCTCATATCGTGAAGGGGCAACACACAGACAGATGTGATGATTTCGACCTGGCTGGTCACCGAAGCAATCTTCACTGCCATCTGCAGTGGGTCGGGTACCAGCAAAATATTGACCAAATGATGCTCCGGGATCGTGACGCCCCGGTAGCCAAGCCGGTCTACGAGTTTGGCCTGCTCGATCATGTCCGCATATAGGCGGTTCCCGCCATAGCTCACATCCGGGTAGTAGGCCGACAGGAAATGGTTGAACTCCATCTGAAGATCCACTCCGAAAGGAAAAACCGCTAGATGATCTCAGTATCATTGTACTCGGATCAACGGCGTTAGGATGGGAGGAAATCCCGTTCCATCGCTCAAGCGGTTGTCCCTTGGCATGGATTGCAGTGTGGGGGCAATGCGCTCCTTTGCTGAACTTTCCCTTTGCAGGGAATGTTTGGCCTGTCGCAAGATTGCTCCGGCAGAAAGTCAGGGAGGTTCGTTATGCCGAATATTCGCGTTATGATGTTGAAGGGCCGAACGCGGGAGCAAAAGCGTGCTCTGGTGAAAGAGCTGACAGATGGCTTCCTCCGCGCCTGTGGAGGTAAACCCGAGCAGGTGAACATCGTCATTACCGACGTGGATCCAGAGGATTGGGGATCGGCCGGGCAGCTCGTGGTCGATCGGCTCGGAGCCAGGCAATCCTAGCTATTGCCAATCATGGGCAAGCCAATCCAATCTGCATTTTCGGTGGAGGGCGAGGGACCGCCTCTCATTCTAATCCACGGGATTGGCGCCTCTAGACATTCCTGGAATGGGATCGTGGATCGGCTTCAGTCTCGGTATCGATGTATTACGTATGATCTTCGCGGCCATGGCAAATCCCCGAGACCATTGCCGCCCTATTGCCTGGACGACCTCGTGGATGATCTCGAAGCACTCCGCGCCGAGTTGGGACTTGCCAAGGCTCATATTGCGGGGCATTCGCTCGGTGGCATGATCGGGCCCGCCTATGCGCGTCGCTTTCCTGACCGAATAATATCGCTCGCGATGCTCAGCACTGCTGCTGGACGCACAGTAGAGGACAGTTCTAAGGTCAAGGCCGTCGTAGCTCTTATGCGTCAGCAAGGCATTGCTCTTGTTCTTGAAATGCTCAAAGACCGGTGGTTCACCCCCGAATTTTCCGCCCGTCGACCTGACGTAATTGCCCAGCGCATGCAGCAGGTAATCGATTGCAATTCGGAGGTCTTTCTCAGTGTTTTCGATGTTTATGCCGATACCGAGATGGCTCCTTGGCTCGCCGAAATCCGGGCCCCTGCGCTGGTCTTGACCGGCGAATTCGACGGTGGATGTCCACCGCGACTGAACGAATTTATCGCCCGCACGATGCCGCGTGCCGAACTGGTCGTGCTGCCTGGCCTACGGCATGCGATATTGCTTGAGGCACCCGATCAGATCGCGACTTCTTTGATGACGTTCTTGGCAAAGCACTAGAGCGTAACTAGCATTAGCTTCCACGTCAGCGAGTGCTTAAGATTCCCGTCGAAATATCAAAGAGCCTCCCATGACCGATCATCGCACCATAAGCTTGAATGACGACCGCGTGATCCCCCAGATTGGCTTGGGTGTTTGGCAAATCCCCAACAATGCGGTCCCAACTGCCGTGCAGGTGGCGCTCGATGCAGGATATCGGCATATCGACACCGCTGCTGCTTATGAGAATGAGGAGGGGGTAGGTCGGGGTATGCGAGACTCGGGGATTGCAAGAGAGGAGATCTTCCTGACGACAAAGGTTTGGAACGACGACCAAGGCTACGACGAGGCTCTTCGGGCCATCGATTCAAGCTTGAAGCGCCTGAAGGTCTCCTTTGTCGATCTGTGTTTGATTCACTGGCCATCGCCCGGCCGCGACCTTTACGCAGATACATGGCGCGCCCTTGTCAGGGCCCGCGAAGAGGGGCTTGCGCGGTCCATTGGTGTTTCCAACTTCGAGGTCGAGCATCTTGATCGTATAATTGGCGAAACCGGCGTAACACCCGTGCTTAACCAGATCGAGTTGCATCCTCGCTTTCAACAGAGGCGGCTGCGCCAGACGAACGCTCAACGCGGAATAAAGACCGAGGCGTGGAGCCCATTGGGCCGCGGAAGACTTTTGACCGACCCTGTCATAGAGCGCATTGCCAGGAAGCATGAACGTACACCGGCGCAAATCATCATTCGTTGGCATATCGATAGCGACGTGATCGTTATCCCAAAATCGATGAATGCAAACCGCATACAGGAAAATTTTGCGGTGTTCGATTTTGCACTCGAAGCGGAGGATATTGCCGCGATCGGGAAACTCGATGACGTGGATGGCCGGATCGGTCCGAATCCCATGACCGCCTCGTTTTAAGCGAAGGCCTGGGGCTGCTAGGGGCCCGCAAACTCCATGGAGCGAGCACCTCCTGACCCTTTTCGTTTTGCACACTCAGCATCTTAAGGTTGTGATAGCCGAGATACGCACCCAACGCCGATGCTCAGTTGAACAGGGCAGCCAGAACCGGAGTGTATATTCAAATGCGCCTTATTCGCCGCCTGTGAAGAAGGTCTGGCTAAGCCGGATTGGCCGAATCCCGCTGAGCTGAAGAAACGCCGCCTTTGCTGCCGTCTGGGATGGCGCCCTCGCCTTGGCGCGTTACGTGCTGCCCGTCGAGGCCGATGTCCGAGCCCGGGCCTCGATCTCCGTCTAATTCGTGCCCGACCAGGAGGTCAGCTTGGCCAAGCCAGATTGCTTTAACGCGGTGAGCTCAAGAAATGCCGCTTGCCGTCGCTTGAGGGCACATCGTTCGTAGCGATCAAGGCGCAGCCAATCGAGCCCCCATGCCCGAGGCGCTTCGCTCAAGCGGCCGCCAAGGGGATTAGAGCTGTCGATCAAATCCCGGTCGAGAGCCTCGGCCTTGAGCTTTCGCACTTGTTCGATGTGGTACTGACTCTCCGCGGCTTGCTGGATGAGCTCATTGGCAGAGCTCGATAATGGAAAGCCGTCCGCCAGCACCGAGGCAATCTCAGCGATGCGGTTTGTCGCTGATTTCGACTGAAGTCGCTTGGCCGATAGGCCATGCTTGAGGGCATTGCGTGCAGATTTGCGTTTCCCCTCGACCGTCTTGGGGCCGGTCTGCCCGATGATGCCGTGCCGCCTCCCGCTCTCATTCATCGGGATGTCCGGCGATTTTTAAGTCAACGACCTCGGCCTCGGAGGCAGAGCGTAAGCGTTGGCCAGTGGCAAACCGGGAACGCTCGATTTCCCGCAAGGCCGTATTGCGGCGCGACTCAACCGAGCGCAACATCTGATCGATCTTCTCAAGCTCCGGCAACGACTGCACAAAGGCGACAGCGCTCAACGCCTCCTCGGGCAGCCCTAAATTGTCCAAGGCCTCGCGGACGTGGGTGACAGCCTCATCGGCGCCAGACTGATAGGCACTCACCGCAGTCTCGGACTGGGTAGCCGGCAGATAATCCGGGGTTTCCGGATCGAAGACAGGGGAGAGCAGGCGGCCACCGGCTTTTCGCATGTTCACCTCGATGACCAAGACTTTGTAGCGGCGAAGGCGATGGGCCTCCCAGGCGAGATCGACAATGTCCTTGATCCAGAACCATTCGATCCTGGTCTTGGGCTCAACGTCCTGGGCAATGCCCGCCAGCAACCGGTCATAGTCCTCAGGGCTTTCATCGCGGGTCAGCGGGCGATGCTCGAAGAGAACACGAATCGCATCCGGAATGAGTGGGGCGAGTTGCTGCGTCCCCTTACGCTGTGTCGCCACCATGGCAGTCGCACGTTTTGGCATGGCTCCAATCTCCCCCTGATCAGCGATTGTCAGGATCGACAACCGCGAATCGCCCTGTTGCTCAGATTATGAGGGCCGGCAATCGGCGGAGCAACTTGCAGGAGAGGGATTCCTGGGGAATGACGGCCTGGTACTTTTTGGCAGGCCGCTACATCTTCATCAGGCAATCGCAGGATCGGTCGGAGCCCTCAGCAGCGGATCTTCGCCATCCATACAATCCCAGAACTGGGTGCTGAAAGCGATTCGCTGAGGAAGGAGCGCCTCGCCATTCTGAGGGGCTCTCGAGGCAAATTATCCACAAGAAAATCGCATTCGCATCGACTTGCGCCAGCAGCGCCGATGACGAGGCTGAGCGAAAATACGGGTGTCTTAGTTAAGGCAGACAAGTGTCTATTGGAGTGAGTTCAAGACCCGCGAACGAGCCAGCATTTCGGCCTGAAATCCATCTGAGCGACAATCCGGTCGGTGCGTGATCTCCACCTAGGAAGGACCGCGAAAACGTGCCCGAGACTCAGACGGGTGTCTTGCGATGAGAGCTGGAAAAGTGCGGCTTGCATTAAGCGAGGAGGCCAGCAACTCAACCGGAGCTTGGCTGTCGCCCTGGCCTCAATCAGAATGGATCAGATGTGGATTTGTGGAGAAGGGGGATTTCACATGTCGGCTTTGCCAGACGCAGCGCCTTGAACGTTTTGCCCGTGCCCTCGCCGAGGGCGCATCACCTTTTGCCGCCACGGTCGCGGCTGGAATCAAAACGGATCGCGCCGATGCCGAACAATCGGCAAAGCATCCGAAGATCGCGGCGAGAGTAGCTGAATTGCGGGCGATTAGGGCGCAAGAGAGTGTCACCACACCTGATGAGCAGTTCGAAGCGTTGGAAAAGGTGAGGCAGCTTGCCATGGCCCGGCGCAATCCCTCTGGCGCGATTTCGGCCATCGAGCAAAAGGCGCACCTGCTGCGGGGCAATCGCCGCCAATGTGATGATAGGGGTGCAAAGGGAACCCGTGACCAACCGCGAAGCAGCCGTCAAAATCGCAAAGATGGATCCGACGCAACGGCCTCGAACTCAGGCATTTTCCTCGCAGTGCATCGAAGCTGGAAAAGATGGTCAAGCATTTCCTGGCCGGTGAAACCACTGCCGGAGGAGGAAGGTTGCACCGGCTTGCGACGACCATTCCGCCCGGCGATAACCGCACAGCAATTCTGATCCAGCTCATCAAGGAACTGGACCAGGCGCATCAGCTTGCAATGATGTTAGGCAAATCCTCAGTCGCGACTCGCGCGATCAAGGCGAAGGGCAGGCTGGAACAGCAATTGACCAAATTGGCCAACGAGAGAGAAGAGACAGACGACAAAAGCTATATGACTGATATTCAGTTGGAGCGTCACGTCCTTTTGGATGCTCAATCGGGGCATTAGCGACCCTGATGGAGTGTGCTCCTGAAGGTCGAGGCCGCTTCATTCGACGGCCTGCGCCAGCGGAGATTCTCGGCCGAAGCGCTTGGTGGGGCTTCTCGTGAGTGACTGTATTCAGTCGCAAAAAAGGTGCGATCAGAGTCCTGTTCACCTCCTGTGGCCCGTGATCCGGCAATTAGCTGCTTCCGAGCTAACCGCTTTGCCCTTGTCGGTCGTTGCGAGCCTCACACCCGGGCCGGCCCTGTCATCCCCGTCGATGAAGATGATGCCCGCCCGCTCAAGCGCCTCCTGTCGGACACTGACCTTGCATAGGACATGCAATCCAAACCAAACGGCACTCTCGTCACTTCGTCTAATTTGCCAGGTTCAAGTCTGTTAGGGGCCAGCGATCCCCAACTCCTTACTGATGCGTGGCAGCGAACCGGCCGCGGTGCCTCGCGGCGGTTACCCTTTGGGAGATTTGCGCGCCTTAGATCTCCCAAGCCGCACGCCAGGTCCCCCGGTTCTATCTTCGTCGATAAAGATTATGCCGGCAGATTCTAATGCGCCTTTCAGCTTCAAAACTCAGCGTCTTCGGGATTCAGGTCGACCTTCGCTACGTTGCCGGGCTTTCTTGTCTCGTCTGTGGGCGCAAGCCCGTCCATGCCCACCATCTGAGCTTCGCCCAACCCAAAGCCTTAGGACGCAAAGTCAGCGATGAATTCTCGGTTCCTTTGTGCAATTTGCACCATCGAGAGCTTCACATCTGCAGCAATGAGCAAGCCTGGTGGGAAGAGAAAAAGCTGAGCCCGCTTCCGATCGCCCAAGACTTTGGGCAACCAGTAGGCGCCACCGCAGCGCGACCGCGCTTCAGTCCGAGTCCCTGAGAGGGCATCTGGCTGGTGCCGAGAACAACCTCATTAGAGAAAATGAGAGCACAGAATACCCAAGTTCCAAACACGATGAGGCTGACGGATGAGGGACGAACGAACGTGGCGCTCGTCGTCGTGAGCCGTTACGTCCTTCTATGTATATTGAGTGAAGCATCGAACCGGCGGGTACGGTGCAGTATGGCGAGACGCTAAATTATAGTGATTGACGGGGGGACTGTGAGTACGATCGCATTAACTCGCGAATTAACTGCCGTTCCTGAGTTCGATCTCGTGGTCGGATAACCGACAAACTAAGCAGTTCACTGGCCCAGTGAATTTTGATTAGGACCCCAGATTAGGAATTATGGGTATAAGACTATTGTCCTGTTTAACCCACCCGATGACTGCTGACGGGTTCATCTGCGAGGGCGACCTCAAAGGCTTCGGGCTGGAGATCACGCCAAGCGGCCGGAAATCGTTCGTCGCCCAATATCTCAGCCGCGACGATGGGCGGACACGTCGGTTAACGATCGGCACATATGGCGCTCTAACCGTTAAAGAAGCCCATTCTCAGGCGAGGCGCGCATTTTGGGGCGACACGGCGATCGGAAATGATCCAGCCGGCAAGAGGCGTCAAACCCGGATGGGCGACAATTTCGGCGAGGTGTTCAAGCGGTTCCTCAAGGACCATGTCGATGCCAAAAAGCGGACGGGCGAGGAGTACCGACGCATCGCCAAGGTTCACCGCGAAATGGACGATCACCCTATGCTGCCAGTCGGACGATCGCGCTGCTGTCCAAGTTCTTCGACTGGTGCGAGGCCCTGGGAATCAGACAAGATCACACGAACCCTTGCCGGCATGTCGAGAAATATCGCGAGGAGAAGCGCGAACGGTTCCTGTCCGCGGATGAGCTCGCGCAACGGTCAAGTTATTGATGAAGAACAAAAAAGAGGCGGATCATTGCCGTGGATCGTGGGCGCAATCCGTCTGCTGATCTTCACCGGATTAAGGCTCAACGAGATTCTCATCCGATGGGAACGGGTCGATCTCGAACAGGGTATTCTGTTTTTGGCCGACAATAAGATGGGAAAGAAGGCTATCTCAACTCACCGGCTCTTCCGCGCTTGTCGCGCAACGGCTATGTGATCTCTGGTAGCCGGTCTTACGGCACTTGGTGACCTGGAAAAGCCCTGGCGCGCGATCAGAGAAGCGGCCGAACTCGATGATGTCCAACTCCACGATCTAGGCCACAGCTACGCATCTGTCGCGGCTAGCGGCCTTTCGCTCCCAATCATCGGTGACTCCTCGGCCACAGGCAACCCCAGATGACACCTCTCCCCAAACCCCTTGCAGCAAGCCAGTCAAAGGATTGGTGACGAGATCGCCGAGGCAATGAGTAAAAGAACAGGCGCCAGGCAGTCTTAAAGAGCGCGATCGGTTTGCAGATCCTCAATGTTGAGACGACTTGGTCTGCTCGCTCGCCTGTCTGTTGTAGAAACATTCGAGACTTCGGAAAACCAAGGCATGGCGTTCCGTTCAGTGGGGCTTCAGAGCGCTTGAGTTTTCCGCAAGCGACCTTATGCTAGTTAGCATCTCAACGGGAGGGTGCTGGGCCGTGGTGACGCGTGTTGCGGAGCGCTCTAGCGAGACCGCGATGGAACGAAAACTTACGACTATTCTGGCCGCCGATCTGGTTGGATTTTCGAAGCTTATGGGGGAGGCAGAAGAGCACACTATATCCCTTCTGCACGTTTGTAGCCAAATCATAAGCGACCTGGTTGTGAAACATGGCGGCCGTATTTTCGGCGGCTCCGGCGACAGCATTATGGCGGAGTTTCCGAGCCCGGTCGAAGCAGTGCGCTGCGCGCTTGAGATACATAGCACACTACGGAGGTCGCGACCCTGAGATCGAGGGGCTTGCGCGAATGAAGTTCCGAATAGGTATCCACCTCGGAGACGTGATCATCGATGGCAACACGCTGAATGGAGACGCCGTAAACATCGCCGCACGTCTCAAAGCATGGCTGAGCCCGACGGTGTATTTGTGTCGCGCGAAATATATCAACATGTTCACAAGGCGCTGGGTGAAGATTCTTTTTAAATCTCGGCAAGTATCAGCTCAAAAATATCAACGAGCCCGTTCAGGTTTACAGCGTTCTACCGCAGCCTCCTGGACTGTTCGCGAAACTGAAACGCAGAATTACTCCTGCGAAGGCAGCGGCAATAGTGACGTTTACGATCATTGCAATAGCCTCACCTGTCATCGTCTCGAATGACCAGGTGCTCGACATGCTTAGATGGCCTTCCGCTCCTCAGACAAAAGATGCATCCATCGCCGTACTGCCCTTGAAGAGCCTTGGAGCAAATGCGGCGCAGGACGACTATTTTGGAGATGGTTTGACAACAGATATCACTGGAGAGCTTTCACAATTCAAGAATCTCTTTGTCATTGCGAGTAACTCTGCGTTCTCATACAAGAACAAAGTTATCCCTGTGAGGGATGTCGGTCGTGAGTTGGGCGTCAGATATCTTCTTCAAGGGACAATCCAGCGGGAGGACAATCGAGTCCGAATTAGTGCTCAGTTGATCGACACCACGAATGGACGACAACTCTGGTCTGATCGATATGATCGACAGGGAAAAGACCTTTTCGCAATACAAGACGACATCATTGAAACTGTCGTGGCCCGCCTCGCCATTCAAGTCGATGCGGCAGAGAAGGCACGAATTCTGGATACCCAGACAAAGAGCACACAGGCTTACGAGCAATACCTCAAAGGGCGCGACATATTTGAGGAGTACAGCAAAGAGGGTAACGCGCAGGCGATAGATTATTTCGCGAAAGCCACTCAAGTAGATCCGAAATTTGCCCGCGCGTTTTCATGGCTGGCTTATGCTCATTTAGAGGATTATCGACAAAAATGGACTAAAGACCCAGATACGACGTCCAAGCTAGTCCTCCAGTTGGCCAAGCAGGCAGTCGATCTGGCACCTGATGATTACTACACGCACTGGACGCTCGCGTCGGTCTACATGCTCTTGAAGGGATTTGCCAGCGCGCGAGAGGAGTATGAAATCGCTGCCAGACTAAACGATCGTGACCCCGATTTGCTTGCTGAAAGAGCGGAGTTTATCAGCTGCGAGGGAAACCCAGACAAGGCAATAAAAGACATCGAAACTGCGAAACGGTTGAACCCTAAAGTTCCGGATTGGTATCACTGGCTGCATGCATTTGCCTACTTCCAAAAGAGAGACTATGCAAAGGCCAGTGAATTGCTCAAGTCCATGTCAGATATGCCCAATACTGCCTACATACTTCTGGCGATCTGCGAAGCGATGCTTGGACGCCCAATTCCGAAAGATAAACTCCTAGCGACGTTAAAGGTCAAGGATCCGGAATGGACAATTTCAAATCTTGAGGAGATCCCATTTCAGAAGCAGGAGGACAAAGATCACTATGCCGCTGGTCTCAAGTTAATAGGGCTCTCATCTTAGGTCTTTCTGTAACCCTGCAGGGCGTGGCTGCAGGCGCAGGAAAATGCCAAGTCGATGACGCATGATGTGGTGATCGTGCCTATCCTGAACGTAGTTCGTAAGGAGCGGAAACATGTTGGACGAGGAAAAGAAGAAATTAGCTTATCAGCACTTCCAAGAAGGGCGTTACATATTCAAATCCTACAGCAAGGAAGGTAACGCGCGCGCTATAGACCATTTCATAGCGGCGAAGGATCTCGATCCGAACTTTGTCCGCGCGATTTCATGGCTGGCCTATGCTCACCTGGAGAGTTATCGAGAAAATTGGACAGCGAACCCGGCTGCCACTGCCTCTCTAGCAGAGGACTTAGCCAATGAGGCAGTAAGGCTCGCACGCGACGATTACTATACCCACTGGACGCTGGCGTCGGTCTATATGATCACGCAGGCAAAGGATCCTGCCAGCGCTCAGCAGAGTTATGAGGACGCGGCAGCGCGCGATATATCCGGACCTGACCCTGACTTTCTCGCCGAGCGGTCGGAGTTCATCAGTTGTCAAGGGAACCCGGATAAGGCGATAGCAGACATCGAAACTGCAAAATTGCTGAAACCTGACCACCCTGGATGGTATCATTGGTTGCATGCCTTTGCGTATTTCCAGAAGAGGGACTATGCAAAGGCCAGTTCGCTTCTCAAGGCCATGTCGAACATGCCGAATACGGCATACATTCTTCTGGCCATTTGCGAATACAACCTTGAACAAGTTAACCCGAAACTTGGAAAAGCTATTCCCAAAGACGTGATCATTGAGAGATTAAAGGTGAAAGATCCACAATGGTCGAAAGATAATCTGGAGAAAATTCCGTTTAAAGAGACACTTGATGAAAAGCACTATTGGGATAGCCTCAAGAATATGGGGCTCACTTAGTATTTATCTTGGCGATTTCATCATTTCGAATTCGATTGATCGGAATCAACTCGCCATGCGTTGGTGCGTGCTTCCCGCTGGCTGCACTGCTGAACACCGGCAGGTGACGGTATCGGTGATGGGTGCGCCACATGGGAACTGACGTCATGACTGACCAGTGTCTCGGCCGGGTTGAGCGGCATAGAAAGTTCAGCGCGGCCCGACAAGTCGGCTTTACCCTGGCCTTCAAGACCGCGGGAACGTGTCTAACACAGCAGGTGAGTGACCTCGGCCATCGTCCGATTTCTTTAAAACCACCTTTCGCTCTACGAACCTGGCCACTGGCCATTACGGAAGTGACAATTCCCACAGACAGCAGCCCAAAGATCCTGTGATTGGTTAGAAAACGCGAGACGATTTGCAAGGCAGCAGGGTATGGCCACAGAGAGACGCAGATCGTGGATGAATGCGCATGTCACCGGCAGAATTATCGCGGCCACATTTGGCGCACTCGCCTTTCTTGCAATCTATCCAGGGCGGCCTGTTCTTATTCCCCTAAGTTCGAAAGCTTCAGAAGCTATCGTTGAGCTTATCAGAGTCGATATTGCCAGGATGGCTAAGTTGTTCGTGATGTCGAATAGGCCGGGGAAGAACTACAGAAGTGAGCAGATCCATCATCAACCAAATAGTAACGCGCTCGGAATTCGATGTGTTCTCATAGGAAAGTTGCATCCAAATAAATCAGTTCAGCTCGGTGCCGACGGAAGAAATGTTGAAATGCTTTGCGCATATTGGGAACTGCCAGCGTCGAAAACGAGTGTTTCGCATCATGGCCCCAGTTTCTTCGGCATCTTGGACCGATAGTCAGTCACTTCCAAGCCGCCCACCTCAGTTGTAATGACGAGTTTATTCAGCGCACTTTTTGAAATCACTCCGGCAGCCCGGCCTTGCGCATTCCATCCATCCACCGATTGGAATGTTGTGGCTGCAGAAAAGACATTACTTCACCGACATTCGAGAGCCGCAGCTTTGGTGCTAGCTCGCGCAAAAGCAGCATTGCCTCGCTAGCCTTGTCTTGCCGATCCGCCAGGGCCGCGCTGGCGGCGGAAACGCACATTGTGATGAGGAGCGGTTTGCCACGGATGGCCAATTCCGTCCAGGAAAGTGCATTCTCGTAACGCCCTGCTATGAAATGTGCACAGCTCATCGCTGCCTGCATTGTGTGAAGAAGGGGGTCGCGCGGGCTCTGGCGCATAGCATGCATAAGGCGCTGGATGGCGGCATCCGGATCCCCAAGAGAGATCTTTGTCCAGCCACTGAAGACCCACGCTGTGGCGAGGTTGGGCTTAGTGCAATTGCACGATCGACATAAGCATCTCCCTCTAATACCTGGTCGGCAACCTCGGCAAGAGCGAACCCTGCTGTGCAGAGCGCCATCGCATCATCAAAGCCTAGCTCAACGGCACGACGCGCCAATCGAGTGGCCTCCGCTATGTCGCTTTTCCTGTCGATAACCCATGCACACGCACGTCTCTGCACGAACGCGCGGGCTGCCAAGCCATAAGCGGCTGCAAACTTCGGGTCGAGATCGGTCGCTCGATAGAGGTTCGAGAGAGCCTCCTCATTGGCTGGCCGATCCCATTTGTGGAGATCCGCCATGGCGCGCAAAAAGCAATCATAGGCTTCTAGGTTTAGGCAACTTATCACCTTTTCTTTCAACTCCTCTTGTTCAAACCCGGGCGCGATGGTACCTACGACCTTGATAGCGATAGTGTTTTGAATTTCGAAAAATTCCGACAGTTTTTCCTCGAAGCGATCACACCAAACGTTCAATCCCGTAGAAGTGTCCACGAGCTGTCCAAAGACATGGAAACGATTTCCTGTCCTTAGGACGTCTCCTTAAGAAGATAGCGCACACCGAGCTCGCGGCTAATCAGCTCGTGCTCTGCGGTTCTGTTCCTGTATTCGAAGCTCGAATTTCGAGCTATTACGAATAGCCCATTGAAGCACGACAGCGCCCGGATGACCTCCTCAACAATTCCATCGACGAAATATTGTTGGTCCGCCTCGCTGCTTACGTTTGCGAACGGGAGCACCGCGATCGACGGCTCGTCTGGGAGCAGTGGGGCGAGCAACGAGCTCTGGATAGACGTTGCGTCCACTTAAGGTTTAATCCACGGCATATTGAACATGATGATAGATTATTGGATCTGACATCAAGTGTAAAATTTCCGAAAATCTGTTGGCACGTCCTATCGAGAGCGCCGTCGACTAATCCGGAGCGGGCCGACCGCCTCATCGATGGGCAGGGCGCCCGTAAACGTGCTTGAACCGCTGCGGATCGAAGCAGCTTATTTTTGCGGGCCATCACGTTGATCGCGCCTGTCACGACACGCTCCGTCGGTTGAGCCGGTCGTGAAATTTAGAAGCTGTCCAAGTCCCAAGATGTGGCGATCCTCACATCTTGGATGTGCTACCGAAAACATGGCGGCTCTAGGTCGCGAAATATCGATCAATCGCTATGGCGTACGTCCGTCGACGGTTCTTTCCCCGCTACCGCTGGACGAACGAGCGGACAATGCCATCGGTCCTTCGGGGAGTCGTCTCAAAGGTTGATCCTGGTCTCGCGTTTGCCTATCTTTCGGTGAGCTGAAGAAGAGCCTCGCAGCGCCGCGTCAAGGCGCGTTATGATGAAAATCGCATCCTCACGCATTCCCAATAATAGCCTTTGGTTCAGAAGGTTACATCAGGTACCTAGTATCCATTTTCTGCTTGTTAGGAGCCGACGTACAAACGTGGCGGACCGCTTGGAAGCAAAGGCATTTATCTTGAAGGATGAGGATGGTAAAATTCGTGCTGCATTGCAAATGGATAAGAGTGTGACCGGCGATGTTATATGGACAGGTCCGCAGTTAGTTCTCTTTGACAGTAATGGACGGACTAGGTTCTCTGTTAGCTTCGAAAGTCGGGGAGATTTCGATTCGACCGAACTCGAATTATTTGAAAGTACAGGACATGATGCAGTCGTCAGTATCAGCTCACATGAAGAGAGCTTCGTTGGCAACCAACAAACTATTCACCTGATGAACAAAGATGGCGCCACGATAGATCTTTCAGCTTCTCCAGGGCAAGCACGTATAGAGATTTTTCGAGGACAATATTATCCCGCCTCAAGCGCTGTCATGTTTGCCGGGACTGGTAGCAGAGGCTTCCATGTGAGTGCCTATCACCCAGGCAAAGTTGAGGGGTACATATATAAACGGTTGGATATGTTTGTGAAAGATGAAAAGCCGCGAATAACCATCTACGATAAAGACGAAAGGCCAGTGTTTTCGAAGCCATAAGGACATAAATAGGAGGAAAGGTGTACCAATGGCACCTGGATCACTGCTAACTGATTCTAGCCTGTTCCTCATTAATCTCGCTGATTGAGTGCTCGACGTCATGTAAATCTATGGATCACCTGTGGCGATTTGGCTGAGACTAAAAACTCTGTTGCCCGACAAGGTACACGAGCGGGTTGGTCGCCACTCGTCCAATTCGGAACGTCGATCGAGGCAAAACCGGCTGCGGAGTCGATCGAGCGCCTGCAGCCTCGCTTGGCGGTCGGCTGTCAGCCTGCTATTGCGTGCCTGGTTCAGCAGAAGATGCCGCCACAGCGCTGCCTGCCGCATTTCGGCGAAGGCCGGTGGATCGGCGATCCTGAACTCGTCGAGTATGGTTGTCAGCGCGTTTTCGGCGGTGGCCTCCCAACTGGCGATAGCGCGCTCCCAGGAGAAGATCGTCCATTCGAGGGTCCATCCGGGAGCCTGTGCGCGAGCTGGTGCCAGCGAAAGGGTCTCGATCAGCTCCAAGGCGTCACGCTGTTTCAGATTGACCCAACCGTCGGCGAGCGGCTTGGCGAGATGCGGCATGACAGCTCGATCGAGCAGTCGCTCGATCGTTCGGTCGGCGTAATGGATAGTGCGAGCGGTTTTCAGCAGATGGGCAGCATCTGCCGGGCTGAGGGTGGCGCAAGAGCAAAGTACTGCCAGTGTCGCCCGAATATTCACGAGCGGCTCGCTGAGCGGCATGTAGCTTTCTGAGTTGTCTCGCTCGACTTGGTCAAACTACATCGTGAGATGGTCGATGCGCTTTACGCCGCCAACCGCACCATCGCGCTGCTCTCGAAAGTTCTTTAATTGGTGTAGGCACAAGGCATCAGGGCCGACCACTCGAATTCCTACCAGCATGTTGAAAAATACCGTGAAGACCGGCAGGACGGATTCCCTTCGGCTAAAGAATTCGCGCGACTCGGTTAGATGCTGGATGAGAAAGAGAAACGAGCCGGATTGCTGCCGTAGATCGTGGGCGATACGATTGCTGGTTCTCACCGGCGCGCCGCTAAGCGAGTGGGAGGTAAATCTTGACCGAAGCATGCTGCGGCCTTGAGTTCTCGGGCTCTGATTATTCAAGCGTGGTACTTGAAACGGAAAGTCAGAGGCAGCCGCTGATCGGCCGTGCCGACGGGCCGGCAAGAATTGTCTACGATTAAAAAATTGAGCATTTGTCGGAATTTGACCTGCTCCCCTGAAATGTCCTCGCTTTGAGGTTAGCCTGCATCCTGAGAGGAGACAGGCAATGAAGCGATCGAGGTTTTCCGACGAGCAGATCATCGGCATTTTGAAGGAGCATCAGGCGGGGCTATCGGCGGTGGAGTTGTGCCGCAAATACGGGATCAGCGACGCGACCTTCTACACGTGGCGCACGAAGTATGGCGGCATGGACGTGTCGGAGGCCAGGCGGCTGAAGGCTCTTGAGGAGGAGAACGCGCAGCTGAAGAAGCTTCTGGCCGATGCGATGCTGGACGTCTCGACGCTTCGCGAGATGCTCGGAAAAAATGTATGGTCCGCCCTGTCCGTGCAAGGGTCGTGACAGCACTGACGACAACAGTCTGCGTAAATGTATCCGGCCTCTTGCAAGCGGGCCGCTGTTGCGGCCAGGCCATGATGAGATCCGCGCGCTTCGTTCCCACATAATTCTTCGTGCACGAGGCACGGTTTTTTGCCAGAGCTTACGATGCGCCGATCAACTGTATCGTCATCACTCCTCGATCCTTGCAATCTGTCAGCACGGCACTCTCAGGCGATGGTCGGATCGTACCGTTCGTAGAGGGCGCCTGGCTTTGTCAGAATCACCCAAGCAATCCGTGTAATTTTGGCTGCAAGGGCGACAGTCACTTTGTTCACGTGCATTCGGCTCTGAAGCTGATTTATCCAGAGACCGAGGCGATCGCGCGACCGATCCAGATGATTGACGCACGATCGCGCCCCGTGGATCAGCAACCGCCGCAAATACCGATTGCCGCGCCTGCTGATGCCTAGGAGTAGCGGCTTTCCGCCGGTAGAGTGCTGCTGGGGGACAAGCCCAAGCCAAGCCGCCATATCCCTTGCCTTCCTAAATTGCTGACCGTTGCCGGCCGCGGCAAGGATTGCAGTGGCCACCAGGGGACCGATACCAGGAACTGTCATCAGCCGCCGGGCTTTGTCGTCGCGCGCGGCGATAGCCTCCACCTCCCGGGTAACGATCGCGATGCGCTGTTCGAGCGCTCTCACGTCTTCGAACAAGTCGCCCAGTAGTCGGCGCATTGTTGGCGTTAGATCGTTGGCCTCGTCAGCGAGCACACGCGGCAGATCGATCTTGAATACTCCAGCCCCTTGGCGTATCGCCACGCCAAACTCCAGACAGAACGAGCGGATTTGGCAGATCAAACGGGTTCGACTGCTCACCAGCTGATCACGGATGCGGTGCAAAGTCTGAAGTTCGACCTGATCGAGATGCTTGACTTCGACGAAGCGCATTGCCGGCCGGGTGACAGCTTCGGCGATTGCAGCCGCATCGATAGTGTCGCTCTTGTTTGTCTTGACGTACGGCTTGACATACTGGGCAGGGATGATCCGCACGGTGTGGCCCAGGGCCCGGAGTTTGCGTCCAAGCCACTGTGAGCCGGGACATGCTTCCATTCCAACGATGGCGGGCGCCGCATGCTCAAAGAACGACAGCAGAGTGTCGCGCCGACACTTCAGGCGTTGCATCACATTGCCCTCGCGGTCAGTTCCTATGATGTGGAACACGTTCTTCCCCAGATCGATCCCATAAACAGCAGCACTTCGTGGTTTGTTGCGAATCATCCTGTCCTCCTTCGCCAATGGCCGATCCTGCAACCGGAGGACAGGGCGGACCATCCCATTACTTCTGACGCCTGGGTCGAGGAGAAGCGCCGTGACCTGGGCGATCGAAACAGAGGCTACTCGCAGCGCCGCGCTTGTGGACTGGTCGGGATGGCGCCGCGGGTTTACCGCTACCGTTCGAGCCGTCCGGACGATGCCGGCCTGCGCAAGCGGCTGCGCGAAGTTAGCGGCAGAGCGTCGACGCTTCGGCTACCGCCGGCTGCACCTTCTGCTGAAGCGGGAAGGTGTCGCCGTCAACTGGAAGAAGCTCTACCGTCTCTATCGCGACGAGCGGCTGACGGTGCGCAAGCGCGGTGGTCGCAAGCGAGCACTCGGCACCAGAGCACCGATGACGATCCCGCAGGACGCCAACCAGCGCTGGAGCCTCGACTTCGTCGCCGACACGCTGATCGATGGCCGGCGCTTCCGCATCCTGTGCGTCATCGACGACTTCAGCCGGGAGTGCCTGGCAACCGTCGTCGACAACTCGCTCTCCGGTGAGCGGGTCGGCCGCGAGCTCGATCAGATCGCCGAGCGCCGCGGTTATCCCTGCATGATCGTCTCCGACAACGGCACCGAGCTGACCTCGAACGCCATCCTGGCCTGGCAGGAGGATCGCCAGGTCGAGTGGCACTACATCGCGCCGGGCAAGCCAATGCAGAACGGCTTCGTGGAGAGCTTCATCGGACGGCTGCGCGATGAGTTCCTCAACGAGCGGCTGTTCACCAGCTACCGGCATGCCCGCGACAGCATTGAGGAATGGAGGATCGACTACAATCTGACCCGCCCGCACACCAGCCTCGACGGGCTCACCCCATACGAGTTTGCAAACCGGTCCGGAAAGGACCACAACGTGAACAGGGCTAACTTATGATCGGGGACAAAACGGGGAGCAGGTCAACAGACTTACAAAAGCTTGACTTTCCACGCGATACATTCCGTCATATGCTGCACTCCCCGTTAGAGCGGTTGGAGTACTCCCATGCCAATCGATTCCATAATCAATGCACGCCAGGCTACTCGAAGAGCCTTCAATCTCCGCTTGTCTTCACTGTTCCTTTCGGTGTTGGCTTATGGCTCGGCGACACGGCGGAATTCCTGCCATCGCGGGCCCAAGTGATCCGGCCGTCCTAACTTCGGCGGGGCTGGGACTGCGAAGCAGATGTATGAACCCTATGCAACCAAGTACGGAAGCTTGCCTAATTTCAGCTTCATGAACAGCACCGAGGAGGCGCTTCTTAAGCTGAGGTCGGGGGGCCAACTCGACGTTTGCGTCGCCAACGACGTGGATACGTTGAAATGGCATGAAGCTGGCGTGATCGTGCCAATTAGCACAGACCGGCTAGCAAACTGGCCTGATACCTTCGATTCGGTTCGTAATCTGGATACCATCCGCGTGGGGGGCCAGATCCATTTCATCCCGGCTATTATATTTAGTGTCTCAATACTGTATAGAACTGATCTCATCGATAAAGTGGACTCCTGGTCCGTTCTCTGGGATGAAAAATACAAGGGCCGTATCGCGCTCTTAGATAATGCAATCGACTGCATTGTTCCGGCCGCAGCCTCCTTGGGAATAAACCCCTTTTCGATGACTGACAGCGAAATGCAAAAAGTTACAGAAATCTTGAGAAAACAGCGTGAGGTTGCCAAGTTTTATTGGTCCAACCCCACAGACTTAGAGCAGTCCTTGGCCTCCGGCGAAATCGCTGTTGCCTATGGCTGGGGGGAGTCGTTCCGAAGACTCGTAGACCAGAAGGTCGCAATCGGATATGCGACACCGAAGGAAGGCAAAATCATGGAATTCACCGGGTGTCTGATCACGAAGGGTGCAAGGGGCGACGAGCAAAGAATCTATGACTTTATTGATTCTTGGATTTCACCACAGAGCGGAAAGTTCATTCTCGAGCAATTTGGAATGGGTTCAGTAAATCGGAAAGCGAGTTACCTTGCTAACTCGGACCGTCTCAGACAGATAGGATTGGAAAGTTTCGAAGACGATTTCAAGAGCGCCATCTTATACAAAGCAGTGTCGCTTGATCAGCAGCAAAAAAACACTCTAATCTTTGAGCAGGTGAAAGCCGGGGGCTGTAATGGAATTCAGCCCAACGCTCAGCAAGGGTGCGCAAACCGATCTTTGATCATGAATCGACAACGGCGTGATTTCCTAGGTTATCGGGTCTTCCCCACCGGACGTTCAATGGCCAGGTGGGGGGAAGCTTGCTATCTCTCTCGTGCTAAACATCGAAGAAGGTGCTGAGCTTTCGATCGGCGATGGGGACGAACGAAACGAGTTTGAATATGAAGAAATTCTTGAAATTCAGAACGCGCCTGACCTTTGCATGGAGTCTCATTACGAATACGGCACCCGTGTTGCTTATTGGAGATTGATGAAGCTGTTCGACGATTTTAGCTTTCCGGCAACGCTTAATGTCTGCGCACGGTCTTTGGCACGATCACCCTGGATTGCACAGGACGTTCTTCGACGGGGCCATGAGATTTGCTCTCATGGTGTTAGATGGGAAGGTCCAGTGCATCTAACGGAGGACCAAGAGCGGAAACGGATAACAGATGCTGTCGAGATCATTCGCAACTGCTCGGGATCGCGCCCGCTTGGCTGGCACTCACGTTCTACCGCCACGCCAAATACTCGCCGTCTTCTTGTAGAAAACGGATTTACCTACGACAGTGATGCGTATAACGACGACCTACCCTACCTGCTTCTTTCTCATGGACGCGAATACGTTGTGATCCCCTATGCCTTAGATACCAATGACATGCGTTTTTTCCAGGGCCATGGTTTTGTCCAATCAGACGATTTCAGCAGGTACTGCATCAACGCAGTTGAATGGTTGCGTCATAATTCTGAGAGCTGCTCCAAGATGATCACAATTGGCCTACATTTAAGGATTATCGGGCGGCCGGGTCGGATTTCTGGCCTTAAGGTCTCCTGTTGGAACATCTATCGAGCCTTGCCTCAGAGATCTGGATTGCCAGGAGGATCGATATTGCTCACCATTGGTTGGATCTGTATCGAGCGGGGCGGGTGAAGTCTTTGGAATGAACAACCAAATCAGCGCTGGTTCAGACGGCTCTTCGTTCGTCAGAAACAAGAAATGGCACAGTGAAAATTCCGTAGACCTCGCATGGAGATATTTGAAAAATGATGACGGTTGCTGTGCCCATCGAACCGCTCCGTCAGAACTCGTGCGCAGTTCGGGATCGTTATGAGAGAAAATTCGGGGAGAGACGCCCGCGATTCTCGCTTCCAAACCATATGTTTAACTTGCAGTTTCGGTCTGATGGGAAAGCTGAGGTTTATATCATCCGATACCCGAACGAGAGTTAGAGGTGTCGAGGTTTGAGCGTCACTTCAAAATGACGGAAGCACGGATCTCGCTGGCTCAGCCTAGCGTGATCCTTGTTGCAGGAAGTCCAATAATGGACCCCGCTAATTCACTTCCGGAAACTGAGTCCGTAAGAGCGTTCCTCATCGGTGCAAACCAAGGTTTGATATTTAAAAAGGCGACGTGGCACTCTCTCAACTGCTTCCCGACCAACTCCGAATATGCTGATTTTGTGTTCATAACAGAAAAGGAAAGTGAGGTCGAATTGGCGAAAGCGGCGGAAGAGAAGGACCTCAAGCGCACTCAGATCCTTGACTACGCTACCGAGCTTGGCGTCACCTTCCGCCTTGATGTGCCATATGCGTATTGATGTTATCTGCTGGTGTGATCGGACAAGGAATGCGACGCGACGAGATCCAAAGAGCCGCGGAACTGCTGTTCAAAGCAAGGTCTGGGTCGTTCCAATTGGAGCGGCTTCCTGAGAACCTCACGCCGGCAAACCTTGACGATGCCCTAGAAATTCAAGCAGAATTGTTTCAGATGCTTGGTGGCTCACAGGTAGGTTGGTTTCTTGGTGGCACCAATGGAAGTACACATTTCCCAACCCCATATGCGGCCCCGATTTTGACTGGAGCCCTACACGACAGTGGGGCAGTCTTTAGAAAAGCCGACTTTCTCACCTTCGATATCGACGTGGAGTTCGGATTCACGTTTGGTCAAGAACTCCGACCGCAACCGGATGGGTATCAAGTGTCCGACATCCTAGA
The DNA here is from genome assembly GCA_963744915.1 of uncultured Alphaproteobacteria bacterium. GTDB lineage: Bacteria > Pseudomonadota > Alphaproteobacteria > Rhizobiales > Aestuariivirgaceae > DATAFF01. The sequence goes on from CAVUUY010000011.1 coordinate 185,781, forward strand.
AGCGGTTGAATCCATTCACCCAACACTCGATATCGTAAATGCACATTTTAAGGATCTTGAGAGAGTGGGGTGGCCCAGCGCTGTGGCTGATAACGGGAGTGATGGAGTCGTTGTCCGAGGTCCGGGTATGCCGCTGAAATTGGCTGGCGATCTAAATTCTATAGACGTGAAATTGATCGTGAACGGGCGTCATGTTCTTTCTGGTACTGGCCAAAGGATCATGGGGAACCCAGTCGAGGCCCTTTGTTGGTTCGTCAACGACATGGGAAAAAGAGGCCAACGATTCGGAGGAGCGACTTTCTGGCAACCGGATCTTGCACCGATATCTATGCCGGAAAGATCGGGGATCGTGTGGTTGCAGACTTTGGTCGTGTTGGGAACGTGACGACGGATTATGTCAATTCATAAATCACTGGCGTGACGCCGCGTAGGCATTGACCTGTTCTCGAGGCCTAACCGACACATTAGCCTAATGAAGGAACCGCGACCAGATGCAGTCGAATTTATTGGACGCTGGGTTCGTCCGCTGGGCTAGAGATCACGCGGTACCAATTGATTTCGAATCGACCGTGTATAATCACAAAGAGCTTGAGCCGTTTCGCAAAGTAGTCGGCAACGCCTCGATCGTTTGCTTGGGCGAGAGTCAACACTGACGTGCGGGAATTTGTCGCGCTCGCACCCGAGTGTTCCGATTCCTTGCCGAAGAGCTTGGATTCACTACTTTTGTGTTCGAATCTGACTTGCTAAAAAGCAGAATTGTCGACGAATACATCACGGGAAAACACAATCGCGCTGATGAAGCCTACCTTGCCATAGGATACCTCTTCGGTGCCTGGCGCGAAATGCGAGATCTGATAGAATGGATGCGCGCACGCAATTCATCGCGAGATGAAACAAATCAGTTGCGATTCTATGGAATGGACGGCAGTGGGGACTGGATAACAACGGCGCCAGCCTTAGAGTTTGTCTGTAACTTTCTTGACACCGTCGACCCTAGTCGTGCAGCGGTAATTCGCCGAGATCTTCTTCCGCTAGCACACTCATTAACCTTCGAAAATGCACTTCAAACTTCTAAGGGCTCCGTCCTAGATTTGGTCGACGGCGTCTCTTCAGTGTCCACTCTGCTGCAAATTGAGAACATGCATTATGTGCAGGGCACAAATAGCAATGAGTTTGATTGGGCCAACCAGGCTTCCCTTGCTGCCTTGCAAATAGCAATGATTATACGACAGACAAATGAAGGGTCAGATCGCCGATTTCGAGTGTGGTGGAACCTTCGTGATGCCGGTATGGTGCGCCATTTTGCTATGGATTTATCAGCGCGAGAAATCAAAAGGGGGCATCCTCGTAGGTGCACATAACATTCATCTGCAACGTTATTTTGCGAGAGAACTGGATTTTCAACAAAGCACTATGGGTCAGCATCTCTCATTATTGCTCCGATCTGAAGAAATCGTCATGATTGCAGGCACGAATGGGCACAGTATCAAGCCAAATGATCCACCAGCGAAGGACAGCTTCCAAGCACTATTAGGATGTGTCGGTGAACAATCATTCATTGTTGATCTCAGAGACGCGACAACGGATCCTGTTGCTTCCATGGCACTCGAAGTGGAGCGTCCCGAGCGCACAAACACCATGTATCATCCCATCAAAGCAGGGGAAGCTTGGGATGCAATACTCTATTTTGATCGCATCCAGCTTGATGAGATGCCATCGCCGTCTCCGATATCGCAGCCGTTCACCCAACTGAGCCCCGTGGACTTAGAGGCGTTCGCTGGTACCTTCGATGTGGAGGGCATCGTAGGATTTCCGGTCGTGCTCCAGATATCGGTCGAAAACGGCCGCCTAGTAAGCAATGGTCTTGACTCGGACGGCGAGCTTTTTCCAATGCATAGGTCAGAGTTGCTGCGGATCGGAACTTCACGCTTTGTGTGGATGGATTGGCCACTTGAACTCCAATTCGAGCTCGATTTTACTGGAATTGGAATGGCCGTAGTGGTTTGCGAGCGGGGAAAAATTAGCGGTTATCGTGGGCTCCGACGCAACGGTTGAATCCTACATTAAACCGCTGTAGAGACGACCAAGCAATTCCACGAAGACGATCACTGGTTGCAAATGAACTTCAGACCAACACGTTCTCAACAAGCCACTACAAATACGAGAGGTCATTTGCATGGATTTTCTAGCGTGCTTAAACGATGGCTTCACTATGAGGTCGTAAGTGCTTATATTTTATGCTCTCCAATACTGGTAGTTCTTCTTCTAACATTGGTAGCTCCAATGGTCGCATTGGTCCTGATCAGCTTCTGGACTCAAGTACACTTTGACTTTGATCGGAGATTAACATTTGCAAATTTACTTGACAATTGTTTCCATTTCCAATACTGATTTGCGGTTTTGGTCGAACCCTTTTGATGCTCTTACAAATCCAATTTATCTACGACTGCTCGCGAAATCGATAACAATGTCGCTGGCGGCGACGGTGGCTGCAGTCGCGCTAGCATATCCGCTTGCATATTTTCTAGCTTTCAAGGTGCATCGCAACAAATTAATGTGGTTGATACTGGTTACACTACCATTCTGGACGAGTTACCTGCTCCGAGTGTTTTCGTGGAAGGTTATACTTGGCTTCAATGGCGTTATCAATTCGAGCCTTCTTAAGCTCGGCCTGGTAAGCCAACCTCTCGAATTCCTGCTTTACAACCCAGCAGCTGTAACCATCACGCTTGCCCATGCGTGGGCCGCGTTCGCGGTCCTTCCAATTTACGTTTCTCTGCAAAAGATCGATCCTTCATTACTCGAGGCAGCTACGGATCTTGGCGATGGTGCGCTCCGACGTTTTTTTCGTGTCACGTTTCCACTTTCTCTCCCCGGGACAATCACTGCATTCCTCCTAGTTTTCATTCCGACGGTCGGCGATTATGTAACGCCGAATCTCGTGGTGGAACATCGGGTTTAATGATTGGCGATATGATTCAGGCACTCTTTGGAAAAGCTAATAATGCGCCTCTCGGCGCTGCAGTTGCGATTGTCTCAATGCTCGTCACCAGCGCGCTGGTGCTGGCGTTCCTCGCCGCCATTCACATGCTTCGCACTCGCAGGTGGAGGAAGTGAATGGGCCACCAAAAAAGGTTAGCTGGTTGCTGATTTATGCGGTGTTTTACCTTGTGTTCCTCTATGGACCGGCCTTATTGATTCTACTGTTCTCCTTTAACGATAGCATCTATATCGTGTTTCCGCTTAGCGGCTTCACGTTGGGCTGGTACGAAGATCTGGTGAAAAACTCCGAGATGCTTCGCGCCCTGAAAAACAGTGTGGTCGTTGCCGGTTTTGTATCTCTGGTAGCAACGATTTTGGGTCTCTTTGGAGGAAGAGCACTCACTCGTTACATATTTCCGGGTCGAAAAGTGATTGCAACTGCTGTTGCTGTGCCGCTAGCTATTCCTTCACTAATTCTAGGGATCGGATTGCTTGTTATCGCACGCCGAATTCTTGGTGTCGAATTATCCCTGGTCACGGTGGCAGCCGGACATTTGCTAATTTGCCTTCCAATATCGTTGTTTGCCCTAATTTCGACCATGGAAAATTTTGATCGAACACTAGAGGAAGCTTCGCTGGATCTCGGCGAGAATGCCTGGATGACTTTCTGGCGAGTAACCTTTCCCTTGTCACTCCCGGGTGTGGTCGCCAGTATTCTGCTGTGCTTCACCGTATCCTTCGATGAATTCGTGCTAGCGTTCTTCCTCACTGGCAACGAGGCGACACTGCCCGTCTACGTTTACAGTCAGCTTCGGTTTCCTGATAAGCTACCTAGTGTGCTCGCGCTGGCTTCGTGCGTGCTGGCATTATCATTTTCAGTTGTCACGGTCGCAGAGTTCGTAAGGCAGCGTGGAACAACATCTCTTGGAGGCTAATAGCGGGTGAGCGGTGAAACTCCAGTCATCTCATGCCGTAGTGTGTCCAAACAATTTGGTGCGATTTATGCTGTGAACGATGTTAGTTTTGCGATAGAACGAGGAGCTTTTTTTTCTCTTCTTGGTCCATCGGGGTGCGGGAAGACGACACTATTGAGACTGCTCGCGGGTTTTATTGCACCAACAAAAGGTGAAATTTTTATTGATAACGAGTCAATGACTTATGTCCCGCCAAACAAGCGGCCCACAAACATGGTTTTTCAGAATTACGCTATTTTTCCACATCTGAACGTGTTCGAAAATATAGCGTATGGACTACGATCAAGGGGTTTCTCTCGATCCGAGATGGCCAAGGTTGTAAATGAGGCGCTAGAACTTATCAAGATGACTGGCTACGGGTCACGCCGGCCCAACGAGTTGTCAGGGGGCGAACGTCAGCGGGTTGCTCTAGCACGGGCCCTTGTATGTCGGCCAAAGGTGCTCCTCCTTGATGAACCACTCGGCGCGCTCGACAAACGACTGCGGGAGGAAATGCAGATTGAGCTACGCACGATACAAAGGGCTGTCGGAATAACCTTCGTTCTCGTGACTCACGATCAAGAAGAAGCTCTCACAATGAGCGATATGATCGCCGTGATGTCACAGGGAAGAATCCTTCAAACCGCCGCTCCTGTAGAACTGTATGAAAACCCGAATTGCAAAGAGGTTGCCAGCTTCATAGGAAGCATGAATTTTTTTAGTGGAGTGGTTTCAGGCTACCAGGGGAAACACATCCTCATCGATGCTGGGGCTCTTGGAATACTTCGCGTTAGCTCGCGCAATGAAATTCCACAAAATCAGCGGATTACGGGTCCGCGGTGCGGCCGGAGAAAATCGAGCTTGCTTGGGACGTGCCGATCAATGCGGAAAACCTGCTACGGGGGAGGATAGCGACTGAAGCATATCTAGGTGACAGGAGCCATTACTACATAGAATTGGAAGATCAAGCTTCTAAAATAGCGGTTGCTCGGCAAAACGCGCGCCCCACTGAGAGCGGTGTAATGAATGTATCGGGATTAGTTTGGCTTGCTGCTGGCAGGCTGATCACTCCATTCTGCTAACGGAGTGAGCATCTTTACGAACACAGGCGCTGTGGGAAAGCCCATCCATTTCTCGTCTGCGGCATTGATAATTGTGATATGTCCGCCTACCAGTTCTTCGCGAGCTCGACCGGGGTGGGAAAGAACGAGTTGTGCTCTGAAGTCGACTGGTCTCGTGACCTGCTCCTCTGAAATGTCCTCGCTTTGAGGTCAGCCTGGCATCCTGAAAGAGGAGACAGGCAATGAAGCGATCGAGGTTTTCCGAGGAGCAGATCATCGGGATTCTGAAAGAGCATCAGGCGGGGCTTTCGGCCGGGGAATTGTGCCGCAAATACGGGATCAGCGACGCGACCTTTTATACCAATTTCCAGAGCGGCTGACTCTCTGGGATTCCCGAATCACTTGCAAAATGATTCAAAGTGGCAAACGGAGGGGTTTGCCATGGGACGAGCCATTGCGATGAGGTCGGATTACACGAGCAAGGAAGTCCGGCGGCTGGCGAAGCGATCGGACGACGTCGGGCAGGCGCGAAGGCTTTTGGCGATTGCGGCGGTGCTCGATGGCGCCTCCCGCGAAGAAGCCGCAAAGATCGGCGGCATGGAGCGTCAGACGTTGCGAGACTGGGTAATCCGGTTCAACGATGTCGGACCCGAAGGTCTGAGCAACAAGCCTTCTCCTGGTGCACCGGGCAAACTCCACGCCGTGCACAAAGAGTTTCTCGCTCGTCTCATCGACGAGGGGCCGGTCCCTGCGATTAATGGCGTGGTGCGCTGGCGGGCCTGCGACCTGGTCAAGCAATTGCACGCTCAGTTCGGTCTGTCGGTATCGGATGCCACGGTTTACCGGGCGCTCAAGGAATTGGGTTTTTCGCATGTGAGCGCCCGGCCCAAGGCCTACAGGCAGAATCCCCATGCCATTGAGGCGTTCAAAAAAATTTCGCCGGGAGCGTGGCGGAGATCTGCGAGGAACTCGCGCCGGGCACACCGGTAGAGGTGTGGTTCCAAGACGAGATGCGCGTCGGACAGAAGAACAAGCTCACCTATCGCTGGGCGAGGAAAGGCTCGCGTCCTCGGGCGATCTATGATCAACGCACGGAGTCAGCCTATCTGTTTGGCGCGGTATGTCCAGAACGCGGCGCCGGCGCCGCCCTCGTGCTGCCAGCCTGCAACAGCGAAGCCATGCAGCTTCATCTCGATGAGATCGCCGCCAAGGTCACCCCTGGCGCCCACGCAGTTGTCATCCTTGATCAAGCCGGTTGGCATGGTGCGAAAGACCTCAAGATCCCAAGCAATATCTCGCTCCTGCCACTGCCGCCGCGCTCGCCTGAGCTCAACAGCCAGGAAAACATCTGGCAGTTCATCCGTCAGAACTGGCTGTCAAACCGTATCTTCCAATCCTTCGACGACATCGTCGATCACTGCTGTGATGCCTGGAACGCCCTGATCGACCAACCCTGGAAAATCATGTCCATCGCCTACCGCGACTGGGCAGTCACCGGTCAATCATTCTGAGGGTGGGTATTACATCTGGCGCAGAAGCTACGGCGGCATGGAAGTGTCGGAGGCCAGGCGGCGATAACGTAGGGTTCTTTTCGCAAATAGGATTTTGGTTGGCGGCCCCGACTTCGGGCTTGAGTGGTAGTCAGCGACGACGTGACCATTTAAGACGAGGAGCACAGAGCCACCATGGGAGATGATAGCGAAAGAGTGTTGTCGAACGTCATCAAAATCGACGACGAGCGGATCAAGGGCCATCTCGACCGGATCGTCCGTGGGACGGTGGAGGAGACGCTGAACGCGCTTTTGGATGCGGAGGCCGAGCGCCTTGTGGGCGCCAGTCGCTACGAGCGTAGCGAGGAGCGAAGGGACTACCGCTCCGGTCATTACGAGCGCCAGCTGCACACCAAGGCCGGCGAGGTGACGCTGAAGGTGCCGAAGCTCCGGGCGCAGACCCTGGACACGGCCATCATCGAGCGCTACCGGCGGCGGGAGAGTTCGGTGGAAGAGGCGCTGATGGAAATGTATTTGGCGGGCGTCTCAGTCCGCCGGGTCGAGGACATCACCGAGGCGCTGTGGGGCACGCGGGTGAGCCCGTCTGCAGTGAGCGACCTCAACAAGAAGATCTATGAGCGGATCGAGGCCTGGCGCAACCAGCCGATCACGGGCACGCATCCTTACGTCTATCTCGACGGCATCGTCATGAAGCGCAGCTGGGCTGGGGAGGTGCGGAACGTCTCCCTCCTCGTGGCGATCGGCGTGAATGCCGAGGGCTACCGCGAGATTCTGGGCATCTGCGAAGGCGCCAAGGAGGACAAATCCGGCTGGAGCGGCTTCCTCAAGCATCTGAAGGAGCGCGGCCTTTCCGGGGTCCAGCTCATCATCTCCGATGCCTGCCTCGGGCTGATGGAGAGCGCGGCCGAGATCTATCCCGATGCGCTCTGGCAGCGCTGCGTGGTTCACTTCTACCGCAACGTCTTCAGCCATGTGCCGGCGACGAAGGTGCGAAAGGTGGCCCTCATGCTCAAGGCCATCCATGCCGGTGAGAGCCGGGACGCGGCGAAGAAGAAGGCCATGGAAGTGATCGCCCGGCTCAGGGAGATGAAGCTTTGGAAGGCGTCCGAGCTCGTGGAGCAGGCGGTGGACGAAACGCTTGCCTACTACGCCTTCCCCGAAGAGCACTGGCGCCGTATCAGGACCAACAATCCGCTCGAGCGCCTCATGCGCGAGATCCGGCGGCGAACCCGTGTCGTCGGCGCCTTTCCCGACGGCCAGTCCTGTCTCAATCTCGCGGCCGCCAGGCTCCGCCACATCGCTGGGACCAGCTGGTCCGCCAAGCGCTACCTCAACATGGACATTTTGGTGCAGAAAACGAGTGAACCACTGACCGCTTGAGCCAAGGACGGGCACCGCTCAGCCAAAATCATTTTGCGAAAGA
>CAVUUY010000012.1:0-56877 GCA_963744915.1 uncultured Alphaproteobacteria bacterium
TATCGGTCGTCTATCAGGCTGGGGTTGGGCCGTGGGTTACGCCGGCGGCCTCGTGTCCCTGGTGCTTGCCCTTGTCATTCTCGTCAACGTGGAACCGCCGCCATTTGGACTTTCGCGCGCTTCCTATGAGCATGTTCGCGCGACCAGCATTCTGGTCGCGCTGTGCGTTAGGGAGTCTTTCAATACCAGTATTCCTCTTCACACCCGATCGTTGTCCGACTGGGATATCGGTCGACATGGCAGTGCGAACAGGTCTACGTGGTCTGTTCGGCACTTTGCAGCAAATGTTGCAGAACCGAAGCATGGTTCGCTTCCTGCTGGCTAGCATGTTTTTCACCAATGGCTTGAATACGCTCTTCGCCTTTGGAGGCATCTATGCGGCAGGCACTTTCGGCATGGCTTTCACGGAAGTGCTCTATTTCGGTATCGCCCTCAATGTAACTGCGGGTATTGGTGCGGCAGGCTTCGCCTGGGTCGACGATCTGATCGGGTCGAGGAACACGGTGCTAATCGCACTCTTCGCGCTGGAGGCCATCGGTCTGGCTCTGGTGTTTGTCAAGTCCAAAGCCCTGTTCTTCGGATTGGGTTGCCTGCTCGGCGTGTTCGTTGGACCGGCACAAGCGGCGGCGCGTGCTCTGATGGCGAGGCTTGCCCCACCAGATATGGAAACCGAAGCGTTTGGGCTTTATGGGCTTGCCGGGAAGGGCACACTGTTCGCGGGTCCCCTGTTCCTGGGGCTCGCTACCGACCTTTTCCAGTCACAACGCGCCGGGATGTCTACCATCCTCGCCTTCTTTGCCGTGGGGATCATTATCCTGCTGCCTTTGAGGGAGCCCACCGATCGCTCGCCCGATTGACCTGATCGGCCAGAGCATGCCGCCCCCGCTCCTCGCAAACCGGGCCACACATGTCCTACCCCTACGCTTAATACCCGATGGATGAGGTGATCGACGGTGATATCGCTCGGCCGCCGGTAAATCAGGGGCCAAATCGCTCCGGCGCAGGCAGGTACACCTGACAACATCATGCTCTGGTCACACGTGCCTTTTCGGAGCATGCTCAGAAATGGAGTGGCTGTATGATCCTCATCGGCCAGTATAATTCGCCCTTCGTCCGCCGCGTCGGCATCGCGCTTACGCTCTATGACCTGCCCTTCACGCACCGCCCGTGGTCGACATTCGGCGACGCCGACAAGATCCGGCCGTACAATCCGCTGACGCGGGTGCCGACGCTGGTGCTCGACAATGGCGAGGTGCTGATCGAGAGCCACATCATCCTCGACTATCTCGACAGCCTCGTGCCGCGGCGAGGCGCCATGTTCCCGCCGCCGAGCCGACGCGCCACCAGGCGCTGAAGATTGCCGCGCTCGCGACGGGCTTGGCCGACAAGGCGGTCAGCCTGTTCTACGAAAGGCGGCTGCATAAGGAGGTGTCCGACATCTGGGTTGACCGCTGCCGATCGCAGATCTCCACGGTGCTCGCCGTGCTTGAAGCCGACCGGCCGGGCGAAGAGCGCCACCTATTGGTTCGGCGATCGCATGTCGCATGCCGATATCGCCGTCGCTGTCGTTCTTCGCTTTCTTGCCGACGCCCATCCGGGACTGGTCTCGATGGCACAGTTCCCGGCGCTCAGCGCTCATGCGGCGCGGCTCGAGGCGCTGCCGGTCTTCCAGGTGATCTCACAGCCATTCATCGCGCCGCCAGCTTCATAGAGCAGAATAAGGTGGAGCTGCTTTATCGGCCCTCTGCCAGCTGCCCATTGTTTTTCTCTCTCCCCTCGGGGAGAGGGTGCGTTTCCCTCTCCCCTCGGGGGAGAGGTCTCCGAAGGGCTGGTGAGGGGGTTCGGCAAGCAGAGGAAAAGCCCCTCATCCGGCCTAGACTAGGAAGCTCCGTGAGAGTCGGAGAGCGTTCCGGGGTGTCCTTGCCGGATGGCTTGGCGCGCGTCCTGAGCCTTTCCAAGAGCGAGCTTCTTTGCGACGGCCGCCACCTGACCTCGCTTTTCGCGTCATTGATCGTATGGTCCAGGCTCTAAAGGCTCCTCGCCAATTTCAAGCGGCACCTCGACATTGGCGCCGCCCTCGATGTCGTATCCCGGGTCGTATCCCGGGCTGTCCAGGTAAGGCGCCGGCACCGGCACCAGGATCGCTCCGGTCGGACCGGTCACGTCGAAATCCTGCTGGCCGAGCAGATTTCCAGCCTGCGGCGTGTCGGGAATCGACCCTGGATAGGTGTTCGAGTCCTGCACCGACTGGGCAAATGCCGGAGATGCCAAAAGCCCGATTGTTCCGGTCAAAATTGCGATTTTCCGAAAGGACATCACTGCCTCCTTGGTCGACAGGCTTTCCCTCGAAGGGGACAAATCCCGTCACGAAAATCCGTTCCCCTTCATACGTCTGGCTACGAAATAACCGATTTACGATGGCTCCCGGAATTTTGAATGGACGGCTTTGGCGCGACTGGATTGATCAACCTGACCGGAGTGGGTGGTTCCGGCAAATGAGTGGTCGCCCGGTAAGGGCTGACGTTAGTCACCTTAAAAGGCTGACCTTCAACTCGCCGAAAAGAGCCTCGTAGGGTGATCAACCTGCGGGGCTTCTTGTTTTTTTGCGTGCCTCAAGGGGGACGCCGGTCCCGCAGGCGCGCTGTTTTGACCACAGGCCGTGAGAGCCGTTAGAAAGCCCCAGGAGGGTCGAGTGCGGTTTCCGGGTGTCATCCCCTTCCCGGTTGGCTTGGCGTGCGTCCTGAGCCTCCCCTGCGACCCCAGTCTCTTGCATCGGCGAGCAGCCGGGCGCAAAGCCGATCGACACCCACGAAGCCGTTGCGATGATAGGCGGCTATCAACTCGTCTTCATAACGGTGGGCTTGTCTATGGAAAACCCACGTCCCCTTCGGGTTGTCCTTCGGAGCGATCTCGATCGACCCGTCATTCTGGCGGACGACGGTGTAACGGGCCGTGTCGACCAGCAGTTTCGTCATGGCCATGGCCGTTAAGCCTTCCGCCTGATGAAGTCCGGATAATGCCCAGTCACGCCGCGCGGTCCGGATCAACCGCAGGTCTCAATTCGCGCTCTCGAGCGACCCGCTCATTGGGTTCATCCTTTGCTTTGATACGATATTCCGTCTCAGGTAGGAGACGCACGATCGTGAAGTCGACATTGGGGGCGCGCGTGCCGAAAGGTGGGAGATACCTCACCAATTGACCAAGGCGAAATTTGTGCGACATGTGTCTCGATTTCCGATTGTGGTCGGTTACGAGGCTTGCTTGAGGCTGAGGTCTCTCAAGTTCGCCTTGATGTGGCGGGAAATCGCCAGCGCCTGACGTGCAAGCTGCTGAACTATCTATGAAAATATGGGGTGACACGGCCCGGCGCACTAGTGTTTTTTGAAGGCAAGAAATTTTTCTGCGGAATTAAGCTAGCGAGACGGATTGCGAAGCGTCACGATGCGGAGGCGCCCGGCCGAGCCTCCGGGCGCCAAAGCTTCAGAAGCTGCCGATCAGCGAGCGATACTCGTCCTCCGAATAGGCGGGCATCGTGGTCGTGCGGACGTTGCCGGCAGACCCCACCGCCAACAGGAATTTCGCAACCGATTGCTGATCAGGTGCTTCGAGAACGGCCACCATGTCGCAACTGCCCATCGTCATGAAAAATTGCTCGAATTGGCAGCCGTGCGTCCTCGCGAGCTGCTTCGCGGCATCGAGACGCGAAGGCGACTCCTTGACGGCCTTGACCCCCTGATCGGTCCAATTCAGCAAGCAGATGTACTTTGCCATAGCTCTCCTCCCTTGCCAGCTTAACCGGTTGCATATCGAAAATGATGCTGGGTGAGGAAGCCTACGCCTGACCGGCGCGATATACCAGATCGGCCGTCACCTGATCCCGTCATCGTCGGCAAGAGGTCCGTTAACTGGAACATCAAATCACAGGTGCCAGTAGCGGAAGTCTCGTCGCGCCTTTGACGGGGGGTGGGTCTGCAGATTTCATCACATGAGCTATCAGGGCTTAGGCCCATCCCCGGGCCAGTCTTATACGAACCGCGCAGTGCCATTGTGGTTTGCTCGATGTCCGCTATGCCCCGATAGCGACCAAATTCCGCAGCACAGCGAAATGACGCTATGTGCCAGAAGCGGAAGAGACCGCCCCTCAACATTCCATTCAAGGGCCGACCTCCCGTTCCATCATCAGCTCAGCCAATAGATTCTGGTGGTCACGGAAGATGGATGCAACTGCGGCGACGCGCCCCTTATCTTCGAACCGCATCAGGCAGTCCTTTTTCGTGATGTCGCCATCCACCGTAATTTTATCCCATGATTCTGCATGCCCCACATAATTGATGGGAACATCGTAGTGCTGGCTCCAAAAGAACGGTACGGCGGCAAAGGGCGTTCGCCGATCGAGCATGTTGAGGGCTGCGGGCGCGAGGCGCGGATGCGCGGGTTCGCCGATTGAGCATGTTGAGGGCTGCGGTCTGGCCTTGTCGCTCGGCAACAACCCAGTGCTCGACGCGAATGGCTTTTCCAGAATGGCGATCCGGCCACCTAACGATATCGCCCGCGGCATAAATCTCCGGCGCACTCGTCTGAAGATATTCATTGACGGAGATTCCCCGATCGACCTCAAGACCGGCTTGCTCCGCAAGCTCCAATCGCGGACGTACACCGATGCCGACAACAACGAAATCCGCTTCGATCGGCGGGCCGTGTTCCAGCTTGACAAAGTTGCCATCGAAAGCGGCCGGCTTGTCCTCGAGGTGAAAAATCACCCCATGTTCCTCGTGAAGTGCCCGGATGAAATCGCCCATTTGCGGACCGAGCACGCGCTCCATCGGGCGCTTGCCCGGAGCGACCACGTGGACTTCAAGCCCACGTGCCCGTAGCGAGGCGGCAACCTCAAGCCCGATGAAGCTTGCCCCAATCACAACCGCCCGGCGTGCTGCCTTGGCTTGCTCGATGACGGTGCGACAATCCGCCAGCGACCGCAAGGTGTGGATGTGAGGTCGGTCGGCACCAGGGATGTCAAGACGCACCGGCTCCGCTCCCGTCGCCAGTAGCAGCCGATCGTAGGTAATCGTATCGCCGCTTGCCAGAGCCACCACACGCGCGCCGACGTCGAGGCCGACAACCGTCTCGCTGAGGCGCGTCTCGATGCCCTTCTCGGAATAGAAACGCTCGCTCTTCAGCGGCACGAACTTGAACGGGATCGTGCCTGCGAGATAATCCTTGGATAGGTTGGGACGATCGTAAGGCAGGGAATCGTCGCTGCTCACCATCACAATTTGGTTCTGGAAACCTTCGCGCCGCAGCATTTCCGCTGCAGCAAATCCGGCTGCGCCGCTGCCGATGATGACGATCCTGTCGGGGGTGCCACCCTCAATGCGGTCCGGCTTCGACCCTACCCGCTCGCGTTTGTGCCGGATGACAAGCACTTCATCCTGGCGTTCGACATTCCAGCAGGTGATCGGATCGAATGCTGGTGCCCGAAGCGCCTCTCCTGTCCGAAGATCGAAGCAGGCGTGATGCCATGGGCAGCGCACCGTCTTGTCGACGACAAGGCCTTCGGCGAGCGGCCCATGATAGTGAGTGCAGTGGGGGGAAATGGCGAACACCTCATCCTCCACCCGCACCAATACGACCTCCTCGCCATTCGCATGACCGATGAGTGTTCCTCCTCGGGGCACGTCATGGAGGGGAATTCCTTGGCTGAGATCCGGTCCTTTCAGCTTTTTTTCATTTGGTGCCATCATCGGCTCCTTTCGCCTGGCGCCAGGCCGTTCCGCGTGATCCTGGTCGCCCCAGATAATCGGCTGGCCTCGTCGGCGATCCCGGCGCCGATTGAAGTGATCAAGAAGTTTGCCGGAGCATCATTTGTTTAGCAAGCCACCGGGCGGTGCGCAGCAACCGCGCGTCATCACCCTTGGCTGAAAGAAGTTGCACCCCAAGGGGCAATCCGTTCGAAGCCTTGAGGAGCGGCAAAGAAATCGCAGGCACTCCCGTTAGCGTCCATAGGGTGCAAAAAACCGGGCTTCCTGTGGATTCGAGACCATGCGGAGCAGGGCCAGTGGTCGCTGGAGTCAGGATTGCATCATAGCTGGTGAAAATTTCCTGAAGATGTCGATTGAGGCGTCGGCTATGGTCGAGCGCGAGATTATAGTCCACTGCCAGAAATTTCTGGCCATTCTCGATCATGCTGCACAATTTGCTGCTCAGCCGGTCACGGCCCCAAACATACTCGCGCGCGAAGCTTTTGGCGAGGTCGGATTGCATGATCGTGCCATGCCACTCGATGGCTTTGTCGAACCAATCTGGCAGAACGACCTCCGTCACTTGGCTGCCGATCTGTTGGGCCAATCGCGTGAAAGCCTCCTGTGTTTCTGCGTCTGCCTTTGGCCAGATCGGCGTCTTGACGAAAGCAATGCGAGGCGGCGCGGGTGGCTGCTGGGCTACAGTATCGACCAGAATTGCGCGCGCACGCCGGCGCTGGTTCAGGTCGCGTCCGTCATGGACCATAAGGTTCTCGGCAATCAGAGCGAGGTCCTCGATGCTGCGGGCGAACATACCGATAGTATCGAGCGGTGCCGATTGTGCGAGCGCGCCATAGAGCGAAACGAGTCCGTGCGTTGGCTTGTAGCCGTAGACGCCGCAATAGGCGGCCGGTCTAATGACCGAGCCGTTGGTCTGAGAACCGATCGCAAGCGGCACCATGTCGGCTGCCACGGCGGCAGCGGAGCCACTCGAGGAACCGCCGGGCGTATGGCTAGGATTGCGGGGATTGCGCGTCTTGCCTGGGGAATAGACCGCAAGCTCGGTCGTCACGGTCTTGCCCATTATCACAGCGCCAGCGGCGCGGAGAAGTGCGACTGCGGCAGCATCTTCGAGCGGCGTTCGCCCAGCATGGAGAACCGTGCCGTTCTCAGTCGGCATATCGCTTGTATCGAAAATGTCCTTAATCCCCACTGGTATGCCGTGAAGAGCGCCCAGCGGTTCGTTGGCGAGTTGCTGCAGGCGATCGGCTTCACGGGCCTGGTGCAGCGCATAGGAGGGATCGAAAAAAGTCCATGCGCGAACCGTATCCTCAAGCTCCTCGATCCGAGCAATACACTGTTGAACCAATTCGAGGGACGTAAGTGCGCCCGACCGGATCGCGGCCGCCGCCTCGCACGCGCTGAGTGTCGAGTTCATTGCCCGTTCTCCAATCCTGAGACTCTAGTAGCCTCCGTTGGCGCCTTTGTAATGGAAAGCGTTGAAAAAGATATGTTTGTTGGACGTGCTGCCAAATGTATGATCGATTGGTAAGCAAATGGAAACCGGTGGAAAATGTACTACCGACCGAGCCGGCCGGCACTTCCTGCAAATTCCAGGTCCAACCAACGTTCCAGACCGGATCTTGTGAGCTGTCAATCGTGCCGTCATCTATCATCGCGGACTCGAATTTGGCAAACTCACCAGAGCTGTGCTTGACGGTTTGAGCCCGATTTTCAAAACCACAAACACCGTCGTGGACAGCCCGTACAAAGATGAATGAAACCGGCCAAGTGAAGGCAGTACGAGTAAAATCTCTTGCTGTGAAAAAAATGAAAACACTTCTTCGTAGAATTTCGACTGAACAAGACAATGGGAGGAAACTAATGGCCTATCTGAACTGGTTTAGCGTAACCGTCCTCAGCACACTAGCCCTTGGGACGGTCAATGCAAATGCTGCCGACGTGAAAGAAGTCAATTTCGTCGAGGCGGTTCATAACCTCGGGTACATCAACCTCTATGTGGGCCAACATGCAGGCATCTTCGAGAAGAATGGACTGAAACTCAATCTGTCGGCGGCGGGCGGCGACACACAGGCTTTCGCCGCAGTGCTGGGCAAGAGTTCTCCTTTCGCCATCGGCGATGCGACGATGGTTCAGATGTCGCGCGAGGCGGGCGGTCCCGGCATGGTCGTCGGCACCGTCGTGCAGCGGGCGCACTACTTCGGGGTTTCGAAAAATCTTTCGGTCCTGACTGACCCGAAGCAATTCAAGGGGCTGACGGTGGTGACCTCGCCAGAACCCAATACGAACTTCAGTGTGACCAAGAAGCTGCTTCTCGACAATGGACTAAAGCCGCAGGAAGACACCAAGATCCTCGAAGTCAATCCAGGTACGGAAATCGGCGCTATGCTGGCTGGCCAGGCCGACATGGCGGTCGCCTACCAGCCCAGTGTTGCGGCAGCGGAATCGCAGGGCGCAAAGGTGGTCTTTGATTTCGCCAACTATGTCGGCCCGTTCTGTAACACCGGCATCATGGTTCTGCCCGAATATGCCAAGGAGAACCCCGATATCGTCCAGGCTTTGGTGAAGTCGTTCGAGGAAGCCGGACGTCTCGTCTACGCAGATCCTGCCTATGCAAAGAAAGTGGCGCGCCTGGAGTTTCCCGATCTGCCTGGCGATGTCGTCGACAAGGCGATTGACGCAGAGATCAAGTACCAGATTCCGGCTGCGACCGTCGTGACGCAGGTGGATGCCTGGAACAAGCTCATGGAGATGCAGAAATTTCTCGGCAACGTGAAATACTCGATTCCAATGGAGCAGGTCATCGACAATTCGTTTGCCGAGAAGGCTGTAAAGGATGCTGAGAACGTCAAAGCGCCGCAATAACCACGACACAGGAACTTGTTGAGGGGGCGGTGTTGTTGCGCGCGAATCGGTTGACAAGCCGACCGGTGGCGGGTGGGGAGAATCTGCCACTGGTCGTATCCAATCTTAGAAAGGTCTTCGGCGAGGAGACCGACGCCGCCAGGGAGGTGATCGCCGATTTGTCTCTGACACTTGGGCATGGCGAGATCGTCAGCATCGTTGGACCGTCCGGCTGCGGGAAGAGCACGCTGCTCAATCTCCTTTGCGGATTAGTGCCGCTGACATCGGGGGAGATTTTCTGGTATGGCAGCGTCAGCACCGGTATGCCGAAGCATGTCGGATACATGTTGCAGAAGGATCTGCTGTTGCCTTGGCGCACAGCGCTGAAGAACGTGACCTTAGGCCTGGAAATTCGCAATATGGCTGCCACGGAACGGACGGAGCGGGCGCGCAGGTTGCTCGACACGATCGGTCTCAATGGCTTTCACGACTATTATCCGTCGGCTCTTTCCGGTGGCATGCGCCAGCGTATAGCGCTGGCGCGCACACTTGTGAATGAGCCGGAGGTTCTCCTGCTCGACGAGCCATTCGCCGCGCTCGATTTTCAGACCAAGCTCATTCTTGAAAATGACATGGCGCGCCTGGTGCGCAGCCAGCGCCGATCGGCCCTTCTCATCACCCATGACGTGGAAGAGGCCGTCTCTTTGTCCGATCGCGTTATCGTGCTTACTCATCGTCCGGCGAGAATCCGTGCTATCCATGAAATCGATATCGACGTCGACCGCACAGATATGATGGCTGCGCGGGAGTCACCGAAATTCAACCAGTACATACGTTCGATATGGAGCGAACTGGAGGTTCAGCAGGGGACATGAGCATCCTCGGGCATTGGCATACTGCAGGCAAGACGGCGCACGATCCGTCCCGCACAATGCTTGCCGCCCCCGGTCTGCGCTATCACGGCCGGAGGTTTCGGGCACTACGGCGCAACGCATTAGTGCTGGCCTGCCAGATTGGCGTGCTGGTCATTCTGCTTGTCTCCTGGGAACTGGCTACCGCCAAATCCGCGCTCAACGCGTTCCTGTTCGGCTCACCAAGTGCCGTTTGGGGCTTTCTTGTCGAAATGTGGAAGAACGGCAGTCTGGTTACGGACACGAGAGTCACGGCGATGGAGACCTTGCTCGGCTTCGTGATCGGGAATGTCTTGGGCACACTGATCGGTCTCGCACTGTGGTATTCACGCTTCGTATCTCAGGTAGTTCAGCCCTTCATCGTGGCGCTCGGATCGATCCCGATCATCGCCCTTGCACCAATCTGCATCATTTGGTTCGGAACCGGTCTCATCTCCAAGGTCGCCATGGCGACACTGTCGGTCGTGGTCGTGGCACTGATCACCGCCTACAAGGGGGCGATGAGCGTCGATGTCGACCAAGTCAATCTTATGCGCACCCTCGGCGGTTCAAAGCGGCATATCTTCCGGAAACTGATCGTGCCGGCGTCCCTCGGCGATATTTTCGCTGGTCTGCGACTGACAGTGGGCTTTGCACTGATCGGTGCAATCATCGGAGAATTCATGTCTTCGTCGCAAGGGCTGGGCCACGCGATCTTCAAGGCCGGCAGCCTTTACATTATTCCCAAGGTGTTTGCTGCCTTGGTGGTTACTATCGCTTTGGCACTCTGCCTTACCTATGTTGTCGGAAAGATCGAAAAGATGCTCACCCCTTGGCGGCCATACTGATCGCTCGGACCACTCGCGTCCGAAAAGGAGAATTTATGCAAAGAAAGATGAAAACCGGCTCATTCGGCGGACAGATCATCCGAAAGGGCGATCTCAAATATGCGCTGGCGGCGACTGATTCCTTCGTTGCCGAAGTCGGTCCCGACGAGATTTTCGAGGTCGAAACTGAACTCAATATCGGCGGGCATCTCATTCACTCGCTCGGTGAGAAGCTTAATCATGCCGACGTTACGCTGCCCTTCGTCAACCCAGCGACCGGACCAATTCGCATTCGCGGTGCGAAGCCGGGCGACATGTTGACGATCGAAGTGATCGACGTTGGCGTTCACGGCTTAGGCTTCACCGCCCTGTGGCCGGGCATCGGCATTTTCCCGGATTGGGTACGACGTACGGAATTTGGAATACAGAATCGGAATGTCCGGGTAGAGGACGGAATCGTCCATTGGAGCGACACGCTGAAGCTGGAGGCCAAGCCCATGATTGGGGTGATCGGGGTGGCCCCAGTCGCCGGTGGCGTGCTTACCATCGATAACGGAACCCATGGCGGCAATCTCGACATTCAGGAGGTGACGAACGGCAATCGCGTGATGTTTCCTATTTTCCAGGAAGGCGCCTATCTCTATTGCGGCGATGTACATGCACTGCAGGGAGACGCAGAATGCAACGGCATGGGGGCGATCGAGATCCGTGGGCACCTGCGCCTCAAACTCAGCCTGAGCCCTGCGCCAAAGCGCTTGAATTGGCCGCGCATCGAGACGCCGACGCACATCTGCACGGTCGGCTGCGCGCGTCCACTCGATGATGCACTGCGGATCGCCTTTGAAGACATGGTCTATTGGCTCGAAGAGAGCTACCTAATGCCGGCGCCGGAAGCCTATATGTTGCTTGGCCAAATTGCCGAAGCGCGGTGCACCCAGATGGTCAATCCAAAATACACATATGTTTGCAAAGTCAACAAACGCTATTTGCCCGGTGGCTGAAGCTGTTTCCGGCTGGTAGAGAGAGGAAGGCTCAGACGCTGAATTCATGCCGACAATGCGGGACGCCCGGCCCGGCCACAGACTGGGCGTAGTTTGCGACTTCCTCGAATAACCCGCACGTGCGGGCAGCGCCGCGAACGAGTTCTCAAAGTCATCAAGCTTGATCATCGATTCAGCATCGTCCTGCTCGATACACGGGTAGTGGTCCGGCCCGAGACCTGCGCAGTGGCATAGTCTGTCGTCAAAGAACATCGCCGCCTTGATCGCCGCGCGCCAGAAATCACCGCCTCCAAGCCACATTTGGTCCATCCCCATTTCAAGCATACGGCGAATTGACAATTAGGACAGCGAACCAACTCAATCCCTAATCGCTCTGGTCTACTTGAACCTATGGCGAGAATAGCGACGCCTGAATACTGCGGACTTCCGGTTTGGGTCAGGAGCGACCGGGTCGAGCCAGCAGGAAGTCCGGCCATGTCTGTTATGCCCCGCAAGCGAAAGTAATTTCAGAGCATTAGAGGATCCACGACGGGCCGCTGCGGGTTGACGGTGCCGCGCAGGACGTGATTCAAGCTCCCAAACCGGAGCCTCGAATCATGCGCTACGAACTCAGCGATCATGAGTGGACCGCCATCAAGCCGATGCTGCCGAACAAGCCGCGCAGCGTTCGGCGTGTAAATGACCGTCGCGTGCTCAATGGCATATCGATACAGAAGTCCCAGGTAACCGGAGTCTCAGTCCCGTCTTTGACGGGGGGTGGGTCGGCAATCTGGCTGACCGATCAATCACTAGCCCATCGCAACTGTTGACCACGAACATTCAATGCATCAATACAGCACTGCGTCAGTGCTTGCGGGGTTCCCCTCGGGTTCCATCCTCCGCTAACTCGTCATCCCCACCAGACGCCAGCGCTGACATTTCTGTCAGCGCAGGTTCTCGCCTGTGTGTGGCTACCGAATGATCCGTGAGTACGCCTTACTGTTCTGGCACGCCCGCCGCGCGGAGCGAAGCCAAGTCGGCCGCCTTCTGCTCGACATCGCAGCGGAACTGCGTTCTAAGCCAAGACGTGATCGTGAAGGTTGGCCGCGCCGCGACAAGCTGCACCGCCGTCTCTTGCGCTTCTTCGATAAGCCCGGCCTGCTCCTGGATCATCACTATGTCGGCTAAACCATGGCCGGGACTGCGGGCGTGATAGCCTCGGAAAGCAGCGGTCGCCTCCTCGGGGCGGCCACCGAGCCGGTAGGCATTGCCCAGTACACCCAGATACCACGCCGGATAATTCGGGCTTAGCACAAAAGCTCTCTCGATCTGGCCGATACCTTCGGCGGCGCTGCCACAACAAGTCAGGACGAACCCTCCGAAGACCAGCACGTCAGCCAGGTTGGGACCAAATTTGACCGCCTTGCGGGCAGCGGCAGCTGCCTCGTTAAATCGCGATTTAAGAAGCAGGATCCCACTCGCGCTCCGATAAGCGTCAGGATTTTCGGGATCGATTGCAAGTGCTCGCGCGAGGTAGACCTCAGCCTTTTTCAATGCGGTCTCGCGGTCTTCGCCCGTCCAACCGTGGCGCGCGTCGGAATAATGCACGTCGCTGAGCATGGCATTGAGCACCGCCGAGCCGGAATCGAGCGCAAGAGCCTTTTCCCAGCAGCGGCGGGCTTGGACATGGGAATCCGTGGTATCCGGACGGCGAATGTGGTTCAGTCCCTGTATCCAAAGGCTCCACGCTTCAACATTCGTCGTGGTCGTGTAGCGAAGGCGCGCCTGCTCCCCCTCCGTCAGCCTGACCTGCATCTCCGTCGCCAACGTCAATGTAATCTCGTCCTGCACCGCAAAGATGTCATCAATGCTGCGGTCGAAACGATCTGCCCAGATATGAATTCCGGTCGTGGCGTCGATCAACTGGGCCGTGATGCGGATGCGGCTGCCGGCTTTGCGGACACTGCCCTCGAGCACGAAGCGCACGCCGAGTTCTCGGGCGACCTGGCGCACGTCCACTGCACGTCCTTTGTAGGCGAAGCTTGAATGGCGCGCGATCACCGACAAGCCGGAGAGCTTTGAGAGCGTAGTGAGGATTTCCTCGACGAGTCCGTCGGCGAAGAACCCTTGCTCCGGGTCGGCGCTCATCACCGAGAACGGCAGGACGGCAATGGACGGCTGTTCGAATGCGGTCGGCCGAGTGAAATTGGCTATCGGCTTTGCGGCCGGCGTGGTGTTCTTGCCTTCCCACCGCCACACCTGCAGAGGTAGGTCGATATTCTTGAGCTTGATTTTACCGGCGTCGGCGAAGGTGACGCTGACTTTTCCGTTCACCTGTGCATGGACTACGTCGGAGACTAGAATGCCGCCTTCTGGCGCTTGGCCCTCCAGACGCGCAGCGATATTAACCCCGTCGCCAAGTATGTCGTCTCCCTCGATAACGATATCACCGAGATTGATGCCAATGCGGAACTCGACGGGGCGTTCAACAGCTAAGTTGCGCTCACGCATCGCGCGCTGGATCGCAATCCCGCATTCGACCGCGTCGACGACGCTACCAAACTCCACGAGCGCCCCGTCACCCATCATTTTCACAATGCGGCCGTGGCGCGCGGCGACCGCGGCATTGAATGTCTCGCTCCAAATTTGCCGCAGCGCGGCGATCGTGCCAGTTTCGTCGGCCCGCATCATGCCGCTGTAACTGACGACGTCGGCGGCGAGGATCGCGGCGAGCCGCCGAGTGATCTGTTGTTCCGCCACGCCGGTCTCCGGAGGCCGAGCGCACAAGACGCACTCTACCTCCAACCTTGAATTACAGCTAAGAAAATGCGCTGGAGGGCGCAAACAGCCCGAAGGCACCGGTGCCAAAGGCGACGGCGATGAACAGCTTGGCGGCGTCGCCATTGACTAGCCCGGCATTGGGGATGCCGAGCATCAGCACCGAGAAGCCGAAGGTGCCGACGGCGATCGGCAGGCCAATCCCGGCTTCCGGCACGAAGGCCGCCGCGTTGCTTGCGTTTTGAGTGGACATTCCGGTGTCTCCTAGCGTGCCAGCAGTTCCTTGAGGGCGTCGTCGATGAACTTGGTGTCCACCGGATTGGCGCCGCCGCCGGCGAAATGCCCCCACACGCCCGGGATCACCCGCAGCTCGGCGTTCTTCATGTGGCTGACCGCGTACTCCTCGTCTTCGGGCGGGAAATAGAGATCCTTCTCAGCGGGCATGACGATCGCCTTGGCCTTGATCGAGGCAAGCGCCTTCTCCTGGCTACCGCCGAAGCCCGGTGTGTTGCCGATGTTGCCGCTCTGCCAGGTCCAAAGCATGGTCAGGAGGTTGTTGGCGTCCTTCTTGAGGAAGAAGCCCTCCCAGAAGCCGACCAGGAAGTCCTCTAGGGTGGCGTAGTCGAAAGGCGGCTTCTTGTAGAACTGGTTCCAGTAGAAGGCCTGGGAGAGGCCCCAGCCGGCATAGACCCGGCCCACCGCGCGCAGGCCCTTGACCGGCGGTTTCTCGTAGAGGCCCCCGTCCCAGGCGGCGTCGGTGATGATCGCGTACTTCACGCCCTCCAGGAACACGATGTTGTGCTCGGACGTCTTTGACGAGCCGCAGAACGGCATGATGCGCTCGACCATGTCGGGATAGCTGACCGCCCACTGGTAGGACTGCCCCGCCCCCATCGACCAGCCGGTGACCAGCGCCAGCTTCTCGATGCCGAACTTCTCGGTTACCAAGCGATGCTGCTGGGCGACGTTGTCCTGGAAGGTGACATTCGGGAAGCGCGGGCCGTTGTGCGGCGGGGGCGTGTTGCTGGGCGAGGACGACAGTCCGTTGCCCAGCATGTTGGGAATGATGATGAAGTATTTCGACGGATCGAGCGCCATCCCCTCACCGATCAACCACTCGTTGTCGTAGTGCTGGCCGGAATACCAGGTCGGATAGACGATGGCGTTGCTTTTGTCGCTGTTGAGCGCGCCGAAGGCCTTGTAGGCGAGCTTGGCATTGCGCAGCGTCTGCCCGGTGCTCAGTCGGACGTCGCCCAGTTCGAATATGTCGTAATCGGCCATTTGGCACCTCCTCCGCGTTCCCCGGGCGACGCCACCGGGCATGGGGGGCGAAAGGCCGCCGGCCCCTCAGCTTCCGCACCGGGGTTTCAGCGCGGGCGGCTGAGCTGTGCGGAGGCCGCGGACATTGTGGATCAGAATCGCGGCTATCGCTTCCTTTATATGGGGGACTAGCTTGTGGTGGTTTCCACAATGGGACGGATTTTTGGCGGTTGCCCGTACAAATGGGCCAGCGCCAGGTCATTGGCATCGATGACCCGATAGCCACCGGGGATCGGCTCAAATCGCCAAGGTCGGGGAAAGCGGCGCTGCGGCATCAGGCGAGCATAAGCTGCGCCGGCGTCGACGGTCCATTGTGAGGATAAGGCCGCAGGAGCCTCTAGGAAGGCCGTGGAAGGGCAGGCGGTTTCAGGGGCGGATTTGGAGCCTTTTGCGCGTCCTGAGCCTTCCATGAGTCTCGTCCCATGAAGCACTCCCGAAATTTTGAATGGACGACTTTGGCGCGACATGAATTGATTAATCCTCCCGTGGTTTCCGGCGAATGAGTGATGCCCAGAACGGGTTGACGCGTCGCCCCTAAAGGAGCTGACCACTTTCAATCGTCGAAAAGAGCCTCGTAGGGTGATCAACCTGCGGGGCTTCTTTTTTTGCGCCGCCATCATGGCCTGGTGCTCGTTGGCCACATTGCGCTGAACTCCTTTGGCCATCGGCACAGCGCCGGCGCGCAAGACCCAAGCCCAGGGCGCCTGGCCCCCCGACCGGGCGCCCTTTTTCGTCCGGCCATGGCCATCGCTCGGGGAGGGGCTTGCCACCATCCTGCTCGAAGTGTGCTGCCTCGAGCGCGGTCTCGAAGCGGCCGAGCGCCGGCTCGGCTGGCCGTCACGGTCGGGAAAGGTGGTGCTGCGGCTGGCGCTGGCCCGCCTCGCTCTGCATTACGGGCTGAGGCGTCCCGCCGAGCCGTCACGCGATGGCGGCTTTGACCGCTTCGGCCTTCAGCCGCTTCACCATGGAGGCTAGGCCATTGGAGCGTTGCGGCGTTAGATGCTCTTCGAGCCCGAGCGGGCGCAGTGCGCCAAGCGCGTCGAATTCGGCGACCTCGCGCGCCGGGTGCCCCGACAGCATCGACACCAGGAGCGCGATCAGGCCGCACACGATCAGCGCGTCGCTGTCGCCGCGGAAGCTCATATGGGGAACACCCTGGCTGTCGCGGCTCCGGCGGAACGCGAACCACACCTGGCTGGCGCAACCCTGGACCTTGTTCTCGGCCGTGCGCTCGGCCTCGGGGAACTCGCCGAGCGCGCGCCCGAGCTCGATCAGGAAGCGGTATCGCTCCTCCCAGTCGTCGAGATAGGCGAAATCCTCGACGATCGTGTCAAAGGCCGGCAGACCGGCCGGACGGGCGGCAATGGTGGCGTCCATGGAGAATCAGATAGAGGCCTGAGCCACCTCAGGCAAGCATCGGTCAGCCGGCTCCCGACCGTTTCGGCGCCCGCCATTTCGGCCTGAGATAGGGTCCCGGAACAGGAGCTGTCGGGTACCGGTTACCTTCCCACGAACGATGGCGGGGGGTGGGGTAGATGGGACCCAGTAAGCATGCTTTTCTATGTTCCCGCTGCTCTCTGTTGGGGTAAACGTTGGGGCACGAAGCCAGGGCCGATGAGATATGGATTCAGTCATCAAGCACTTAGCCTCTCCCCACGGCGGACTCTACTTCCGCCTAATGCGTCTGCTCGCCATCGACGGCAGCGACGCCGGTGACCAGCGACGGAACAGGGGCCGTCGGGTACCGGTACCTTCCCACGATCGATGCCGGGGGTGGGGGTAGATGGGACCCAATAAGCATGCTTTTCTTTGTTCCCGCTGCTCTCTGTTGGGGTAAGCGTTGGGGCACGAAGCCAGGGCCGATGAGATATTGACTCAGTATCAATGGCTTAGCCTCTGCTCATGGCGGACTCTGATTCCGCCTAATGCGTCTGCTCGTCATCGACAGCAGCAGCGACACCGGTGACCAGCGCTCGCCCGGCATCCTCCCGCCTGATGCTTTCCAGCCATTCCTCCGTCGTTGCAGACTTCTCGGGCAATTCGACGATGTAGCGAACCGGATCATCATTGATGTTGGCATCGATCGATTGCACTGGCCGTCCATAGGCTCGGTCGAGAATCTGCGTTGCCGCAGAAACTGAAACCCTTGGGTCACTGGCGTGGAGATGCTTGCATAGCACCTCGAAAGCCTCAGGCGCCTTGGCCTGGAACATCTCCCGCATTTCGTTCGGGAGCTTCGGACGGCCGCCGGGATTGCCGCTCTCGCCCTTCCTGAAACAGCCTCTGCCTGTGTGATTTGCCATCCTGCTACTTTCCTGTTTCTGAGGTTCCGGTACTATTGGTTTTGAGGGCTTCTGTCGCGAGCTCCATGGAACCGGGGACAGTCGCGGCGGTATGCTGTTGTTCGGTCAATGGGAGTAGTCTCCCCTTTCGAAGATGCGGCCGCCGTCCAGCGACGACCTCCAGTCCGAATTCCCGTGTCGACATCGCCTCGGTTGGCGACAGCATCGCCGACAGGATGATCGGCAGCGAGACATGCTCTGCGATGCGGGCAGCATCCATATGTACGAGAATGCGGATCGCTAAATCGGCGACCACTTGGCGACGCGGATCATCCGGCATTGGTGGCCACCCAATGCCGGCACGATGACTGGTTCTTGGGGATGTAGTGCACGGCCTTGTCCAGTGGCATCATCGCCCGGTATTTCAGGCAGCATTTTTTGATGGCGCCGTTGCGGGCAGGTTGCCAGTGGAGGCAATTACCGCAGGCCGTTCCCGGTGGCCCAGTCAATGCGAGATGCGCCATACCGGGGACCGATGCGGCAATCTGCCATGCCTTGTCCGGATCTGGGTGTTTCGTCAAATAGCGTGACCCAAGCATTACCTTTACTCCTTAACAACCATAACGAGATACATCCTCCAGTACGTAAATTGTGACAATGCCGGTCTGCCGGTCCTGCCGGTCTTTTCCAGGAGTCATGGCGAATAGCATTTGGTTGTATTTCCTACATTCATTTCAACCGTTATTCATGCTGAGTGTTTTTATTCATTTGACCGGCATGATCGGCAGTAAGTATAAAACGCCTTATGTTTTCGTCACTTGGTTCTGCCAGACCATCAATTTCGACCGGCAGTGACCGGCAGTGACCGGCAGAGATTTTACATACCCCTGGTTGCTTTTTCCCATACCCTCGCGTTATTGACTCTTTTGCCTCTTTGCCACCCAAGGCTCAGCAGCACTTCGGCAACCCTGTTCTGCTCGCTTTTAGATTGTTTGCCTGTGCCCAAGTAGAGCGCCTTGGTGAGAATCTCGTAGACGGTCACCTGAACCCTATCCGCCAGGTATTCGGTGATCGGCTCTTCCCATGCATCCACTTCGCGTCGCCTTGCTTGCTCGTCGGTCGCGGTGGCGATGACGGCGTCGTCCTGCAGGTGCCAGGGCTCGCCGTTGCGGTAGAAATGCACCGCTTCAGCCCATAGTTGGTCGCGGTCGCGGCGCAGGTCGTCGAGGTCGACGATGCCGATTTTGACCGGCCAGAATCTTCGGCCGCCGGTCTCATCGGGCAGATAGATGTCGTGGTTGGTGGTGCCAGCAAAGACGCATTGCCGGGGATAGACCACCTCGTGCCTGCCATAGGGCGGGCGGAACCGCTCATGGGTACGGCTTATGAAGGTCTTGACGGTCTCCGTCTCCGATCGTCGCAGCTGGCCGAGCTCGGAAAATTCGATGACCCAGCGGCCGCGAACGTGGCCGGCGCTGTCTTTGGAGTGCAGATCGCCGGGAAGGTTCTCGGAGAACCACTCGCCACCCAAGGTCCTGAAGGCCGACGTCTTGCCGACACCTTGCGGACCTTCCAGCACCAGCATGTGGTCGACCTGGCAACCGGGGCGATAGATCCGGGCAACGGCGCTGATCAGCCACTTGAACCCGACGGTTGCGACATAGGCCCGGTGCGCCTCACTGGTCAGCTCGGCGTGACAATATGTTTCGAGCCAATTGCCGATCCGCAACTGGCCGTCCCATATCAGGGCATCGAGATAGTCGCGAATTGGATGAACTCGACACTGCCGGTGGGCGAATTCGCGGATCGCCATGTCGACCTTGTCGAAATCGATGGTCGGATAGTCGCCAAGATTGAAGTAGCCCAAGGCGGCGATGGTATCGGTGTCCTGCCATGGCCGCGGCAGGCCGTCCCAACGGCTGACTCCGCTGCGGTCGGGAACCGGCTTCTCCAGCATCAATTGGCCTTGCAGCTCGTCGTAATAAAACCGTCCCTGCCATACCGGGTCGTACTGCAGTTCAATGCCGATATTGGCGACATGGGGATGCGGGTTGCCGTGCTTCGTGGTCGTCAGCCGCCAGAACCAGCCGTCACCCATCGGCCTATGGCTGCCGTTGCCGCCATTGCGCTTGGCCTCTTCCCGCTGCTGCTCATTGGCCTGGCGGTCGAGGTCGTCCATGGTGGTCGCCATGCCGTCGTCGGGCGGGGGCGTGTGGGTCGTCATGCCGCCACCTCCGTCGGTACCACCAGGCGCTTTAATTCCACCGCCCCGGACCTGACGAGCTGCTGCGCGTGCATGGCATCTTCCGCTGCCAGATAGCCCGGCGCCTGGTCGAGCAGCGGCTTGGCACGCGCCGGATCGAGCACGCAGGCATGGCCGACGATGCCGGCCTGAAGCCAACGCAGCGGCGTCCTGAACCAGCCTGCACCGCTCGCCGCCGGCATAGGTCGCCGGGTTCACCACCGCATTGGCACCGAGCACGCCGCCGAGCTTGAGCAGGCAGGCGAATTGCGGCGGCCTGTCCATCGAGCAAACGACGACGTCGAGCGGCGTCTCGTCGTCCGGCTCGAGCACCGGCAAGGCGAAGGCGTGCTCGGCCAGGCCGTACCGGTTGTCGAAATTGTATGGCTGGTATGCGATGGCGCCGCCGAGCAGGTTGATGACGTGGCGGAGGTAAACGCCTTGGGTCTCGAGATAGTCATAGAGCCGCGGGTCCGGTCCGGCGGTCTTGAGCAGCCGGCGATAGGCGCGGAGGCTCTCGAAATTGACGATGGTGGCGGGGTTCATGCGACCGCCTCCACCTCGTTGCTCCAAGCTCGAAGAACAAAACCGACTGCCGCGAACCGCGCAGCGAACCGCGCCGTGGCATCCCCGAAGTAGAAGAATGGTTGGCCTTGGGTCGGCGGTCCGGTGCTCCCATCGGCATTAACAAAACCAATACGACCGCGGGTGAAGCAGATGAGATTGGCCGCCGCCAAAAGTTCGTGAAACCATCTGGTATCGGTATAATTGTGGGTGAGCATTACCGCCGCCGTCACCCTGCCGCTCTTGAACTCGGCCACCATCTTCGATGCAAACAGCGCAATGTTTGGCTGCGCATAGGGCGGGTTCAGCCAGACATTGCCGTGCCATTCTTGACGGAGCCCGTTGTCCTCGATGGTGAAGAACCGGTCGGCCCGCACCTTCTCCTGCGCCATCACGCTGCTTGCCGGATCTAGGTCAATCCGCCCGAGCACATCGCGTG
This sequence comes from uncultured Alphaproteobacteria bacterium, assembly GCA_963744915.1. Lineage (GTDB taxonomy): Bacteria > Pseudomonadota > Alphaproteobacteria > Rhizobiales > Aestuariivirgaceae > DATAFF01. The sequence goes on from CAVUUY010000012.1 coordinate 20,926, forward strand.
CCGCCTGCAAATATTCGTCCGGCGTGTACCACTCGATATCGCTGGTGCCCTGGGTGGCACGAGGCGGGTTTTTTGGTTTCGTGAACGCCAGCGCCGCGACCGCATCGAGCGGCGCTGTTCCATTTGGAACGCTGCCGGCATCGTCGGCCGCAGCTCCCTTGGTGCCTGTCGCTTGGGGTGTTCCATTTGGAACAAGGTCGCGGTGAACCGTACCGACACCTACCCCCAGCACCTCGCCGATCTCGCGCGTGCTGTAACCGTCGGCCTTGAGCTCCTTTGACCGCTTCGCGACGCTCCTCAACCCCCTGTTTGACATAGCCGCCGAGCCGCTTGTTGACCCACTCTTCGGTGTGTCAGGCCGAGCGCTTTCGGGACGCCAAGCCGCTTCGCCAGCGCTACTTGCCGCCATGAGCCGGCGACGATTTGGCCGAGCGCTTGCGTCCATTCTTCAGCGTCTTGGCGGTTCATGCGTCCGCCTCCTCGTCATCGACGAGAGGCCAGCACAACCAGGCGCCGGTGCGATCGCAGATTCTGCCGCCATGTTCCAAGTGATAGGCGAGCAGCTCGGGGACGGTCATGCCGTAGCGCGCCGCGAAGGCGGGGATGGCGCTTGCGGGAATCGCTAACTGCTGCCTGCGGGGATAGGGGGTCATGGCGCGCCCTCCGCCTTGACGGAGTCGCAGCCCGCCTTTAGATTCCCACCCGCTTCATTATCTGTGTTTCGGTTTCCTGCGCCGCTGGCCCCTCCAAGCCGGCGGCGCGCTCCGTTTGCGGGCGAGCCTCGTGGCGGTGGCCGAACAGCCCTGGGCGCCCATATGCCGACGACATCCACCCAATCGCACTGTGCCGAGTCTTGTGCGGCAATCGTGCCCTGTCCGTTCCGCCATTTCCGGCTTGTCCGACACTCAAAACAAGCTGATTTTTGGCTGTTTTTTGCGGCTTTGCGAGTGGCTGGGGGACTAGGATTCGAACCTAGACTGGCGGAGTCAGAGTTCGCTGTCCTACCGTTAGACGATCCCCCAATTCAAGTCTCGGAAATCACGGGCGGATTGGGCTTTCCGATGCCGGCTTGCCTGAAGTCCGATGCCCAAAATGGGTGCGAGGTCATACCTCCCGGCCCATCTTTGGTCAACCCTCCAGCCGCCACCTACTCCTTTGGAGCCTCCGCATCGGTCATTGTTCCGTATCGCAAGACCTCCACATGGTCACACCCATTTCAGCGCACCAGGACCGACGACAGGACCAAGAATTGCCGCAAGTGCCGGGCTTCAGCGAACTGCGCGGTTGGCGCCACCGTCCACCAGCAGGTTCTGTCCGGTCATGTAGCTCGATGCATCGGTGGCCAGGAATACGCAGGCGCTGGCGATTTCCTCAAACCGGGCCGGCCGCGCCATGGGAATATCCTGCCGCGAACGGCCGGAAAAATTGACATTCTCGCAGAAGCCGGGAAGCAGGTCGTTCATTCGGACGTTATCGCGGGCATAACGATCGGCATAGAGCTTCGTGAACCCATGAAGCGCGGCTCGCAACACGCTCATCGGATAAGGCGCCCGCGGCTCGAGGGCATTGGGCGATGAGATATTGACGATCGCACCGCCCCCTTGCGCCACCATGATCGGGGTGACGCGACGAGCCATGTTGATGACGCTCAACAGATACATCTCGAAACTTTCTCGCCACACGGAGTCAGGAAAGTCCAGAGGGGATCCTGCGAAATTCGGATCGTAGCCGAGCGTGTCCATTGGCGGAAACGCCGTGCTGCCGTGCCCCATATTGTTCACGACGGCATCGATCCGGCCATAAGCCTTCATCGTCCCTTCTACCAGCGCATCGAGATCGCGGCATTCGAGAACCGAACCGAGCCTTCCCATGCCGCCGAGTTCGGCTGCCAGGCGGATGTTTTTATCGGACGGCGACATGAGCGAGACGCGAAAGCCTGCTGCCGCCAGTGCCTTGGCGCATGCGGCACCAATGCCGCTGCCGGAAGCGGTGATGATGGCAACGCGCTGTTCTTCCTGAGGTCGCGGCATATGTTTGTTCTCCTGGGTCTGGCGCTATGGGCAGGTTCTTGGGAATTTCCGTGATCGGCATCTCCGCAACCTCATCTGCTCATCGCGTTCCGACGCTTGCGCAGATAACGCGTGAGCTGCGTAAGGTTCCGGCAGTTCAGCACCCGATCGGCGGGAACCCCGCCCTTGCGCGCCATCGCCACGCCCCAACGGGTCAGATCGAGCTCGCTGATCGAATGGGCGTCGGGATTGATGCTGAACATGCACCCGAGCGCGAGCGCCCGCCGGTGCCAGCGCCAGTCGAGGTCGAGCCGCCACGGATTGGCATTGATCTCGACCGCCACCCCATGCCTGGCACAGGCCGCCAGCACCTTCTCGATATCGATCTTGTAGCCGGGACGGCGCAGCAATTGGCGCCCGGTCATATGGCCGAGAATGGTGGTGAACGGATTGCCGACCGCCCGGACGATGCGCTCGGTCTGGGCCTTGGGGTCGAGGCTGAACTTGCTGTGCACGCTCGCAACCACGAAATCGAAACGGCCGAGCACCGCGTCGGGATAGTCGAGCGAGCCATCGGCGAGGATGTCGGATTCGATGCCCTTGAGGATGCGGAAGCCCTTGCCATAATGTTTGTTGAGGCGGTCGATTGCCCGGTGCTGCTTCTCGATCGCCTCGATCGACAGCCCGCCGGCATAGGCTGCCGAGCGCGAATGATCGGCGACCCCGAAATATGCATAGCCGCGCTCGCGCGTTGCCTCGGCCATGGCTTCGAGCGATGCCGTGCCGTCGGACTGGTCGGTATGGGCATGCAGGATCCCGCGCAGATCCTCATCCGATACGAGCTGCGGCAGCGCATCGGCGAGCGCCAGCTCGATCTCGTCGCCTCCCTCGCGCAGTTCAGGCGGGATGAACGGCAATCCCAGCCCCTTGTAGATCGCCTCCTCGCTCGCCGCGGCGATCAGCTTCCGGCCTTGCCTTAAGCCCTCGCCGTCGAGGCTCAGACCCTTGCCGCGGGCCAGCATCTCCAGCGCCTCGACATGACGCGGCGACCCGGTGGCACGCAGCAGGGTGACGCCATAATGGCGCCCGTCGGTCAGATGCACGGTGAGCTCCCCGCCGGATGCGACCGTCGTCGGGCCCGCCTTCAGGGCCGGCGCCTCGGCGACCAGCGCGATATCGCCGACGAGCTCGCAGCCGCGCCGGAAGTCGCCCGCAAAGGTAACGCGCTTCAACTCCGGATGCGCCGCCCGCAGGCTCTTCGCGGCATTGTCGAGCAGGAGAGCGGCACGATCGATGTGGCGCTGCCCCCGGGTCGCCCCGCCCTCTGCGATGCGCGCGAGGATGCGGGTCTGCAGCGCCGCTCCGAGGCCCTTTTCTCGCCCGATGCGATCGGCTCGTGCCGCCGCCTCGAGCTCGGCAAGCGAACCGATCCCGAGCTTTTGATGGAGCTTCAGCACCTGCTCCGGCCGCAAGCCTGGCACGGCGAGCATTTCGAGGACACCCGCCGGCACCTCCTTGCGCAGGCTTTCGAGGCTTGGATGCGTGCCGGTGCGATGGAGCGTCACGATGATGTCGGCAATCGCATCGCCGACTCCCGCAATGTCGGTAAGCCGCCCTTCGGCGATGAGCCGATCGAGCGGCACGGCGAGCGTCGCCAGGCTGTCGGCGGCCCGTGCATAGGCCTTGCTGCGATAGGGATTGCCGCCGCCGAGCGCCGTGCGCTGGGCAAGCTCACGCAGGAGCTCGGCTATGGCCTGGCTGGTGAGCGGCGCCCCCACAACCCGGCTCAACGGAAGGTGGCGACGCCAAGAACCAGCGGGTAGGCGCCTTTCACCGTCCCGGAGGCCGGCACCACCGTGATCGTCTTGCTGTCGTCGATTTTCGTCGCATCGACCTTGCCGGTGAGCTCATAGCTGTCGATGACGAACGGAAGGCTGTTGGCGGTCAGCAGGTTGGGGCGATCGAGCAGCCCGAAATGCAAATGCGGCGCCGTCGAGTTGCCGCTGTTGCCGAGCTTGCCGATCGGCGCCCCGGCCTTGACCTTGTCGCCGAGCTTGACCCTCATCTTGCCGGGCTGGAGATGGGCATAGAAGGCATAGACGTCGGGCCCGATGCGGAGCATCACGGAGTTGCCGCCGTAATCGTCCGGCGCATGCACCGCGGTCGGCGGCTGGAAGGGCACGCTCTCGGCCATGCCGTCGCGCAGCGCGACGATCTCGCCATCCGCCACCGCCCGCACTTCGGCTCCGAAATAGGGAAACTGCTTGTTCTGCCTGCCGTCGCCCTCGAAGAACCGGTCGCCCTCGAGCTGGATCCAATCGACGGCGAAGGTTTCCGGCGTGGCGATCCGAGTGCCGGCAGCGATCCGGACGTCGCGATGGACGTTCGGAATGCAGCAGCCGTTCATCGCCGCCCAACCTGGCCCGCCGAGCGGCGCGACCAGCGCCGGCGGCTGGAAGCGCGCGATTGCGACCTCGGGTCCGACAACCTCGCGGCTGCCGATCATGGAGGAATGGGAATCGCCCGGCGCGAAGTCGTAGGCCAGGCGATGCGACAGGCGGGTGGGCAGCGGTCCGGCCGGCAGGCCGAGATCGATTTCGATCGCGACCGAACCTGACGGCGGGATCGCTTTGATCTTGCCCAGGAACAGCATTTGCGTCGCCGCCTCGAGCTCGCTGCCTTCCACATGGCCGACCACCTTGCCCGCTTCATTGGTGATCTCGATCGCGGTCACCGTAACCGGGCTGTCGAAGAGATTGGTCACCAGGAGATCATATTCGACATGCTCGCGGCCATCGTCGCCGTGCACCGCATGGGCCTCGTGAAACGGCGTGACGGCAATGGCGGTGGACGGGTCGATGATGCGGGTTCCGGCCAAGGCAGCGGCCGATCCGAGGCACAGGGCAAGGGCGCAGGCGAGCGCGAGGACATGTGGGGACATGGGGGGACTTTAGCCGAGGGCCCGCCATGCCGCCAACCGAAGCCGCAGCGCGCGTCAGATCGCAAAATGGTTGACATGGTCACAAAACTGGCCTGACATTCATGCGGTGAAACCCTTTTGCCACACAGGCAATTTTTTCGTCGCTGGCAACGCTCGGCGAGCATGGAGGGGACAATGGTTGCAACCCAGAATGTGCCAATCGAGGACCTCGATGCCCGGGTCGACCGAATGCACAAGCGCGACCGGATTGGCGCCCTTGCCTTTATCTTGGCGCTGTGGATCACGGTGCTGTTCGTGCTCGGCAGCGTCTGGCCGCTGGTGACCGTTCCCGAGCTTCGCATCATCCTCGTGATCTCGGGCGGCCTGGTGCTGATTTTCAACACCGCCTCGATACTGGCGATGCTGCGCCACTACGCCGATGACCGCGACTTCATCTACGGCCTCGATCTCAAGCATCTCGACGAAATGCGGCGCCAGCGCCGGATTTAGGGAGCAACCACCATGGCCTATCGCCCGCCCGAACAAAGTCTGCTGGGCCAGATCATCGATGTCTTCGTGCTGCTGGTTCTGACCGTCGGATCGCTGTTCGTGCCGCTCTATCTCGGGCTTGCCGGCGCCACCAAGACTCCCAACCCCATTGCCGACCCGACCTGGGAGAAGCTTGGCCAGAACGCCATCGAGCAGCAGCAATGGGCTGCTCTCGGCATCACCGATCCAGCCGCCGCCAACGACATCATCACCGCCCGCTTCAATTATGATTTCAGCTGGGCGGCGCTGATCATCATGGCGGTGCTGGTCATCGGCTTCTTCGTCCTGGTGGTCAGGCTGTCGGACCGGGAATATCGCGAGGTCATCGCCGAACGGTTCGGCAGCGGCAGGCGCTAGGGAGAAACCGCAATGGATCTGTGGAACGTCCTCGAATATCTCGCCTGGGCCCTGTCGGCGGTGTTCGCGCTGCATATGGTCTACGACCTCTACCGCGTCGACACGACCTATGAAAACGAGCTGCTCACCTCCTCGCGCGAAGGCGAGATCGAGCTGACCCAGGAACGCCACGAAATCTGAGGGGTTGAACATGTCCACCGCCACCGGCGCCGCAGCCGCCGACAAACGCCTGAGCCTGCTCAGGGTGCTCGGCCCCGTCCATATCTGGGCGCTCGGCGTCGGCATCGTGCTCGTCGGCGAATATATGGGCTGGAACTTCTCGGTCGGCAAAGGCGGCATGATCGCCGGCCTGGTCGCCTGCTGGGTCGCCGGCCTGCTCTACACCAGCGTCGCCATGATCGACTCGGAGGTGACCTCGACGGTTGCCTCGGCGGGTGGCCAATATGCCCAGGCCAAGCACATTGTCGGACCCCTCATGGCCTTCAATGTCGGCCTTTTTCTCGTCCTCGCCTACACCATGCTCGAGGCCGGCAACGCCATCACCATCGGCTATCTCCTCGACACCGTGGCCCAGATGCAGGGCCATACCGGTCTGAACCAGAAGCCCTTCATCATCCTGACGGTGATGTTCCTCGCCTGGCTCAACTACCGTGGCGTCCTGATCACGCTCAATTTCAGTTTCGTCATCACCGCCATCGCCTTCCTCGCCATCATCATCCTGTTCTTCGCCGTCGAAGGCGGCGTGTCGAACATCCCGCTCGATTTCAGCGCCATCACCACCGAACCATTGCCTTATGGCTGGGTCGGCGTGCTCGCAGCGCTGCATTTCGGCCTGTGGTATTATCTCGGCATCGAGGGCACCACCCAGGCGGCCGAGGAAGTGCGCTCGCCGGCGCGCGCCCTCCCCTATGGCACCATGGCCGGGATCATCACGCTGGTCATCGCCGCCACCCTGACCTGGTATGTCTGCTCGGGCCTGATCCCCTGGGAATATCTCGGACAGGCCGGGACGCCGCTGTTCGACGCCACCCGGGTGACCGGCAGCCTTTGGCTCATGATCCTGCTGTTCATCGGCACCATCTTCTCCACCCTCGCCTCGGCCAATGGCTGCATCAACGATGCCTCGCGCGCCTGGTTCTCGATGGGCCGCGACCGCTACCTGCCGACCTGGTTCGGGGCGGTGCACCCGGTCTATCGCACCCCCTATCGCTCGATCGTCTTCCTGGTGCCGATCGCGCTCGTCTTCGCGCTCGGCGCGCCGCTCGACCAGGTGATCACCTTCTCGATCCTTTCGGGCCTGCTCGGATACACCTTCATGTCCTTCAACATGATCATGTTCCGCAACAAATGGCCGCTGAAGTCGATCAAGCGCGGCTATGTCCACCCGTTTCATCCGCTGCCGGCCATCGTGCTGATGGTGCTTTGCGCCGCAACCTATGTGGCGATCTTTCTCGGATACGGCACCCAGCTCATCGCCATGATGTGCTACTTCATCCTGGTGTCGCTGTGGTTCCACTTCTGGCGCTACCGCTTCGTCCGGCGCGGTGATCAGTTCACCATGCCGTGGCCGAGGCCCCAGGGTTATTGACCGGCATTCTGTTTGGCCTGTTCTTGGTGACAGGCTCTGGCATCCTCTATGCGATGGCGCGGCGCGACCATCAGGGCGCGGCCCTGTGGCGGGCCCACCTCATGGACCGTATCGCATCGACCTTGCCGGAAGCCCGGCTCGCGATGCGGCCCGACGGCTTCCCGGCGCTGGCCGGCCGGCTGCCCGACGGCCGCCAGCTGTCGACCGAGCTCATCGCCGACACGCTGGTCTTCCGCCGCCTTCCCCAATTGTGGCTTATCGTTACCATTAGCGAGAACATGGACGACAGCGGCCCCTCAATCGGCGGGCTATCGCGCCCGATGGGAGCCGAGTTCTACGCCCTGGTCCCTGGCCTGCCCCGGCTGCTTCAGCTGCCGGACGGGGCCGGCTCCAATCTGCTGGTGAAGGGCAGCGACGATATCACCGCGGCCGCGGCGCACCGGCTGGTCGACGAGCTGGCTTGCCTTTTCGACGACGACCAGGCGCTGAAGGAGATCCTCGCCACACCGCGCCTCACCCGCATCGTCCGCCAGGCTGCCGAGGGCCAACGTGGCGCTCACCTGCTGCTCCGCCAGACCCGTTTCGCGATCGACCAGATCGCACCCGATCTGCTGAGCCGCGCCGTCAGGGATGCCGACCGGCTGCGCGCGGCGCGGACGGAATCGACCCCGTCTCTTCCCGGACCGGCGTTTCCTTAACGATCGCCGCTCGCCAGCCGCAGACGGCGCAGCAGCTCCTCGGTGGGATTGCCGTCCATGACGAGGCCCAGCGATTTCTGGGCCTTGCGGATTGTTTCACGTTCCTCGAGATCGATCCGCGCCTCCTTTTCCGGAATCCGGTAGCCCCGCGCCCGCAGCCGCTTCAACAACTCCAGCCGCTGCTCCTTGTTGAGCGGCTTGGCGGCCGCCGGCCAGTTGGGAAGCGCCGTGTCGCTGCGGGCAATGCGATTGGCGATGAGACCGATCGAGATGGCATAAAGGTCCGAGTGGTTGTACTCCTTGAGAACCCCGTAATTCCCCGACACCAGAAAGGCCGGGCCCTTGGCCCCGCTCAGAAACAGCAGGTAGAAATTCTCACCCGCCGGAATGGCGCGTCCATCCCGCCGCTTGATACCGAGGCGCCGCCAGTGCTCGCCGGAACCGAGGCCGGCGCCGAAGGCGAAATTGCTGGGCAGCATCACCTCGGCGCCCCATTCGCGCCCCGCCTGCCAGCCATGGGCCTTGAGGAAATTGGCAATCGACGCCAGCGAATCGGGCACATTGGTCCAGATGTCGTGCAGGCCGTCGCGATCCTCGTCGACGCTGAACCGCAGATAGCTCGTGGGCATGAACTGGACCGATCCCATGGCGCCCGCCCAGGAACCCTTCATCAGCGCGGGATTGGCCTCCTTCCGCTCGAGGATCTGGAGGCACGCGACGAGTTCCGCGAGGAACAGCTGCTCGCGATATCCCATGGCCGCGAGCGTCAGCAGCGAGCGCAGCACATTGCGCTTGCCCTGCCGGGTGCCGAAATTCGACTCGACGCCGTAGATCGCCAGGATGATCGCGCCGTCGACGCCATATTTGCCCTCGAGCGTCTCGAGCAGCGCCGCATTCTTCGCCTTCTCCTTGCGGCCCTGACTCACCCGCGCCTCCGTCACGGCACCCTTCATGTAGTCGGCGATCGTCGCCTCCAACTCGGGCTGGCGGACCAGCAGGCGGGGAATGTCGGGATCGGCCTCGAGCCCGCCGATGATCGACAGCACGAAGCTGCGATCGAGCCCTTCCTTGGCTGCCGCATCCGCCACCTGTTGCTTGTACTGGGTCATCCGGCCCGGGCTCGGCAGGTCCCAGGCGGCAGCCGGCCGGCAAAGGCACAGGACAGCGATGGCGACGAGAAGGTAACGCATCATGCGGGATCAGGGCTTGGCCTTCGAGGCGGTGACGGCCGTCTTGCGATAGCCGAGCGCGCCGAACAGCAGGTCGACCATCTTCTTTTGCGTGCGGTGATCATTGTCGCCGACCATGATGTTGAAATATTTTCCGAGGCTCGCCAGCCGGCGCAGGACGAGGTAGTTCGACAGCGAGCAGTCATTGGTCGAGGCGTCCACCTGCTCGTAGATCACGTTCATTCCCAACGTTTGAAGCCGGTTGCGCCAGCCGATCGGACCGGGCTCGGTCGCGAGGTCGGAGCCGGCAATGACCACGATATTGTGCGGGTCGGCAAGGCCTCCGGTTGCGGCCGGATTGACAAAACCGGTCATCTGGCCGGAGGTGGTCGCCGCCGACAGCCCCCCATCATTGTTGTGAAAGCTGAACCAGTGGCGGCCGCCCTTCAGCAGCGCGGTCATCCGCTCGGTATAGCGCGGTGCCGGGCGCTTGAGGCCGGTGCAGGACTTGCCGGTGCCGAAGGCCCGGTTGGGATCCTGGAACCGCGCCTTCTTCTGGTCGCCCGTCTCGACCGCGACCATCCGGCCGCCATAGGTGGCAACGGCATAGACCGCGGCGTCGAACGCCGAGCCCTCATTGTCACGCGGAATGGCGATGCGCGGCCCCTGCGGCTGCGCCCGGTTTTCGACGATCGACAATTTCCATTTCAGTCCCGCATCGGCGAGCTTCTCCTCGCGAAAGCAAAGGCTGGACTTGCGGATGAGATCCGCATTGCGGGCGATGTCGGAATCCGAGACGCTCGACAAATCCTCCACGCAGTCGCTGGCCGTCCTTTCCGACTGCGGCGGCGTCATCGCATTGAGCGCCTTGCGCGACAGATCGACCAGCCGCGAGGTCGCGAGCGCTTTGTCGGTGGCCTCGCTTTCGAGCCGGACCGTCTCCTCGAGCCTGGCGATATGGTGGGGAAAATCGGCGCTGTCGCGATTGGCGCGGGCGCGGTCGATCCACTTGCGCGCACCGGTGAAATCCTTGTGCGACAGCGCCGTCTGCGCCAGCACCAGCTGGGCGCGTATGTAGTCCTTGCTTGCCGACTTCTCGAGCAGGGACAAGCCCTGGTCCCATTGGTTGCGCTTCAGCCGGTACCAGCCGAGAACATACATTGCCATCGGATTCTCGCGATCGGACTCGGCCTGGAGATAGACGAGAGGACCCGGCTCCAGCACGTCTCCGGCCTCGACCGCCTTGAGAATGTCCTGCAGCATCAGCGTCGATTTTTCGATCATGTCGCCCTTGCCGGCGCCAAGGCACGGCGCCGCGGCGCTCGCCACCGCCAACAGAGCCGCGACGCACCAAGCCGCCCGACTTCGCGCAGTTCTGCGCATCGATCTCCCCGATTGGACCCGTCTCCCACCATCAACATGCGATAGGCGACATTGTGGCGTTTTTTTGAATCAGCCCTGCGTCGCCTGCTCTTTCCGGCTGGCGACCGTGCCCGCGGTCGCCGGCGAAAAGCACAGTAACAGGCCGGGGATGCCGCTCACGGCGGAAAGCAGGAAGAAAAGCGGATAACCGATGGCATCGACAACGAGGCCGGAGAGACCCCCGAGGAACCGGCCGCCGAGACTGTAAAGCGACGAGAGCAGCGCATATTGGCTGGCGGCGAAGGTCAGGGATGTCAGCCGCGACAGATAGGCGATGAATACCGTGCCGGCGAAACCCGCCGCGAAATTATCCGCCGTGATGGCGGCCGCGAGCATCAGCAGCCCCTTCTGGCCAAGCGCCATGAAGGCGAACGCCAGGTTGGAGGCGGAAGCCAGCACCACCCCGAGCACCAGCGCGGTTCGCAGGCTGACATTGGCGACAACCACGCCGCCCGCCATCGCCCCGGCAATCGACATCAGCACGCCATAAACCTTGGAGACGCCAGCGATTTCAAGCTTGGTATAGCCCTGGTCGATATAGAACGGAGCCGAGATCGACGAGAAGAGAAAGTCCGGCAGACGGTAAAGCAGGATGAAGGCGAGGAGCGGCACGATCACCGGTGCGGTTCGCTGCAGAATCTCGCGCATCGGCTGAAGGAAGGTTTCGAGCAGATTGGCGGTGGCCGCCGGCTTCTCCGCCACGGCCGGCGCGATCAGCACGCCGAGGCTCGCCACCGCCATCAGCGCCGCCATGATCCGGTAGGCGGTCGTCCAGTCCCACAGCTCGGCAATGGCGAGGGCGCCGGCCCCCGCGGCTATCAGGGCCACCCGGTAGCCGATCTGATAAATGGCGGTGAGCACGCCCTGCTGCTCAGGAGGTGCTGCTTCGATGCGCCAGGAATCGACCGCGATGTCCTGGGTGGCGCCGCAAAAGGCGCAGAGCAGCGCCACCACCGCCAGCGGCTCCATCGCGGCATGCACATTCAATGCCGGAATGGCGATGAGCGAGGCGGCAACGCCGATTTGCGCCACCAGGATCCACGACCGCCGCAGGCCGAGCACGGCCCCGAGCAGCGGCACCCGGTAGGAATCGAGAACCGGCGCCCACAGGAATTTGACCGCATAGGGCGTCAGCACGTAGGAGTAGAGCCCGATTGCCGTCAGGGTCAGCCCCTGTTCGCGCAGATAGATGGCAAGGGTCGTGGAAACCATGAGCAGCGGCAGCCCCGAGCCGAAGCCCAACAGCCCCATCGCCAAATAACTGCGGATCATTCTGCCCCTCATGGCGGCAAGCCTACCCCTTCGCCCAGGAATGCTCTAGACCGGCGCCATGAGCCCTGAACAGACCGAGCTTAGGGATAATCTGGCCGCCGATCTCATCGGCGATGCCTTCGCTCCGGTCAGGGCCTCGCTTCAAAGCGGCCTGATCCCCGGGGCGGCGCTCGGTATTGCGGTGAGCGGTGGTGGCGAGGCCATGGCGGCGGGTGGGTTTGCCGTGCGCGAGCCCGCGCCCGAGCTCCTCGACCTCGACACCGTGTTCGACCTTGCTTCGCTCACCAAGGTGATGCTGACGACCCGCGCCGTCATGGAGCTCGTCGATCGCGGCGCCTTGCACCTTGACGACACGCTGGGGAGCCTGCTCCCCGGGATCCCGGCGGGAGCCGACCATGCTCGGCTGACGGTCGCCCAATGTCTTGGCCATCAGACCTTCCTGCCCTGGCATGAGCCGCTGTTCTCTCTCGGGCTCGATCATGCGGCGCTGCGCCGCTATGTGCTCGAGCGCAACTGGCCGCATGGCGCAAGCGTCTATTCCGACATCAACTTCATCCTGCTCGGTTTCGTCGTCGAGGCCGTCACCGGCCGCCCGCTCGGCGCCTGGCCGCTGCCGCCGGGCCTCTATGCCGACCCGCCGAGGGAGCGCACCGCCGCGACCGAGCTTGACCCCTGGCGCCAGCGGTTGCTGCGCGGCGAGGTGCATGACGAGAATGCCTTCGCGCTCGGTCCTCCCGCCGGCCATGCCGGGCTGTTCGGCACTCTGCCCGCCGTCCTGCGCTTTGCCGCCGGCATGCTCGACGGCACGAGCTTCTCGCCCGCCGGTCTTGCCCGGATCCGCCAGCCGGTGTCGCCGACGCGGACCCTGGGATTCGAGCTGCGGCATGACGGCTGGGCAGGCGGCGACCGGGCCAGTCCCGGCGCCATCGGCCATACTGGTTTCACCGGCACCGGCCTGTGGGTCGACTTCGAGCGCGGCGTCGCCTGGGTCCTGCTGACCAATCGCGTCCACCCCTCGCGCGACCGCCGCAGCGATATCGCGCAGCTTCGCCGCGCCGTCGGCGATCGGATAACCGGTCGACTCTGACCCACCGTCCACGCGGGTCAGATGGCGCGTTTCGGCCGGCCGGCGTCCGGCAGCACGTCGAAGGCGATCGAGATCCGGCGCTGCCTGGAGTTGAACGGCACGGTGGCGTGGTAGAGATAAGCGGGGAACAGCACCATCATGCCCTCCTGCGGCTTGATGGTGCGCGACGGGAAGCGCGCCTTGAGGCCCAGCTCCTGCGGCGGCCGCCCAGCTTCGAAGCCACCGACCACGACACCGCCGCGACCATTGTCGTTGGTCGCGATCTCCTCCGGGATGGTGACGTAATAGCAGCCTGACAGATAGCCATCGATGTGAACATGCGGCTGCTGGTTGCCCTCCCCGTCGAGCACGGCGGCCCAGGCGGCGATCTCGACCGCGCGCGATCGGTGGGCCAGGAAGGGATGGCCGTCGCCCTGCTCTGTCGCAGTAAAATAATGCTCCACCGAGCGGCGCATGACCTCGTGGAGATCGTGCAGCGGCCCCGCACCGCCGTCGAGCTTGAGATTGGCGATGCGCAAGGCTGGGTGATGCCAGGTCGGATGGTCCTTGGGCGGCGTGGCGAGCTTCGGATGCGCCAGGACCGCGGCCTCGAGCGCCCGGTTGAAGGCCTCGAGCGAGGCATAGCCCGCCGGCACGGCGATGGTGTCGGCCCGCATGAAACGCTCGAAGTCGATGAGCTTTTCCGCCTCGTCCCGCTTGCCGGTTTCGGTCAGCAGCAGCGCCTTGAACGACAAGGCTTCGATGCTTCCGGGCATGGCCGCGAGCCATGCCTCGGCGGTCGCCAGGGCCTCGCCGGGATTGCCGGTCGCGATCAGCGCCGCGATGAGATTGTTGTAGATGCCGCCCGACCCTCCACCATGGCCCAGCGCCTGGCGGTAGCCGTCGATCGCCGCCGCCGTCTCGCCGCTCTTGTGCAGGGCGATGGCAAGGGACGACCAGGCCTCCGCGCTGTCCGGCGCCATGGCGGTGGCGGCCCGGTATGCCGTGATCGCATCGCCATGACGTCCGAGGCGCTCGAAAAGGTCTCCTTCCGCAACGGCAAGCTCGGTGCTTTCGGGGAAGCGGGAGCGACCCTTGCGCAGCATTTCCAAGGCATTGTCGAAGGCGCGCGCAGCCGAATAATGTCCGGCCAGTGTGAGAAAGGCGGCCGGCGCGGCGGCCGCCCGGTCGAGAATGGCGGCGGCGATGTCGAGATGGCCGACGGCCTCGCCAGGACGGCCCTGGCGCAGCTTCGCCATGGCGGCGATCATATGCGCCCGCGGCAGGGCCGGCCGCGCCGCCAGCGCCGGAGCGAGCGTCCGCAGCGCCCCCTCGGGGTCGCGGCTCTTCAGGAGCGACTCGGCATTCTGCATCGAGGCCGCGAGTTCCGGGCTCATTGCATCCTCCGCTTTCACGATATCCCGGCGACAGGTTAAAGCATTGGCGGGCGCCGGGAAATCACCTTGCACCGGCAATGGTGCAACCATCCCCAGCCTCTGCTATGGCATTGAAAAAGCCTGCGGAATGGAGGCCCTGGACGATGCCTGACCCCGACCTCATCGTCATCGAAGGCAAGCTTGTGACGATCGCCGAGCCTGCCGCTGACGCCACCGCGCTCGCCATTGGCGGCAACCGCATCCTGGCACTTGGCAGCACGTCCGACATCAGGGCGATGGCCGGTCGGCAGACCCGGATCGTCGACGCCGGCCAATGCACGGTCATGCCGGGCTTCGTCGAAAGCCACATGCACCTCTTTGCCGGTGCCGCCGAGCTCGATCACCTCCAGCTCTCCGGCATCCTTGGCCGCAGTGCTCTCGCCGCCGCCATCCGCGACCACGCGGCGCGCCATCCCGAAAAGCCGGTGCTGCTCGCCCAGGGAGCCGACTACTCGATCATTTCCGAGCGGCAGCGGGTCACCCGTCATGATCTCGACCAGGCCATCCGCGACCGTCCCTTCGCCATGGCGGCATCCGACCATCACACCATGTGGGCCAACACGCTGGCCCTCGAGCAGGCGGGCATTCTCGCCGGCAGAAAACTCGGCCCCGGCAATGAAATCGTGATGGGGGCTGACGGGCTCGCCGCCGGCGAGCTGCGCGAGGTCGAGGCCTTCGCGCCGGTCCTGCAGCTGGCCGGCCTCGGCCGCGAATGGCTCGGGCTGGCAACCGGCGGCGAGCCTGATTCCGAACCCTCGATGGCGGAGCGCGCACTCGACCGCACCATTCTCAAGCGCGGGCTTGCCCATTGTGTGCGCCATGGCATCACCAGCATCCACAATATGGACGGCAACCTCTATACGCTGGCCCTGCTGAAGGAGATCGAGAACGAAGGCGCGCTGTCCTGCCGAGTGCGCGTGCCGTTCCACATGAAGAATTTCATGCCGCTCGTTGCGCTCGGCAAGGCGCGCGCCATGGCCGACCTTTATTGTTCCGACACCCTGGCCTCCGGCTTCGTCAAGGTCTTCTATGACGGCGTCCTCGAAAGCTGGACCGCAGCGATGATCGAGGATTATGCCGACCAGCCGGGGACCCGCGGCGAGCCGCTGTTCACGCCCGGGCAATTCGCTGAAGTTGCAGTGGCCGCCGACCGGCTCGGGCTCCAGATCGCGGTGCATGCCATCGGTGATCAGGCGGTGCGCTCGGTGCTCGATGGCTATCAGGCGGCCGTCGCGGCCAATGGCCGCCGCGACAGCCGGCATCGCATCGAGCATATCGAGGTCATCCACCCATCGGACATCCCCCGGTTCCGGTCGCTCGGCGTGATCGCCTCGATGCAGCCGCGGCATGCGCCGGGCACCATGGGCCTGCCACGCGAGCCGACGGTGTCGCGGATCGGCAGCAGGCGGTGGCCATGGTCCTATGCCTGGCGGACGCTGCGCGAGGCCGGCGCCCGCCTGGTGTTTGCCACCGACTGGCCGGTGTCGCCGATCGATCCGCTTGCCTCCATCCAGGCGGCGATGACACGCCAGCGCTGGAACCCCGATCAGCCCGATCAGCGGCAGACTCTCGAGCAGGCGCTTGCGAGCTACACGCGCGAGGGCGCCTATGCCGAGTTCAAGGAGGACCGCAAGGGCATGCTGCGCCCCAGCGCGCTCGCCGATGTCATCGTGCTCTCGGGCGACATCGCCGCCACGCCGCCCGATCGGCTGTCGGACCTCAAGGTCGCCACCACCATCTGCGATGGACGGATCACCTATCAGGGCTGATGCTAGAGCGGCTTGAGTTTTGCTTCGATTTCCTGGCGGCGCCCTTCAAGGAAGGGCGGCAGCGATAGCTTGAGCCCGAGCGACTCGACCGGCTCGTCGGCAGCAAAGCCGGGTCCGTCGGTAGCGATCTCGAACAGCACCCCGCTCGGATCGCGGAAATAGAGACTGCGGAAATAGAACCGGTCGACCGGCCCGCTCGACCTGACGCCGCGGTGGCGCAGATGCTCGTCCCACGCCTGATAGTCCTGGTCCGGGATTCGGAACGCCACATGATGGACGCCGCCCGCCCCGAGCTGCGCCGCCGCCAGCGCCGGCTCGACCAGCACATGAAGCTCGGCCGTCGGGCCCCCTTCCCCCATCGCATAGACCCGCGACGGCCCGTCTCCCCCGCCGGTCTGGCGCATGCCGAGCACATCGCGCAGCATGGCGTCCGTCCCGGCAGGCTCGGGCGTGCTGATGGCGATCGGACCAAGACCGCGGATCTGATGCTCGGCCGGAACCGTGCTCAGCCCATAGGGGTGGGCCCGCCCGGTCCCGCCATCATCGATCAGCGACAGACGCTGGCCTTCCGGATCCTCGAAATCGAGCACCAGCCGGCCGTGGCGCTCGACGGTCGGTGCCGCGGCAATGCCGGCCGAAGCCAGGCGGTCGCGCCACCAGTCGAGGGTCGCGGCGCCGGCCACCCGCAGCCCCGTGCGGACGATGCTTCGGGTGCCGCGGCGCTCGCGCGGCATCGGCCAGTCGAAGAAGGTGATGTCGCTGCCGGGCGAGCCGCGGCCGTCGCCATAGAACAGATGATAGGCGCTGGTATCGTCCTGGTTCACCGTCTTCTTCACCAGCCGCATGCCGAGCGTGCCGGTATAGAAGGCAAGATTGGCTGATGGCGCCGCGGTGACGGCAGTCAAATGGTGGATGCCGGTGAGCTGCATGGGCGATGTCCTTCGACCGTTCGCCCGGCACTCTGCCAGCCCCCAGCGCCGCCCTCAAGCCAAAGACGGGTCAGATGGCGATCTTGGCCCGAGTGGGAGCGACGCAGCGCACACGCTGTGTTGCATCGACGAACCACCGGCCCCGCTGGCGCGGATCGCTCTGCCAGGCGGCGGTCAGCTGCTGCGACACGGCCATGCAGCCGATCGGCGTCAGCTGATCGGTGAGGATTTGTATCGGCTTGCAGCGAAGCGGCTCGGAAATGCTGCATGCGAGGAAGGTGATCATGTAAGCCTCAAACATGCCTGCCCCCTTCTTTCCATCGGGAGATCGACGATCCTTGACTCACAGGTGTCCAATTCAGGACAAGCCTGCTTACCCTCCTCCTCGTTGCTCGTTGCTTCTTGCGGCGTTGCCTGATTGATTATGGCGGCACGCCCGCAGCGTGGCCCGGCCTCTGAATTCGGCTGCTTATAGCCCGCTGTGGCAACTATACACGATTCCCACGCACCACCCGTGCCATTTGTGCAACAGTGGAGAAGGATCGAAAACAGGAATGCCACGACCGGGCGACGCGGCGGATTTCATCCTGACGACCGACGGCCTGACCAAGGAATTCTCGGGCTTCGTTGCCGTTCGCAATGTCGACCTCAGGATCCGCCGCGGCACGATCCACGCGCTGATCGGCCCCAACGGCGCCGGCAAGAGCACCTGCTTCAACCTGCTGACCAAGTTCATCGAGCCGACCAGCGGCAACATCACCTACAATGGGCGCGACATCACGGCTCTCCACCCGGCCGAGATCGCCCGCCTCGGGCTCGTGCGATCATTCCAGATCTCGGCGGTGTTCCCGCATCTGAGCGTGCTCGAGAATGTGCGGGTGGCGGTGCAGCGCGAGCGGGGCGACTCCTTCGACTTCTGGCGCCCGGCCACGGTCCTGCGCCGCCTCAACGAGCGCTGCTCGGCGCTGCTCGACGCCGTCGGCCTCACGCCCTTCGCCGGGATGCCGGCCGGCGACCTGCCCTACGGCCGCAAGCGCGCCCTCGAAATTGCCACCACGCTGGCGCTCGAGCCCGAGATGATGCTGCTTGACGAGCCGACATCGGGCATGACGGCGGAGGACGTCCAGCGCGTCGCCGATTTGATCAGGCGGGCTGGCGCCGGTCGCACCGTGTTGATGGTCGAGCACAATCTGTCGGTCGTGTCGCGCCTCTCGGATCGCATCACCGTGCTCGCCCGCGGCGAGATCCTGGCCGAAGGGAGCTACGAGCAGGTATCGCGCGATCCCCGCGTGGTCGAAGCCTATATCGGTACCGGCTATGCCTGACAACGAGCTCGAGATGCGGGATCTCCACGGCTGGTACGGCGAATTGCACGTGCTGCACGGTGTCGATCTGGCGGTCGGCAGCGGCGAGCTCGTCACCCTGCTCGGCCGCAACGGCGCCGGCAAGACGACGATCCTCAGGGCCATCATCGGCCTGCTCGAGCGCCGGCGCGGCTCCATCCGCTTCGCCGGCCACGAGACCATCCGCTTCCAGCCTCGCGACATCGCCCGGCTCGGCATCGGCTATTGCCCGGAGGAGCGCGGCATCTTTGCCAGCTTGAGCGTCGCGGAGAACCTGGTGCTGCCGCCGGTGGTGCGGCCCGGCGGTTTGACGCGTGAGCAGGTGCTCGCCATGTTTCCCAATCTCCGGGAGCGTCTGCACAGCCCCGGCGCCAGGCTGTCCGGCGGTGAGCAGCAGATGCTGGCGATCGGCCGCATCCTGCTCACCGGGGCGAAGTTTCTCCTTCTCGACGAACCGACCGAGGGGCTCGCGCCGGTGATCGTCCAGGAGATCGCGCGGACCATCGGGCGGTTGAAGCAGGCCGGCTTCACCATGGTTCTGGTCGAGCAGAACTTTCACTTTGCCGCGACGGTCGCCGACCGCCACTATGTGATTGAACAGGGCCGCGTCGTGGATACGATCGTCAACAGCGAGCTGCCGCACAGCGTGGCCAAGCTCGAGGCCTATCTCGGAATATGAGCAAAAGAACGAGAGCCAGGGA
This sequence comes from uncultured Alphaproteobacteria bacterium, assembly GCA_963744915.1. GTDB lineage: Bacteria > Pseudomonadota > Alphaproteobacteria > Rhizobiales > Aestuariivirgaceae > DATAFF01. The sequence continues at coordinate 40,154 of CAVUUY010000012.1, forward strand.
GGAATTGACGGATGAGACTGACGAACGCGCTGATCTTCGCCGCATTGCTGTCGCTGACCGCCGGCCCGGCGGCGGCCGAGGATATCCCGATCAAGATCGGCGTCCTCAACGATCGCTCCGGCGTCTATGCCGACCTGGCAGGCGAAGGCTCGGTGATCGCCGCCAAGATGGCGGTGGAGGATTTCGGTGCCGCTGCCAAGGGCATCAAGGTCGAGATCATCAGCGCCGACCACCAGAACAAGCCCGACATCGCCTCCAACATCGCCCGCCAATGGATCGACCAGGACGGCGTCGATGTCATCGCCGACGTCCCGACCTCCTCGGCGGCGCTGGCGGTCAACGAGGTGGTGCGCGAGAAGAACAAGATCTTTCTCGTGTCGGGCGCGGCAACCTCGGATCTGACCGGCCCCAAATGCTCGCCCAATACGGTGCACTGGACCTATGACACCTGGGCGCTCGCCCATGGCACCGGCAAGGCCATGGTCGAGCAGGGCGGCAAGAAGTGGTTCTTCATCACCGCCGACTATGCCTTCGGCCAGGCGCTCGAACGCGACACCGCGGCAGTCGTCAAGGAGGCCGGTGGCGAGGTCGTCGGCAGCGTCAAGCATCCCTTTCCGGGGCAGGACTTCTCCTCCTTCCTGCTGCAGGCGCAATCCTCCGGCGCCCAGGTGATCGGCCTCGCCAATGCCGGCGGCGACACCATCAACACGATCAAGCAGGCCGCCGAGTTCGGCATCACCCAGGGCGGCCAGAAACTGGCAGGGCTCCTGATCTTCATCACCGACGTGCATGCGCTGGGCCTGCAGACGGCACAGGGCCTGGTTCTGACCGAGGCCTTCTATTGGGACAAGGACGATGGCACCCGTGCCTTCGCCAAGCGTTTTGCCGAGCGCCATGACGGCAAGATGCCGAGCATGGTGCATGCCGGCGTCTATGCCTCGGTGCTGCATTATCTCAAGGCGATCGATGCGGTAAAGTCGAAGGATCCGAAGGTGGTGATGGCCAAGATGAAGGAGATGCCGAGCGAGGATCCGCTGTTCGGCAAGGGCAAGATCCGCGTCGACGGCCGGCATGTTCATGACATGTATCTGGTCGAGGTCAAGAAGCCCGAGGAATTGAAGGGCCCATGGGACTATTACAAGATCCTGGCCACCATCCCCGCCGACCAGGCCTTCCGCCCGCTCGACCAGGGCGGTTGCCCCTTGGTGAAATGAAGGAAGGAGCGAATGGCGGGTAGATCGCTCATCGCCATTCGCTCGCGCACCCGCCCATGACCCTCCTCAACATCTCGACCAACGCCCTTTTCGGCCAGCTGCTCCTCGGCCTGATCAATGGCGCGTTCTACGCGGTGCTGAGCCTCGGCCTGGCGGTGATCTTCGGCCTCCTCAACATCATCAATTTCGCCCATGGTGCGCTCTATATGACAGGCGCCTTCGTGGCCTGGATGCTGCTGAACTATCTCGGCCTCGGCTATTGGTACGCCCTCGTCATCGCGCCGGTTGCGGTCGGGCTGCTCGGCATCATCATCGAGCGCACCATGATCTCCCGCCTGTACCGGCTCGACCACCTCTACGGCCTGCTGCTGACCTTCGGCCTCGCCCTCATCATCGAAGGCCTGTTCCGCAATCGCTACGGCGTCTCCGGATTGCCCTATGTCATCCCCAAGCAGCTGGCTGGCGGCTGGAACGTCGGTTTCATGTACCTGCCGATCTACCGCGCCTGGGTGATCGCCGCCTCGCTCGTCGTCTGCCTCGCCACCTGGTATGTCATCGATTACACCAAGCTTGGCTCCTATCTCCGGGCTGCCACCGAAAATCCCCGCCTCGTCGGCGCCTTCGGCATCAACGTGCCGCGGCTCATCACCCTGACCTATGGCTTCGGCGTCGGCCTCGCCGCCTTCGCGGGCGTCCTGGCGGCGCCGATCTACTCCGTCAATCCCAACATGGGAGCAAATCTGATCGTCGTCGTGTTCGCCGTCGTGGTGATCGGCGGCATGGGTTCGATCCTCGGGTCGATCGTGACCGGATTCGGTCTCGGTCTGGTCGAGGGCCTGACCAAGGTGTTCTACCCCGAGGCCGCCTCGACCGTGATCTTCGTCATCATGGCAGTGGTGCTGCTGATCAAGCCCCAGGGGCTTTTCGGGAAGGCGGCGTGAGATGCAGAGCTCGCTCAGCGACCCCGTCCCCCCCGACACCCTGCGCGAGGCCGGTATCCCGGCGCCGCAGCGCGGTCTTTTCGTCGGGCTCGGCATCGTCGCGCTGGCGGCCCCTTTTCTGGTCTATCCGATCTTCGCCATGAAGGTCCTGTGCTTCGCCTTGTTTGCCAGCGCCTTCAACCTGCTGCTCGGCTATGTCGGGCTCCTGTCCTTCGGCCATGCGGCGTTCTTCGGCATGGCGGGCTACATGTCGGCGCACGCCGCCAAGGTCTGGGGGGTGACGCCGGAGATCGCCATCCTCGCGGGCACCGCGGTCGCGGCACTGATCGGCCTCATCTTCGGTGCCCTGGCGATCAGGCGCCAGGGCATCTATTTCGCCATGATCACCCTGGCGCTCGCCCAGATGGTCTACTTCTTTGCCCTCCAGATTCCGTTCACCGGCGGCGAGGACGGCATCCAGGCGGTGCCGCGCGGCCGCCTGTTCGGGCTCATCGATCTCGCCAACGACACGACGCTTTATTATGTGGTGGCGGTGATCTTCATGGCCGGATTCCTCTTCATCTATCGCGTCATCCATTCGCCCTTCGGCCATGTCCTCAAGGCGATCCGGGAAAACGAGGCCCGAGCCATATCGCTCGGCTATGCGGTCAACCGCTACAAGCTCATCGTCTTCGTCATCTCGGCGGCCTTGTCCGGCGTCGCCGGCGCGACCAAGGCCATCGTCTTTCAGCTCGCCTCGCTGACCGACGTGCATTGGACGATGTCGGGCGACGTCATCCTGATGACCCTGATCGGCGGCGTCGGAACGATCCTCGGACCGTTCGTCGGCGCCGTGATCGTGGTCGGCATGACGAACTACCTGGCAGGGTTCGGAGCCTGGGTGACGGTGATCGAGGGCGTGGTCTTCGTGGCCTGCGTGCTGCTGTTCCGCCATGGCATCGTCGGGGTCCTGTCGGCCTGGCTTAAGCGGCCGCTGTGAAGGAAAGGACGGCGAATGTTCCAAAGTGATCTCCTCGCCGGCAAGCGCATCCTCATCACCGGCGGCGGCACCGGCCTCGGCTTCGCAATCGGCCGGCGCTATCTCGGGCTCGGCGCCGCGCTCGCCATCTGTGGACGGCGCGAGCAGGTGCTGGCCGACGCCGCGGCGCAGCTGATCCGGGAGACCGGCGGCAAGGTGTCCGCCCATCCCTGCGACATTCGCGATGCAGCGGCCGTCGAGGCGATGCTCGACGCGATCTGGGAGGACGGCCCGCTCGACGGGCTCGTCAACAATGCGGCAGGAAACTTCATTGCCCGCACCGAGGAGCTCTCGCCGCGGGCGGTCGATGCCGTGCTGAACATCGTGCTCCATGGCACCGCCTATGTGACGCTGGCCTGCGGCAGGCGCTGGCTCGCCGCCCGGCACCCGGCGAGCGTGCTCTCGATCGTCACCACCTATGCCTGGACCGGGTCGGCCTATGTCGTCCCCTCCGCCATGGCCAAGGCCGGCGTTCTCGCCATGACGCGATCCTTGGCGGTCGAATGGGGCGGCCGCGGCATCAGGCTCAACGCAGTGGCACCAGGCCCCTTTCCGACCGAGGGCGCATGGCAGCGCCTGGTGCCCAAGCCCGAGCTTGCCGCGTCGTTCGAGGCCCGCAATCCGTTGAAGCGCGCCGGGCGCCATCAGGAGCTGGCGGATCTCGCCGCCTATCTCATGGCCGACGGCAGCGCCTATGTGAATGGCGATTGCGTCACCATCGATGGCGGAGCCTGGCTGGAGGGCGCCGGTCAATTCAGCTTCATCGGCGAGCTGATGAGCGATGCCGACTGGCAGGAGCTGAAGGCACGGGCGAAGAAATAGCCCCGGAACTTACTCGATGCCGAGAATGCCCTTGGCCTCGGACAGAAGCTCGAGCCCCTCATCGGTGTTGCCGCTGTCGCACAGGGCCTGCGCCTGCGACCGCATGTCTTCGAGCTGGTCGCGCTCGTCATCCGCCAGCTGTTTCTTGGCGAGCGCCTCGTCGACCACCTTGAGGTCGGCATCGCACTCGCCTGCCGCCTTGATCGGGCCCGAAACGAGAAACAGCGCGCCGAGGAGCGCCGCCAAAACCGGAACAAGCCGCACCGTCATTCTCCGAACTCCGCGAGCCGCGATGGCGCATGCATAAAGGCCGGGGGCGGTGCATGCAAGCGGCGGCGCTTGACGAGGGTCGATTGCGGCGCTATTTGATCTGCAACCGAACGGTAACCGTGCCGAGCCATTCTGCATCCGTCATGACAGTCTCGCGCTCCCTCCCGACGCTGCTTTTCACCGGTTTTCCCGGTGCACCGTCGCGCGCCCACCTCCTTCTGCTTAGAAGCCCCTGAGGGCCTCCTTTGTCCGCGGCAGCGCGGGCGGGCTTTCAGGGGTGAGGGACGTCAACAGCCAGCCAGGCATTTCAATTCGAGGCCGGGCAGTTCACTTCGAGGGAAGCCATGTCAACCAAGTCCACGCCTGATCGACGAAGCGATTCCGATTCCAACCGGGTGTTGATTTTCGACACCACCTTGCGCGACGGCGAGCAATCGCCCGGCGCCACCATGACTTTCGAGGAGAAGCTGCAGGTCGCCGATCTCCTCGACGACATGGGCGTCGACATCATCGAGGCCGGGTTCCCCATCGCCTCCGAAGGCGATTTCGAAGCGGTGGGGGAGATCGCCCGCCGTGCCAAGCGGGCGGTCATTGCCGGCCTGGCGCGTGCCGGCCAGAGGGACATCGACCGTGCCGGGGAGGCGGTGCGTTCCGCCCGTCGCCCGCGCATCCACACCTTCATCTCGACTTCGCCGGTGCATATGAAGTGGAAGCTCCAGAAGGAGCCGCACGAGGTCCTCGACCTCGTCACCGCTTCGGTGACGCGGGCGCGCAATCTGGTCGACGACGTGGAGTGGTCGAGCGAGGACGGGACGCGCACCGAGCATGATTTCCTCTGCCGCTGCGTCGAGGCGGCGATCAAGGCCGGTGCCACCACCATCAACATCCCCGATACGGTCGGCTATTCGGTCCCCGACGAATATGGGGCGCTGATCGCCATGGTGATGGAACGCGTGCCGAATTCCGCCAAGGCCGTCTTCTCGGTCCATTGCCATGACGACCTCGGCATGGCGGTGGCCAATTCGCTGGCCGGCGTCCGGGCCGGCGCCCGCCAGATCGAATGCACCGTCAACGGCATTGGCGAGCGCGCCGGCAATGCCGCCCTCGAAGAGGTGGTGATGGCGATGAGGACCCGCGGCGACATCATGCCGTTTCGCACCGGCATCGATGCCGCCATGCTCACCCGCGCCTCCCGCCTCGTGGCCGCCGCCACGTCCTTCCCGGTGCAGTACAACAAGGCGATCGTCGGCCGCAACGCCTTTGCCCATGAAAGCGGCATCCACCAGGACGGGATGCTCAAGCACACCCAGACCTACGAGATCATGACGCCGGAGTCGGTGGGGGTCGCCAAGACTTCGCTGGTCATGGGCAAGCACTCCGGGCGCCATGCCTTCAAGGCCAAGCTCGAAGAGCTGGGCTACAAGCTGTCGGACAACGCGCTGGAGGACGCCTTTGTCCGCTTCAAGGCGCTGGCCGACCGCAAGAAGGTCACCTACGACGAGGACATCGAGGCCTTGGTCGACGAGGAAATCGCCACGAAGGCCGACCGCATGAAGGTGGTGGCGCTCACCGTCATTGCCGGCACCATGGGCCCGCAATCGGCGACCCTCACACTCGATGTCGACGGCGTGCACCGCACCGTGCAGGCATCGGGCAACGGCCCGGTCGATGCGACCTTCAATGCCGTCAAGGCCCTCGTGCCGCACGACGCCAAGCTGGCGCTGTTCCAAGTTCACGCGGTGACCGAGGGAACCGACGCCCAGGCGGAAGTTTCGGTCAAGCTCGACGATGTCGCGGCGGGCAAGAGCGTCACGGCGCGCGCCGCCGATCCCGACACGCTGGTGGCCTCGGCCAAAGCCTATATTGCCGCCCTCAACAAGCTCGAGATCAAGCGCGCCCGCACCAAGCCAGAGCCGCTGGACGAGCTGGCGCGCGGCGAGCGGCGCGGCCCGTAAGCCCCTCGCCCATCGGCAGGAAGCGCCATCCGAACGGTCCCCTTGCGACTCGCGCCGCGAGGGGATAACCCCAAGGTCTCGCGACTGCGCCAAGCGACGAAAACGGTGACGCCATCTACAAGCGCGTGAACGCGGTCATCGTGGCGCGGGCCTTGGATCGCGCTCAGGCGCCAAGCCGCGTTCCTTTGGTCACGCCAGCCTCCGCGGCCCATTGCGCCGCCGGGATCTTGTCGCCGCCCTTGCGGCGGACCCGCTGAAGCAGCACGCGCCCGCCTGTCGCCTGCACCAGCACGCCCTCGTCGCCGATGGCCATGACGGTGCCGGGCTCGCCCGTACCGTCGCGCCGGCGGGCATCGAAGATCTGCACCTCTGCGCCATTCAGAACCGTCCAGGCGCCGGGCTGCGGATTGGCGGCGCGGATCAGATTGTAGACCGCGGCTGCGTCCTTTTCCCAATCGATCCGCGCATTGTCACGCCGGAACCAGCTCTCATAGGTCGCCTTCGAGTCGTCCTGCCTCACATGTGGCGGATTGCCGGAACGGATGAGCTCGATGGCATCGAGGGTCGTCTCGAGGCCCAAGGGAAAGATCTTCTTGAAATAGACATCGCCGAGCGTCTCGTCAGGCCCGATCGCGACCTCGCGCTGCAGCAGGATGTCGCCCTCGTCCAGCCCGTCATTGGGCCAGAACCAGGTCAGGCCGGTCTTGGTCGCGCCCATGGCTATCGGCCAGTTGATCGACGACGGCCCGCGATGCTTCGGCAGCAGCGAGGGATGAAAGCAGATCGAGCCGGAGCACGGGATGGAGCGGACGCTCTCCGGCACGAAGATGATCATATAGGCCATGACCATGAGATCGGGCTTGAGCGCTTTCATCTCGGCCGCCACCGCCTCGTCCTTGTAGGAGGCCGGCTGAGAGAGCGGGATCTTGTTGTCGAGCGCCGCCTGCTTCAGGGGATCGACCGGACGGCCTTCCTTGTCGGGCGCGGTGTAGACCGCCGCCACCTCGTCCTTGCCGGCTTTGAGGATCGTCTCGAGCGCCGCCTTGCCGAACGCCTGCTGGCCGTTGACGATGATCCGCATGACCTTCTCCGATCCTATTCCGCCGCCGCCCTGGACTTTGCCGCGCCCATGGCGCCCGAAGCGGTGATTGCCGCGACCTCCTCGGCGGAATAGCCCAGCACCTCTTTGAGGATCTCGCCATTGTGCTCGCCCAGCAGCGGCGAGCGCCTGACCTCGGCCGGAGATGCCGACAGCTTCACCGGCATGCCGACCGTGAAGTACTTGCCGCGTGTCGGATGGTCGACTTCGACCACGGTGCCGGTCTCGCGCAGGCTCGGCTCCTCGAGCAGTTCCTTCATCGACAGGATAGGCCCGCAGGGAATGTCGAGCGGATTGCAGATCGCCATCACCTCGAACTTGCCCTTGGTCTTGGTCCACTCCTCGATCGTGGCGAAGATCTGATCGAGCTTGTCGAGCCGGGCCGGCGGCGTGGCATAGGCCGGATCGGTTTTCCATTCCGGCTTGCCGATGACGTCGCACACCTTGTCCCAGGCCGCTGCCTGGGTGATGAAATAGACATAGGCGTTGGGATCGCTCTCCCAGCCCTTGCATTTGAGGATCGAGCCGGGCTGGCCGCCGCCCGAGTCGTTGCCGGCCCGCGGCACCGCTTCGCCGAACGGGATGCCCTTGCCGTGCTGGCTGAATTCCTTGAGCGGGCCATGGGCCAGCCGCTGCTGGTCGCGCAGCTTGACGCGGCAGAGATTGAGCACCCCGTCCTGCATGGCGGCGAGCACCCGCTGGCCCTTGCCGGTCCGCTCGCGGTGATAGAGCGCCGCCACGATGCCGAATGCGAGATTGAGGCCGGTTCCGGAGTCGCCGATCTGCGCGCCGGTCACCAGCGGAGGACCATCGTGAGAGCCGGTCGTCGAGGCTGCGCCACCGGTGCACTGCGCCACGTTCTCATAGACCTTGCAGTCTTCGTAAGGACCCGGCCCGAAGCCTTTGACCGAGGCATAGATCATCCGCGGATTGAGCTCCTGGATTCGCTCCCAGGTGAGTCCCATGCGGTCGAGCGCGCCCGGAGCGAAATTCTCGACGAGCACGTCGCAGGTCCTGACCAGCTTCTCCAGCACCTCTTTGCCGCGCGCCGACTTGGTATCGAGCGTGATCGAGCGCTTGTTGTGGTTCAGCATGGTGAAGTAGAGCGAGTCGACGCCCGGAATGTCGCGCAGCTGCCCGCGCGTCGCGTCGCCTTCGCCCGGCCGCTCGACCTTGATCACATCGGCGCCGAGCCAGGCCAGAAGCTGCGTGCATGTCGGCCCGGACTGCACATGGGTAAAGTCGAGCACCTTGATATCCGCCAGTGCCTGCATGGGTCTGCCCTATTGCCTATTGCCTATTTGTACATGGTCTGGTTCTTCGTCCCCGGTGCGTATTCATTGGGGTCGATCCAAACATTGACCACGGCGCAGCGGCCGGTCTTGGCGATGGCCTCCCGCGCCCGCTTCAGTGCCGGCCCGATCTTCGCGGCCTCGCGCACCTCCTCGCCATGCCCGTTCAGCATGTGGGCGAATTTCGAGAACTCGACATCGCCGAGCTTGTTGCCGATGTCGCCGCGCTGCGGACCATACTTGGCGATCTGGCCGTAACGGATCTGGTTCATCGCCGAGTTGTTGCCGACCACCGCGAGGAACGGCGCGTTGAAGCGGTTGGCCGTCTCCATGTCGAAGGCGGTCATGCCGAACGAGCCGTCGCCGAACAGGCACATCACCTCCTTCTTGGGGTTGGCGAGCTTGGCCGCAAGCGCAAAGCCGGTGCCGACTCCCAGCGAGCCCAGCGCTCCCGGATCCATCCACTGGCCGGGCTGGCGCGGCCTGACCGCCTGCGCCGAAATGGTGACGACGTCGCCGCCATCGCCGATATAGATCGTGTCCTCGCCGAGGAATTCGTTGATCTCCCATGCCAGCCGATAGGGATGGATCGGCGAGCGGTCGGAGGTGAAGAGCGGCATCAGCTTCTCGCTCGCCACCGCTTCCGCCTCGCTGCAGCTGCTTCATCCATTGCTGCCGCGCCTGGCGCTTGCCCTTGTCGATCCTGGCCGAAGCCGCATCGAGCACCGCTGCGAGAATCGCGCCCGGATCCCCGACCAGGCCGAGCGTGATGTCGCGATTCTTGCCGACCGTGCGGTAGTCCATGTCGATCTGCACCAGCGTCGGCACGTCGATCCGCTTGCCATAGCCCATGCGGAAGTCGAACGGCGTGCCGACGATGACGATGACATCCGCCTTGGCGAAGGCGAGCGAGCGCGTCCGGTCGAAATGATGGGGGTCGCCCGGGGGTAGCAGGCCGCGCGCAGCGCCGTTGAAATAGCCGGGAATGTCGAGGCCGCGGAGCAGCGCGATGGCCTCGTCCTGGCCGCGCGCCGTCCACACCTGCTGGCCATGAAGGATGGCCGGGCGCTCGGCCTTGACCAGGATCTCGGCGAGCTTCTCGATGTCGCGCGGATCGCCGATCGAGCGGGTCGAGGCGCGATAGTGTCCGGCCTGCGGGATCACCGCCTTTTCGACGGCGATCTCGCGGTCGAGCACGTCGCGCGGGATTTCGAGATAGACCGGCCCCGGTGCCCCGGCGAAGGCTTCGCGCGCAGCCATCGCGATCATATCGGCCACCCGCTCGGTCGAGAACACGCCGGCGGCGAATTTGGTGATCGGCTGCATCATCTCGACATGCGGCAGGTCCTGCAGCGAGCCCATCTTGTGCTGGGCGAGCGACGACTGGCCGCCAATATGCAGCACCGGGCTTTCGGAGCGGAAGGCGGTGGCGATGCCGGTCACCGCATTGGTGCAGCCCGGTCCCGCCGTCGTCACGACGCAGCCAAGCTTGCCGGTCTGGCGGGCATAGCCGTCGGCGGCATGGGCCGCCACCTGCTCGTGGCGGACATCGATGATCCGGATGCCCTCGTCGAGGCAGCCGTCATAGATATCGATGATGTGGCCGCCGCACAGGGTGAAGATGGTGTCCACGCCCTCGTTCTTGAGGGCCTTGGCGACGAGCCGTCCTCCCGAGACGACATCGGCATCGAGGCTCTTCCTGTGCAGCGTGTCCGTGGCGGTCGACATGATTGGCGCCTCTCCTTCAAATCCTGTTCCTTCGCAAGCGATGTCACGCGCCTGGGGCGTTCGTCGGATCGCGGTGCTCGCGGTCGATATCCCTCCAGGTGCGCCGGACGTGGCTGTGGAGCCGCATCGTGTGCTCGCGGACCTCCTTCCCGGCGCGCTCGGCATCGCGCGACTCGATCGCTTCGATGATGTTCATGTGATCCTCGACCGAGCGGCGCACCCGGTCGCCTTCCGCCATGGCGCGCTCGCGGATGGCGCGCATATGGAGGAACAGCCCGTCGGCGATGTCCTTGAGCAGCTGGCAGCGGCCGAGCTCGAGAATGCGCTGGTGGAAGAAGATGTTGGCTTCCGAATATTCGTCGATATGGGCCTGGAGCTCGTCCTTGCGGTAGCTCGGGAGGGCGCCCCGCAACGTGGCGATCTCCTCGTCCGTGGCATGCTCGCAGGCAAGCCGCGCCGCCATGCTTTCGAGCGCCGCCCAGACGGTGATCATCTCGAGGATCTCCTCGAGCGACTTGCGCTTGATGAACACCCCGCGCCGCGGCTGGATCTCGATGAACCCCTCCTGCTCGAGCCGGGCCAGCGCCTCGCGGATCGGGGTGCGGGAGATGCCGAGCTGCTCCGACATCTGGCGCTCGTCGAGGCGCAGATCCGCCCCCTCGTCATAGAGGTTCATCGCCGTGATGCCGCTCTTCAGCACCTCGTAAATATGTTCTTTGAGGCTGAAATTGCCGCCGACCGGCTTGAGCTCCAGCTTGGAGCCCTTGGCCGGCGTCGCCGTGGTTGCAGTAAGGGTGGTGCCAGACGTCATGTCGGTCGTGGTATACCACAGACCAGAGCATGGCGCAAGCGGCGAAGGCAGCCGGCAATTGGCGGTCTGCGCGTTCCTCGCCTGAAGGAAAGGACTGCCAGCTGCCTGATAATTCTATGTGTGAACGGGAGTTTGTTGTTCCTTGCGTATCCTGTCGTAGCTCTTAGCGAGTTCGTTGGTAAACAACCAATCACTCGCCACCGAACTCAGACTCCAATTTGTATTCTTCTGATCAATTGCATTGAAAGCCAAACCTAGAATGTCACTCATTTCGCTAAGCACTTGATCCTTCTTCAAAGTCTCAGGATTCTCAATCGCGTCATATGCGATCCGGCAGAGCTCAAATCGCAAATCCCTCAAACGGTACTCAAGTTTTATCTGGCCGATCTTTTCAGCTCCAGCAAATTTTTCTGCGACTATTTGTGCAATGTTAGTTACTGCTTCGCGCCTTTTAGGCAGAATGTCGTCCGGGACGACAACAATAACATTGAGCGGCTTCAAGTCTTCACTTTCGCTCCCGGTGCTACTGTTTGACGCTTCCGTAACATTGAGCCGCTTCAAATCTTCACTTTCGCTCCCGGTGCTTCTGTTCAGCGCTTCCGTCGCGACCTTTCGCTGGTTCAGCGGCACCGCCTGCTGGTGATATTTACCCAAGATTTTCCAGATCGCTGACGCCCGTCTGACAAGGACCGCGGTCCCGCGCTTGAGGCTCATTGCCGCGATTGGCGACCCCCGCCTGACAGCCTTGTAAACGTTGCTCCAGCTCATTGCTCTCTCACTGCTCTATCGCTCCCGTCCCACTATCACATGTGCGCACACCGCCCTGTGCTGTTCGGCACAGGAAAGTGGAAATAGCCAGCGACGCGCCATCTGCCTATTGGCCTAGGGCCCAGACCCTTTTTGGGAGATCGCCGTACCCCCCTTTCCCTTCTCCCCCGCGGGCGGGGAGAAGGTGGCCGCAGGCCGGATGAGGGGGTGTCTGCGCGATGACTTCTCACTCGTAAAAGATACAGGATCTCTCGAAGATTTCGGCTTGGCGAGAAAGACCCCTCATCCGCCGCTGCGGGGCACCTTCTCCCCGTCAGCACGGGGAGAAGGGAAATGGGGGTCTCAATTCGATTAATTGAAGGGTCCTAACCCTATTTGCCTATTTGCCTATTGCCCATTTGCCCACCATCCCGCTGCCTATTCCATCGCCGGCAATGCCAGCCGGGCGATCAGGCCCGGATGGTTGTCGTCGAGCTCGAGCCGGCCGCCATGCAGATGCGCCACCGAGGCGGCGAGCGACAGGCCGAGCCCCGAGCCGGGCAGCGTGCGGCTTTCGTCGAGCCGGGTGAAGCGCTCCTTGACGCGCTCGCGGTCACCCACCGGTATGCCGGGTCCATGATCGGTAACCTCGATCCGCGCCTCGCCGTCGCGCGTCCCGACCGAGAGCGAAACATCGGGGCGCCCGTCCGGCCCGACGCCATATTTGATGGCATTGTCGAGGAGATTGGTCAGCGCCTGGGCAAGGAGCTGGCGGTCGGCGCGGATCATCGTGGGTGCCGGCGCCTTGACCGTGAGGCGTCCGCCCGCCTCCTCGATCGTCGGGTCATAAAGCTCGGCAATGTCGGCAGCGAGCTCGGCCGCGTCCATCGGCGCGATCCCCTCCCGCGCCTCGCCCGATTCCGCCTTGGCGATCGACAGCAGCGCATTGAAGGTGGCGAGCAGCTTGTCCGATTCATCGATCGTGCGCTCGAGCGCCATCCGGTAATCCCGCTCGTCGCCGGTGCGCAGCGCATCTTCGGCCCGCGCCTTGATGCGGGTGAGCGGCGTCTTGAGATCATGGGCGACATTGCTCGACACCTCGCGCATTCCGGCCATCAGCCGGTCGATCCGGTCCAGCATCTCGTTCAGTGCCCCCGACAGCCGGTCGAGCTCGTCGCCGGTGCCGGTCAGCGGCATCCGCTGCGCGAAATCGCCCGCCATGATGGTGCGGCTGGTCGCCGTCAGCCGCTCGATGCGCTTGAGAAAATTGCGGCTCATCAGCAGCCCGCCGGCGAGCCCCAGCACCAAGGCGAGCGTCAGCCCGCCAATGCTCGAATTCTTGATGATGCTGTCGAAGCGCCGCCGCTCCTCGACGTCGCGTCCGACGACCAGCCGGAAGCCGCCTTCGAGCTCGGTGTAATAGGCCTTGGCCTTGTGGCGGGCGAGCGACCGGCCCTCCTGGTTGGCATAGTCGAACTCGATCCAGCCATGCTCGCCGGTGGCCTCGACCGGCAAGCCCGGCAGGTTGCCGGCAAGCCGCCGTCCCAGCGGATTGGTGAAGATGTAGACCCCCTGGTTCTCCTCGGCCGTCCGCAGCATGATCTGCTCCAGCACGCCGGGCAGCCCGTTGTGGCGATAGGCCTCGGCGATCGCCTTGACCTCCGAGCCGATGGCGTTGTCGGTCTGGTTCTCCAGCAGATTGGCGGTCGACCAATAGACGTAGAACAGCACCGCCCCGACCGACAGCGCGAAGATCAGGACATAGATGGCGGCAAGACGGAATGTCGAGGTGCGGACAAGACTGAGGCTAGCTCGCACGGATGGTGTATCCGGCACCGCGCACGGTGTGCAGCAGGGGTTCGCCGAACCCCTTGTCGATCTTGGAGCGCAGCCGCGAGATGTGAACGTCGATGACATTGGTCTGGGGGTCGAAATGATAGTCCCAGACATTCTCGAGCAGCATGGTGCGGGTCACCACATTGCCGGCATTGCGCATCAGATATTCGAGCAGCTTGAATTCGCGCGGCTGCAGCAGAATGGGCTTGCCGCCCCGCTGCGCGGTGCGCGCCAGGAGATCGATCTCGAGATCGCCGGTGCGCAGCTTGGTCGGCTGCGGCTCGGCCGCGCGCCGCCGCGCCAGCGTCTCGACGCGGGCCAGAAGCTCGGTGAAGGCATAGGGCTTGGCAAGATAATCGTCGCCGCCGGCGCGCAGGCCCTTGACCTTCTCGTCGACGTCGCTCAGCGCCGACAGGATCAGCACCGGCGTGTGGATGCCCTCCGTCCGCATCATCCGGATCGCGGCAAGACCGTCGAGCTGCGGCAGCATGCGGTCCATCACGACGACGTCATGGACCCGCTCGCGAGCCAGCGCCACGCCCTCGGCCCCGTCTCGCGCGTGATCGGCCACATGACCGGCCTCGGTCAGCCCCTTGATCAACCAGGACGCCGATTCGCGATCATCCTCGACAACCAGAATGCGCATGGGAGAAGCCTAAGAAGGCAGTAGGCATTAGGCAATAGGCACTCGCCAACGGCCTTAACCCGATGCCTGCTGCCCGCAAAGGCGCCCGCGCGGGTCCACCTGGCCCGAGTGGTCGGGGTTGGGGGAACCGGGTGTCGGGCCGTTACGCATGAGGCCCGCGCGGGCGACCGGATGCGGATGAGCGGGGAAACCGCATCCGGTAACTACTCTGTGTCTCAACCTTTGGCGGTCGGCAGGGCGACGAAACGCTGACGCTCGCCGGAACGGACAAGCAGCAGCACGTTCTTGTGCCCGTCCTTGGAGGCCTGCTCGATGGCCGCCACCAATGCCGTCGGGTCGTTGACGTCGACATTGCCGACCTTCAGCACCACGTCACCGGCGCGGAAGCCCTTGCTCGCCGCCGGACTTTCAGGCTCGACCGCCGCGACCACCACGCCATGCCCGTCGCTCGACTTCTCGAGCGTCAGCCCGAGCTTCGGCTTGGCAGGCGTCGCCTCCTTGGCGTCCGGCTTGGCTTTGGCCTCCTTCTGATCGGTGGGCATCGAGCCGATGGTGAGCTCCACCTGCCGCTCACTGCCGTCGCGCATCACCGTCACCTTGGCCGGCTTGCCGGGCGAGATGCGGGCGACGCGGCGCGCCAGATCCGAGGGGTCCTTCACCGTCTCGCCGTCGAGGCGCACGATGGCATCGCCGATCCTGATGCCGGCCTTGAGGGCGGGCGAGTTCGCCGTGACATCGGCAACGAGCGCGCCTTCCGACTGCTTGAGGCCGGCGCTGTCGGCGATCTCGTCGGTGATCGGCTGGATCTGCACGCCGAGCCAGCCGCGGGTGACCGAGCCCTTGTCCTTCAGATCCTCGATGACATGCACCGCTTCCGCTGCCGGAATGGCAAAGCCGATGCCGATCGAGCCGCCCGACGGCGAGAAGATGGCCGTGTTGATGCCGATCACTTCACCATCGAGATTGAACGCCGGACCACCGGAATTGCCGCGATTGATCGGCGCATCGATCTGCAGGAAATCGTCATACGGACCGTTGCCGATGTTGCGGCCGCGTGCCGACACGATGCCGGTGGTGACGGTGCCGCCAAGCCCGAACGGATTTCCGACGGCGATCACCCAGTCACCGACGCGCGGCGCTTTCGCCGAGAAGTTGACATAGGAGAAGCGCTCGTTGCTGTCGACCTTGAGCAGCGCCAGATCGGTCTTGGGATCGGTACCCACGATCTTGGCCTTGTATTCGCGGTCGCTCGAAACCTTGACGGTGACTTCGCTTGCGCCCTTCACCACATGGTTGTTGGTGACGACATAACCGTCGTCGGAGATGAAGAAGCCCGAACCCTGGGCCACGCCGCCGCTGCGCGGGCGCTGGAACTCGAACGGCTGTCCGCCGAAGCCACGCTTGGGGAACTGCTCGAAGAACTGGCGGAACGGGCTGTCCGGCGGCAGGTCGGGCATGGAAAACTGCTGCGGCCCGCTCTCCTCGTCGTCGTCACCCTGGATATTGGCCGAAGTCTGCACCCCGAGCTTGGCCTCGACGCTGACGACCGCCGGCATCACCTTCTCCACGAGGTCGCCGAAGCCTTCGGCAGGCGCCCGCGTGATGGCCGTCTGAGCGATGGCCGAGGTCGGATGATCGAAAGCGGTGAGCGTGGCCAGCGAAGTTGCGCCGAGGAGGCCGGCAATCGCCAGGGCGGAAACCGTCCGCCGACGCGAAGTGGGGAGGAGTTTGTTCATTCTTGCGTTCCCTCGTGGGGTGGATCTGACTTGAGCGAATGTAGGGACGCTCGGCTTACCGCGATCTTTCGGGGGGATGAAAAGTTGTTAACGTTCCTGGCCGGCGATTATTCTCTCCGCCCGACGCCTTTCCTCCTCGCTCAGCGCCGCCTCCGCGGCACCGGCGGCTTCCCGCCGCATGCCCGCCCTGATGGCGAAAATGAGGCCAGCCAGCAGCAATGCGAACGGCGTGAACCACAGAAGCAGCGTTTCGACCGTCAGCCGCGGCCTGAGCAGCACGAAATCGCCATAGCGCTCGACCATGAATTCCCGCACCTCGGAATCGCTCGCCCCGGCCTTGAGCCGCTCCCGGATCAGGATCCGTAGGTCCTTGGCGAGCGGCGCATCCGAATCGTCGATCGACTGGTTCTGGCAGACGAGGCAACGAAACTCGCTGCTGAGCGCCCGCGCCCGCGCCTCGAGCCTCGGGTCGGCGATTATCTCGTCAGGCTCGACCGCTCGCGCCGCGGCCGGAACCAGCAGCAGGATGATGGCGAAGATCACGCCGAGCCGCCGCCACCGTCCCATCAGCCCTGCTCGGCCGGCTTGACGGCGAGCCGCGGGCTGCGC
>CAVUUY010000013.1:0-439846 GCA_963744915.1 uncultured Alphaproteobacteria bacterium
TCCTGTTCCGCTATTTTTGAGCGCCGAGTGCAGCAGTCGATTGAGTGGCTGGTGTTGGCACGGTCGACCTCCCGCTATCGTCCATCCTCGCAGGACGGCCTACTGCGAGCGAACCAAACAGTCCTTCTCACCTGCAGCGACAAAGGACTTGCATAGCCCGTGTGCCTGATCCTTGGTGCTGAGCGGCCCGACGCCTAGGCGATAGAAAAGTGCCGCTGGCGCCGAGTTCAGCGCGCTGAATCCGCTGCTGCAGTGTGCCCACGAGCTGTGGGTGCTGGGATTGAAGACGGCGGAACTCGCCTGCTGCCTCGTCTTCTGAACGAAACGTGGCAAGCTGGACGACGTAGCCAGTCTGCCCCGTTGCTGGCTGCGCCACAGCCGGAGGAAGAAGGGCCGCTTGCTGCTGCGCGTCGATATTATCCGGATGGCGCTGATGAAATCGTTCTCGGGATGTTAGAGGAGGAGTGTAATTTGCGGTAACAGGATCGCGACTAAACGCAGCGAGGAAATCATCGATCGGGGACGTCGTGAAATCGGATTTGGTGGCTAAATCGTCCGGCTGGATTTCGCGTTTATCCTGGTGTCCAGCGAGCAACGGCGCGCACCCGGGCAGATAAGGGCAAGGTAATAGACGTGATGATTCATGCCGGATTCCGCGTTGAAGGGGGGCTCGTCGCTATTATCCGGGAGGATGCGATCCTGTCCTTTTCGGAATGTTGAAGGAAGAGTGTAACTGGATCGATCAAAGGGTCCCCATGGCCCGAGGCTTGATTTGAGCTGTATGGCGGATTTGGGCGCTATGTCGAATTCGAGCGCTAGGTATCTGGCTTGATCTTTGCAACACCGGGTTGTCTCATCGGACGGCGCAGCATATGCCGCTGATTTTGCCGCGGGCGGCACAGCCGGCGACACGTCATCGGGAGCCGGTGGCACGGCGATGGGAGGATTTCGGTTGTTCTGTAGGAGCTGGCGGTACAGGCAAATCGGCCATAGAGGGAATAGGCGCGGGCGAGTCAGAGTGCGGCAATGGTGCGTACGAGCCAGCGCTGGGCAGGTGGGCGTATGTTAGCCCCTGTCCATCGCTGCCTATGTAACTGGTGATCGCAACGAGAAAAAAAACCGCGATGGGAACGATAGCCCCGAGTAGGACCTGTCCAATCGCCGATCCGGGTCTGAACGCCCAAGCTGACGTCAGCTTTTCGGCTTTAACGCCATTCCATGACAGAAACTGGAGTAACTGCCGGGCTGCCTTGGCAATCTTATCATCGGCCGCAGAGCGCAGGTAAAACGCAAGGGATGCAGCAAGGCCCAGTTTATGCTCCTGGAAGAATGCCATTGCATTTTGCCAGAGTAGCTGTTCGTCGATGTCGGGGTTCCGCTCCCCGCCACGCACGTTCCTTGCGATTTCCTTGATTGTCGACCGATTGTCCCCAAGGCAGGCCCCACCACCCCAAGGCCGCGCTTATGGCGCTTGCCCGCAAGGCAGTCTTGGAAGCGCATCTGCTGCAATAGACGCCGGGTTTCGTGGTTATTCGTGTAACCAGGATCGCGCTGATCACATGTCGAAAGATGAGGAAGCGTGGCTGAACGGTTGTCTTTCTACAAACGGAGCACTCAATGGGCGGGACGGCGCCTCCCTCCGTTTCAGGCGGCGGCTGCGGTCCTGCAGTTCTGTTTCCCGCCGGAAAGCCCTGCATCGTAGGCGGCGCGTCTTCTGGATCGCTCAGAACCTCATAAGCGGTGGTGAAGCGCCGAAACCTCGCGGGTGCGGCAGGATCTGGGTTCACATCAGGATGGTAGATTTTCGCCAACGCGCGGTAGATAGCCCTGATCTCGTCGGCTGTTGCGGACGGACTGATACCCAGATCTGAGTAATAGCCTTCAGGATCGGCTGACATCATTGACAGTGTCCTTCAGTGATCTGGCTGTGCACAGCGCCGCCAGCCCAGCGCAAAGCAGGTCAAGAACTCGATTTCCGCACACGATGCTGGGCAAGGAGTTTCGATTACTGTGAAATTGCGTTTGTTGCTGATTGGTCCCGTGGTCGCTTACACTGCCAAAAAACTTGGTTGCGGAAGATGCGGATCTCCGGCTCCCAATAGTGGCCCACTCTGGAATCCATCAAGATTTTCGCCTGAAGCAACATATCGCTTTTTAACGAAGCTTTGCCGATGTAAAGCTGCCCATTCAGTCCCGCGCCGGACGGCTCACTGTAGACTAAAATTTCGGTTGATCCGTTTTCGGTCAAAGTCAGCTTTCCGGCTTCGACTTTCATCGTTGTCCGGGGTGCACACCATTCTTCGGGCCTCTTAACGGGAGATTGCACGCATTTCGCCAGCACGAAGGGGGTGGCGATGCCATTTCCCATGGATTGTTCGGTGGTCAGGCATTCTTCTTGTGTCGCGAACTCTTGTCCGCAATTGAGACCAATTACTGGTTGTGCTTGGCCTTGAATGCCGGCTAGGCACGTGAGCACGAAGGCGATGGTCATTTGATCGCTCCATCATTCACCCCTTCCCGCTCTGGAACAGACGTTGTGGCGAACCTGCGGCAACTTTGCGACGGAGGTGTTGCGTTGAAGACACACTGCAAATGAAAAGTGATGCTGAGTGCGGTTTCAAATGCGCTCGGCTGATGTAGATGAGCAGTAGACCTTGGAATATTTCTTCAGAAGGGCTTTCAGTTTTTTGCTGTCTAGGCCCATCGGTAAAAGCTTCCGCTTGGTCATTAATCACATTGATGTTATCACTTTGTGATGACCTGGAAACGAAATGGCAGTTTTCCGCTTATCCCGTGTGGCCTGGAGATCAACTTTTCCCTCTTATCGAAGGACGGACACAGGGTCTGGATAACGGTCAAGGGCGAGGATGAGCAGACGACAGAACGGGTGGCTAAAGCCATTACATGCCTAAATCCGGTCCCTGATCTGATAGCTGATGTCCAAGTCGATCACCCGGGAGACGAAGCTTCTCGCGGAGATAGGTAACGCCAGCTCGACATCGCGGGAGAAAATCGTTTCTCCAAGGAGAGCCATTTCGCCCAGTGTTTCAATTCAGCAACAAGGTGCTTGAGAAGCGGGCACGTGGGAATGGCTGCTAGGGCAGATGCTGGGGCACGGTGAAGGTCTTCGACACAATCTCTATATGTATCAATGAGTTGTCTGAACGACAAGGCGGAGTGTTTTCCGCGAAGGCTGGACTGGACCCATAAGAATGCTTGGGTCCCATCGCACCGTCCCCCGGGGCTTCGACATCGGACGGAACCTGTACCGGGATGTTGTACCGATGCCACGAACCCGAGACTTGAGCCGATGCTCAGGAGCTAAGGCGTCAACTATCGTGCCATCATAAATCGGGCAGGGCCGATCTGCCTGAGACGTATCTTCATCGAGGAGCGCTCGGGACTTTTCGAGATCGACGACGAACTCGGCGAGCCTGCTTTCGTCATGGCCGTCCATGCTGTTGACGTCGAAACTGTCATCGACCTTATCGCTTGGCCCGTCATGCGGCCGGAAGCATTCGGCTCCTATTTCAGGTATGCCGGCTTGCTCGGCGGCGACGCTGTGGTCAATCCGGCATCGTTCACCGAGGCGCCATGCCCCATTTGGGCAACGCCTTTGGCTTGGCTCCGGGGAAATCTTCACGGTTGCGTGGTTCTCGATCCGAGCATGGCCGCACCGATCCTGCGGTCAGGCTCCCGGCCGGCTCCAAGCCGAAGACTGTTTTGCGAAGATCCTCACAGTTTGCTGCGCCCATGACGACGGTCGACCACGATACAGCAAGCGGGAGGTCGCCCGATGGCGAGGTGCACGTCGAGGGCTGGACGCCGACGCACTATCGCGGCCTGACGCAAAAAGATTGTGGATAGCGAGCGTGTTCCGACATTACCTCTATTGACACCTCTTAAAGTGCTGTACTCGTCCGACGGTGACCACTGCAGGCCGCAATATTCGGAAATGCCCATGAACACACGAGATCCCACCGCTGGCGCCGCTGACAGGACCGCACATGATTTCCGTGCACGAGCATTCCCCAATGGCATGGCTGCCGCAGAACCATATGCAACTAGCGTAAGGGGCGCATTGTCGCTGTGTGGGAGTGCTGTCGGTAGGTCATCCCTCTATGAAGCAATCCGTCGCGGTGATTTGCGAGCAAAAAAGTTGGGCAAAAGGACGCTGATTTTGACAATTGATTTGCGGGAATGGCTCGTGAACCTCCCGGAGTCCAACTCTCGATTAGATTCGTCCTGAGCAACCCCAGATGCTGGCCGTTGATCTTAAGTTTGTAAGGAAGAGCTATGAGTTATCCAGATGGCCCCGGCGCCAGAAGGGAGAGAGAACCTGACAAGGAATGCGCCGCCCCGACTGGCAGCGGAGACGGCGCGAAAATCTCTCCCCAAAGAACTTGCGACCCTTCGACACGCCGCGCCCTGTTCGTAGAGCCTGATGCAGGCGCGGTCAACCTGGACCTTGCCGAGAAGACGGCCGGCAACGTGATTCGGTTTCCCTATCGAGCATCGATTTCCCAGGGCAAGGTCGGCTGATGAGCAACCGACCCGCCCCATGGAAGCAGGCCAGCGTGAAGCGCGCCATTACGGCGGTGCTCGGCGCTGGTCTGTCAGTGGAGCGGATCGATTTCGCCCCCGACGGCACTATTCGTATTATTGCCGGGTCGCCGAACGTTCAGCGGCCTGTCGAGATGACTGAACTCGAGCGATGGAAGGCGACCCGCGGTGCGCGTTCATCTTAAGGGTATCAACACCGTTCGGAAGCGCTTGGCCGACGGCACCGTCCGGGTGCATCGCTATCACCGCGCGACGGGCCATCCCTTGCCGTGTGAACCGGGGTCGCCGGAGTTCATGGCGGCGTATGCCGATGCCGAGCGGTCGATCGCCGATCGTCTCAAGGGCACATTCGCCGGCCTTGTCGCCGACTACACCGCGTCACGTGAATTCGAGAAACTGGCCGCTGCGACCACGGCGGAATATAAGCGCTGCCTGATCGTGGCCGAGCGCGAATTCGGCGATATGCCGATCGCGGCGCTCAATGATCCCGCAGTCCGCAAGGAATTCACCGGCTGGGCAAAGAAGGTGGCCGCAACATCCGGTGAACGCGAAGCCGATGGCCGACTGTCTACCATCTCGGCAATGATCACATGGGCGGTAGAAAATCACGAGGGAGTTGATTCCAATTACCTGAAGGGCTTCAGGCACCACTATCACAGCAATCGTTCGGAACTGATCTGGCGCCCCGAGCAAATCGCCGCGTTCATGGAGGTGGCGCCGCTTGAGATGCAGCAGGCGATGATCCTGGCGCTTCACACCGGCCAGCGGCAAGGCGATATCGTGAGGCTCTGCTGGAGCAACTATGACGGCACGGCGATCAGCCTGCGCCAGGGCAAGAGCCGGCGGAGAGGTATCGCTGGACCCCTGATCGTCATCCCGTGCACCCAGGCGCTTAACCGGATGCTCAGCGCCATGCCGAGAACAGCGGCAACGATCCTGACAACTCGGACCGGCCGGCCATTCCAAAGACGGCATTTCCGCAAGTTGTGGATCGATGCGACGCGGGCCGCCGGCATCACCGATCTGCACTTCCACGACGTTCGCGGAACCGCCGTTACAATGTTGTCCGAGGCAGGCGCCAACCCGCAACAGATCGCCGCCATCACCGGCCACGCGCTAAAGAGCGTGGGCACAATCCTGGACCGCTATCTCGCCCGGACGCGTGGCCTAGCCGACCAGGCAATCTTCCATTTCGAGAACAGTCCCCGAACAGATTTTGCAAACCGTCTGCAAACCGGCCCAGCGGGGTCTAGAAGAGGAACGCCGGAAACATGAGCAAAACTGCCGAAAACCGTGGCTATTCCGGGCTGGAATACCCGCAAGAACCGCAGAGCGGTCATCGGCGGTCATCTGATCTGCGCCATTGCCGGGCTGATCACGCTGAAGCTGCTGGGAGCAGGGCCTTCGGCGCTGGCGGTGGCGGTGTGCGGCGCCGTCTTCCTGATGCTGTCGCTCGACATGCTCCACCCGCCCGCCTCGATCGGGACCTTCGTGGTGATGACCCAGTCGGCGGACTGGACCTTTCTGCTGGCGCCGCTGGCCGTCGGCCTGACGCTGATTGCCGTCATCACCCTGCTCGGCAGGCTTTACGCCGCGGCGCCCGGCATGCGCGGGCGAAGCCGGGCCCAGCCGGCGCCGCGTCCGATACGGTAGCGCGGGATGCGATAGTCAAGGGCGCGCCGGCGCCAAATCGACTTGGCAGACCTCGGCTTGGCGTTTCATAGTCGTTCCCCGCGAGTTACCACGGGAGACCAGCATGAAAGCCAGGCACGCACTTCTCGACCATTTCCGGCTGAGCCATGGCGAGGCGCAGAATGCGCTGATCGACAGCCTGCTTGCCGGCCGGGTGAGCCGGCGCGCGTTCATGCGCCATGGCAGCCGCCTCGGCTTGAGCCTGGCCACACTCTCGACTATCGCCGGCAGCGCCGGTTTCCTGGCCGAGCCGAGGCTGGCGCGGGCGGCCGGCGGCGGCACCGTCCGGGTGGCACAGATCGTGCCGGCGAGCGCCATCGACCCGGTCAAGATCGCCGATGGCGGCGGGCTCACCGTCCTGTCGCTATGTCGGCGATTTCCTGTGCTTCGACCGCAATGACCTGACCCTCGAGCCGATGCTTGCCGAGAGCTGGTCGCCCAACAAGGACGGCACGGTGTGGACCTTCAAGCTGCGCCAGGGGGTGAAGTTCCACAATGGCAAGCCGATGACGGCCGACGACGTGGTCGCGAGCATCGACCGGCTCGCCGATCCTGCCAATGGTTCGAATGCGCTGTCGGTCTTCACCGGCTATTTGTCGAAGGGCGGCACCCGCAAGGTCGACGACCACACCGTCGAGTTCCACCTCGACGCCGCCAATGGCAACTTCCCCTATCTCGTGTCGACCGACAACTACAACGCGATCATCCTGCCGGCCGACTATGCCGGCGACTTCGAGCAGAGCATGATCGGCACCGGGCCCGTTCAAGCTCGAGAAATATACCCCGCAAGTCGGCGCGTCCTTCGTGCGCAACACGGAATACTGGGGCGGCCAGGTGGCGCCGGATCGCGTCGAGGTCGACGTTCTATGCCGATTATCCAGCCGCAGATCCTGGCGCTGCAGGGCGGGCAGATCGACATCATCCAGCAGGTCGCCGGTGCTGCAGGGCGTCGGCGCTGCTCAACGATCCGAATTTCGACATCATCAGCACTGCCGTCGACGGCGCATCAGCAGGTGCACATGCGCAACGACATGGAGCCGTTCAAGGACAAGCGGGTGCGCCGGGCGGTGGCGCTCATGCCTCGATCGGCCAAAGCTGGTGCAGGGCCTGATGAAGGGCCGGGCCAAGATCGGCAACGACAGCCCGTTCGCCGGCGTCTATCCGATCGACCGACACGAGCGTGCCGCAACGCGAACGGACATCGCCGAGGCCAAGGCAGCTGATGGAAGCCGCCGGCATGGCCAATGGCTTCGAGACGACGCTGACCACCGAGACGCTATCTCGAAATCCCGGACTATGCGGTGCTGATCCAGAACGCCGTCAAGGAGATCGGCGGCAAGATCAATCTCAACGTGCTCGACCAGGGCGCCTATTATGGCGATGCCGTCTATGGCAAGTCGCCATGGCTCGAACTCGGTGATGGGCATCACCGACTACGGCCATCGCGGCGTGCCCAACGTCTTCCTGGCGGCGCCGCTGCGCAGCGACGGCACGTGGAATGCGGCGCACTTCAAGAACAAGGACTACGACCAGCTGGTCACCAGCTATGTCGCCAGCCTCGACCTCGAGGCGCAGCAGGCGGCAGCCGGCAAGATCCAGAGGCTGCTGCTCGACGAGACGCCGGTGATCTTCAGCTATTTCTACGACTTTCTGACGGTGGTGAAGAAGGGTGTCGCCGGCGTCCTGACGACAGCGATGGGCCAGCTTCTACTGGCCAGGACGACGGTCGGCTGACGGGGCGAGCATAGCCCTCGGCGATGGCGCGGTTCCTCCTCAAGCGGGCGGCACTGTCACTCATCACGCTGTGGCTGCTCAGCGTCATCGTGTTCACCGCCGGCCAGGTGCTGCCGGGCAATGTCGGGCGCGCCATGCTCGGCCCGTTTGCCGACCAGCGGGCGGTCGATGCGCTCAATCACGAGATGGGGACCGATCGTCCCCTGCTCGTCCAATATGGCGACTGGGTCGCCCGTTTCGCCCAGGGCGACATGGGGCAGTCCTATGCCTACCGCGCGCCCGTCGCGCCGTTTGTCGGCACGGCGCTTGCCAACTCGGCCAAGCTGGCGGCGGTGGCATTCCTGCTGGTGGTGCCGTTCAGCCTGTTCATGGGCGTGCTGGCAGCGCTCCATGTCGGGCAGGCCGCCGACCGGATCATCATGGTGGCCGGCCTGTCGGCCACCATCGTGCCGGAATTCGTCTCGGGCATCATTCTCATCCTGATCTTCGGCGTGTGGCTGAGATGGCTGCCGATCTCGGCGACCTGGCCGCCCGGATCCGGGTTTTTCGGCCAGCTCTATCATTTGCTCCTGCCGTCCATTCCGCTGGTGCTCATTCTGTTCGGCTATATTGCGCGCATGGCACGGGCCGGAACCATCGAGGCGCTCGATGCCGATTATACGCGCACGGCGGTGCTCAAGGGATTGCCGCAAGGGGTGGTGATCTGGCGGCACGTTCTGCGCAATGCGCTGCTGCCGACGGTCAGCGTGATCGCCACCCAGACCGCCTATCTGATCGGCGGGCTGGTGGTGATCGAGACGCTATTCCACTACCAGGGCATCGGCAGCCTCATCTTCATCGCCGCCAACAAGAAGGACTTCCCGATGCTGGAGGCCGGCGTGCTGACCGTCGGCTGCGTGTTCGCGGTGGCAACCCTGCTCGCAGACCTCCTCTATTCGTGGCTCAATCCGCGCATCCGCTACGGGGCGGGCGAATGAGCGAAACCTCGGCGGTGCCGACCATCCAGGCGGAGGTGACGCCCGCGCAAGAGCGGCGCGAGCGCCTGGCCCAGCTTGTCGCTTCGCCGACCTTCCTGATCGGACTTGCCATCGTCACCTTCTGGACGGCCTGTGCGATCTTCGGCCATGCGGTGGTGCCTTATGATCCCTATGCCGACGACATGCTGAACACGCTGTTGCCGCCGTCGCGTGAGCATTGGTTCGGCACCGACCAGCTCGGCCGCGACGTGTTGTCGCGGGTGATCACCGGATCGCGCGACATTCTCACGGTGGCGCCGCTCGCGACCTTTCTCGGCACATTGGGCGGCACGGTGCTCGGCCTGGCGATGGGCTATGCGCGCGGGCTTGTCGACGAGGTGCTGAGCCGGATCGTCGATGCCCTGCTGGCGCTGCCGACGGTGATCGTCGCCCTGCTGGCGCTGGTCGCGCTCGGCACCTCCAAGGTCACGGTGGTGCTGGTCATCGCCTTCGGCTTCGCGCCGATCATCGCCCGCACCGTCAGGGCGGCGGTGCTGGCCGAGCGCGAGCTCGATTATGTGGCGGCGGCGAAGCTCAGGCTGGAGGGACCGGCTCATATCATGTTCGTCGAGATCCTGCCGAATGTCGCACCGCCCATTCTTGTCGAGACGACGGTGCGGCTCGGCTATGCCATCTTCACCGTCGCGACATTGAGCTTCATCGGTTTCGGCATCCAGCCGCCGTCGCCCGACTGGGCGCTGTCGATCTCGGCCAATTACGGGCTGATCGGCGGCGGCTACTGGTGGACGGTGCTGTTCGACGGGCTGGCCATCGCATCGCTGGTGATCGGGGTCAATCTCATCGCCGACGGGATCGAGGCGGTGGTCAATGGCTGAGGACGCGCTCGCATTCGACAAGGTCGATGTCAGCTATCGCATTCGGGGAACGGCGCGGACGGTGCTGCGCGGCCTGTCCTTCCGCATCAGGCCGGGCGAGGCCTATGGACTTGTCGGCGAATCGGGTTGCGGCAAATCGACCGCCGCCTTTGCCGCGGTGCGCTACCTGCCGCGCAACGGCGCGGTGACGGGGGGGCGCCTATGGGTCAACGGCCAGGACCTGATGGGCATGGGGCAGGCGGAGCTCAGGTCGTTGCGGCAGACGACGGTCGCCATGGTTTACCAGGATCCCGGCCGGGCGCTCAACCCGTCGATCCGCATCGGACGCCAGATTGCCGAGATCTTCGCGCTTGGCGGCATGGCGCGGGAGGAAGCACTGGCCCGCAGCGCCGAGATGCTCGACCGGGTGCGCATTTCCGATCCGGGACGGGTGATGGAGCGCTACCCGCATCAACTGTCGGGCGGCATGCAGCAGCGGGTGGCGATCGCCATGGCGCTGGCGCGCAATCCGGCGCTGCTCATCCTCGACGAGCCGACGACCGGACTCGATGTGACGGTCGAGGCCGAGGTGCTGGACCTCATCGAGAAGCTGCGGTTCGAGTTCGATACCGCCATCCTGTTCATCAGCCACAATCTGGCGATCGTCGCCCGGCTGTGCGAGCGCACCGGCGTGCTTTATTCCGGGCGGCTCGTCGAGGAGGGGCCGACGCGAAGCTTGTTCGAGGCGCCGCGCCACCCCTATACGGTCGGCCTGCTGCGCTGCCTGCCACGGCCGGAACGCCGCAAGAAGACGGCGCGGCTCGACACCATTCCGGGCTTTCCCCCGATGCCCGGCGCGCCGCCGCCCGGCTGCATCTTCACGGCCCGCTGTGCGCTCGCCACCGAGCGGTGCCGGCGCGAGGAGCCGCCGCTCATCGATCTCGGCGGGCGGTTCAGCCGCTGCCACTATCACGAGCTCGCCGCCGACCTGCCGCGGGCTGAGCCGGTGCAGATGGCCGAGCCGCTGCTACCCTCCAATCCGGACCCCATCCTCAGGATCGACAATCTCAGCAAGACCTACCGGGTCGGCGACCAGGCGCTGGCGGCGCTGCGCGATGTGTCGCTCGTGCTCGCGGCGGGGGAAACGCTGGGGCTGGTCGGGGAATTGGGTAGCGGCAAGACGACGCTCGCGCGGTCGCTGCTGGGGCTGACGGCAGCCGATCCGGAGAGCCGCATCAGCATGAATGGCCGGGTCCTGCCGCCGCGGATCGGCGGCCGCGCGCCGGGAGACGTCAAGGCGCTGCAGATCGTCTTCCAGAACCCCGATTCGGCGCTCAACCGGTCGCACACGGTGCGGCGACTGATCGGCAGAGCCGTCACCAAGCTCGCGGGCCTTGGCGGCAGCGCGATGCAGCGGCGCCTCATCGCTCTGACGCGCAGCGTGCAGCTGCCCGACCGCTATCTGGCGCAGAAGCCGCGCGCTCTGTCCGGCGGCCTCAAGCAGCGGGTGGCGATCGCCCGGGCCTTTGCCGGCGAGCCCAAGGTGGTGGTGTGCGACGAGCCGACCTCGGCGCTCGATGTTTCGGTGCAGGCGGCGATCCTCAATCTGCTGGCGGATCTGCAGGCCTCGCAGAAGGTCGCCTACATCTTCATCTCGCACGATCTCGGGGTGGTGCGCTACCTGGCGGACCGGATCGCGGTGCTCTATCTCGGCCGCATCGTCGAGGTCGGGCCGGCCGAGCGGGTGTTTGCCGGGCCGCATCATCCCTACACCGCGGCGCTGCTGTCGGCGGTGCCCGACATCAGCGGCCGCCCCGGCGCCCGCATCCGGCTTCAGGGGGAGATCCCGAGCGCGCTCAAGCCGCCGCCCGGTTGCGTCTTCCAGACCCGCTGCCCGCGCAAGCTCGGGCGCATCTGCGAAAGCGAGGAGCCGGCGTTGCACGTGGCCGAGCCGGGACATGTGATCCGCTGCCACATCCCGGCGGCAGAGCTCATGATTGCCTCGGAATGACGTCGCGACGGGCAAGGCGGGCGATCTCCGGCCGCACCGTCTGTCCGACACCCTGGCGGCGGCGAAGCGTGAGGCGAAAGGCGCGCGGGGTCTCGCCGAACTGGGTCTTGAAGGCGCGGGTGAAGACCGAGGGATAGGAGAAGCCGCAGGCATCGGCGATGTCCTTCATGGTCTGCTCCTCGTAGAAGAGGAGATTGCGCGCCGCCTGCAGCCTGACCTTCAGGTAAAGCTGCATCGGCGACTGGCCGTAGAAGCGCCGGCAGTGGCGCTCGAGCTTGCGGACCGAGATGCCGAGCTCGCCGGCCAGTGCCGACGGTGCCAGGGGAAAATCGAGGTTGCGTTCCATGAGCGCGATGAGCCGCCGCGACAGCGACGGCGTGGTTTCGCGCGACTGGTCGGCGCGGCGCTGCGGCGAGGTGCCCGGCCGCGGCGTGTGGACCAGGGCATCGGCGACCTCGAGCGCGAGGGCGCGGCCATGGAAGCGCTCGATCAGCGTCAGCATGAAGTCGAGGGTGGCGACGCCGCCGGCGCAGCAGGCGATGGCGCTCGTTTCGGTGAACAGCCGGTCGGCAGTGGTGCGGCCGGGAAAGCGCTCGCGATAGGACGGGGCGGCCTCCCAATGGACGGCAGCGCCGGTTTCGTCGAGGAGGCCCGCCTGGGCCAGGGCAAAAGCGCCGGTGTCGATGCCGGCGATGAGCGAGCCGTGGCGGCGGGCGGCGCGAATTGCCGACAGGAGCCGGTTGGTGTTGCGCTGGACCGGCAGATTGCCCTCGAACACCAGCAGGACCTCGGCGGCGGGCATGGTGGCGAGGGATTCGTCCGGCTTGATCCACATGCCGTTGCTCGCCCTGACATCGCGACCGTCTTCCGAGACGATCAGGGCGGTCAGCAGGGTGCGGCCGCTGTTCTGGTTGGCAATGCGCACTGCCTCGGTTGCGAGGATGAAGGCGTTGATCGGGAATTCCGGCTGCAGAAGCAGGATGAAGCGGGGAATGGAGCGGCTCTTGTCCAGCATGGGGCGCCTCGCAATCTGGCGCCCATTGAGAAGGATTTGTCGTTTGAGGTCAATTCCTCGTGGGTTTTGCTGCGATGATCGGGGATGGATTCCGTTCGACTGAAACGGCGGCTCGAGGGCTGCTACGTCACCGTCCCGACGCCGTTCGACGACTCTCCCGAATTGACGGTGAACTGGCCGGCGCTGCGGAGCTTCGTGCGCTTCCTGCTCGACAACGGGCTCAACGCCGCCAATGCGACGCTGCTGGCGGGCGGCGCCGCCGGGGATTTCTCGACCATGAGCTTCGAGGAGCGCCTGGGGGTGGCCGAGACGGTGATGGACGAGGCCGCCGGCCGGGTGCCGCTCGCCTTTGGCGGCCAGACCACGAGCACGCGAGAGCTCTGCCGGCTGGCAGATGCGGCATCGGCGATGGGCTTCGATTTCCTGCAGGTGTCGTGCCCGTTCTATTTCACCCACACGGAAGCCGATTTCGAGGAGTTCGTCACGGCCGGGGCGGCAGCGGCCAAGAATGTCGGCATCATCGTCTACAACACGTTCTGGACGGCGACGAACCTCAGCTTTGGCATGGTCGAGAGACTGGCCAGGATCCCCAATATTGTCGGGCTGAAATGGGCAACGCCGCGCAGCGATGCCATGGAATTCGAGGATGTCACCTCGCATTTCTCCGACCGGTTCACCATCATCGACAACAATCTGTTCTTTCCCTATTCGTCCATGCCGGCGTTGGGAGCCCGCGCCTTCGAAGTTCACCTGTGCAATTATTGGCCGGAATGGGGAGTGAAGCTTATCGATGAGGTGCGAACCGGCAATCATAGCGAGATCGCCCGCATGATGGTCGAGGAGGCCATGCCGTTCTACAAGCTGTGGACCCGCATCGAGCGCGAATATACGAGCGGCGATGGGTATCTCGACAAGCTGTGCATGGAACTGATCGGCCTGCCGTCGAGCCGCTGCCGGCCGCCCACCCGCGACATTCGCAAGCCCTACCGGGCAGCGGCTCTCGAGATGATGCGGCAGACCGGCGTGCCGCGGCTGAAAGAGCGGTGAGCCATGGACCGGCGCGCCAATATCGTGAGACTGGCTCCTGCCGACAATGTGGGGGTGGCACTGAGCGATATCGCCGCCGGCGAGATGGCGGTCGACCGGGCCGATTTCGCGGTGGCGGCGCGGGAGCACATCCCGCTCGGGCACAAGATCGCGCTCCAGCCGATCGCCGCCGAACAGCCGATCGTCCGGTTCGGCATGGCGGTGGGGCTGGCGCGGTCGGCCATTGCCGAGGGCATGCTGGTGCACACCCACAATGTCCGCAGCCAGTATCTCGACAACGAGGTCGACCATTATGAGTGACGGGCAGGCGCGTCCGCTGGCGGCGATCCCGCGGCTCGACCTCAGCCGCATGCGGGGCTATCCGCGGCAGGATGGGCGCAAGGGCATCCGCAACTACCTGGCGGTCGTCTATCTCGTCGAGTGCGCCCATCATGTGGCGCGGCGCATTGCCGAGCCGTTTCAGGAGCAGGGGGCGCAGCTGATCGGCTTCCCCGGCTGCTACCCGAGCGATTATGCGCACCGCATTCTCGAGGCCATGTGCACCCACCCCAATGTCGGTGCCGTGCTGCTGGTGTCGCTCGGCTGCGAGGAATTCCGGCGCGGCGACCTCAAGGAGGCAATCGCGCGGTCGGGGCGCCCGGTCGAGCTGATGGTCATCCAGGAGCGCGGCGGGACGCGGGCAACGATCGATGAAGGCCGGGCTTTCGTCGCCGCGGAGCTGGCCCGGCTCAAGGCGGCCGCCACCGTGCCGCTGTCGCTTGCCGAGCTGGTGGTCGGCACCAAATGCGGCGGATCCGACGGGTTGAGCGGCATCACCATCAATCCGGCGGTCGGCCATGCCTTCGACCTCCTGGTCGATCAGGGGGCGACGGTGATGTTCGAGGAGACGCCGGAGCTGATCGGGTGCGAGCAGCATCTGGCGAGCCGCGCCGTAACGCCGGAGCTCGGCGCCGAGCTCATCGCCGCGGTGGAAAAGGCCGACGCCTATCACCGCGCCCTGGGCCATGGAAGCTTCGGCGGCGGCAACATCAAGCACGGATTATCGACGATCGAGGAAAAGTCGGTCGGCGCTTATGCCAAAAGTGGCAGCCGCGCCATTGTCGGTCTGCTCAAGCCAGGCGACCGGCCACGGCGGCCGGGCCTCCATTTGATGGACACGGTCAATGACGGGCCGGTGCGGCTCGGCATTCCGAACATCAACGACACCCAGACGGTGACCGAGATGGTGGCAAGCGGCTGCCAGCTGATCGTGTTCACGACAGGGGCTGGCTCGGTGGTCGGGCAGGCGATCGCCCCGATCATCAAGGGCGTGTCGAATTCCCGGGTGTTCCAGCGGCTTTCCGACGATATTGACGTCAATGGCGGCACCATTGCCGATGGCCAGGAGACGATCCAGGAGGTCGGCGAGCACATATTGCGCAAGATCGCGGCGCTGGCGAGCGGCGAGCAGAGCCGTTCCGAGTTCCTCGGCCACCAGGAATTTGCGCTCGCCTATAAAACCTATGAACCGGCGGGACCGGCCTGCTTCCCGCTTGGATAACAAGGAGAGGAAACATGACCAAGCTCAATCGAATGATGCTGGCTGCCGCGCTCGTCGTCGGCGCGGTGCTGCCGTCCGCGGCCGATGCCGCCGACCCGGTGCGGCTCAGGCTCAACTGGATGTATTACGGCTCGCATGCGCCTTTCGCGCTGGGCAAGGACAAGGGCTATTTCCGCGATGCGGGAATCGATCTCGATATCCGCTCCGGCAATGGCTCGGGGTCGGCCCACCGGCTGGTCGCCAATGGCGACAGCCAGTTCTCCTACGGCTCCTGCGCCTCGATGGTGAACCTCGCGGCCAAGGGCGCGCCCTTGATCTCGGTGGCGGTGATCGACGCCATGGGCACCGAAGCGGTGATCGTGCGGCCCGATGCCGGGGTGAAGCAAGATCGCCGATCTGAAGGGCAAGACCGTGCTCACCACGGCCAATGCCGGCGTGAACACGTTCTTCCCGCTCGTTCTGAAGAATGGCGGCCTCACGGACGGAGACGTCAAGATCACCAATGTGCCGGACGGTGCGCTGGTGTCGAGCTATCTGCAGGGAGCCGGCGGATCGGTCGGCA
Organism: uncultured Alphaproteobacteria bacterium; assembly: GCA_963744915.1. Classification (GTDB taxonomy): domain Bacteria; phylum Pseudomonadota; class Alphaproteobacteria; order Rhizobiales; family Aestuariivirgaceae; genus DATAFF01. Next base: position 15,996 of record CAVUUY010000013.1, read on the forward strand.
TATTGGGCGGGCTTGACGACAAGCCGGCCGAGATCAAGGCCAATGGCGGAGCCCAGCCGGTGACGTTCGCCTATTCGGATTTCGGCGTCAATCAGGTCGGCTATTGCATCGTCACCAACACCGAAACGCTGAAGAACAATCCCGACCTGGTGAAGCGCTTCGTCGAGGCGACGCTCAAGTCCTACAAGGAGGCCGAGGGCAAGCCCGATGCGGCGATTGCGGCGATGGCCGACATCGTCGGCGGCACCATGGCGGAGGACCAGGGCAAGGCGCAGGCACGGGCGGTGCTGGACGTGACGCTGGGCGTTCTCTACTCCAAGGCCAACACCGATAAAAAGCTCGGCCTCAATGTCGCATCCGACTGGGACGACATGCTGAACCTCATGAAGACGTATAACGCACTGCAGACCGACAAGCCGGCGAGCGCGTTCTATACCAACGAGTTCGTGAAGTAGGAGGACATGGGCAGCGCGATCGCCCTCAGCGGCGTATCCAAGAGCTTCGCGACCGTCGACGGCGCGGTCCATGCTTTCGGACCCGCCGATCTGGCGATCGCGCCGGGGGAGTTCGTGTCGCTGCTCGGCCCGTCAGGATGCGGCAAGTCGACGGTCATTCTGATGATTGCCGGGCTGCTCGAGCCGTCGACCGGGACGATCGCGGTCGATGACCGGCCGGTGGTCGGGCCGCAGACGGCGATCGGCATCATGTTCCAGGACAACACGCTGGTGCCGTGGCGCTCGGTGCGCGGCAATATCGAACTCCAGCTCGAGCTCCGGGCGCTCGACAAGCAGCGCTATGCCGAACGGATCACCAGCATGATCAAGGCCGTTCGGCTCGACGGTTTCGCCGATCGGCAACCGTTCGAGCTGTCGGGCGGCATGCAGCAGCGGGCAGCCTTCTGCCAGGCGTTGGTCCACGAGCCGGACACGCTGCTGCTCGACGAGCCGCTGGGCAAGCTCGACGCCATGACGCGCGAGGGCATCCGCGTCGACCTGCAGGCATTGTGGCTCGAGCGGCGGCCGACAGTGGTGTTCGTCACCCACAGCATCGAGGAGGCGATCCAGCTGTCGAGCAAGATCTGCGTGATCACGCCAAGGCCCGGTTTGATCGACCGGGTCATCGATATCGACCTGCCATGGCCGCGGAACCTCGAGGTGAAGAAGGGCCCGGTCTTCGCCTCCTATCTCGGCGAGATCCAGGAAATCTTCCATGGCTACGGCGTCCTTTGAAAGCGGCGCGGCACGGGCGCCGGGCCGCTTGAGCGCGCTCGCAACGGCATTGGCCAGGCTCATCGCGAAGCTCGCCCGATCATGGCCGTTCGTTGCCTTCTTCGTCGGATTTTTTCTGTTCTGGGAATTTTCGATCGACTGGTTCGGCATCCCCGCCTACATCCTGCCGAAGCCGTCGGAGATCGTGATCCGGAGTGCGGCCGATTTCGACCGGCTGGTCTACTATACCTATGTCACCGGCCTCGAGACCGTGATCGGCTACATCGCGGCGGTGGTCATCGCGGTGCCGCTCGGCCTTGCCATTGCCTTCTCGTCGATCTTGCGGCGGACCATCTATCCGTTCTTCGTCAGCATCGAGATGACGCCGAAAATCGCCTTCGCACCGCTGTTCATCTCGTGGCTCGGCTTCGGGCTCCTGCCCAAGGTGATCATCGTCTTTCTCGTCTGCTTCTTCCCGATCGTGCTCAACGCCATCCTCGCCTTCGGCTCGCTGCCGGAGGAACTCGAGCGCTTCGTGCGGTCGACCGGTGCCGGGCCGCTCCGGTCCTTCCTGAAGGTGCGGCTGCCGGCGGCCATGCCGCAATGCTTCGTCGGCTTCAAATATGCCGCGATCAACGCCACCGTCGGTGCCACCATCGCCGAATTCATCGGCAGCGATCAGGGGCTTGGCTTCTACATCCAGATCGTCACCGGCAATATGCGGCCGGACCTGGCCTTCGCCGGCATTTTCCTGCTGACGCTGCTCGGGTTGACGCTGTTCGGCATCGTGACGCTATGCGAGCGGCTGGTCATTCCCTGGCACATCTCGCAGCGGCGGCGCCACTGACAGGGGAGGGGAAGGTGGCAGCTCTCTATCAAGCGGCGGCGCTGGAGCGGATCGCCCGCCAGATCCTGGAGGGGGCGGGGGTGCCGCATGCGCCGGCATCGGCCGTCGCCGCGGGGCTGCTCCAGGCCGATCTCTATGGTCACCGCACCCATGGCCTGCAGCTGCTTGGCGACTATGTCGAAGCGATCGAGGATGGCAGCATGGCGCGCGACGGGGAGCCGCAGCTGCTGCACAGCCATGGCGCGGTCGAGACCTGGGATGGGCGCCGTCTGCCGGGCGTCTGGACGACGGCGCTGGCGGTCGATCGCGCCGCGGCACTGGCCGAGCAATTCGGCCTCGGCGCCGTCGCGCTGCGGCGCAGCCACCACATTGCCTGCCTGGCGGCGTTCCTCGAGGAGCCGGCGCGGCGCGGCACGCTCATCCTCATCTTCAGCTCGGATCCGAGCGCCCGGATGGTGGCGCCGCATGGCGGGGTCGCCCCGTTGACGACGCCCAACCCGATCGCCGCCGGCATTCCGGCCGATCCCGATCCGATTCTGATCGATGTGTCGATGTCGATCACGACCGGTGGTCTGACCGGGTTGCACAAGGCCGAGGGGCGCGCCATGCCGGGCCAGTGGCTGCTGACGCCCGACGGCAAGCCGAGCGATGATCCGCGGGTCCTTGGCGAGGGCGGCGCACTTTTGCCGGTCGGCGGTCTCGATCACGGTCACAAGGGCTATGCGCTGGGCCTCCTGGTCGAGTGCCTGACCCAGGGCCTGAGCGGCCATGGGCGGGCCGACGAGCCGACGGAATGGGGTGCATCGGTGCTGGTGCTGGCCGTGGCGCCGTCGCGCTTCGCCGGGGATGCGGCGTTCCGGCGCCAGGTCGAATGGCTGATCGCCGCCTGCCATCAATCGCCCGCGCTCGATCCCGCACGCCCGGTGCGGATTCCGGGCGAGGCGGCGCTCGAGCGGGCCCGCCAGGCGCGCCGCGATGGCGTGCCGCTGGCGCCGGCCATCGTCACCAGCATGCGGGGGCTGGCGGAACGCTATGGGGTCAAGGCGGGAGAGCTGGGGGAATAGCGCGCGCTGCCTGCTACCTGACCAGGACGTTGCGGAACTGCCAGGGGTCGCTCGTATCGAGATCCTCGGCAAAGAGCTGGGGGCGGTGTGCAAGCGGCGTCCAGTCGGTGTACACGCCGACGACGGGGCCGAGATAGGGCTTCTGGATCTCGAGGCAGCGGCGGTAATCCATGTCGTCGGCCTCGACGATGCCGGCCTCGGGATTCTCCAGCGCCCAGACCATGCCGGCGAGCACCGCCGACGACACCTGGAGACCGGTGGCGTTCTGGCACGGGGCAAGCGCTCGCGTTTCCTCGACGGTGAGCTGCGAGCCGTACCAATAGGCGTTGCGGTCGTGGCCGTATAGCAGGACTCCGAGCTCGTCCTTGCCATCGACGATCTCGTTTTCGTCGAGGATGTGCAGACTGGCCTGGCGCTGACCGGCGCGGCCGAACATTTCGTGCAGCGACAGGACGGCGTCGTTGCAGGGGTGGTAGGCGTAGTGGCAGGTCGGGCGGTAGACGACCTCGCCCGCCGCATCGCGCACTGTCAAATAGTCGGCAATCGAGATCGAACTCATTATGGGTGACCAGAAAGCCGAATTGCGGACCGGGTGTCGGACACCAGCTGCGGACGCGCGTGTTGGCCCCCGGCTGCATCAGATAGATCGCCGCGCCGCAGCCGCTCGGGTGGCGCCTCGCATTCTCCGGCATCCATTTTTCGTGGGTGCCGAAACCAAGCTCGGCCGGCTGCAGGCCCTCGGAGATGAAGCCCTCGACCGACCAGGTGTTGGTGAACACATCGAGGGGCTTGGGATAACGGGCGCGCTGGGTGTCGCGCTCGGCAATGTGGATTCCCCTGATGCCGAGGCGGGCGGCAAGCTCGCCCCAGCCCTGGCGGTCGCGGGGCTCGTCGCCATCGAGGCCGAGGTCGCGCTTGAGGTCGACCAGGGCCTGCTTGACGAACCATGACACCATGCCGGGATTGGCGCCGCAGCAGGAGACCGCAGTCACCCCGCCGGGCTGGCGGCGGCGGGCGTCCAGGACGTGTTCGCGCAGGGCATAGTTCGAGCGCGCTTCCGGGCCCAGACGGTCGTCGAAATAGAAGCCGGCCCACGGCTCGACAACGGTGTCGATGTAAAGAGCGCCGATTTCCCGGCAGAACTCCATGATTTCGAGCGATGAGGTATCGACCGAGAGGTTGACGCAGAAACCCTGGCCACCGCCTTCGCCGAGCAAGGGACCGAGGACCTCCCGGTAATTGTCGCGGGTGATGCCGAGATGCAGGAACTTGCCGCCATAGGCGGCGATCTCCGCACGGTCGACATCGGCGGGATCGATGACCGTCAGGCGCGACCGGTCGAAGCCGAGATGGCGGTCGATGAGCGGCAAAGTGCCACGGCCAATCGAGCCGAAGCCGATCATGACGATCGGCCCGGCAATGTCTGCGTGACGCGGAAAATCAGCCATGGTCATATCACGTAGGATCGAAGCGGCGGAAAGCCGTTGAACGCCACCGTCGAGTAGGTGGTGGTGTAGGCGCCGGTCCCTTCGATCAGAACCTTGTCGCCGATCTCCAGGCTGACCGGCAGGGCGTAGGGCTGCTTCTCGTACAGCACGTCGGCCGAATCGCAGGTCGGCCCGGCGATGATGCAGGGCGCAGTCACGTCGCCGTCGCGCGGGGTGCGGATCGGGTAGCGGATCGCCTCCTCCATGGTCTCGGCCAGACCGCCGAACTTGCCGATGTCGAGATAGACCCAGCGCACCTCCTCGCCGGCCGATTTCCTGGAAATCAGGACGACCTCGGCCTCGATGGCGCCGGCGCTGCCGACCAGGCCGCGGCCAGGCTCGATGATGGTCTCCGGCAGGCGGTTGCCGAAATGCTTCGAAAGCGCGCGGAAGATCGCCGCGCCGAATCGCTCGACGGTCGGAACCTTCTTGAGATAGCGAGCCGGAAAGCCGCCCCCGAGATTGACCATGCCGAGCACGATCGCGCGCTCGGCGCAGGCGCGGAAGATCTCGGCCGAGGCGGCGAGAGCGGCATCCCAGGCGTCGGGATTCATCTGCTGCGAGCCGACGTGGAACGAGACGCCATAAGCGTGCAGGCCGTGGCGCTTGGCATGTTCGAGAATGTCGGGCGCAAGCTCGGGTGCGCAGCCGAATTTCCGCGACAGCGGCCAGTCGGCGCCGTCTCCGTCGCAGAGGATGCGGCAGAAGACACGCGAGCCCGGCGCGGCCCGCGCCACCTTGTCGACCTCGGCCATGGAATCGACGGCGAACAGCCGCACGCCAAGCTCGAAGGCGCGCGCGATGTCGCGCTCCTTCTTGATCGTGTTGCCGTAGGAAATGCGCTCGGGACCGGCGCCCGTCTGCAGCACCATCTCGACCTCGCCCAGCGAGGCGACGTCGAAGCAGGAGCCGAGCGCGGTGAGCAGGTTCAGCACCTCGGGGGCGGGATTGGCCTTGACCGCATAGAACACGCGGGTGTCCGGCAGCGCCCGCGCGAGCGCCAGGTAATTGCCGCGCACGATATCGAGATCAAGGACGAGGCAGGGCCCGTCCTCGGTTCGTCGGGAAAGAAAGTCACGGATCCGGTCGTTCATCTCGGTCAATCCCCAATGGCTGTGCGGGCGGGAAACCACCCTCGTTGCGATGCTGCCGTGGATTGGACCGGGGTTACCCGCTCCGCACGCGTGGCAAGATGGACAAGCCTCTTCGGTGTTCCAGCTGAACTGGAAAAGTCGAAAAAGCCCGTTCCGTCGTTGCTTCAAGCCGCGCTGCCAAGCTGGCGGTTACGCGCGACCACAGGCACGTGCGAAATTGGGCATTCCGCAGGTAGGACTTCGCGCCGACATAATCAAGGATTTTCTCAAGGTGCCGAGCGGGCCGACGCGGAACAAGCTCAGGACTGTGACTGCGGAGCCGCAGTGGCGGGCCTCAGGAACTTTTCATAGACCCGGTAGGTCTTGTACTGGCGGGCGCCGGCGTCCTCGAGCATGTTGCGCATGCGGTGGTTGGTGTCGAGCACCCAGCCGAGCTCGGCGCTGACGATGCCGCGCTTGCGCGATCCCTCGCGCAGCTTCTCGATGGCGAGAAAGGCGAGCGCCGCCCCGAGCGGGTTGTCGCGGTAGCGGCGCTTGACGCCCATCAGCGCCAGCCGCTCGCTGCGGATCGGGCGGGTGAGGTAGCGGGTCAGGACGCGGGCCCAGCCGAAGGGCAGGAGCCGGCCGTCCAGCCCGTCGGACAATTCGAGCAGATTGGGCAGCGCGAAGGCGAAGGCTTCCGCCGTGCCATCGACCTCGATGACCGTCATGCTCTCATTGGTGATGAAGGGCCTGAGCTCCTTGGCCATGTGGGCGACCTCCTCGAGGGTCAACGGCACAAAGCCCCAATTGTCGGCCCAGGCGTCGTTGAACACGGTGGCGATCACCGCGATCTCGGTGTCGATCCGGCGGAGGTCGGCGAAGCGGGCCTTGACGCTCGGATCACGGCCGATCCGCTCGAGCAGCCGGCGGCCCTTGTGCTGCGGCTCGTCGAGAACGTCGTGACGGTAGGCGAAGAGATCGCGGGCGGGACGGTAGCCCTGCGTCTCGAGACGTTGGGGAAGCCAGGGGCCATCCCATGGCATCAGGAACATCGGCTGCTGCTCGTGGCCGTGTAGAAGAAGCCCGCTCTCCTGGTTTATCGACAGGCCGAAGGGGCCGGTAACGTGGCTCACTCCCTGGCTTGCGAGCCATTCCTCGGCGCGGCGGCAAAGCGCTTCGACGACCGCATCGTCATCGATTGCGGCGAGAAGGCCGAAATGTCCGAGACCTGGGCGCAGCCCGGCTTCCAGTCGATCGATCTGGGCCGAGATCCGCCCCACCGGCTTGCCGTCCCGGCTGGCGAGCCAGAATGCCGCAACGGCATGGGCGAAATAGGGGTTCTTGCGAGGGTCAAGCTCCTCGCGCTTCTGCAGGTCGAGAGGCGCCGAATAGCCTGGCAGACCGCGGTAAAGCGCGCGGGGGAGCGCCACGAACTGCTGCAATGCAGCGCCGCCTTCGACCGCCAGAATCTCAACCGGATGTGGCAATTGGGTCCTCTGCTAGTGCTTGAAAGGGATTGGGGAGGGAGCCATATCTAGCCACCAGCCGCGGGGCCCCATTCGGGACCGCGGGAACTTTCATTGGAAGAGCTGCTTCATTCGAAAGGGCTTGGCCGATGTCTCGCAACGGACGTTCTTCCCCTTTGCTGCTCGGGTTCGAGGAAATCGAACGCCTCATCGACAGAGCGTCGAAGACGGCGGGAGACGGCTATCCGCCCTACAACATCGAACGCCTGCCGCGCAACGGGTCAGAACCGGAAAGATTGAGAATCACCCTTGCTGTGGCCGGCTTCGCACGCGAAGACCTGGAAGTTTCCTTCGAGGAGAACGAGCTGGTGATTCGGGGACGGCAGAAGGACGAAGTCGAGCGCCAATATCTCCATCGCGGCATTGCCGCGCGGCAGTTTCAGCGCGCCTTCGTGGTGGCCGACGGAATCACGATCAAAGTTGCGGAATTGAAGGACGGCCTGTTGTCGATCGATCTTGAGCAGCCTCAGCCCGAGCGCGTTTCGCGCCGGATCGAGATCGCAGGTGGCTAAGCGGGCCGGCGGAGTGACCATGGAAAACCAGACAAGAAAAATGATCAGCAGGAACGATCTCGCCGGCCTTGGCGACGGCCATGTGGCCTATATTCGCGAGATTGCACCGGAGAAGGCATTGGTGCTGCTGGGCGACGAGGTCGAGCTGCCGTCCGGGTCGAAGCTGTTCTGCCTCTATATGGCCGACGGCACGCCTTTCGCCATTTCCGCAAGCTTCGAGGCCGCGATGGCCAATGCCTTCGAGCACGACCTCCTGCCGATGAGCGTGCATTAGGGGCTAGGCAGCGTGGGGCGCCGAAGCAGCCGGCTCGGTCAGGATGGCGTATAGACCCTCGCGGTCGCCCGTGCCGCGGAGCTTCTGGACAACGCCCTGATCGCGAAATAGACGGGAAATCCGGGCGAGCGCCTTGAGATGGTCGGCGCCCGCCGTCTCGGGAGCGAGCAAAGCGAACACCAGATCCACCGGCTGATCGTCGACCGCATCGAACTCGACCGGCTGGGCCAGCCTGGCAAATACCCCATGAACGCGATCGATGCCGGCGAATTTGCCGTGCGGAATGGCGATGCCGTGGCCGAAGCCGGTGGAACCGAGCTTCTCCCGCCGGAGCAAGGTCTCGAGCACCACCCGGGCCTCGAGCTTGGTGAGGCGGGCGGCATGGACCGCAAGCTCCTGCAGCAGCTGCTTCTTGTTGGCTGCCTTGAGATTGGGGACCACGCCTTCCACACGAAGGATTTCGTTCAGCTGCATGGGATCATCCCGCCCGGCCCGGTTCGATCCAGCCTATATGGCCATCATGACGGCGATAGACCAGATTGAATCCGGCACCGGTCCGGTTTCTGAACAAGACGAAGGGCAGGTTGGAGATTTCGAGCTGCATGACCGCTTCGCCAACCGAGAGCTCGGGAATATCTTCCGTGGTTTCGGCGATGATGGCCGGGGCCAGGTCGCTGTCGGGCTCCTGCGTTTCCTCGCCGCTGCCGGCGATCACATAGCTCCTGGCGGAGAAAGCCCTGACAGGCTCCTCGGTTCGCGACTGCTGATGATCCCTGAGGCGCTTCTTGTAGCGCTTGAGCTGGCGCTCGAGATGCGAGGCCGCCTCATCGAAGCTCGCATGGGCATCGGCGCCGCGGCCATGGGCCTGCAGGCTGAGCCCGGTCGGCAGATTGAGGATGCATTCGCTGTGGAAGAAACCGCGCTGCTTCTCGATGACGACCTGCGACTTGACCGAGCCGTCGAACAGACGGCCGACGCCGCTCGCGATGCGCTCTTCGATGCGACTGCGCAGCAACTCACCCATGTCGAGGTTCTTGCCGGTGATCAAAAGTTTCATGATGTGCCGCCTCCCCACCTTCCCCCACTGGCCGGCACGGAGCGGGCGGACACTAGTTGCAGCCGGCAGCAAGGTCAACTGCCAATTGGCTGTTCTAAGCCCGTTTCAGCGGGTCAGCCGGTGCTCGCGCTGCCGTTGCACGGAAGAAGGAATTCCTAGCGCTTCCCGATATTTGGCAACCGTACGGCGGGCGATGTCAATGCCGTCCCGGCGCAATCGGTCGACGATTTCCGTATCCGACAGCGCCCCGCCCGGCGGCTCGCGGCCGACCATCTCGCGGATTCGGTGGCGTACCGCCTCGGCGGAGTGCAAATCGCCGCCTTCGGCCGAAGAGATCGCCGCGGTGAAGAAATATTTCATCTCGAAGGTGCCGCGGGGCGTTGCCATGTATTTGTTGGAGGTGACGCGGCTGACGGTCAATTCGTGCATCGCGATCGCATCGGCGATGATTTTGAGATTGAGCGGTCGCAGCGCCTTGACGCCGTGGACCAGAAAGCCGTCCTGCTGGCGAACGATCTCGCGGGCAACTGCCAGGATGGTGCGGGCCCGCTGATCGAGGCTTCGCAGCAGCCAATTGGCATTGGCCTGGCATTCGCCGAGATAGGCGCGGTCGGACTGATTGAGCGAGCGGTGCGAGACCGTGGTGTAATATTGGCTGTTCATCAACAGCCGCGGCAGGGTCTCGGAATTGAGCTCGACCAGCCAGGCGCCGTCCGGGGCCGGCCTGACGATCACGTCGGCGATCACCGGCTGCACCACCAGCGCTCCGAAGGCATTGCCGGGCTTGGGGTTCAAGCGCCGGAGCTCGGCGACCATGTCCTTGATGTCGTCGAGGTCGACCCCGCAGACCGCCGTCAGAGCCTCGAAATCGCGCCGCGCCACGCGTGGCAAATTGTCGACCAGCCGCTCCATGGCGGGATCGAAGCGGTCCTTGTCCTTGAGCTGCAGGCTCAGGCATTCCTTGAGGTCGCGGGCGCACACGCCGGGCGGATCGAAGGTCTGGAGCTCGTGCAGCACCGCGAGGATGAGATCGACCGCGACGCCCAGGCTGTCGGCGAGCTGGTCGAGATCGGCGCTCAGATAGCCGGCGTCGTCGATCATGCCGATGAGGTGAGCGCCGATCAGCCGGCGCTGCGGGTCGGCGATGGCAAGGTTGAGCTGATCGGTGAGATGACTGGCGAGGGTCGGCTCGTCCTTGATGGCGGCGGCAAATTCCTGGTCGGCGGCCGGCGGGCGGGCGCCGGTGCGTTCGCTCAGCCAGCCGGAATCCCTGATCTCCGGCACCATTGCGGCCGGTTCGACCTCGGCCCCCTCGGCGGCGTCGTCGGGACCCGGCGCTGCGGCGGGGCTTGCTTCCGGCAGCTCCTCGGCCGGCTCGGCCGCCCGCTCGAGCAGGGGATTGCGCTCGATTTCCTCCTCGATGAAGGCCCTGAGCTCGAGATTCGACATCTGCAGAAGCTTGATGGCCTGCTGCAGCTGCGGCGTCATCACCAGCGACTGGCCATGACGCATTTCGAGCTTCTGTACGAGTGCCATCCCGGTCAGGGCCCTGAATGCGGAATACGCTGCCAGCGGGTTCCTAGCATGGGCCGGTTACAGGCTGAAACCTTCGCCGAGGTAAAATCGCCGGACGTCGGGGCTGGCCACGATCTCTTCCGGCGCCCCCTCCATCAGGACCCGGCCTTCGTGGATGATGAGCGCCCGGTCGATGAGCTCGAGCGTCTCGCGGACGTTGTGATCCGTAATAAGCACCCCGATTCCCCGAGAGGTGAGCTGGCGCACCAGCTGGCGGATATCACTGATCGCAATCGGATCGATGCCGGCAAATGGCTCGTCGAGAAGCATGAATTGCGGTTCGGCGGCGAGAGCGCGCGCGATTTCAGTTCGCCGGCGTTCGCCGCCAGACAGCGCCACAGAAGGCGAGCGCCGGAGATGGGAAATCTGAAACTCATCGAGCAACTCACCGAGTTTCTCCTCGCGTGCCGCCCGGCTGCTTTCATGCAGCTCGAGAACGGCTCGGATGTTGTCCTCGACCGTGAGTCCCGGAAAATCGACGCCTCCTGGGGCAGATAGCCGATGCCGAGGCGTGCCCTGCGGTACATCGGCAGATGCGTGATCTCTGCCCCATCGAGCGTGATCGTGCCCTCGTCGGCGGCGATGAGCCCGGTGATCATGTAGAACACCGTGGTCTTTCCGGCGCCATTGGGTCCAAGCAGTCCCACGGCCTCTCCGCGACGGACAGCGAGGCTGACCCCCCGCACCACCGGCCGGCGCCGATAGGCCTTGGCGAGCTCCATCGCCACAAGGCCGTCATCGGCAGGCTCGGCGGCTGGCTCAGGGGTGATGCCGGGACCGTTCCGCCACACGCCCATTACCGCCCCAATTGTCTTAAGATCGGGTGAAAGGCCATCGCGGCGGGCTCCAGCTCATTGGCTTTTCTAGACTCGGGTTATTCTGACTCGGCGTGAAGAGGCCCTTGACCCTGCCTCCGGTCATCTGGCTGCGGTTGTTGGTGAGATCGACCAGAAGCTTGCTGCCCTTCACCACCGAGGATCCCTGTTCCACAACGACATTGCCTACGACCGTCAAGGTGTTGGCCTTGACGTCGATCAGGGCCTTGTCGCCGGTGATCTTCTGGGTGCGGGTGATGATGACGACATTGCCGGTCGCCTCGAGGTTGGTGACCTCGCTGGCCGTGCCGGTCTTGGCCTGGGCCGGCTTGGCGGCCTGGCCCGGCTTGGCGGCCTGGCCCTGCTTGCTGGCCTGGCCCTGCTTGCCGGTCCCGCCGCTGCGGTAATCGACGACAAGCTTGGCGCTCTTCATCGTCACGCCGCCGCGCTCGGCATTGACGTTGCCGGTGAAGATCGCCTGGTTCGACTTGTCGAGAACCTCCATGTTGTCCAATTCGATGTTGACATTCTTGGCCTGACCCGCTGCCTCGGCGATGGGGGCTGCGTCGACGGCCTGCGCCAGGACACCGCCGGCCGGCGCGAGCCCGACCAGGAGCAGGGTGAGCGGAAGGATCAGGCGGGAGGCTCTCATTGCATATCGGACTTGCCGCCACTGTTGCCGAAAAACGCTTTCACCCTGCCGGAGAACAGGACGCGGTCACCATCATCGGTCATGGCCATGTTGCCGGCGTGGATCACGCCGTCCGTCATCTCGACGATGACCGGGTGATTCGACACCAGCCCCTTGTTGTCGACGTCGACGTCGGCCTGGCTCAGGCTTGCCACGAACCGCCCCTCGGAGACAAGGCGCACATCGCCGGTGAGGGTGAGGAGCTTCGTCTTCATCATGTAGCGGCCCTGGCGGGCCGAAAAACCGAGGACGGCGCCGTCGTCCCGGCGAATGGTGCCGGAGACCTGCTCGAGCGCCACCGCGCCAGGATCGGCGGAGTCGCGCACTGCTTTCTCGGCGGCGATCTGGAACGGCTGCTGCTCCTTGTCGAAACCGGAAAAGGTGGAGGTCGACACGGCCGTTCGGCTGGCCGGGCCGCTATCGGCCTTGGAGCCGGGGCGCCGGTCGAGCTGCTCGATCCCCTGATAGGTGCTCACCTTGATGAAAAAGCCGATGATCAGCACTCCCGCGAGCAGCACGAAAACCCAGCTCATGATCAGCGGCAGCCGAACCCTGGCCCGCCGCCTGCCCGGCCGTGGCAACACCCTAGTGTGCGAAGACATCCTCCTCCGTCCAGCCGCCGAGATCGAGAGCGGCGCGAACCGGGACGAAGTTGAAGCAGGCCTGGGCCAGCTCCAGCCGGTTCTCCCGCCTCAGCATGGCATCGAGCCGCGATCGGATCTCATGAAGATAGATGACATCGAAAGCGGCATATTGCTTCTGGGCGTCGGACAGCACCGGCAGCCCCCAGTCGGAGCTTTGCTGCTGCTTCGACATCTCGATGCCAAGCATTTCGCGGACCAGATCCTTGAGACCATGGCGGTCGGTATAGGTGCGGGCGAGCTTGGAAGCGATCTTGGTGCAGTAGACCGGCGCCACGTCGACGCCCAGCCACACTTTCAGGGCAGCAACGTCGAAGCGGGCGAAATGAAAGATCTTGAGGATGCCGGGGTCGGTCAGCAGCGCCTTGAGGCGCGGCGCCTCGAATGTCTGGCGGTCGACATGGACGAGATGGGCATCGCCATCGCCCGACGACAGTTGGACCAGACAAAGCTTGTCGCGATGGGGGCTCAGCCCCATGGTTTCGGTATCGATTGCGACCTCTCGCCCGAGATCGAGCGTTGCCGGCAGGTCGCCCCGGTAAAGCTTGACCAGCATTTGCCCCGCGCAGTCTCCCTACCGCCTCGCGTGCCGCCCCGCAGGGAGCACCGCCCGGGCGTTAAATGAGCGTTTAGCATGGTTTTACCGGCGCGCAAGCCTTTGCCGGCGGCAATCACATGTTTGTGCACTCTGGGGTTGTCCCATGCAGCCGCCGCGTGCAGACCGGGCTCAGACCACGGAGGAGGTAACCTTACGGCGAGGGCTTGCGACCGTTCGGGTGGCGCAGGGCCTGCCAGACCGAAGCGCCCGCGACCACAACCATAATGAACAGGAAGGCGCCGACCGCCGCTCCGGTGAAGATGGCAATCAGGGCCAGCACGATCACGGTGGCAAGTGCCACGACCGCGAACACCCCAAGCGCATCCAACGCGTCCTTTGCCCTCATGCCCTTAACTCCCGGATCCGAAGGCCGCCCGAGCCTGGCGAAAGCCAGCACCGGAGGCGCGGAAACGCTGAATCGATGGTCGCGAAGCTGGCGCCCGAAGAGAACTTCGGCGGCACCCTAGCTAAGCCATTGATCTGGCACTATTCTTTCCGCCAACCGATACCGTATATGTAGCACATCCGTGGCCGGATACAAGCTCTGGATGCCGGTTGGAATCCATGGTGCCCAGAAGAGGACTCGAACCTCCACGCCTCGCGGCACTAGTACCTGAAACTAGCGCGTCTACCAATTCCGCCATCTGGGCAGGCGGGGCAGACTTAATGGGCGGGCTCGCTGCTTGTCAACGGCTCTGCATTGCCGCTACAAACCCTCTCGCTCATCGCGTCAGCAACTGCAAGGTATCGGGTGAACACCTCCGATCGGATCGTGGTCGTGATCGGCGGTTCCGGCTTTGTCGGCCGCCATATGGTGCAGGCGCTGGCCCGCCGCGGCTATCGCGTGCGGGTGGCGGTGCGCCGGCCGGACCTCGCCAATCATCTGCAGCCGCTCGGCTTTCCCGGCCAGATCATGCCGGTGCAAGCCAATCTGCGCTTTCCCGAGTCGCTGGCGCGCGCTTCGGCCAGCGCCTTTGCGGTGATCAACCTGGTCGGGATCCTGTACGAGCGGGGGCGACAGACCTTCCCGGCCATCCATGTCGATGGCGTCGCGGCGGCGGCCCAGGCGGCGCGCAATGCCGGGGCGGAGCGCTTCATCCAGGTGTCGGCGATCGGCGCCGATCCGGCGAGCCGCTCGGCCTATGCGCGCAGCAAGGCGGCGGGGGAAGCCGCAGCGCTCGAGGGATTTCCCGGCGCCACGGTGATTCGCCCGGCGATCGTGTTCGGGCCGGAGGACAGTTTCTTCAACCGCTTCGCGGCCATGGCGGTATGGTCGCCGGCCCTGCCGCTGATCGGCGGCGGCCGCAGCCGGTTCCAGCCGGTCTATGCCGGCGATGTCGGCGAGGCGGTGGTGCGCCTGTTCGAGCGCGGCGCGACGGCAGGGCAGGTGTTCGAGCTTGGCGGCCCGGAGATCTTGACGTTTCGTCAACTTATGGAATTCGTGCTGCGGACCATCGGCCGGCGGCGGCTGCTCCTGCCGGTGCCGTGGTGGCTCGCCACCGTGCAGGGCGCGGTTCTCGGGCTGTTGCCGTCGCCCCTTCTCACCGTCGACCAGGTGCGGCTGCTCAGGCGCGACACCGTGGTCAGCCCGGCCGCCGGCAGCGACAAGCGGACGCTCGAGGGGCTCGGCATCGTGCCGGAGGGCATCGAGACGCTGGTTCCAGCCTATCTTTACCGTTTCCGCCGGGCCGGCCAGTATGCAGAGCCGCGAGCGGAGTAAAAGAAGATGAGAACAGGGAGGTTGTCGATGAGGAACTTGCTGCCTGCCATGGTGCTGGCGCTGGCCGCTGCCGGCGTTCCGGCGAGCGTTGGCGCCGCCGAGATGAAGAGCGATATCGGCGCGGGCGAAGGCCAGCTCGATATCGTGGCCTGGCCCGGCTATATCGAGCGCGGGGAGACCGACAAGAAATATGACTGGGTCACCGATTTCGAGAAGAAGACCGGCTGCAAGGTCAATGTGAAGACCGCCGGCACCTCCGACGAAATGGTGGCGCTGATGAACGAGGGCGGATTCGACCTCGTCACCGCCTCCGGCGATGCCAGCCTGCGCCTGATCGCCGGCAAGCGGGTGCAGCCGATCAACGTCAAGCTCATCCCGAGCTATTCGACGGTCGACGAGCGGCTCCAGAAGGCGCCGTGGCACACTGTTGGAGAAGAGCATTATGGCGTGCCCTATCAATGGGGCGCCAATGTGCTCGCCTACAACACCAAGGTCTTCCCCGGGGCGCCGAAGAGCTGGTCGGTGGTGTTCGAAGAGCAAACCTTGCCGGACGGCAAGTCGAACAAGGGGCGGGTGCAGGCTTTCGACGGCCCGATCTACATCGCCGATGCGGCGCTCTATCTGATGAGCAAGAAGCCGGAGCTCGGCATCAAGGATCCTTACGAGCTCACCGAGGAACAATACAAGGCAGCACTCGAGCTGTTGCGGGTGCAGCGCAAGCTGGTGGGGCGCTACTGGCACGATGCCATGGTGCAGATCGACGACTTCAAGAACGAAGGCGTCGCCGCGTCGTCGTCCTGGCCGTTCCAGGTCAACCTGCTGAAGGGCGAGAAACAGCCGATCGCCTCGACCATCCCCGAGGAAGGGGCAACCGGCTGGGCCGACACGACCATGATGCATTCCGAGGCGAGCCATCCGAACTGCGCCTATATGTGGCTCGAGCACTCGATCAGCCCGAAGCTCCAAGGCGACCTCGCCTCGTGGTTCGGCTCGGTGCCGGCGGTGCCGGCGGCGTGCAAGGGCAACGAGCTGCTCGGTCCCGAGGGGTGTGCGACCAACGGCTCGGAAGATTTCGGCAGGATCAAGTTCTGGCGGACGCCGGTGGCGAAGTGCGCGGCGCAGAGTGCCGGCTGCGTGCCGTATTATCGCTGGGTCTCGGACTATATTGCGGTCCTCGGCGGCCGGTGAGGAAAACAAGGCCAGCGTCGCTCCCCTCCCCAGGTTGGGGAGGGGAATGGATGTGAGGCGCCGTCCATGGCAATTGCGGTGCGTTTCACCGATGTCCACCGGCATTTCGGCCCGGTGCGGGCCGTCGATGGTGTGACGCTCGACATCCCCGAGGGCGAGTTCTTCGCCATGCTCGGACCGTCCGGCTCCGGCAAGACCACGTGCCTCAGGCTGATCGGCGGCTTCGAGCAGCCCGACCGGGGCGGCATCGAGATTTTCGGCCGGCATGCCGAGGGGTTGCCGCCCTATCGCCGCAACGTCAATACGGTGTTCCAGGACTATGCGCTGTTCCCCCATATGACGGTCGGGGAAAATGTCGCCTATGGGCCGATGATCCGCAAGCAGCCGCGGCCGGCGCGCGAGGCGCGGGCCCGCGAGGCGCTGGCGCTGGTCAAGCTCAGCGGCTTCGAGGGCCGTTATCCGCGCCAGCTTTCGGGTGGCCAGCGGCAGCGGGTGGCGCTCGCCCGCGCGCTGGTCAACGAGCCCAGGGTGCTGCTGCTCGACGAGCCGCTGGGGGCGCTCGACCTCAAGCTCCGGGAGGAGATGCAGGAGGAGCTCAAATTGCTGCAGCGCAAGCTCGGCATCACCTTCGTGTTCGTCACGCACGACCAGGGCGAGGCGCTGGCCATGGCCGACCGGCTGGCGATCTTTCATGCCGGGCGGGTGGTGCAGATCGGTGCCCCGGCGGAGGTCTATGAGCGGCCCCGCACCCGCTTCGTCGCCGATTTCGTCGGCTCGGCCAACGTCCTGCCGCCGGATTTTGCGGCGCGGTCCGGTGCGGCGGCGCAGTGGACGAGCCTCAGGCCGGAAAAGATCCGCGCGACGGCGCCCGAGCAGGATGGTCGGAACGACGAGACGAGCCTCGTCGGAACCATCGCAAATGTCCATTATCAAGGCGCCCTGACCCGCATCACCGTCGCCGCCGACGGCCTTGTGCTCAGGGCCGCCGTTCCCTCCGATGGCCGCATATTTGCACCCGGCACGCGCATCCGGTTGTCGTGGCCGGCATCGGCCATGCATCCGATGGATGACGAGCCATGACGGCGCCGGTTCTGGCACCCACCCTCGCCGGGCCGCCGGACGGGCTGTTGCGGCGGTTGTCGGATCACCTCTACCTTAACCCGCCGCTGCTGCTCGGGCTGCTGCTGGTGCCGCCCCTGTTGTGGATCGGCATCGTCTATGTCGGGTCGCTCGCGGCGCTGCTGATCCAGAGCTTCTATTCGGTGGACGAGTTCTCCGGCATGGTGAGGCGGGAGTTCACGCTCGCCACCTATGCCGAGCTGCTGCGGCCGGCCAATCTCGACATCATCTTGCGCAGCGTGCTGATGGCGGCAGCCGTGACGGCGGCGGCGGCGGTCATCGCCTTTCCGATCGCCTATTATGCGGCGCGCTATGCCACGGGCGCGATGAAGGCCTTCTACTATGTGGCGGTGATGATGCCGCTGTGGTCGAGCTATCTGGTCAAGATCTATGCCTGGAAGCTGATCCTCGCCAAGGAGGGCATCGTCACCTGGCTCGCCACCAAGGCGGGCCTCGTCGCGGTTCTCGATTTCGTCCTGGCGATCCCGGTGATCGGCGGACCGTCGCTGTCGATCAGCTTTCTCGGCATGTTCGTGGTGTTCGTCTATGTGTGGCTGCCCTATATGATCCTGCCGCTGCAGGCGGCGCTCGAGCGGGTGCCACGCAGCATGATCGATGCCTCGGCCGATCTCGGGGCAGCACCCGGCCCGACCTTCCGCCACATCGTGCTGCCGCTGGCCATGCCCGGCATCGCTGCCGGGTCGATCTTCACCTTCTCGCTGACGCTTGGCGATTACATCATCCCGCAGATCATCGGCAATTCGAGCTTCTTCATCGGCCAGGCGGTCTATGCCCAGCAGGGAACCGCCGGCAACATCCCGCTGGCCGCCGCCTTCACGGTGGTGCCGATCGTGATCATGTGCGCTTATCTTTGGGCGGCGAAGCGATTAGGAGCCTTCGATGCGCTCTGATCCGGTCGAGCCGGCTCCGCTGGGACTGAAGATCGTTGCCGCAGCGGGGCTTGCCTTCCTGCATGTGCCGCTTGCCCTGATCGTGCTCTATGCCTTCACCACCGAGGAGAAGAGCTATGTCTTCCCCCCGCCAGGGCTCACCACGCGATGGTTCGCCATCGCGGCGGCGCGGCCCGACATCTGGGCGGCGCTGACCTTGTCGCTCAAGGTGGCGGCGGTGGCGACAGTGCTGGCGCTGCTGCTCGGGACCTGTGCCGCCGCGGCGCTGGCGCGGGCCCGGTTCTTCGGGCGGGAGGCGATCTCGCTGCTGTTCGTGCTGCCGATCGCGCTGCCGGGCATCATCACCGGTATTGCGCTGCGCTCGGCATTCAACATCATGGATCTCGATTTCTCCTTCTGGACGATCGTGCTCGGCCACGCCACCTTCTGCATCGTGGTGGTCTACAACAACGCAGTCGCGCGGCTGCGGCGGACCTCCCCCAACCTGATCGAGGCGTCGATGGATCTTGGCGCCGACGGGCTCCTGACGCTGCGCCATATCATCTTGCCGGCACTTGGCGGGGCGCTCCTTGCCGGCGGCATGCTTGCCTTTGCGCTGTCGTTCGACGAGGTCATCGTCACAACTTTCACCGCCGGTCAGCAGTCGACATTGCCGATCTGGATGCTGACGGAGCTGATCCGGCCACGGCAGCGGCCGGTCACCAATGTCGTCGCCGTGCTGGTCATCGCGATCACGCTGCTGCCCATCCTTGCTGCCTATTTTTTGACACGCGAAGACAGCTAAAATTTTAGCGGCCGCGTTAACGAGCGTTCAGGGCAGGTTCGCTAAAAGTCAATCGAAACAGGCGACAGGCAAAGGCCAGACAGGCCTTGCGGGAGACGATCATGGCGACAGGGTTCACCCGCTTGCTGAAGCGGGTGCTGCGGCGTTATCGCGGCGCGGATGACGGGGTTACGGCCATCGAGTTCGGGCTGGTGGGAGGGCCGTTCATCTGGCTGCTCTGCGCCGTGTTCGAAACCGGCATCATGCTCTTTGCCGAATACACCATCGAGAATGGCGCCGCCCAGGCCGGCCGGCTGATCCGCACCGGCCAGGTGCAGACCGAGGGCATGTCGGAAAGCAAGTTCAAGTCCATCGTCTGCGGTGAAATGACGGGCTTTCTCGACTGCGCCAACAAGCTCTATGTCGATGTCAGGCACTTTCCGAATTTCCAGAGCGTCGACCTGCCGCCGTCGCACGATGGCGGCCAGCTGTCGCCGCAGGTCACCACCGGGTCGCAGTTCCAGCCGGGCAGTCAGCTCGATGTGGTGGTGGTCCGGGTGTTCTATGACTGGCAGCTCTTCACCCCCGGCGTGACGCTGCTCGCCAATCTCGCCGGCGGGCGGCGCGTGCTCACCGGAGCGACGGCGTTCCGCAACGAGCCCTATGCCGATTGAGGCCCGACAATGATGAGGATCGATTCTGGGATTGCTGCCAACCTTGATTGCGCGAAATCATTTTTTGCCAACATTAAAGGCGTGGCTGGCATCGAGGCTGCATTTATCTTTCCGGTGATGCTGATGATCTATTTCGGCCTGCTCGACCTCACAACCGTGCTTTCGGCCGATCGACGGGTGACGCAGATGGCGAGCACGCTGGCCGATCTCGTCACGCAGTCGACCGGCACCACCACCAAGGCGGAGCTGCAGGGCTTCTACCGGGCGTCGACGGCAATCATGGATCCTTATTCCACAACCGATCTGTCGCTCGAAGTGTTCGGCTACCGCCGCAACGGCAACGATGTGGTCCTCGCCTGGCAGAACAACAATGGCGCGACCTGCGGCGAGGCGCCGGCGGCCAACACCAGCCAGCTGCAGCAGCTGACGAGCGCGGGCAACGACGTGATCACGGCGCGCGTTTGCTACAAGGTGGCGCCGATCACCGGCAAGATCCTGCGCAACGGCAAGGTGAGCCTGTCGAACCAGATGACGCTCAGGCCGCGCCAGTCGGCGATGCTGACCTGCACCGACTGCTAGAGCGCGGCGGCGCGGTCGAGCGTCTCGCGCTGCGCCTTGAGCTTGATCGCGGCACTGGCATAGCCACCAGCCGCACCATCGACGAAATGAACATGGTCGTCGCGCAGCGGCGAAGGGACGAGGCAGGTCATCAGCGCCTGGTACTGGCGGTGGGTCCCATAGACGCAAATCCCCTGTGCGTGCGCCGAGGCGAGATCACGCTCGATCTGATCGGCGGTTGCGAGGGCGCAGTCGACGGTCAGCTTCAGGCCGTCGTCGAATTTGCGAAAATCGGTGTTGAGCGCGGTCTGGCGCAGATAATGATGCGGGACGAAGCTGCCGACCCTGATCCCGAAGCGCAGAACGACCCAAGAGAAATTGGCCAGCAGCCAGGTCTTGGCGAGGGCGGCGGCGCGGCTCAGCCGGCCGCGTATGGCGCGCGCCTCGAGGTCGAAGCTGCGCGGATCGAGGGCCGGCGTCGGACCTTCGGTCGGCACCGGGCGGCCTTCATTGTCGCTGCGGGACAGGCGGCCGAGCAGCGTCTCGGTCAGCCTGGAGAAACGCTCGTCGGGCTCGCCGACCGGCAGGACGATGACCGACAGCACCACGCCCTGCTCGGAGGCGATCGGAGCATAGCGGCAGGAGAGCCCGGTGAGATCGGGGTAGAGCCCCGGCCGCGAAGGGGGGAGGCTGACATGCCCGAGCTTCATCTGGCGCTCGGCCCAGGCCATGCCGCCGCCTGAGAACATGGCATAGGAAACGGCCGCGGAGGGGGCGTAGCGGGCGACCGTCAGGTCGAGACCCGAGGCGCGGATTTCGGCGATGGCGAACAGGGCGGCACGCAGGCTGAGCCCCATTTCCTCCGCCGCCCATGTGACGGTGCGGGACAGGGCCTCGCGCACCGCCGGCCCGGCATCTGGGGGAACCGCGAAACCGGCCCCGTCGCCGCCGAAGACGAAGGGGAACGGGCGTCCGCCGGTGGCATTCAGCACGGCGGCGATCACCGCCGCTCCGACCATATTCACGGTCTTGTAGCGGCCGGCCGCGATGGCCCCGGTCGAAATCGACGATATCGGCGACGCCGACCAGCCAGTCGTCGGGCAGGGGGTGGTAGTTCCGCGGGTCGAGAACCTTGGCGAAATCGGGGAACGGGGCAATCCGGTCGTAAAAGTCCGTGCTGGTGGTCATGGTGGTCATTCTACACCGGCTGGCCGGCGGTTGCCTGGCGCTCGCGGTAGAGCACATAGAGGCCGCTGGCAATCACCACCAGGGCGCCGACGAGCGTCCAGACATCGGGCACGTCGCCGAAGATGAGGAACCCGACCACGATCATCGGGATGATCTGGGCATAGGAGAATGGCGCGAGCAGCGAGGCCGGGGCGCGCCGGTGGGCCTCGGTCAGCATGAAGTGACCGAGCGTGCCGAACACGGCGGCAAGCCCGAGCAGGCCCCATTGCCAGAGCTCCGGCGTCTGCCAGTCGAGCAGCGCCAGCGGCACGGCACCCAGCCCGCCCGTCACGGTGACGTAAAACAGCGAGGTCAGGGCCTGGTCACGCAGGCCGACATGGCGGGTGGCGATCTGATAGAGCGCGCCGCAGAGGGCGCTGAGCAGCGAGGCGGCCATGGCCCAGTGGAAGCCCGCCGTGCCGGGGCGGGTGATGATCAGGACGCCGATGAAGCCGGCAGCCACCGCCATCCAGCGGCGCAGACCCACCCGCTCGCCCAGTAGCCATGGCGAAAGAACGCAGACGATCAGCGGGTTGGAAAAGGTGATGGCCGAGGTCTGGGCCAGCTGGAGGTTGCTCACCGCCAGAAAATTGAACACGGTTGAGCCGAGCAGCAGCAGCCCGCGCACCGCGTGCAGCCGGCGATGGCTGGTGACCAGCAGGCGGGCGCCGCCCATGCGCCAGACCAGGAGCGAGACATAGGCGCCGGCGAAGCCGTAGCGGAAGCAGACCACCATGCCTGTCGACAGCGCCTCGAGGGTATATTTGGCGGTGGCGTCGAGCATGGCGAAGGTCGACACCGCGGCGATCATCAGCATGATGCCCGACACAGCGCCGACCGGCTTGTCCGAATCTCTTTTGTCGGTCATATGTGTGGGGAGGAAATGTTTCTCACGCCATGAAGCGCGACCTGCGCCAATCCGGAGACGGTGAGCTTGTCATAGAGGGCAAAAGGCTGCCCGTCACCTTCCGTCGTCGTGCCAATGCCCGGCGGATGATCCTGCGCATCGACCGATCGGGCAACGGGATCGTCGTGACCCTGCCGCAGCACATGTCGCAGCGGGCGGCACTGGTCTTTGCGGCGTCGGAGAGGGCGTGGATCCTCGAACGGATCGGCCGCGGCCCCGAACGGGTGCCCTTCGCGCCGGGCCAGCGCATTCCGCTGCGCGGGCAGGCGCATACGATCGAAGCGACCGGCGAACGCGGCGCCATCCGGCTCGGCGCGGCGCCCGAACCGGTCATCATGGTGCCGGGCAGGCCTGCCCATGTCGAGCGCCGGCTCGGCGACTGGCTGAAGCGCCAGGCGGTGCTCGACCTTACCATTGCATCGCGACAGCATGCCAAGCGCCTGGGCGTGGAGTTTTGCCGGATCGCGGTGCGCGACACGTCAAGCCGCTGGGGCTCGTGCTCGGCGGCGGGGACGCTGTCCTTCAGCTGGCGGCTGATCCTGGCGCCGCCCTTCGTGCTCGACTATGTGGCGGCCCACGAGGTGGCCCATCTCGAGGAGATGAACCATGGCCGCCGCTTCTGGTCGCTGGTGCACATGCTGTGCCCCGAGGCCGCCATGGCGCGGAGCTGGCTCAAGATGCATGGCAACGCGCTCCACCTTTACGGGCCGGAGCGGCGCGGCCGGCCCTAGCAGGCTCAATCCAACTCATCGAGCATCTCGCGGCGCTGCCGCAGCCGCTCGCGGCGCTGGGCCTCGGTCAGCGGGTAGCCACGATCGCCGGCAAGGTCGCCGTCGGGCGGATAGAGCTGCTCCCGCTGCGGCGCCGACCGGGCGCGGCCGCCGAACAGGTTCTCGAGCGCCTGGAAGAACCCGCCGATGGCGCGTTCGCCCTGGGCCATGGGCACCTCGACACCCGTTCCATAGGGGCGATACTCGCCCGGGAGCGGCACCGAGGGCAGGTTGACATGGAGGGGACCCATGATGTCGACCCAGATGGCGGCCGGGATGCTGCCGCCGGTCACCTTCTTGGTCGGCGAATTGTCGTCGTTGCCGACCCAGACACCGGTCAGATACTGGGCCGAATAGCCGATATACCAGGCGTCGCGGTAGTCCTGGCTGGTTCCGGTCTTGCCGGCGACGTCGTGGTCGGGCAGCGCCGCCCGCCGGCCGGTGCCATTGGCCACGACCTCGCGCAGCATGGTGTTCATGGCACCGAGCTCCAACGTGCCGATGACCTTGCCGAGACCGCCGCCATGGCGCTCGTAAAGCACCTTGCCGTCACGCGTGGTGATCCGGCTCACGACATGCGGGATGACGGCAAAGCCGCCATTGGCGAAGGGCACATGGGCGCCGGCGAGCTCGAGCAAGGTGACCTCGGAGGTGCCGAGCGCGATCGAGGCGTTGGCCTGCAGCGGCGACAGAATGCCGAGGCGCTTGGCGGTGGCGGCGACGTTCTGCGGTCCCGCCGCCTGCGCCACCTTGGCCGCCACGGTGTTGAGCGACAACGCCAGGGCGCGGGTGAGGCTGACGGGGCCGAGATACTGCCGGCGATAGTTCTCCGGCGACCAGCCGCCGATCTGCACCGGCTCATCGATCTCGATCGAATTGGGAGTGGCTCCCTGCTCGACGGCGGTAAGGTAGACGAAGGCCTTGAAGGCCGAGCCGGGCTGGCGCTTCGCCTTGACGGCGCGGTTGAACTGACTCTTGACATAGGAGCGGCCGCCGACCATGGCCTTGATCGCACCGAGCCCGTCCATGGTGACGGCGGCCGCCTGGCTGACATTGAGCTTGGCGCCCTCGCGCTCGAGGTGGCGGCGCACGGAGCGCTCGGCTGCCGTCTGGAGTTTGCGGTCGATGGTGGTCTCGACCACGATCGACTGGTCGACCTTGCCGACGAGGTCGGTGAGCTGCTCGCTCACATAATCGACGATGTACTGGGTGGCCGGGAGGTAGTTCGACACTTTCACCGTGGTCTTCAGCGTGGCGGCGCGGTCGGCCTCGCCGCGGGTGATGAAGCCTGCATCCACCATGCCGTTGATCACCAGGCGGGCCCGGGGGGTGGCGCGCTCGGGATGGGTGACCGGATTGTAGGCCGAGGGGGCCTTCAGAACGGCTGCGAGAATCGCCGCCTGGGCGAGATTGATGTCGCGGGCGGAGCGGGCGAAGAAGCGTTGCGAAGCGCGCTCGATGCCGACCGCGCCGGCACCGTAATAGACCCGGTTCAGATAGAGCTGCAGGATCTCGTCCTTGCTGAATTTGCTCTCGAGCCAGAAGGCGAGAATCGCCTCCTGGAATTTCCGCTCGATGGTGCGATCAGGCTGGAGGAACAGGTTCTTGGCGAGCTGCTGGGTGATGGTCGAGCCGCCTTCGACGATCCGCCCGGCGTGGAGGTTGGCGAACCCGGCCCTGAGCAGACCGACGAAGTCGACGCCGAAATGCTGGTAGAAGCGGCGGTCCTCGATGGCGATGACCGCCTGCGGCACATAGGCGGGCAGCTCGTCGAGCCGCACCTCGTCGCCGAAGAAGGAGCCGCGCTCGGCCAGGACATTGCCGTCATCGGCCAGGACGATCATTCCCGGCTCGCGCTCGGGGATCTTGAACAGGCCCTGCTTGTCGAGGCTCAAAAAGGCATAGCCGACGACCGCGACGGCAACCAGCGTGCCCCACAGGCCGAGCGTCATGATCCAGGACAGCACGGTGAAGACAACGGGGCGCGAAGCGCGCGGCTCATGCGCCCGGCGGTCGCGTCGCCAGGAGGACTTGCGATCGGCAAAAAGCTTCGGCTCGGCGCGCTCGTCGCTGCGCCTGGCGTCCTTCCCGCTCCTGCCGAACAAGCTCATCCAGCCTCGCTCGGAAACGTTAAACCGAAAGCTCGCCGGATGATATCAAAGTCGCGGGTGGCGCGTCAGACATCGAGATTGGCAACACTCAAGGCGTTCTCGCGAATGAAATCACGGCGCGGGTCGACATCGTCGCCCATAAGCTTGCTGAACAGGTCGCCGGCCTCGTCGGCCTGGCGGACCAAAACGCGCAGCAGCGAGCGGGCATTGACGTCGAGCGTGGTCTCCCAGAGCTGCTCCGGGTTCATCTCGCCAAGGCCCTTGTAGCGCTGCAGCGCGACGCCTTTCCGACCATAGGCCAACACCGCCTCGAGAAGGGCGGTCGGGCCGCGGATCAGCGATTCGGTGTCCTTGCGCTTCAGGCGCGCGGCCTTGCCATAAATTTCCTGAAGGTCGCTCTTCCGCCGGTCGAGACGCAAGGCATCGGCCGACGAAATCAGCTTGCCGTCGATCACCCGGACCTCGCGCACGCCGCGCACCTCACGGGTAAAGATCAGGCCACCGTCCGGCGTCGGCTCGCCATGCCAACCCCGCTCGGTCTCCTCGGAGAGAAGATCGAGGCGGCGCGCGATGTAGGCGGCGGCGGTCTCGGCCTGGGTGGGGTCGCTCAGCACCTCGGGGTTCAGCGCGCCGGCGATCGCCGCCTGCTCGACGACGAATTGCGGGTAGCGCGTATGCAGCCCGTCGAGCGCCGCCCTGACCGCGATTGCTTCGGTGATGATCGCGCGCAGATCGACGCCGGCCCGTTCCTCGCCATTGGCCAGGATCAGCACGGCATCCTCGAGGCCCTGCTCGATGAGGAATTCCTCGAGCGCCTTGGAGTCCTTGAGATAGCGCTCGGACGAGCCGCGCTTGACCTTGTAAAGCGGCGGCTGGGCGATGAAGAGGTGACCCTGGGTAATGATCTCCGGCATCTGGCGATAGAAGAAGGTGAGAAGCAGGGTCCGGATATGGGCACCGTCGACATCGGCGTCAGTCATGATCACGACCTTGTGGTAGCGCAGCTTGCCAATGTCGAAATCATCGCGGCCGATGCCGGTGCCAAGCGCGGTGATGAGAGTGCCGATCTCGGAGGAGGACAGCATCTTGTCGAACCGGGCGCGCTCGACATTGAGGATCTTGCCGCGCAGCGGCAGCACCGCCTGGTTCTCGCGGTTGCGCGCCTGCTTGGCCGAGCCGCCGGCCGAGTCGCCCTCGACGATGAAAAGCTCGGCCTTGGCGGGATCGCGCTCCTGGCAGTCGGCGAGCTTGCCGGGAAGCGAGGCGACGTCGAGGGCCCCCTTGCGGCGGGTCAGCTCGCGGGCCTTGCGCGCCGCCTCGCGGGCGGCGGCGGCCTCGATCACCTTGCCGACAATGGTTCGGGCCTCGGGGGGATGCTCCTCGAACCAGGCTCCGAGGCCCTCGCCAATGATGCCCTCGACCGACGGCCGGACCTCGGAGGAGACGAGCTTGTCCTTGGTCTGAGAGGAGAATTTGGGGTCCGGCACCTTGACCGACAGCACGGCGGTGAGGCCTTCCCTGGCATCATCGCCGGTCAGGGCCACCTTTTCCTTGCGGGCGAGGCCACTCTCATTGGCATAGCTGTTGACGACGCGGGTGAGGGCGGCGCGGAAGCCGGCGAGATGAGTGCCGCCGTCGCGCTGCGGGATGTTGTTGGTGAAGCACAGCACCGTCTCGTGATAGCTGTCGTTCCACCACAGGGCACATTCGACGGATATGCCGTCGCGCTCGCTGCGGATGGTGATCGGCTCGGAGATGAGCCGGTTCTTGGCGCGGTCGAGCCAGACGACGAAGGCTTCGACGCCGCCGACATAATGCATGGTCTGCTCGCGCGGCTCGACACCGCGCAGATCGGTGAGCGTGATCGAGACGCCGGAATTGAGGTAGGCGAGCTCGCGCAGGCGATGCTCGAGGGTCGGATAGTCGAACTCGATCCTGGTGAAGGTTTGCGGCGAGGGAAGAAAGGTCACTTCGGTACCCTTGCGGCCGCCGGCATCGCCGACGATGCGCAGCGGCGCGTCGGGGTCGCCATTGGTGAAGCTCATGAAGTGCTCTTTGCCATTGCGGAAGATCCTGAGCTTCAGCTCCGCGGACAAGGCATTGACGACCGACACGCCGACCCCATGCAGGCCGCCCGAGACCTTGTAGGAGTTCTGGTCGAATTTGCCGCCGGCATGAAGCTGGGTCATGATGACTTCGGCGGCCGAAACTCCCTCGCTCGGGTGGATGTCGGTGGGGATGCCGCGGCCATTGTCGCAGACGGTGCAGGAGCCATCGGCATTGAGCGTGACGGTGACGCGGTCGGCATGGCCGACCAGCGCCTCGTCGATGGCATTGTCCACCACCTCGTAGACCATGTGATGGAGACCGGAGCCGTCATCGGTGTCGCCGATATACATGCCGGGGCGCTTGCGCACGGCATCGAGGCCTTTCAGGACCTTGATCGCGTCGGCGCCATATTCGGCGGTCGCCGTGATGGAGGAGGGGCTTTCTGTCATTCGATCGGTCACGGGTGAGCTCATTGGGGATTTGTCGAGGGGGTCACCTCACCCGCCTCGACGCGCAGGAAGGCGGCGTCGGGGCGGGCGGCGGCGAACAGCAATTCATCGGTGCCGGTCATGAAGGCCTGGGCGCCGAGCTCGCGCAGCTCGGCAAAGAGCCCGGCCCGGCGCTCGGCGTCGAGATGGGCGACCACCTCGTCCAGCAGGAGGAGGGGGGCATGGCCGCGGAAATTGTCGCGCACCGCCCGGGCATGGGCAAGGATCATGCCGATGAGGAGCGCCTTCTGCTCGCCGGTCGAGCAGTGCTCGGCGGCGACGTCCTTGGGGCCGTGGGTCACCACGAACGCGCTGCGATGCGGACCGGCCAGGGTTCGGCCGGCGGCCTGGTCGACGCGGCGGCCGTCATGCAGGATTTGGCGATAGGCATCCTCGGCCCTGACCGCAGGCCCGGTGCGGACATCATCCTCGATGCGGCCATGGACAGCCACCTTGACCCAGGGAAAGGAGCCACCGAAGCGGGCCGTCAAGGTCTGCCCGACATAGCCGGCGAGGGCCTCGAGCGCGCTGACGCGGGCGGCCGCGAGGGCCACCGCCGATTCCGCCATCTGCGTCTCGACGGCGGCGAGCCAGCGGCCGTCGAGCGGCAGCTCGGCGAGGAGGCGATTGCGCTCGCGCATGGCGCGCTCGAATTGGCCGACGCGGACCGAATGGGCCGGGTCAAAGGCGGCGACCAACCCGTCGAGAAAGCGGCGGCGGTCGCCCGGGGGGCCGGAAAACAGCCGATCCATGGCCGGCGTGAGCCACAGGATGCGGGCGTGCTGCGCAAGCGCGCCGGAACCCTTGCAGAGACGGCCGGCGAGCTTGACCAGGCGCTGGCTGGAGCCATACTCGCCCGCCCGGTCGCGATCAAAGGCGGTTCCGGCGGCGATCCGGCCTTCCGGACCGTCAATATCGGCAGCGACGGCAAAGCCAGGCGAGCCGTGGCGCATGAGGTCTTCGAACGGGACGCCGCGGCAACCGCGGCCCGGGGCAAGCAGCGAGATCGCCTCGATGAGGTTGGTCTTGCCGGCGCCGTTGGGGCCGGTCAGCACCACCGGCAGGCCCTCGGTTTCGAGCCGCAGCGCGGCATAGTTTCGGAAGTCGGTGAGGGTCAGACGGCCAAGCCGGACGGCGGGCCGCGCGCTGTCGGCCCGAGCGCTGCCGCGAGAGGCTTCGAAACGGTAGCCGGAGATCGCTGTCACACCACGAGATATGGCCCTCAAACCGCTATCGGGCAAGCAAAATAGCCATTTGTCGGGGGCGCCGCGACTGCATCCCACAACAACGTTGAACGGACCCGGCCGTCAGACCCTCATTGGCATGAGCACATAGAGGGCGCGCTCGTCCTCGAGGTCGCTGATGATGGTCGGCGAGCCGGCATCCGCGAGCCGAAAACTGGCCGATTCGCCCTTGAACTGGGCGGCAATGTCGAGCAGGTAGCGCGAATTGAACCCGATATCGAGCGGGTCGGCCTGGTAGTCGGCGACGATCTCCTCCTCGGCGGAGCCCGATTCCGGATTGTTGACCGAAAGGATCAGCCGGCCGCTGGCGATGTTGAGCTTCACGGCGCGGCCCTTTTCGCTCGAAATCGTCGAGACCCGGTCCACCGCCTCGGCAAACAGGCGGGTATCGACGGCAAGCACCTTGTCATTGTGGCGGGGAATGACCCGCTCATAATCGGGAAAGGTGCCGTCGATCAGCTTCGAGGTGAGAATCAGGCTGTCGAAACGGAACTGGATCTTGGCATTGGAGAGGGCGATTTCGACCTCGCCGGACAGGTCCTCGATGAGCTTGCTCAGTTCGAGAACGGTCTTGCGGGGGACGATGACACCCGGCATGCCGGCGGCACCGTCGGGCCGCGGAATCTCGGCCTGGGCCAGCCGGTGGCCATCGGTGGCAACGGCGCGCAGGCGCTCGCCGCCCGGACCCGTGACCTCGTGCAGGTAGATGCCATTGAGATAATAGCGCGTCTCCTCGGTGGAGATGGCGAATTTCGTCTTCTCGATCAGGTTCTTGAGATCGCTGGCGCCAAGCGGGAAGCGGTGCGACAGGTCGCCGGCCGTCATGTCGGGGAAATCCTCCGGCGGCAGCGACTGGAGGGTGAAGCGCGACCGCCCGGAATGGAGCGACAGGCGCTTGTCGTCGGGGCCCTGGACGATCTCGATCTGGGTGCCGTCGGGAAGCTTGCGGACGATATCGTGCAGCATGTGGGCCGGGACGGTGGTGGCGCCCTCGCGCGCAATGTCGCCGTCCAGCGTCTCCACGACCTCGACATCGAGATCGGTGGCCGTCAGCCGGATCTTGCCGCCTTTTGCCTGCAGCAGGATGTTGGACAGAATGGGAATGGTGTTGCGGCGCTCGACCACCGACTGGACATGGTTGAGCGACTTCAAGAACTGGGAACGCTCGACGACTATTCGCATCCTCACCCTCGGACCCTACAACGCGAGATTGGCGCGGAAAGACCCCGGAAGCAAGGACTTCCGGGGCAAGTCAGGGAGGAACGACGAATGCTGGATGACGTGAGGACAACTCCGGCAGCGCGCGACGCCTATTGATGCTCGATCAGGCGCATCAGGAGCGCCACTTCGCGGGCCAGGCGGTCGTCGGACTGCATCAATTCCTCGATCTTGCGCACCGCGTGCAGCACGGTGGAGTGGTCGCGCCCGCCAAAGCGGCGGCCGATTTCCGGCAATGAGCGGGAAGTCAGCTTCTTGGCGAGGTACATCCCGACCTGGCGCGGGCGCACGATCGACTGGGCACGGCGCGGCGACAGCAGGTCGGCGCGCGGCACGTTGTAGTGGCGGCCCACCACCTTGAGGATGTCGTCGATGCGGACGCGGGCAGGTTCCGCCGCCTGGGCGAGATCGCGCAGCGCCAGGGCGGCGAGCTCGATGGTGACCGGCGAGCGGGTCAGCTCGTAGCGCGCGATGACGCGGTTGAGCGCACCCTCGAGCTCGCGACCGCCGCCGGTGATGCGGTTGGCGATGAACTCGACCACATCATCTGCGAGCTGGAACGAGGTGTCCTTGCGCCGGGCATCAGTGAGCCGGACCTTGAGAATGTCGCGGCGCAGCTCGAGCTCCGGCCCCTCGATGTCGACCACGAGGCCGCCGGCCAGACGCGAGCGCATGCGCTGGTCGATGCTTTCGAGCTGGGCTGGCGGCACATCGGCGGCGACGATCACCTGGCGCTTGGAGTCAACCAGCGAATTGAAGGTGTGGTAGAACTCCTGCTGCATCGACTTGCCCTGCAGGAATTGCAGGTCGTCGATGATCAGCACGTCGACGCTCTGGAAGTAGTCCTTGAAGCTCAGCACATCGCGCGCCTTGAGAGCGGCGAGGAAGTGATACATGAAGCGCTCGGCGGTGATGAACACCACATTGCGGTTCGGGGTGCGCTGGCGCACGCGCCAGGATACGGCGTTGAGCAGATGAGTCTTGCCGAGGCCGGCTGCCGAATGAATGAACAGCGGGTTGAAGTTGAGCGGCTGGCCGCTCGGCGCTTCGGCGATGCGCATGGCGGCAGCATGAGCCAGCGCGTTGGAGCGGCCGACCACGAAGGTCTCGAAGGTCAGCGAATGATCGAGCGGGGAGCCGCGATCGCCGCTGCGGTCGCCGCTGCGATCGCTGCCGGACCGATCGCGATAGCCGCCGAAGGCCTGATCCGAAGGATCGTGACGCTGGGCGATGTCGCGCGTCGGGGCGCGACCGGCCGTGGCGAAGGCTTGCTGCGGCCGTTCCTGCGGCAGGGCTCGGACCGGCAACCCGCGGGTGCGGACCTGAACGCAGAGCGCGGTGATCGAGCCCAGCTCAGCCTCGCAGGCATGGGCAAGTGTGTCGGAATAGTGGCTGACTATCCAGTTGCGCAGGAAGCGCGTCGGCAGCGACACGACGAGCCGTCCGTCCTGGAACTGCTCGATATCCATCCGGGCAAACCAGCTTGAATACAGATCCTCACCGAGATTCGACCGCAGTCTTTGCGCTATGCGCTCCCACTGCGCCGAGAAATCGGCCGGTGCAGTTCGGACCGCCGCCGCCGCGGCCGAACCGTCGCGCTGCACCGCCTCGTTCTGGAAATAAACGCCGTCCATTTTTGTTGTCTCCCGTCCCATAAGAGCTCCGAGTGTTCGGTGTGCGACCGGCAAGGCGCCGGACTGCCCGAACTCAAGCTCACAGACACCCCCGCACGACCCCTGGAGTGCAACTGCCTCCAGGAATACTTCGCCCCCGCCCCGTGCCCCGCAGGAGACGCTTTGCCCTGCCTCGGGTTGCGATGAGGACAAGACTGCCCATCACCGCGCACGAGCGCAGTGCAACGAGTTACGCCGAACCAACCAGGAAACTGCCCGGCTTGCTGATGCTATGTTGTGATTGCGCGGTCGCTTGAGCGGATATCCAAGGAAACCCCGATCCGCCTGCTACACTGACCCACGCTGTACGCCAAACGCCCCGTTACCCTGCGCAGACATCATATTGCCTTCGTGATGCTGCTTGTCGTTTTGGCATCGCCTATGCGGTCGATGCCCTCAGACCTTACACAGGCGCTTGGCAGGGCACAACAGTCTCGCCGCATTTCGTCCGTATACTGAGCTTTCTTCCGTTGCAGAAAAACCCCAACGGTCCGGGGGCGCGAAGCCAACCCGTTGAAGCACAAACACGATTTCATGAAGGCGCATGGGACGGGCGGCGCAACCGTTAGACGATTATGGAAGAGTGATGGAAAAGCCTTGTCGGCGATCGGCCGTGGGGGCAGTCAGGATTTTGACAGCCGGTGGCCAACCCTCTGAATTCCGTAAAGATTTTTTGTCAGATTTTTGCGCCAGCATGATCTGGGCAAGAAGAAGCCCGCCCCCCATGCGAGGAGCGGGCCGGCAAAGCTTGTTGCTAACCGGTGTGACGTCGTCACGACGTCATTGATTTGACACGTTTGCTGAGCCTCGACACCTTGCGCGCGGCGGTATTTTTGTGAACGACCTTCTTCTGCGCACCGCGCATCAGCTCGGGCTGAGCTGCCTGGAGGGCGGCGCGGGCGGCCGCCTGATCGCCCTTGGCGATTGCCTCCTCAACCTTACGGACATAGCCGCGCACCCGGGTCCGGCGCGCCTTGTTGACCTCGGTCCGGCGCACCGCCTGGCGAGCGGCCTTCTTTGCCGATTTCGTATTCGCCATATTCGCAACTTTCCTTTTCTGGTGGCGGGCTTATATCCGAGCCCCCACACAGCGTCAACCTTGCGGAAACCCGCTCAATCATGGGTGAAACGTGCCGGTCGCTTGGCAATGAAGGCAGCCATTCCTTCCTTCTGGTCGGCGGTTGCGAACATCGACTGGAACAGCCGCCGCTCGAACCGGAGCCCTTCGGCGAGAGCCCCCTCGAAGGACCGGTTGACCGTTTCCTTGGCCATCATCACCGCCGGGCGGGAAAAGCCGGCGATCCGGTTGGCGGCGGCCAGCGCCTCGGTCATCAGCTCGGCCGCCGGCACCACCCGTGACACGAGGCCCGAGCGCTCGGCTTCGGCCGCATCCATCATCCGCCCGGTGAGGATGAGATCCATCGCCTTGGCCTTGCCGACGGCGCGGGTGAGCCGCTGCGTGCCGCCGGCGCCGGGCATGACCCCAAGCTGAATTTCGGGCTGGCCGAAGCGGGCGGTGTCGGCGGCGATGATGAGGTCGCAGATCATCGCCAGCTCGCAGCCGCCGCCGAGTGCATAGCCGGCAACGGCGGCAATCATCGGCTTCCTCAGGCCGGCGATCCTCTCCCAGTCGGTGAGGAAGTCATTCACATAGGTCGAGGGATAGGTCTTGTCCTGCATTTCCTTGATGTCGGCGCCGGCGGCGAAGGCCTTCTCGTTGCCGGTCACCACCATGGCGCCGATGGCCGGGTTGGCATCGAAGGCGCCGAGCGCGCCGGCCAGCTCGGCGACGACGCGCGTGCTCAGGGCATTGAGAACCGCCGGCCGGTTCAGCGTCACCACGCCGACCGCGTCGCGACGCTCGGCGATGATCGTTTCGTAACCCATCCTCAGCTCCTCCGCTGTTGCAAGCCCGCGGTCGGGTTCACCGCTGGCAGACGGCACAATAGAATGTCGAGCGGCCGGCCTGGACGATGCGCCGGACAATGCCGCGGCAACCGGGGCGCGGGCAGGGCTCCCCTTCGCGGTCATAGACATCGAAACGGTGCTGGAAGGCGCCTGGCCGCCCATGCGCCGAGGCATAGTCGCGCAAGGTCGAGCCGCCGGCGGCGATGGCATCGCCGAGCACGCCGCGCACCGCCCTTGCCAGGGCCTCGAGCCGTTGCCCGCTGAGTCGGCCGCGCGTCAGGGTCGCGGCGATTCGCTTCGGCGACAGGGCAGCCCGGTGCAGCGCCTCACAGGCATAGATGTTGCCGAGCCCGGCCACCACGCGTTGGTCGAGAAGCGCCGATTTGAGCGGCGTGCGGCGGCCCGCAAGGGCCGACCTCAGATATTCGGCATTGAAGTCGTTGCCGAGGGGCTCGGGACCAAGCGCGCCGAGGAGCGGATGGCGCGATGCCGCCGCGGTGTCGATGATGTCCATCAGGCCGAAGCGGCGGGGATCGGTGTAGACGATGCGGGCGCCGTCATCGAGCAGGAAGGCCACGTGATCGTGGCTCGACGGTTCGGCGGGCGGACCCGCCGGGGCGAGCTCGTCATCACCCTCGCCCAGCGTCATTGGCCGGCCGGATGGCGGGTGGACGGTGAAGCGGCCGCTCATGCCGAGATGCATGAGGAGGCTGTCGCCGCCGTCGAGCCCGACCAGGAGGTACTTTGCCCGCCTTCCGACCGTGTCGACGCGGCGGCCGGCAAGCCGGCGGGCGAAGCCCCGGGGAAAGGGAACGCGCAGATCCTCCCGGTTCAGCCGGACTTGCTCGATCCGACGGCCAAGCATGGCGGTTTCGAGGCCCCGCCTCACGGTTTCAACCTCGGGCAACTCAGGCATGGCGCCGTCATGGCAGGCCTTGGCCGCGCCATCCAGTGTTTTCTCGACAGATTGGAATGTTAACCGCGCTCGTCTATGGTCCGCGCCGATGGCTGACCGTCCGTCCAAACGGCGCATGGCGCCCTTCGGCGCCGCCGACGTCGAAGCGTCCGAGAAACAGACCATGGTGAACGAGGTGTTTGCCAAGGTGGCCTCGAAATACGACCAAATGAACGATCTCATGTCGTTCGGCCTGCACCGGCTGTGGAAGGACGATCTCGTCGCCATGCTCAACCCGCCGCGCAATGCCAGGTCGTTCGAGGTCCTCGACCTGGCCGGCGGCACCGGCGATATCGCGTGCCGCATCCTCAAGGCGGGCGGGACGGGGCTTCGGGTCACCCTTGCCGACATCTCGCCGGCGATGCTGGCCGAGGGGCGGCGCCGGATTGCGGCGGAGAGGCTCAATCCCCGGTGCCGGTTCGCGGTGACCAATGCCGAGGCGCTGGCGTTCCGGAGCGCGGCATTCGACGGCCTGACGATCGCCTTCGGCATCCGCAACGTCACCGATATCGGGCAGGCGCTCAGCGAGGCCTACCGCGTGCTGCGCCCGGGCGGACGGTTCCTCTGTCTCGAATTCTCGCGGGTCGACATGCCGGTGATCGAGACCCTCTATGATCTCTATTCGCTGACGACGATCCCGGCGCTTGGCAAGATCGTCACCGGCGACGGCCAGCCCTATCGCTATCTCGTCGAGAGCATCCGGCGGTTTCCCGATGCGGCGAGCTTCGCCCGCAAGATGGAGTCGGCCGGCTTCTCGAAAGTGGCATTCCGCATTCTGAGCGCCGGCGTGGTGGCGATCCATTCCGGCTGGCGGACGTGACACCGGCGAAGGGCGCCCGATGCTGACCACCGCACGCGATCTCATCCGTCTCGCCATCGCCGCCCGGGTTATCGCCCGCCATGACGGCTTCATCGAGCCGGAGCAGATGGCGGAGCTGCCGCCGCAGATCCGCTTCGCGCTCGGCTTTGCCCGAATGGGCCGGGCGCCGGTGCGGGCGGGACAGGGCGGCCTTGCCGAAGCGCTGAGCGAGCTTGGCCCGAGCTACATCAAGCTCGGGCAGTTCCTGGCGACCCGGCCGGATCTCATCGGCGAGGCGCGGGCGGCGGATCTGAAAAGCCTGCAGGACCGCATGGCGCCTTTCGGCATGGACGAGGCGCGGGCCGAAATCGCGTCGCAGTTCGGGATGCCGGCAGAGGTGCTCTTCGAGGCTTTCGGCCCGCCGGTTGCAGCGGCCTCGATCGCCCAGGTTCACCGGGCGAGCGTGCGCGATCCCGACGGGCGCCGGCGCGAGGTGGCGGTGAAGATCCTGCGGCCCGGGATCGAGCAGCGCTTCGCCACCGATCTCCACGCCTTCTTTACCGCAGCACGGCTTGCCGAACGGCTGCACAAGCCCATCCGGCGCCTGCGGCCGGTGGCGGCGGTGGCAACGCTCGAGCGCTCCGTCGCCATGGAGATGGACCTGCGGATGGAGGCGGCGGCGATGTCGGAGCTGGCCGCCAACGGGGCCAGGGACCAGGGGTTCCGCGTCCCGGCAATCGACTGGGAGCGGACATCGCGGCGCGTGCTGACGAGCGAATGGATCGACGGGATCGCGCTGTCGGACCGGGCGGGGCTTGTCGAGGCCGGGGTCGATCTCGAGCTTCTCGGCAACCGTCTCATCGAGGTCTTCCTGCGCCATGCCATGCGCGACGGCTTCTTTCATGCCGACATGCATCCCGGCAACCTGTTCCTCGAACCGGGTGGCAATGTGGTGGCGGTCGATTTCGGGATCATGGGCCGGCTGTCGCCGAAGGACCGGCGGTTCCTGGCGGAGATCCTGTGGGGCTTCATCACCCGCGACTACAGCCGCATTGCGGCCGTGCATTTCGATGCCGGCTATGTGCCGCAGACCCAGGACCCGGCAGTATTTGCGCAGGCGCTGCGGGCGATCGGCGAGCCGATTCTCGACCGCACGGCCGAGGACATCTCGATGGCGCGGCTGCTGACGCAGCTGTTCGACGTCACGGGCCAGTTCGACATGCCGACCCAGCCACAGCTCCTGCTGCTGCAAAAGACCATGGTGGTGGTAGAGGGGGTGGCGCGGTCGTTCAATCCGCGGCTCAACATGTGGGCGGTGGCGACGCCGGTGGTGCGCGAATGGATGAACGAGGCGCTGGGGCCGGAGAAGCGGCTCGCCGAAGCGGCGTCGGGCGCGGCAATGCTCGGGCGGCTCGCCGCCGAGCTGCCGGAGGCCCTGGCCGATGCCCGGCGCACCGCCCGGCTGCTCAGCGACATGGCGGAGGCCGGCGGCCTGCGCCTCGATCAACCGACGCTGGAAGAGCTTGCCAGGATGCAGGCGCGGCAGACGGCAGGGGGCCGGATCGCTCTGTGGGTCATCGCGCTCACGCTCATCGTCATGGCTCTCGCACTCATCCGATGAATTGGCGATAATCGGCCATGATGGCAGGCAAAAGAATTCTTCTGATCATTGGCGGCGGCATCGCCGCCTATAAGAGCCTGGAATTGATCCGGCGTCTGGCCGAGCGCGACGTCGCGGTGAGGGTCATCCTCACCCGGGCGGGGGCGCAGTTCGTGACGCCGCTGGCGGTGGCGAGCCTGTCGCGCAGCAAAGTTCATGACGATCTCTTCAGCCTGACGGACGAGGCCGAGATGGGGCATATCGAGCTGTCGCGCTCGGCCGACCTCCTGGTCGTCGCACCGGCGACTGCCGATCTCATGGCGAAGATGGCGACCGGACAGGCCAATGATCTGGCCACCACGGCGCTTCTGGCAACCGACAAACCGGTGCTGATCGCGCCGGCGATGAATGTCCGGATGTGGAACCACCCGGCGACGCAGCGCAATCTGGCGCGGCTCAAAGGCGATGGCGTGCTGGTATGCGGGCCGGACGAGGGGCCGATGGCGTGCGGCGAATATGGGCCGGGGCGGATGTCGGAGGTGGCCGATATTCTTGCCGCCATCGAGGCGCATTTCGCACCCCAGGCGCAGGACCGGAGCCTGGCCGGCAGGCGGGTGCTGGTCACCGCCGGACCGACGCAGGAGGCGATCGATCCGGTGCGCTACATCTCCAACCGCTCGTCGGGCAAGCAGGGCTATGCGATCGCGGCCGCCGCCGCGGCGCTCGGTGCCGACACGGTGCTGGTCTCCGGGCCGGTCAATCTGGCGCCGCCCGCCGGCGTCAAGCTGGTCCGCGTCGAGACGGCGCTTCAGATGCTCGCGGCGGTCGAGGCGGCGCTGCCGGTCGACATTGCGGCGTTCGCCGCGGCCGTGGCCGACTGGCGGATCGAGGGATCGCGGCTCCAGAAGATCAAGAAGCCGCCGAGCGGGGAGGCGCCGTCCCTGGCGCTGGTCGAGAATCCCGACATCCTGCAGCGGGTGGCCCGGATGACGGCAGGGCGGCCCCGCATCGTCGTCGGCTTTGCCGCCGAGACCGAGAACGTCGTCGCCAATGCGAAGGCCAAGCTCGCGCGCAAGGGCTGCGACATGATCGTTGCCAATGATGTGGGCCCCGATAGCGGGGTCACGGGCGGTGTGTTGGGCGGCGACGAGAATCGCGTCCACCTGGTGACCGCGCAAGCCGTCGAGAGCTGGCCGGACCTGCCGAAGCGCGCGGTGGCGGCGCGGCTCATGGCGCGGCTCGCCGCGGAACTGGGGAAGACCCCGTGAGGCCGCTCAAGGTGCCGTTTCTGCGCCTGCCGCATGCCGGCGGTCTCGAGGTCCCGGCCTATGCCACCGCCGGCGCCGCCGGCCTCGATCTCAGGGCGGCGCTCGCCGAGGGCGATGTTCTCGTGCTGGCCCCCGGCGAGCGGGCGGCGGTGCCGACGGGCATCGCGCTGGCACTGCCGGAAGGCTATGAGGGCCAGGTCAGGCCGCGCTCGGGACTGGCGCTCAGGCATGGCGTGACGTGCCTCAATGCGCCGGGCACCATCGACAGCGACTATCGCGGCGAGATCACGGTGATCCTGGTCAATCTCGGACAGGTGCCGGTGACGTTACGGCGGGGCGAAAGGATCGCC
Organism: uncultured Alphaproteobacteria bacterium; assembly: GCA_963744915.1. Lineage (GTDB taxonomy): Bacteria > Pseudomonadota > Alphaproteobacteria > Rhizobiales > Aestuariivirgaceae > DATAFF01. The sequence goes on from CAVUUY010000013.1 coordinate 54,867, forward strand.
CAGCTGGTGATCCAGGCCTACGTCCAGGCGGCGCTCGAAGAGGTGCGGGAACTGTCGCCGTCGCTCAGAGGCTCAGGCGGCTTCGGCTCGTCGGGGATGACCTGACATGGCATTGAGCGATGAGGAACTCGAGCGCTACGCCCGTCATATCGTGCTCAAGGAGATCGGCGGGCCAGGACAGGCGCGGCTGCGGCAGGCGCGGGTGCTGGTGATCGGTGCCGGCGGGCTCGGGGCGCCGCTGCTCATGTATCTCGCGGCCGCCGGGGTCGGCACGCTGGGCGTGGTCGATGACGACGAGGTGTCGCTGTCGAATCTGCAGCGGCAGATCGTGCACGATACGGCGAGCGTCGGCCTGGCGAAGACGGCGAGCGCGGCGGCGAGCCTGGCGCGGATCAACCCCGGGGTGAGCGTGGTCGAGCACCCGTACCGCATCACCGCCGAGAATGCCATGGATCTGATCACGGCCTATGACATCGTTGCCGACGGCAGCGACAATTTCGCTACCCGCTATCTCGTATCCGACGCGTGCTTCCTCGCCCGCCGAACCCTGGTGTCGGCGGCGGTGGCCCAGTTCGACGCACAGATTTCGACCTTCAAGCCGCATCTCGAGGGGCCCGACGGACGGCCCTATCCGTCCTATCGCTGTCTCAATCCCGAGGCGCCGCCTCCCGGATTGCTGCCGGCCTGCGAGGAAGCGGGGGTGATCGGTGCGCTGACCGGGGTGATGGGGTCGATGCAGGCGATCGAGGTGATCAAGGAGCTGCTGGGAGTGGGCGAGAGCCTTGCCGGCCGGGTGCTGATCTACGATGCGCTGGCGGCACGGTTCCATGCGGTGAAGATCTCGTGGGACCCGCAGAACCCGCTCAACGGAACGAACCCGACGATCGGCGATCTGAGCGGCCACAAGGCTCCGTAGGAAATATTTCCCGGGCGGCGGCCCCGCCGTCCTTACTCCTCGCCGTTCTCGAAACCGGAGGTTTTCAGGTCCTCCGGCCGCGGCGTCGAGATGATGTGGTAGCCGGAATCGACGTAATGGACCTCGCCGGTAACCCCGGTCGCGAGATCCGACAGGAGATAGACCGCAGCGCCGCCGACCTCATCGAGGGTGATGGTGCGGCGCAGCGGCGAATGGCGCTTCTGGAAATTGTACATGAGCCGGGCATCGGTGATGCCGGCCCCCGCAAGCGTGCGCATGGGGCCTGCCGAGATCGCGTTCACCCTGATGGCCTGCGGGCCGAAATCGGCGGCAAGATAGCGCACCGAGGATTCGAGTGCCGCCTTGGCAATCCCCATGACATTGTAGTTCGGCACAACCCTGACCGAGCCGCCATAGGTCAGGGTGAGCAGGGCGCCGCCGCGGTCCATCATGGCCGCCGCCCGCCGCGCCACCTCGGTGAAGGAGAAGCAGGAGATCACCATGGTGCGGATGAAATTGTCGCGGGTGGTGTCGGCATAGCGGCCCTTGAGCTCGGCGCGGTCCGAATAGGCAATGGCGTGAACGACGAAGTCCAGCCCGCCCCAGGCCTCCCGCAGCGCCGCGAACACCTGATCGACAGTTGCCACATCCTCGACGTCGCAGGCGAGCACGAGCTTCGAGCCGATCGATGCGGCGAGCGGGGCAACGCGGCGGCCGAACGCCTCGCCCTGATAGGTGAAGGCAAGCTCGGCGCCCTGGGCGGCCAGCATGCGGGCAATTCCCCAGGCGATCGAATGGTCGTTGGCCACGCCCATGACCAGACCGCGCCGGCCCCGCAGCAAGCCGCCGGAAGTGTCGCTCATTCCGTTCCCATTCCCTCGAGCTGCCCTCGATCAGGCGTCGTAGCGTTGGAACACCAGCGTGCCGTTGGTTCCCCCGAAGCCGAAGCTGTTCGACAGCACCACGTTGAGGCGGGCATTGTCGATGCGCTGGCGGACAATCGGCACGCCGGAAAATTCCGGATCGAGCGTGTCGATATTGGCGCTCTCGCAGATGAAGCCGTTCTTCATCATCAGAAGCGAATAGATGGCCTCCTGCACGCCGGCGGCGCCCAGCGAATGGCCGGTGAGCGACTTGGTGGCGGCGATCGCCGGCATGTTCTTGCCAAACACCTCGCGCACCGCCTCGATCTCCTTGAGATCGCCGATCGGGGTCGAGGTGGCATGCGGGTTGATATAGTCGACGCGCTCCTTGACGGTGGCGAGCGCCTGGCGCATGCAGCGCGCCGCACCTTCGCCGGAGGGCTGCACCATGTCGTGGCCGTCCGAGGTGGCCCCGTAGCCGACGAGCTCGCCATAGATCTTGGCGCCCCGGCCCCTGGCATGCCCGAGCTCCTCGAGCACTATGACGCCGGCGCCGCCGGCGATCACGAAACCGTCGCGATCCTTGTCATAGGCACGGGAAGCCTGTTCGGGGCGGTCGTTGAAATGGGTGGACATCGCTCCCATGGCGTCGAACAGCACCGACAGGGTCCAGTCGAGCTCCTCGCCGCCGCCGGCGAACATGATATCCTGCTTGCCCCATTGTATCAGCTCGCCGGCATTGCCGATGCAGTGCGCCGAGGTGGCGCAGGCCGAGGATAGCGAATAGTTGACACCTCGGATGCCGAAGGGAACGGCGAGCGTTGCCGAATTGGTGCTCGACATGGCCGCCGGCACGGCGAACGGGCCGACCCGCTTCGGGCCTTTTTCGCGGGTGATGTCGGCGGCGGCGACGATGGTGCGGGTCGAGGGGCCGCCGGAGCCCATGATCAGGCCGGTGCGTTCGCTCTTGACCTCGCGGTCCTCGAGGCCGGCATCCTGGATTGCCTGCTTCATGGCGACATAGTTCCAGGCGGCACCGTCGCCCATGAAGCGGCGGACCCGGCGGTCGACGGCGCTGTCGAGGTCGAGATGCGGTTCGCCATGGACCTGGCAGCGGAAGCCGAGCTTGGCATAAGCATCGGCCTTGACGATTCCCGACCGTGCTTCCCGCAGCGAGGCGGTGACTTCCTGGGTGTTGTTGCCGATGCTTGACACAATACCCATGCCGGTCACGACAACGCGTTTCATCTCACCACGAACCTTTCCGAATTTCAGGCCGCGCTCGGCTGCGAGTCTGGCGTGAACAGGCCGACCCGCAGCTCGCTCGCGGAATATATTACATCGCCGTCGGCCTTGACGACGCCATCCCCGATGCCGAGGTTGAGCTTTCGTAGAATGACGCGTTTCAGGTTAACGATATATTCGACCTTGCGAACTTTTGGCAGCACCATGCCGCTGAATTTGACCTCGCCGACGCCGAGGGCGCGGCCGCGGCCCGGGGCGCCCATCCAACCGAGGAAGAAACCCAGCATCTGCCACAGGGCGTCAAGACCAAGGCAGCCAGGCATGACCGGATCGCCCTGGAAATGGCACTGGAAGAACCACAGGTCGGGCATGACGTCGAGCTCGGCCACCACCTGGCCCTTGCCATATTCGCCGCCATCGGCACGAATGTCGGTGATGCGGTCGAACATCAGCATCGGCGGCAGCGGCAGCTGGGCGTTACCGGGACCGAACAATTCGCCCCGGCCGCAAGCCAGGAGATCCTCATAGGCGAAATGTGACTTCCTTTCGACCATCCCAAACCGAACCTTCAAGCCCGCGACGAATTGAACAGACGGCACGACAACTGCCGACCCGCGCGCGAGGTTGCGAGTCTGTCGCAAGACCGCTATTTTCCGCCAAGACGCTTACTCCTGCTTCACGATGATGGCAACCGGACGCATGGCTCCTTTTTGCTTGGCCGAGATCATGACGATGCTCCGCACCGCGGGGCTGCGGCCGACCCGCCAGCGGGTGGAGCTCGCGCAGCTCATGTATGGAGCCGGCGACCGGCATATGTCGGCCGAGTCGCTGCATGCCGAAGCAAGTGCGGCAGGAATTAAGGTCTCGCTGGCCACTGTCTACAATACGCTAAACCAGTTCACCGGGGCAGGGCTGCTGCGGGAGGTGGCGATCGAGGGACACAAAACCTATTTCGACACCAACACATCGAACCATTATCACTACTATATCGAGCATGAGGGGCGCATTAGCGACATCCCGGCCGACGATGTCAGGGTGGTGGGGTTGCCGGAGGCGCCGGACGGCATGGAGATCAAGCGGGTGGACGTGATCGTCAGGCTGGGGCGCCGGCCGGAGCCGGAATAGGACGAAGTTCCCTCAGTTGCCGATCTGCTCGCCGGGGTAGACGCCCCACAGCATCAACTGCTCGACAAATCCCTTGTAACCGCCAGCCGTCAGCTCGCACCAGCTGCCATTGCAAGAGTTGATGTCGGCGATGACGCCGGGACGGGCCAGCGCCACGGTGGCGGCGTCGTGCTCGGCCGCGGCGTGGAGCGGGATGCTGCGGTTCTTTTTCCACGGCGCCACCATGGCGGTGCGTTTGCCGGTCAGCATGCTGTGGAACACCCAACCTTCGGCGCCCTCGCTGTCACGAATGCGGCGCCATTGCTCGAATTCGGCGACAATCTCGACCGGCAGGCCCTTCTTGGTGAACACCCAGGAAATCTGGTGCTCGCTCGAAGGACCGCGGCGGACATTGACGCGCTCGGCCTTGAGGCTGACGAAGCGCGGCAGCGGCAGGCGGGTCTCGCTGCCCTCGCGGGCTTCGCGGCCGGCGGCAAGGGCGGCCGGTGTCGCCGCCGGCTCGAGCTCGGCTGCGGGCGGCGCGGCGGTGGAGGCGGTGGAGGCGGTGCTGAGGGCATTGTCGCCGGTTGCAGCACCGGTTTCCTCGGCGCGCAGCCCCCCGGCACCGACGGGACCGGCGGAATGGCCGAACAGGGCATAAACCACCGCGCCAAGCACCAGCAGGCAGCCAAGCGCCATCAGCAGCTTGCCGAATTGCAGCCGTCGCCAGCTTTGCGCGAAACCTGTCAGCGCGTTCCCCTTGGCTCGATCGCTCACGGACTGCCCGAATCCGCCCAACCCCCGTTTCGCGAGTTTACACGTCTCCGGCAGGGACTTAAAGAGTTACAACGAGAAGCCCCGGAGACCCCGATGTCCAAGCGGAAGCCATTGGTGATCGTCACGCGGAAGCTCCCCGACGTCGTCGAAACCCGGCTCAAGGAACTGTTCAACACCCGCCTCAACGACGCCGACAGGCCGCTCACCCAGGCCGAGCTCGTGGCCGCCGTCAAGGAAGCGGAGGTGATCGTTCCGACGGTGACCGACCGCATCGACAAGGGGGTGATCAACCAGGCGGGCGACCAGCTCAAGCTCATCGCCAATTTCGGCAATGGGGTCGACAATATCGATGTCGAGACGGCGACGGCGCGCGGCATCACGGTCACCAACACGCCGGGCGTCCTCACCGAGGACACGGCCGACATGACCATGGCGCTGATCCTGGCGGTGGCGCGGCGGATCATCGAGGGATCGCGGGTGATCGGACCCGACAACAGCTGGCAAGGCTGGTCGCCGACCTGGATGCTCGGCCATCGCACCTGGGGCAAGCGGCTGGGCATCGTCGGCATGGGGCGCATCGGGACGGCGCTGGCGCGGCGCGCCAAGGCATTCGGGCTGCAGATCCATTACCACAATCGCAAACCCGTCCACGCATCGGTCGAGGACAGTCTCGAAGCAACCTATTGGGAGAGCCTCGACCAGATGCTCGCCCGCATGGACATCGTGTCGGTGAACTGCCCGCACACGCCGGCGACCTATCATTTGCTGTCGGCGCGGCGGCTCAAGCTGATGCGGCCCGACGCCATCATCGTCAACACGGCGCGCGGCGAAGTGATCGACGAGAATGCCCTGACCCGGATGCTGGAAGCGGGCGAGCTCGGCGGCGTCGGGCTCGATGTGTTCGAGCATGAGCCGGCGGTCAATCCGCGGCTGCTCAAATGCCGCAACGCGGTGCTGATGCCGCATATGGGCTCGGCGACGATCGAGGGCCGGGTCGACATGGGCGAGAAGGTGATCATCAACATCAAGACCTGGGTCGATGGCCACAAGCCGCCGGACCGGGTGCTGCCGGCGATGCTGTAGCGTTTCGCGAGAAAGACCCCTCATCCGCCGCTTGCGGGGCACCTTCTCCCCGTCAAGGGCGGGGAGAAGGGAAAATGGAGGCGGCGCCGGCCTAGCTGCCGGTGCCGACCGCGTCGTCATCCTCGCCGCCTTCGGGCGGCATCTTCTTGGAAAGGTCCTCGCCCGTCTCCTGGTCTACCACCTTCATCGACAGGCGCACCTTGCCGCGGGGATCGAAGCCGACCAGCTTGACCTTGACCTTGTCGCCTTCCTTGACCACGTCGCTGACCTTGCCGACGCGGCGCGGCGCCAGCTCAGACACATGGACCAGCCCGTCGCGCGAGCCGAAGAAGTTCACGAAGGCGCCGAAGTCGACGATCTTCACCACAGTGCCGTCATAGACCTCGCCGACCTCGGGCTCGGAGACGATCGACTTGATCCATTTGATCGCGGCATCGATCGAGGGGCCGGAGGCGGAAGCGATCTTGACCGTGCCGTCGTCGGAGATGTCGATCTTGGCGCCGGTCTTCTCGACGATCTCGCGGATGACCTTGCCGCCCGAGCCGATGACTTCGCGAATCTTGTCGACGGGGATCGTCATCACCTCGATGCGCGGCGCATATTCGCCAAGGCCGGGGCGCGACTCGGTCAGGGCCTCGGCCATCTTGCCGAGGATGTGCATGCGCCCGTCCCTGGCCTGGAACAGGGCGACGCGCATGATCTCCTCGGTGATGCCGGTGATCTTGATGTCCATCTGCAGCGAGGTGATGCCGTCGTGGGTGCCGGCGACCTTGAAGTCCATGTCGCCGAGATGATCCTCATCGCCGAGGATGTCGGAGATCACGGCGAAGCGCTCGCCCTCGAGGATCAGGCCCATGGCGATGCCGGCGACCGGCCGCTTCAGCGGCACGCCGGCATCCATCAATGACAGGGAAGCGCCGCAGACGGTCGCCATCGAGGATGAGCCATTGGACTCGGTGATCTCCGAGACGACGCGGATGGTGTAGGGGAACTGGTCCGGGCCCGGCAGCATCGGATGGATGGCGCGCCAGGCGAGCTTGCCATGCCCGACCTCGCGGCGGCCGGTGAAGCCGACCCGGCCGGTCTCGCCCACCGAAAAGGGCGGGAAGTTGTAGTGAAGCAGGAAGGATTCCTTGTAAGTCCCTTCCAGCGAATCGACATATTGCTCATCGTCGCCGGTGCCAAGCGTCGTCACCACCAGGGCCTGGGTCTCGCCGCGGGTGAACAGCGCCGAGCCATGGGTGCGGGGAAGGACGCCGACCTCGCAGACGATCGGCCGGATGTCGGCGAGGCCGCGGCCGTCGATGCGGGTGCCGGTCTCGATGATGTTGCCGCGCACGATCTCCTTCTCGACATCCTTGAAGGCGCCGGCGACCTTCTGGGGGTCGACATCGGACCCCTCGGGCGCGAGGCTGCTGAGGACGCTCTGCTTGATCTCGCCGATCTTGAGATGGCGCTCCTCCTTGCCGGCGATGCTGTAGGCACGGCGCAGGTTTTCACCGGCGCTGTTGCGGATATTGGCGAAAAGGTCGCTGCCCTCGTCATGCGCGAGCTCGCGCGGCGGCCGGGCGGCCCGCTCGGCCAGGCGGATGATGGCGTCGAGCACCGGCTGGAAGTTCTGGTGGCCGAACATCACGGCGCCGAGCATGATCTCCTCGGAGAGCTCGCGGGCCTCGGATTCGACCATCAGCACCGCGTCGCGGGTGCCGGCGACCACGAGGTCGAGATCGGACTCCTTCTGCTGCTCGACGGTCGGATTGAGCACGAACTCGCCCTTGACGACGCCGACGCGGGCGGCGCCGATCGGGCCCATGAAGGGGATGCCCGACAAGGTGAGGGCGGCCGAGGAGGCGATCAACGCGACGATGTCGGGATCGTTCTCGAGGTCATGCGACAGCACGGTGGCGATGAGCTGCGTCTCGTTCCTGTAGCCCGGGACGAAGAGCGGCCGGATCGGGCGATCGATGAGGCGCGACACCAGCGTCTCGCGCTCGGTCGGGCGTCCCTCGCGCTTGAAATAGCCGCCTGGAATCTTGCCGGCGGCATAGGTGCGCTCCTGGTAGTTGACGGTCAGCGGGAAGAAATCGATCCCCGGCTTCGGCGTCTTCTCGCCGACGACGGTGGCGATCACGGTGCTCTCGCCAAGCGATGCCAGCACGGCACCGTCGGCCTGGCGGGCAATGCGGCCGGTCTCGAGACGCAGCACGCGGCCACCCCACTCGGTCTCTTCAACAAAAATATCGAACATCGTCTTTTCCTGCGTTCTGCCCTTGGCCGCCAGGCTTTCGCTTGTGCCTGAAATGGTTGCGGCATCCCCGTTTGGGCGCTTTGGCAAGGGCCCCATTGCCCGTTGCCGTCATGAGGGGAGTGCGGCGGCGTCCAACGCCGCCCGTCACGATCGTCAACGGCGAATTCCCAGCCGCTCGATCAGCATCTTGTAGCGCGAGTCGCTTTTGGACTTCAGGTAATCGAGAAGCACCCGGCGCTGGCTGACCAGCTTCAGGAGACCGCGCCGCGAATGGTTGTCTTTCTTGTGGGTCTGAAAATGATCGGTCAGGTTCTTGATCCGCTCGGTCAAGATCGCGACCTGAACTTCCGGGGATCCCGTGTCGTCGCCCCGCACGGCGTATTCCTTGATGAGCGCCTGCTTGCGCTCTGCAGCAATCGACATCGTCAATCTCCTTTCAGGGCGGTTCGCCCCTTCGTCAACCCAGATTGAACACACGCCTGGGCTTCAGCACCCCGCCTTCGATGTTGCCGATCGCGATCGGCTCTCTGCGCCAGGTGACGTAAACCGCATCGAGCTTGATCGGAGCATCCCTGCCACGCAGAAGGATGGGCTGGCCTTGCTTGAGGCGTGATGCCTCCGCCTGGCTCACGGCCAGCGCCGGGATGTCGTCCAGCGCGGTCTCGAGCGGGCGAAGACAGGAAATGAGGCCTTCCGGCCCCGCGCCCTTATGGCGCAACTCCTGCAAGGATTCCAGCGAAATCATGTCGCTCTCGGCAAACGGCCCGACGCGGGTGCGCCGCAATGCCGCGACCCGGCCGAAGCAGCCGAGCGCCCGGCCGAGATCGCGGGCCAGCGCCCTGATATAGGCGCCCTTGCCGCAATCGGTTTCGAATTCGGCATGGTCGCGATCCGGCATGGCGACCAAAATGAGCCGGGCAATCTCCACCGGGCGGGGGGCGAGTGCGGTTTCGAGGCCCTCGCGGGCCAGGTCATAGGCCCGCGCGCCCTCGACCTTGACGGCGGAAAACCGGGGAGGAACCTGCATCAGCGTGCCGGTGAAGTCCGGCAGCGCCGCCGTGATGGCCTGTTCCGTCGGGCGCTCGCCGGAAAGGGCGCTCGGCGCGGTCTCGCCATCGTCGGACGGGGTCTCCTCGCCCCAGGCGATGCTGAACCGATAGGTCTTGGATCCGTCCATGATGAACGAAACGGTCTTGGTGGCCTCGCCCAGTGCGATGGGCAGCATGCCGCTCGCCAGCGGATCGAGCGTGCCGGCATGACCAGCCTTCTCGGCCGCGAACAGTCGCTTGACCTCGCTCACCATGCGGGTCGAGCCCGCCCCCATGGGCTTGTCGAGCACGAGCCAGCCATGGACCGGCTCGCCTTTGCGCCGCGCCGCCATCGGCTGTCACTCGCGGTCCGGGTCGGGGTCGTGGCGCTCGAGATCGCGACGGACCTCGGGACGGTTGAGGAGCTCATCGACATGGGCGGCATAGTCGAGGGCCGTGTCGAGGCGGAAGCGCAGGTCGGGAAGGAATTTGAGGTCGAGCCGAGGCGCCAGCAGCTTGCGGAAGTGCTTGCGGTGGCGATCGAGCGCGGCGAGGAAGGCGTCCTCGCGTCCGGGTACGAACGGGCGTACGTAAACGGTGGCGAGCCGGAGGTCGGCAGAGAGCTGCACCTCGACGATGGTGAGGCCGGCATGCTCGAGGAAGTCGTCGGCAACATCGCCATGGGCAAAGATGGCGGCAAGCTCGTGCCGTATCAGCTCTCCCACCCGGAGCTGGCGCTGGCTTGGCGTCTTCACAATGTGCGTTTCACCTCTTCGACGCGGAAGCACTCGATGACGTCGCCGGCGCGCATGTCCTGATAGCCCTCGAAGGCCATGCCGCATTCCTGGCCGGCAACGACCTCGCGGACCTCGTCCTTGAAGCGCTTGAGCGTCGACAGCGTACCCTCATGCACGACCACGTTGTCGCGGATGAGGCGCACCCGTGCGCCGCGCTGCACGACGCCCTCGGTGACGCGGCAACCGGCGACCTTGCCGACCTTGGAGATGTTGAAGATCTCGAGGATCTCGGCATTGCCGAGGAAGGTCTCGCGCAAGGTCGGGGCGAGCAGGCCGGACATGGCCTGTTTCACGTCGTCGACGAGATCGTAGATGATGTTGTAGTAGCGGATCTCGATGCCGTTGCGCTCGGCGGCGTCGCGGGCCTGGGCATTGGCGCGGACGTTGAAGCCGAGGACGACGGTGCCGGAGGCCGACGCGAGCTGGACGTCGGACTCGGAGATGCCGCCGACGCCATAATGGACCACGCGCGCCACAACCTCGTCGGTCGAGAGCTTCTCGAGCGCCTGTACGATCGCCTCGGCCGAACCCTGTACGTCCGCCTTGACGAGGATCTGGAACTCCTTGCGCCCGACATCCTTCATCTGGGTCATCATCTGCTCGAGCGACGAGCGGCCGGCAGGGGTGCCACGGGTCTCGCGCCGCTTGCGGTCGCGATATTCGCTGATCTCGCGGGCGCGGGCCTCGGTCTCGACTACCACCAGCTGATCGCCGGCCTCGGGCGCGCTCGAGAAGCCGAGCACCTCGACCGGCACCGATGGCCCGGCCGATTTCGCGGACTCGCCGCGCTCGTCGACGAGGGCGCGCACGCGGCCCCAGGCGCTTCCCGCGACGATGATGTCGCCCGGCCGCAGGGTGCCGCGCTGGACGAGAACGGTGGCCACCGGCCCGCGACCCTTGTCGAGCTGGGCTTCGACGACGATGCCGTCGGCCGGACGGTCGGGATTGGCCTTGAGATTCAGCACCTCGGCCTGCAGCAGGATGGCGTCGAGGAGCTTGTCGAGATTGGTGCCCTTGGTGGCCGACACCTCGACCTCGAGGGTATCGCCGCCCATGCTCTCGACGACGATCTCATGGGCGAGGAGATCGGTGCGCACGCGGGTCGGATTGGCGTCCGCCTTGTCGATCTTGTTGATGGCAACGATGATCGGCACCTCGGCGGCACGGGCGTGGTTGATGGCCTCGACAGTCTGCGGCATGACGCCGTCATCGGCCGCCACCACCAGCACGACGATGTCGGTGGCGCGGGCACCGCGGGCGCGCATGGCGGTGAACGCCTCATGGCCCGGCGTGTCGATGAAGGTGATCAGGCCGGAGGTCGTCTCGACCTGGTAGGCGCCGATATGCTGGGTGATGCCGCCTGCCTCTCCGGAAACGACATTGGTCTTGCGGATGGCATCGAGCAGCGAGGTCTTGCCGTGGTCGACATGGCCCATGATGGTGACCACGGGAGCGCGCGGCCTGAGATCGCCGGCGATGTCGGTCATGCCCATCAGCCCTTCCTCGACATCGGCCTCGGAGACGCGGCGCACCTGGTGGCCGAGCTCCTCGGCGACGAGCTGCGCGGTGTCGGCGTCGATGACGTCGTTGATCTTGTACATCTGCCCCTGCTTCATCAGGAGCTTGATGACGTCGACGGAGCGCTCGGCCATGCGGTTGGCGAGCTCCTGGATGGTGATCGCCTCGGGAATGATGACGTCGCGGGTGATCTTCTCCTTGGAGGGCTGAAAGCCCGAGGCCTGCTTGCGCTGGCGCTCGGTGCGGCGGCGGAAGGCAGCCAGCGAGCGGGCGCGCTCCTCGTCCTCGCTCAGCGCGTTGGAAACGGTCAGCTTGCCGCGGCGGCGGTCGGCCTCGGTCTTGGTGACCTTGGGGGCCGGCACCTTGACCTCGCGGCGAATCCGGCTGCGCGAGCGCTCGCTCTCTTCATCCTCGACGACGACGGTGGTCGCGGCGACCGCGGTCCGCGGCTCGCCGATCCGGGTGCGGGCCGTTTCCTCGGCGCGGCGCTTGCTTTCCTCCTCGGCGCGGCGGCGGGCTTCCTCGTCGGCCTTGCGGGCGGCAGCGGCCTCGCGCTCGGCAGCTTCGCGGGCTGCCGCTTCGGCATGGCGGCGCGCCTCTTCCTCGGCCCGCTTGCGGTCCTCGGCCTCGCGGACCCGGGCGGAGGCGAGAGCACGCTCGCGCGCCTCCTTCTCGTCGGCGGTCAAGGTGCGCAGCACGACCCCGGGACGCGTGGATTGCGGGCGCGGACCATCGCCGCGGCGACCGGCCTCGCCACGGCCAGGCGCCGCCTGGGGCTGGCCTGCCCGCGCCGTGGACTGGGCGGCACCGCGGGCCGGCGCTGCGCCATCGCGCGCGCGGCCGGCCGGAGCGCCGGCGGCAGTTGCCGGCTGGGCCTGTCGGCTGGCGGTTGCGGAAGGTTGCGGAGCGGCTGCGGCCGGGCGCGCGGCGGCCGGGGGCGGTTGCACCGCCGCTGGCGCTGCTTGCACCGATAGTGCGGCCGCGGCAGCCGGCGGCGTCGCCGGCTGGGGCGGAGCGGCGTCGACTGCCGGAACCCCGGCCTCAGCCTGCGGCGTCGGTTCGACCGGCGCTGGCGCGGGCCGCGCAATGGTGGCGGTATCGATGCCGGCCGCGGCCGGGCTCGACGCGGCCGCCGGCGGTGGCGCCGGGCGCGATGGAGCTGCCGCTGGGGTAGGTCGCGGCGCGGCGGCGCTTGCCGGCGGGGCCGCGGCAGGCGCCGGGGCTGGCGCCTTGGCCGCCGCGGCAGCCTCCGGCTCGCCGGATTTGGCCGGCTGGATCACCCGCTTGCGCTTGGTTTCCACCACCACGGTCTTGGAACGGCCATGGGGGAAATTCTGCCGGACCCGGCCTTGTTCGACGGCCGGACGGCGAAGACTCAATGTCCGGCCGGTCGGCCCTTGCGGTCCGGCATGCTGCTTGCGATCTCCGGGATCGTTCGTATCGTTCATCTGCTCTCTTGTGTCCAACAGCGCTAGCGCTCCCGGTATGCTGAAAACCGGCGCGCCGCTGCGAGGAATTTGCGGGCTAGCCCGCCTTGGGCGATGCCAGCATGTATCACATGTGATTGGCCCAACGCCAAACCCAATTCAGCGGATTCGAAGACATCGATGGTTTCTGGGGAAGACCCGGCCTCCTTGAGTTTTCCATAGAGTTTGCGACGGCCGTCCGCCGCCCCGTCCGCGGCCTCGACCAGCACCGCCGTCAAGCCCTTGCGGGCCTGTTCGGCCACCCGCTCGAAGCCGGCGCTGACCAGCCCCGCCTTGTTGGCGAGCGACAGGCATGCCAGCGCCTCCTGGCCCAGGAGGGCGGCGGCGCGCTCGGCAAGGTCGGGCGCGACCTGGCATTCGGCCCGGAAGCCGCGGGCGAAGAGCTTGCGGCGCGCCGCCTCGGCAACCTTGGAGGCGGCGCAGCTGACCCAGACGCCGCGGCCGGGCAGCTTCAGGCGCAGATCGGGCACCACCTCGCCGGAGGGCGCCCTGGCAAAGCGGATGAGCTCCGCCAGGTCCTTGACCTCCCGCGTCACGATGCAGGTGCGCTCCGCCATTTCGGCCTCGCCGTCCCGGTCTGCTGCTGCGATCGCCTCGACAGGGTTCATGGGTGCCTCACTCGGCCTCCACCTCCTCGAGCGGCTGCTCGGCGGGATCGCCGGTCGCCGCCGGCGCCACCGTCTCGGGCTCGATCCAGCCGGCCTTGACGCGGGCGGCCATGATGACCGCCTCGGCCTCGGGTTCCGAAACGTCAAGGCCGTTGAAGGCGCCTTGATGCTTCACCGTCTCGCCCTGCTTGCGCTCGGTCCAGCCGGTCAGGTCGTCGGTGGCGCAGCCGGCGAGGTCCTCCAGCGTGAGGATGCCGGCTTCGCCGAGGGCGACCAGCATGGCCGGGGTGATGCCGTCGACCTCGGCCACATCGTCCGCGACGCCGAGCTCGCGGCGCTTGGCATCCTGCTCGGCGGCGATCTTGGCGAGATATTCGCGGGCCCGGCCCTGGATCTCGCTGGCGGTATCCTCGTCGAGGCCGTCGATGGAGGAGAGCTCCTTCTCCTCGACATAGGCGATCTCCTCGACCGAGTCGAAGCCTTCCGAGGCAAGCAGCTGGGCCAGCATCTCGTCGGCATCAAGCGCCTCGATGAAGCGCTGCGTGCGCTCGGCGAATTCCTTCTGGCGGCGCTCGGACTCCTCGGCCTCGGTCAGGATGTCGATGTCCCAGCCGGTGAGCTGCGAGGCGAGCCGCACATTCTGGCCGCGGCGGCCGATGGCGAGCGACAGCTGGTCGTCGGGGACCACCACCTCGATGCGCTCGGCCTCCTCGTCGAGCACGACCTTGGCGACCTCGGCCGGGGCCAGCGCGTTGACCACGAAGGTCGCGGCGTCGGTCGACCACGGGATGATGTCGATCTTCTCGCCCTGCAGCTCGCCGACCACCGCCTGGACGCGGCTGCCGCGCATGCCGACGCAGGCGCCGACCGGATCGATCGAGGAATCCTTGGAGCGCACCGCGATCTTGGCGCGGCTGCCGGGGTCGCGGGCCACCGACATGATCTCGACGATGCCGTCATAGATCTCGGGCACTTCCTGGCCGAACAGCTTGGCCATGAACTGGGGATGGGTGCGCGACAGGAAGATCTGCGGCCCACGCTGCTCGCGGCGGACATCGTAGATATAGGCGCGCACCCGGTCGCCGGTGCGGAAATTCTCGCGCGGCAGACTCTCGTCGCGGCGGACGATCGCCTCGCCGCGGCCGAGATCGACGATGATGTTGCCGTATTCGACCCGCTTCACCACGCCGGAGACGATCTCGCCGATGCGGTCCTTGTACTCGTCGTACTGGCGCTCGCGCTCGGCATCGCGCACCTTCTGGACGATGACCTGCTTGGCGTTCTGAGCGGCGATGCGACCGAAATCGATGGGCGGCAGCGGCTCGGCGATGAAATCGCCGACGCGGGCGGCGGGATTCTTGTGGCGCGCCTCATCGAGGGTGATCTGGGTGGCCTCGTTCTCGACCGTCTCGACCACTTCGAGGAGGCGGTTGAGGCGGGTCTCGCCGGTCTTGGGGTCGATCTCGGCGCGGATATCGTTCTCGGCGCCGTAGCGCGAGCGGGCGGCCCGCTGGATCGCATCCTCCATGGCCTGCAGGACGACGCGCTTGTCGATGCCCTTCTCGCGAGCCACGGCGTCGGCGATCTGCAGCAGCTCGAGCCGGTTGGCGCTCACCCCTGTTTCAGGCATCGTCATTACTCCCTTCAATCACATCCATTTCGCTGCCGTCGGTGGGGCTTGTCCCCGCCGGTTTGCGGCTGGCGTCGATCAATGCATCGGTCAGCACGAGCTTGGCATCGCCGATATCGGCGAAAGGCAGGGCGACCGTCACCGCGTCGGCCCCCGCTTTCTCCGGCGGCAGGTCGAGGCGAACCGCGTCGGCAGCCATGCCGGCGATGATGCCGCGAAAGCGCTTGCGCCCCGCGAGCGGCTTCACGAGCTCGACCTTCGCTTCATGACCCGCCCAGCGGGCGAAATCCTCGGGCCGCACCAGCGGCCGGTCGATGCCAGGCGAGGAGACCTCGAGCTGGTAGCTCTGGGGCACCGGGTCCTCGACGTCGATGAGCGGCGAGATGGCGCGGCTCACCGCCTCGCAGTCGTCGATGGTGAAGGTGCCGTCGGGCCGCTCGGCCATGATCTGCAGGGTCGAGGCGGTGAGGCGGACGCGCACCAGGCGAAAGCCCATCTCGTCAAGAACGGGTTCGATGATGCGGGCAACGACTGCCGCGGGTCCGACCTCGCGGGCAACCCTTCGACCGCCGGTGATGCTTGCATGTTCGGCTTGCAACAATCGCCTTTCACGACGAAAAAAAAGCGGGCCCGGCAGGACCCACTCTCAACAGCCTCCCAATCCGGAGATCGGAAGTTATGTGAGAATGAACACGGCGCTGATATACGCCTGCGACGGCGCCGGTGCAAGGGGGCAATCGGGAATAGGCAAGTTGGCAAGTAGGCAATAGGCAATAGGCAATAGGCAATAGGCCGCGCTTCTCCCCGCCGCGGCACCTTTTCCGTGAGCCCGGGAGGGGAAAAGACGAGACACCGCCTATTGCCTATTGCCTACTTGCCTATTGCCTACTTCCCCCCGCACGGCCATCCTTGACGAATTCAAGATGGATCGGCCTTGCTCCTTTGGCCAGGGCCTTGGCTTCATAGCGGGTGCCGGGCCCGCCGGGGCGTGGCCATCGCCAATCGGCAGGCCCTTCGGCGGTCCAGGCAAAGCCGCCATGGGCGAGCATCAGCTGCAGCGTCGCCGCGGCGTAGTCGCCGGCGTCGCTCACGAAGACGAAGCGGCCGCCCGGTCGCAGCAGCCGATGAATCTCGGCGATGGTAGCCGGCTGCAGGAAGCGCCGGCGAAGATGCCGCTTCTTCGGCCAGGGGTCCGGGAACAGGAGATGGATTCCGGCCAGCGTGGCGGAGCCGAGGCGGGGAAGGAGGTCGCGGGCATCGCCGTCATGGATCCTGATGTTGGCCAGGCAGCCGGATTCGATCGCCGCCAGGAGCTTGGCCACGCCGTTGACGAAAGGTTCGGCGCCGAGAAAGCCGGTGGCCGGGGCGGCGGCAGCCATGGCCGCCAGCCGCTCGCCGCCGCCAAAGCCGATTTCGAGCTCGACCGCCGCCGCCGGCGGATGGAACAGCTGGGCCGGCTCGGACAGTCGCGGGTCGTCCAGGCAAAGCCTGAGCCGCGGCAACAGATCGGCAAGCAGCCGCGCCTGTAGCGGGCGCAGCGCATGGCCGACGCGGCGGCCGTAGAACTGGTAGGGACGGGGGGTGCCGCTCAGGCGAGGAGGTCCCGCAATTCCCCGACGAGGTTGGTCTTCTCCCATGAGAACCCGCCATCCTGCTCCGGCTTGCGGCCGAAATGGCCATAGGCCGCAGTGCGGGCATAGATCGGCTGGTTGAGGTTGAGATGCTCGCGGATGCCGCGGGGCGACAGATCCATGACGCGCGACAGCACCTTCTCGACCTTGCGCTCCTCGATTCCCTTGTTGGCGGTGTCATGCATGTCGACATAGATCGACAGCGGGTCGGAAACGCCGATCGCATAGGAGAGCTGGATGGTGCAGCGCCTGGCGAGACCGGCGGCAACCACGTTCTTGGCGAGATAGCGGGCGGCGTAGGCGGCGGAGCGGTCGACCTTGGTCGGATCCTTGCCGGAGAACGCGCCACCACCATGCGGGGCGGCGCCGCCATAGGTGTCGACGATGATCTTGCGGCCGGTCAGCCCACAGTCGCCATCGGGGCCGCCAATGTAAAATTTTCCCGTCGGATTGACGTGCCAGACCGTCTCCTTGGTGATCCATTCATCCGGCAGGGCAGAGCGAACATAAGGCTCGATTATGTTAAGGACGGCCTCGGAAGTCAGGTCCTCATGCAGGTGCTGGTGCGACACGACGATTTGCGTGACGCCTGCCGGCTTGCCGTTGCGGTATTGGACGGTGACCTGGCTCTTGGCGTCGGGGCCGAGCTGCATCGCCTCGCCGCGGCCGGCGCGGCGCGCATCGCTCAGGGTCTTGAGGATGTGGTGGGCATAATAGATCGGCGCCGGCATGAGCTCCGGCGTCTCGTCGCAGGCATAGCCGAACATGATCCCCTGGTCGCCGGCGCCGACGTCCTTGTTGCCGGTGGCATCGACGCCCTGGGCGATGTCCTGCGACTGGCCGTGCAGGAGCACCTCGACATTGGCGTTCTTCCAATGAAAGCCCGACTGCTCGTAGCCGATGTCCTTGATGGCCTCGCGGGCGCGCTCGACGATGCGGTCGCGGGTGACGCTCTCGGGTCCGCGATATTCGCCGGCGATGACGACGCGGTTGGTGGTGGCGAGGGTTTCGCAGGCGACGCGGATGGCACGCGGATCGGTGCCGGTGGCGAGCGCTTCGGCATAGAACAGGTCGACGATCTCGTCGGAGATGCGGTCGCAGACCTTGTCGGGGTGACCCTCGGAAACCGATTCGCTCGTGAATTGATAATTCCTGCGCACCACCAGCCCCAAGCTCCTGATTGATGTCTCGGATGAATGTGGAAACGCCGCTCTCGTGAGCAAGCGGCGCGGGGCGCACTCTTGGCAGGCTTCCCCGACGAGGTCAAGGGACGGGTCGGTGATGGCGGGCTGGCGCAACTTGATCGCGCCCCTCGCCCAGCGTTGCGCGGGAGAGGGAGCGCGTTGAGGCAGGGAAGCTAGTCCTGCTTGGCGATGGCCTTGACCAGGTCGACGACGCGACGGCGCACGGAGACGTCACCGATTTCGCTGAAGGCGCGGTTCAGTTGAATCGCCTCGCTCGAGCCCAGGAAGCCCATGATCTCGCTCTGGCTTCCGCCCTGGTCGTTGAGACCGGGACCATTGGCCTCGGAACGGCTGCCGGGCAGGTCCTCATAGAAGAACTGAACCGGGACGCCGAGCACCTGGGCCATCTGATAGAGCTTGCTGGCGCTGACGCGGTTGGAGCCCTTCTCGTATTTCTGCACCTGCTGGAATGTCAGACCAAGATGCTCGCCCAATTTCTCCTGACTCATCCCCACAAGCATTCGTTGCATCCGGACGCGGTTTCCCACGTGGACGTCGATGGGGTTAGGGTTGCGTTTTGACATGGTGTTCCCTCAGACCGTTTGCCCCCGGCCTGTCCGGACGAGCCCTTCCGTGACGCTCTGCCGAAAATTCGCCTCCAGCGGGTTCGCCGAAGGCATTGCACGTGATAATACACGCCGAGGTTGGACGCAATCAAAATAAGCGTACCACCTTCTGCAATCGTCGGTTCAGCGAGTGCTAAGGGAAATTCGCACAGTCATCGCAGCCGTGGCGAGTATTGCCATGAAGAACAGCAAATCGCCAAAGCGCGCATACAGGGTTTCAGGCGAGGCTTGCGGCAGGAAAGCATCCAAAGTGCCTTCCATGCCCAATTTCAGTTCGCCGATCTTCCTGCCATATCCATCGAAGATCGCGGTGATGCCGGTATTCGCCACCCGGACCATCGGCAGCCCGGTTTCGATGGCCCGGAAGCGCGCCTGGGTGAGGTGCTGGTAGGGTCCGCTGGAGGTGCCGAACCAGGCATCATTGGTGAGATTGAGCAGCCATTTAGCCTGATCATGGCGGCGCGCCTGTTGGGGGAAGATGGCCTCGTAGCAGACCAGCGGCACGAAGGGCGCGAGGCCGGGGAGACGCATCACAGGGGTCGTCTCGCCGGCCGCAAAGCCCTGCGGCGCGGTGATGAAACGGCGGATCCCGATCGGGTCGAGCCAGCGCGACAAGGGGAGGAATTCGCCAAACGGCACGAGGCGGACCTTGTCGTACACGGCTTCGATTTGGCCATCGCCGTCGATGGCGACGATGCTGTTGAAGACCCGCTGGGGCGGGCCCTGCTCGCGGCGCAGCGCCCCGAGCAACAGCCGGGCCCCACCGGGCAGAAGATCGGCGATCTCGCGCAAGGCCGCAGGTGATTCGTCGACGAGGAAGGGCAGGGCGCTTTCCGGCCAGATCACCAGCGTGTTGTCGCCAAGCGGCGTGGCGCCATCGGCGCCGCCGCGCGACAGGGCGAGATAACGGGCGAAAATGGCCCGGGCACGCTCGACGTCCCATTTGGTGTCCTGCGGGACGTTGCCCTGCACCAGGCGCAGCTTCAGGCCGGTGGAGGCGGTCGTCGGCGCGGCCAGCCGGGCGCCGCCGGCGAGGGTCGCCAAGGCGGCGCCGGCGAGGATGAGGGCGCCGATTGCCAGTTCGCCGCGGCGGCGGGGCCTGGCAAAGGCCAAGGCGGGCAAGCCGGCGCAGAGGAGGACCAGGAAGCTCAGCCCGTAAATGCCGATGAAGGCGGCGCATTGGGCGAGCCCGGGAATACCTTCCGCTACGTAACCTGGCGTGTTCCACGGGAAACCGCTGAGCAGATGGCCGCGCAGCCAGTCGGCGAATGCGAGCGAAGCGGCGAGCATGGCGAGGCGCGGCAGCCCCGGTCTCGCCGTCAGCGCCGTCACCATCGTCGCCAATCCCCAATAGAGCGCGAGATAGGCGCTCATGCCGGCGAGCGCGAAGGGGATCATCCAGGCATAGAGATCGGCCTCGACCAGGAAGGCGTTGGCGATCCACCGCAGGGAGACGACGAAATAGCCGAATCCGAACAGGAATCCGGTCAAGAAGGCGGTGAGCGGGCGCGGGCGGCCGGCGGGCGAAGCGGCATCGAGGCCAAGAAGCAGGAGGGGGACCGTGAGGAACAGCACCGGCCACAGCTCATGGGGCGGCAGCGCCGCGGCCGAGGCGGCCCCGGCAGCGGTGCTCGCGGCAAGGCTCAAGGAGACCGGCAGGGTAAAGCCGCTGCCGTCGCGCGGCGGCGCCCGAAGCGGGCGGCCGAGGCTGTCAGGCGGCATTCGACGGGGGCGGTTCGAGCTCCGGCGGCGGGGTGGCCGGCGGCTCGGCCGGGGCGGCGGTGTGAATGCGGATCTTCTTCACGCGCCGCGGGTCGGCTTCGAGGATCTCGAATTCGAGGCCGCTGGCATGGCGCACCAGCTCGCCACGAACCGGCACCCGGCCGAGCATGGAGAAGACGAGGCCGCCAAGCGTGTCGGCATCCTCCTCGCGGCCGGCCGGCAGAAGGCTGCGATGGACTAGCGACTCGACGTCCTCGATGGGGGTGCGGGCGTCGGCCACATACACCCCCTCGCCGGCCTGGCGGAGCTGCGCCTCGGCTTCGTCATGCTCGTCGGCAATGTCGCCGACGATCTCCTCGACCAGGTCCTCGATGCTGACCAGCCCGTCGGTTCCGCCATATTCGTCGACCACGATGGCCATGTGGATGCGGGTGGTCTGCATCTTTACCAGGAGGTCGGCGGCGCGCATCGATGGCGGCACGAACAGCAACGGCCGAATGAGCCCGGTCTGCCGTACCGTAACGGCAAGGTCCTCCGGCCGCAGGACCATTCCGGGGCTGACCTCCTCCTCCGGGTTTTTCGGGCGGCGGCCGCGGCGCGGCCGGGCAAAGCTGCGCTCGGTCATCCAGCGCAGGAAATCCTTGACGTGGACCATTCCGGAAGGGTCGTCGAGCGTCTCGCGGAAGACCGGCAGGCGCGAGTGATTGGCATCGGTGAAGCGGTTGAGCAGCTCACGCGCGGTGGCATTGCCGTCGATGGCGGTGATGTCGGCCCGCGGCACCATCACGTCGGAGATCTTGAGATCGGTGAAGGCGATGAGGTTCGACATCATCGAGCGGGCTTCGGCCTTGCCATTGCCGGAAACCTCGCCATTCGGCGCCCGGGCCTCGCCACCGCCACCGGCGTGCGGCACCGTTTCCCGCGCCGGAGCGATTAGGGATCTAAGCCTCGACCACAGGCTTGGCTGCCCTTCGGGCGAGCGGGTGGACCCCGGAATGGCGGCATTGGTATTGCTGGTAGGACCGTCGTCCATCATCGATTACGTGGCGCGGCATCATCCGCGCCGCACGCTCCCCCATGATTCCGCTCACCCGGGGCGATGTCCAGCCGCTTCAGTGCAGACGCCTCAAGTGCTTGCATTTCCTCAGCTTTTTCTGGCGTTTCATGGTCATAGCCGAGGAGGTGCAGGGTGCCATGAACGACGAGATGGGCAAGATGGTGCTCGACTTCGATGCCCTGCTCGGCCGCCTCGCGGCGAATGACGCCGGCGGCGAGAACGATGTCGCCCAGCGGCGGCACCTCGCTCAAGGGCAGCCCGGGGATCCGGCGGGCGGGAAAGGACAGCACATTGGTTGCGCCGGCCTTGCCGCGATGGCGCTGGTTGAAATCGGCCGCTTCATCATCACCGGTCATGATGATGGAAACCGCCCGATCGCGGCTGGCGCCGGGGACGGTGTCGAAGGTTGCCTGAACCGCGGCGTCGATGATCCGGATAGCAGTGTCGGGCGGGCCCCAGGCCTCGTGGTCGACCTCAACGTCGATGTGCATGCGTAACGACTGCTACCCCTTGCGGCCCGGCGGCTTCCTGCCGCCCTGTTCATAGGCCTCGACGATCCGCGTGACCAGAGGATGGCGCACGATGTCGGCGCTGGTGAAGCCGATATGGGCGATGCCCTTGACCGATCCGAGAAGCTTCACGGCTTCGTCGAGGCCCGAAACGACCCCATTGGGCAGATCGATCTGGGTGGGATCGCCGTTGACCACCATGCGGCTGCCTTCGCCGAGGCGGGTGAGGAACATCTTCATCTGCTGCGGCGTGGTGTTCTGGGCCTCGTCGAGGATGACGAAGGCGGCTTTGAGGGTGCGGCCGCGCATGAAGGCGAGCGGCGCGATCTCGATCGTCCCGTCGATCATGCCGCGCTGCACCATATTGGCCGGCATGACGTCGTAAAGCGCGTCATAAAGCGGACGCAGGTAAGGATCGACCTTCTCCTTCATGTCGCCGGGCAGAAAGCCGAGGCGCTCGCCGGCCTCGACCGCTGGGCGGGACAGCACGATGCGGTCGACCTTGCCGGCGGCCAGCTCGGCGGCGGCGCAGGCGACCGCCAGATAGGTCTTGCCGGTGCCCGCCG
Organism: uncultured Alphaproteobacteria bacterium; assembly: GCA_963744915.1. Taxonomy (GTDB): domain Bacteria; phylum Pseudomonadota; class Alphaproteobacteria; order Rhizobiales; family Aestuariivirgaceae; genus DATAFF01. The sequence continues at coordinate 77,466 of CAVUUY010000013.1, forward strand.
GTCCGGTTCCGAAGACGAGCTCATTGTCACGAATGGCCTGCATATAGGCGCGCTGGCCGGGCGAGCGCGCGGTGACCACCTTGCGCCACGTCCTCAGATGAACTTCGCCATCACCGCCCGGCTGAGGCCCCAACGAGGACATGCGGATCGCCCCCTCGACATCGCCGGGGGTCACTTCGAGCCCGGCCCTCGCCCGGTCGTAAAGGGCCGTCAACACCTGGCGCGCATTGTCGCGGGCCGGCAGCGTGCCGCGCAGCGACAGGCGGTTGCCGCGCGGCGTGATGTCCACGCCGAGCCGGTTCTCGATCAGTGCGAGATGCTCGTCATGCTCGCCGAAAATAAGTGAGAGGAGCCGATTGTCGTCGAATGCGAGAATGAGGCTTTCAGCCTCGGCAGACCTCAGACCGGCAGCGGTGCCGGCCGATGGGATCGTCATCTGGCGTTGACTCAAATCGCGCAAGCCTCCTGTCCCGGTGCCTGTTCCAGTGCAGAATCACTTCCTGCAACAATATGGGCCGAAAGCGAGTTTGCGCCAACCTTCTCGATCACAACCGGCACGAGATCTCCACGAAAATATCCTTTGGCTTCAAGGTGCACGGCCTGAAGGTAGGGCGAGCGCCCCATCAGCTGGCCCGGATATCGCCCCGGCTTGTCCAGCAGCACCTCGAAACGCCGCCCGATGCAGGCAACGTTGAAGGCTTGCCGCTGTTCCGCCAGCAGCTCCTGGAGCTGCAGAAGTCTCAGGGTTTTTTCCGCCGCCGGGACCTGTCCGGCCATGTCGGCGGCGGGGGTGCCGGGGCGCGGCGAATAGGCGAAGGAGAAAGCCGAGGCGAAGCGGACCATGCGGATGATCTCCAGCGTCAGCTCGAAATCCTCCGCGCTTTCGCCGGGGAAGCCGACGATGAAGTCGCCGGAGATGGCGATGTCGGGCCGGGCGGCACGGATCCGCTCGATCAAGGCCAGGTAGTCCGCCGCGCGGTGGCGGCGGTTCATCGCCTTGAGCACCCGGTCGGAGCCGGCCTGCACCGGCAGATGGAGATAGGGCATCAGCTTCGGATTGTCGCGGTGGGCGGCGATCAGGTGCTCGTCCATGTCGCGGGGGTGGCTGGTGGTGTAGCGCAGCCGCTCGATCCCGGCGATCCCGGCAAGCTCGCCGAGGAGGTCGGCCAGCGACCAGCGGCCGCCGCCCGGGGCGTCGCCGCGATAGGCATTCACATTCTGGCCAAGCAGCGTGATCTCGCGGACGCCCTGGCCGGCCAGCCGCCGGGCTTCGGCCAGGATGCGAGCGGCCGGCCGCGAGAATTCGGCGCCGCGGGTATAGGGCACGACGCAGAAGGTGCAGAATTTGTCGCAGCCTTCCTGGACCGTGACGAAGGCGGTGACGCTGGCGGGGCGGCGAACCGCGTCGTCGCCGTCAAGCTTGATGAACTTCTCCTCGGCGGGGAATTCGGTCTCGACCACGGCACGGCCCGTCCGCTCGAGCGCTTCGAGATAGGCGGGGAGCCGATGGTAGGTCTGCGGGCCGAAAACCAAATCGACCGCCGGGGCGCGGCGGACGATCTCCTCGCCCTCGGCCTGGGCGACGCAGCCGGCGACGGCGATGACGAGATTGCGGTTGTGCTGTTTCAACTTCTTCAGCTTGCCGAGCTCGGAATAAACCTTCTCCACGGCTTTTTCACGAATGTGGCAGGTGTTGAGCACGATCAGGTCGGCGGCGGCGGCATCCTCGGTGCGGCGAAACCCGGCGCCGGCCAGCACGTCGCCCATGCGCTCGCTGTCATAGGCATTCATCTGGCAGCCATAGGTCTTGATGAACACTGCCTTTGGCGCGGTGGTCATGGAATTCCTCTCGAAAGGCGCCGACAAGGCATTAGTCGCAGCGGCAACGCCAGGCAAGAGGCCGGTTCGCGCCGCAGCTTGGCGACCGCTTCCTGCCAGCCGCCGCGCACCGTGCTCTCGCAACAGCGGGTCAGCTGCTTGCGGTCGGCCAGCCGGTCGCCCGCCACCGGATCGTGGAAACGGATCTCAATCTCGACCGGGCCGCGCTTCAAGAGCTGCCAGAGATGGCCCGCCAGGGGCATTTCGCCGTACCAGGCGACCAGCGGCATGGTCCGCCGGCAGAGAGGCAGGCCGGCGAGCCTGAGCGCGGCAATCGATACCGGGATGACGGCAGGGCGCTGCTCGTCGCCGCATGCGGCCGCGGCCAGGAGGGGGCTGCGGAATGTCAGCACCCGGCGACCGTCGCTCGAGGTTCCCTCGGCGAACAGGATGAGCATGTCGCCCGCGGCGAAGCGGGCGGCCATGGCGCCGATGGCCCGGGCGGTGTCGGTGCGCCTCGAGCGATCGATGAACACGGTGCGCCCGGCCAGGGCGATGAGCCCGATCAGCGGCCAGCGGGCAACCTCGCGCTTGGCGATGAAGGCCGCCTTGACCACGGCGCCCAGAGCGATCACGTCGAGCCACGAGATGTGGTTGGCGACGAGGAGGGCCGGGCCGCGGGCCGGCGGCTCGCCCCTGACGGTGATGTCGAGGCGCATGATGCGGGCGACGCCCCGCCAATAGAGCCTGGCAAGGCGGCGCGCCAGGTGGTCGTCGAGCATCAGAAGAAGAGCCTGGACGGGCAGGAGGGCGAGCGTCAGGACGACGAAGCAGGCGCATGCGACGATGGCGCGAAGGACCTGCACCGCTGCCGCTCAGCTCTTCTCGTCGGCGGTGGGCTTGAGCCTGACGCCATAAAGCTCCAGCCGGTGGTCGACCAGCCGGTAGCCGAGCTCGCGGGCGACGATCTCCTGGAGGCGCTCGATCTCCTCATTGCGAAACTCGATGACGGCGCCGGACTGCAGGTCGATCAGGTGATCGTGATGATGGTCGCGCGCCTCCTCATAGCGTGACCGGCCATCGCGGAAATCGTGGCGCGCCAGGATTCCGGCGTCCTCGAAGAGCTTCACCGTGCGGTAGACGGTGGCAATCGAGATCCGCGGGTCGATGACGGCGGTGCGGCGGTGAAGCTCCTCCACGTCCGGATGATCCCCGGCATCGGCCAGCACGCTGGCGATCACCCGGCGCTGCTCGGTCATGCGCATGCCCCTTTCGATGCAGGCTCGTTCGATCCGGTTCATGCTCTCAGCTCCCTGATCGGCCCTCCTATAGAGGACCGGACCCCGCCACCGCAACGGGCCGCCGCAGCGTTCTTCTCTCCTTCACCAAACGAGCAAATTTCATAGTCGGCGTAAGCGTTTGCTAACAGCGAACTGCAAGCATGGCGACCCGGACCGAGCATGGAAGGTGGCATGGCACGGAACCCGTTAAAGCCGGACCTCGTCCAGAAGTGGGCGGGGCGGATCGCGACTTGGCATGTCCGACGTGCGCTCAGTGCCGCAGTGGCATCGGGGGCGCTCGCGGCGCTGATCATGGCCGCCGCCTCCGCCATGCTCGAGGCCTGGCCAAAGTCGCGGCTCGTCATGGCGCTGGCAACGGCGGCACTGGCGAGCGGCCTCTATATCGGCTTCAGGCTCATGCTGTCATGGCGGGCGATGCGCCGCCGCCTGCTGCGGCTCAAACTGTCGATGGCGGGGCTGCGGCAGGCGCGGACGCAGGCCGAGTCGGCAAGCCGGGCGAAAAGCAAGTTCCTCGCCACCATGAGCCATGAGATCCGCACGCCCATGAACGGCGTCATCGGCATGACCGGGCTGCTGCTCGAGACCGATCTTTCCCCGGAGCAGCGTTCCTACGCGATGGCGGTCGATGCCTCGGGCCGGGCGCTGCTGTCGATGGTCGACGAGATCCTCGATGCCGCGAAGATCGAAGCCGACCGGCTCGAGATCGAGGAACGGCCGTTCAACCTCGTCGAGACGGTCGAGGCGGTGTGCGAGCTGATGGCGCCGCGGGCCCATGCCAAGAATGTCGAGATTGCGTCCTATGTGGCTCAGACGCTGCCGGCGGAGGTCATCGGCGACCGCAACAGGCTGCGCCAGATCCTCCTCAATCTCGTGGGGAATGCCGTGAAGTTCACCGATCGCGGCGGGGTGCTGATCCGGGTCAGCGGGGAGAGCGCGGCGGTGCGCTTCGACGTGCAGGACACAGGCCCCGGCATTCCTCCCGAGGATCATGACCGCATCTTCGAGATGTACCAGCAGGGCGGGCAGGATCCCGACCGGCGCGCCACCGGCACCGGCCTCGGCCTGGCGATCTCCCGGCGCCTGGTCGAGCGCATGGGCGGCGCCATCGCCATGAGCTCGGTCCTCGGCAAGGGATCGCTGTTCACCTTTGGGCTGCCGCTCGTCGCGGCCGGGCGGGTGGCGGCAGCGCCGCCGCCGCCGCTGGCCGGGCGGGTCGTCTATCTGGCCATTCCCGAGGGGGTGACCCGCCAGACGATCGCCGATTATCTCGAGGATTTCGGTGCCGAGGTCAGGCCCTATCACGGCCCGGGCGCCATCGAGCCGAGGCCGGGCCAGCAGCGCGCCGACGTGATGTTCGATGCGCGCCTGCCGGGGGCGATCGGCGAGTGGCTGGCGGCCGAACCGCTCGGCCGGCCGCTTGCCCATAGCTGGCTGCTGCTCCAGCCGGAGGAGCGCCGGGACATGCGGCATCTCCTGAAAGGGCAGGTGACGGGATATCTGGTGAAGCCGGCGCGGCGCCTGTCGGTGCTCAAGCATCTGCAGGAGAGCGACGAGGCGATGGTGAGCCATGCGGCGGCCGAGCTCAGGGCGGCGGCAGCTTGCGTCCAGCGGTCGGACCGGCCCGCTTTGTCGGTGCTTCTGGCCGAGGACGATCAGGTCAATGCGCTGCTTGCCAGGACCATGCTCGAAAAGGCCGGCCATCGGGTGATGCACGCGGTCAATGGCCAGGAAGCGATGGAAATGATCGCGGCAGCGCTCGCCGGCTATGGGGAAGCGCCCGGCATGCCGGATCTCGTGCTGATGGACATGGCCATGCCGGGGCTTGACGGGCTGGCGACCACCCGGGGGATTCGCGAGCTCGAGGAACGGCACGGGGCGCGCCGGCGCGTGCCCATTCTGGCGCTCACCGCCAATGCGCGCCATGAGGACCATGCGACCTGCATGGCCGCCGGCATGGACGGGCATCTGCCCAAGCCCTTCGACCGGAGCGATCTCGAAGCGGCAATCGCCAAGCTCTCGCAAACCCGCTCGGCGGCTTAGATCAACCGGCGGGAAGATGGTACTGTCTCAGGCATTGGGAAAATTGTCATAAATTGCCGGGCGCGCGAGCGGTGAAGGCATGAATCTTGTGGTAGGGCTGGCGGCCACCGCCGACGAGATCGCGGCGGCACAGCGGCTGCGCTACCGGGTGTTCTACGAGGAGGGCTCGGCCCGGGCCGATGCCGCGGCCGTCGCGACCGGCAGGGATGCCGATCCGTTCGATGCCATCTGCGATCATCTGGTGGTCAAGGACCGCGCCAGCAAGACGCTGGTCGGAACCTACCGGCTCCTCCGCCAGCAGGTCGCCGAGGCGCATGGCGGCTTCTACAGTGCCCGCGCGTTCGACCTGGCGCCGCTGATGAACCGCCACCGCCACCTCGCCTTCCTCGAGCTCGGCCGCTCCTGCGTGCTGCGGCCCTATCGCACGCGGGCGGTGATCGAGCTGCTGTGGCAGGGAATCTGGGACTATGTGCGGCGGCATCGCCTCGATGTGATGGTGGGCTGCGCCAGCCTCGAGGGGACCGATCCCGACGACCTGGCGCTGCCGCTGAGCTTTCTGGCCGAGCAATGCGGGGCGCCGGTGGCCTGGCGGGCGGCGGCCGTTAGCACCCGCCATGTCGAGATGCGGCGCCTGCCGGCCGGCGCGATCGATGCCAGGGCGGCGATGAAGGCGCTGCCGCCGCTGGTCAAAGGCTATCTGCGGCTCGGCTGCCATGTCGGCGAGGGGGCGGTCATCGATCATCAGTTCAACACGACGGACGTCCTGATCGTCCTGCCGGTGGCGGCGATCAACGAGCGCTATTTCGCCCGCTATGGCGCGCCCGACGCCCAGCCGGCGCATCTGCCGGCGTGAATGGCGGCTTGACCGGCGCGAGGCGTCCTGCTTTCACCCTTGCGGCATGGGAGAGCGGGGCGAGAAAGCTGGAGCGGAGGCGAGGGCGGGCGAGGGCGCGACGCCGATGATCGCCCAATATCTCGAGATCAAGGCGGCCAACCCGGCGTCGCTGCTGTTCTACCGGATGGGGGATTTCTACGAGCTGTTCTTCGATGATGCCGAAACGGCGTCGCGGGCGCTCGGCATCGCCCTGACCAAGCGCGGCAAGCATCTCGGCCAGGACATTGCGATGTGCGGGGTGCCGGTCCATGCGGCCGGTGATTATCTCAACAAGCTGATCCGGCTCGGCCACCGCATTGCGGTGTGCGAGCAGACCGAGGACCCGGCCGAGGCGCGCAAGCGCGGCGGCAAGGCGGTGGTGCGGCGCGAGGTGGTGCGGCTGGTCACCGCCGGCACGCTCACCGAGGACACGCTGCTTGCCGCCGACCGCAACAATTATCTCGCGGCCATCGCCGAGATCCGGTCGGAACCCTTGCTCGGACTCGCCTCTGTCGACATTTCGACAGGCGAATTCTCGGTCATGGCGGTCGATCCGTCCCTGCTGCCAAGCGAGATGGCGCGGCTCGAGCCCAGCGAGATCATTGTCGCCGACACGCCGGGACCGGCCGGACCGATCGCCGCCGAGCTGGCGCGAGCCGGAGCGGCGCTGACGCCGCTGCCGCCGTCCCATTTCGATTCGGCGGCCGGCGAGGCGCGGCTCAAGCAGCATTTCCAGGTGCATGCGCTCGACGGCTTCGGCAGCTTCTCGCGGCCCGAGCTCGCCGCCGCCGGGGCGCTTCTCGACTATGTGAGGCTCACCCAGGCCGGTCGGCTGCCGCGGCTCGAAGCGCCGCGACGGCGCATGCCGGCGAGCCATCTGCTGATCGACCAGGCGAGCCGCGCCAATCTCGAGATCGCCCGCTCGCTGTCGGGCCAGCGGCAGGGCAGCCTCATCGATGCGATCGACCTCACCGTCACGCCGGGCGGCGCCCGGCTGCTGGCCGAGCGGCTGGCGGCGCCGCTCACCGATCCGGAGGCGATCGGTCACCGGCTCGATGCGGTAACGCTGTTCTCGGACGATGCGGTGCTGCGGCGGGATTGCCGGGCGGCGCTGGCCAAAGCGCCCGATATCCGCCGGCCGCTGGCCCGCCTGTCGCTCGGCCGCGGCGGCCCGCGCGATCTCGCGGCGATCGGCACCGCCATCGCCCGGGCCGGCGAGATCGGTGTTCGCCTGCGCGCCGCCAGTGGGACCGCGCCGGCTGTTGCCGGATTGCCACAGGAGGTCGAGCGGGCCCGGCTCGCCCTCACCCACGATCTGTCGCCGCTCGCCTCGATGCTCGCGCGGGCGCTCAACGACGAGCTGCCGGCGCTCGCCCGCGACGGCAATTTCGTCAGGACGGGATTCGACCCGCAGATCGACGAGAGCCGGCGGTTGCGCGACGACAGCCGGCGGGTGATCGCCTCGCTCGAAAGCCGCTATGCCGAGCGCGCCGCGATCAAGTCGCTCAAGATCAAGCACAACAACGTGCTCGGTTATTTCGTCGAGGTGAGCCAGGCCAACGGCCAGAAGCTGCTCGGCGAGCCGCTCAACGAGATCTTCGTGCACCGCCAGACGATGGCCAACGTCATGCGGTTCACCACCGGCGAGCTCAACGATCTCGAGCAGCGCATCGTGCGTGCCGGCGAACAGGCGCTGGCGCTCGAAATGCAGGTATTCGCCCGCCTGGTCGAGGAGGTCGGCCGGGAGGGGGAGGCGCTCGAGGCGATCGCGGCGGCGCTCGCTGCAATCGATGTCGCGCAAGGGTTGGCGGAACGGGCGATCGCCGGCCGATGGACCAGGCCCACGGTCGATGCGTCGCTGAGCTTCCGCATTGTCGGCGGGCGGCATCCGGTGGTGGAGGCGGCGCTGCGGCGGGACGGCGGCATGAGCTTTGTCCCGAATGACTGCGACCTCACCCGCTCGGCGGCGGGAGGACGGCATGTGTGGCTGGTGACCGGGCCCAACATGGCAGGCAAATCGACGTTCCTGCGGCAGAATGCGCTCATCGCCATCCTCGCCCAGGCAGGCTCCTACGTGCCGGCCGAGGCGGCGCATATCGGCGTCGCCGACCGGCTGTTCTCGCGGGTCGGGGCGGCCGACGACCTGGCCCGCGGACGGTCGACCTTCATGGTCGAGATGGTCGAGACGGCGGCCATCCTCAACCAGGCAGGCGAGCGCGCGCTGGTCATTCTCGACGAGATCGGGCGCGGCACCGCCACCTTCGACGGGCTGTCGATCGCATGGGCGGCGGTCGAGCATCTGCATGACGTCAACCGCTGCCGGGCGCTGTTCGCGACCCACTTCCACGAGTTGACGGCGCTGGCCTCGCGACTGCCGCGGCTCGCCAATGTCACGGTCAGGGTCAAGGAATGGCAGGGCGACGTCGTGTTCCTGCATGAGGTGGGGCCGGGTGCCGCCGACCGCTCCTACGGCATCCAGGTGGCGCGGCTCGCCGGTCTGCCCCGCCCGGTCATCGCCCGTGCGGCGGAAATCCTGGCGGTGCTCGAGCAAAGCGAACGCGGGCGCGCCGCCACGGTTCTGGTCGACGACCTGCCGCTGTTTTCGGCTGCCATGGCCGAGCCGCAGCATCCGGCCGCGGCAGCGGGTCCATCGGCGCTCGAGGCCCGGCTCGCGGCGGTCAGGGCCGACGAACTGACGCCGCGGCAGGCACTGGAGCTGATCTATGAGCTGAAGGCGATGCTCGGCCAGGGGTCCGGCTGAACCCTAACGCAAAGGCGAGCGGTTCGGGTATAAGACCGCATGCATCAGCAGCAGGCAATGGCCCGGCTCGACGAGCCGGCGCTCCTCGAGCGCTACGAGGCCGCCATGGCGACCGCCGGCAGCGATCCGGCGGCGCAGCGGCGGGCGCTGGTGCCGCTCATCCGCGAGGCGGCCGCGACGAGCCGGCGCGAGGCGGAGGCAAGGCTCATTGCCGATGGTCAAGGAACGGCCTGCGCGCGGGCCTTGAGCGATGCCCAGGACAGGTTGATCCGCGCGCTCTTCACGCTCTCCGGCAGGGTCTACAAGGCGCACAACCCGTCGGCGGCGGAGCGCATCGCGGTGGTTGCGGTCGGTGGCTATGGGCGCGGCACATTGGCGCCGGGATCCGACATCGATCTGCTGTTCCTGCTGCCCTACAAGCAGACCGCCTGGGGCGAGAGCGTCGTCGAATTCATTCTCTATCTGCTGTGGGACTCCGGCTTCAAGGTCGGCCATGCGGTCAGGAGCATCGATGAATCGCTGCGCCTGGCGCGGTCGGACAGCACCATCCAGACAGCGGTGCTGGAGGCGCGCTATCTGTGCGGCGACCATGGTCTCTACGAGGAGCTCGAAAAGCGCTACCGCAACGAGATCAAGGCGGCGGTGATCAAGGCGTTCATCGCCAACAAGCTCGCCGAGCAGGATGCCCGGCATGCCCGCACCGGACAGTCGCGCTATCTGGTCGAGCCCGACATCAAGGACGGCAAAGGCGGCCTCAGGGATCTCCATACGCTGTTCTGGATCGGCAAGTTCATCTATGCGGTGAAGGATGCGCCAGGGCTGGTCGAGAAGGGGGTGTTCAACCGCTCCGAGCTCAGGCGCTTCGAGAAATGCGAGGACTTCCTGTGGGCGGTGCGCTGCCACATGCACTTCCTGCGCGGCCGTCCCAGCGACAAGCTGACCTTCGACATCCAGAACGAGATCGCGCAGCGCTTCGGCTACACGGCCCATGGCGGGCTGCGGGCGGTCGAGCGCTTCATGAAACATTATTTCCTCATCGCCAAGGATGTCGGCGATCTGACGCGGATCTTCTGCTCGGCGCTCGAGGCCCGGCAAATGAAGCGCGCACCGGGCCTGTCGCGATTTTTCCGGCCGTTTGCCACGAGTGACATCCGGGCCATCGGCGACGATCCCGATTTCCGTCTCGATGCCGGGCGCCTGACGGTGGCCGACAACGGCGTGTTCTCCCGCCATCCGGTCAATCTCGTCCGCCTGTTCCATGTCGCCGACAGGAACAATCTGACGATCCATCCCGATGCCTTCACCCTGGCGCGGCGGTCGCTCAGGCTGGTGAACGAGGCCTTGCGGCAGGATCCAGAGGCCAACCGCATGTTCCTCGGCCTCATCACCCGCTCGCGCGACCCGGAAGCAATCCTGAGGCGGATGAACGAGGTCGGGGTGCTCGGCCGCTTCATCCCGCCCTTCGGCCGCATCGTGGCGATGATGCAGTTCAACATGTATCATCATTACACGGTCGACGAGCATCTGCTGCGCGCCGTCGGCAATGTGGCCGAGATCGAGGCCGGGGCGCTGCGCGACGAACATCCGCTGTCGAGCGAGCTGTTTCACACGCTGTCGCCGGCGGGCCGCACGGCGCTCTATGTCGCGACATTCCTTCACGACATCGCCAAGGGCCGCCCGGAAAACCATTCGAGCGCCGGCGAGCAGATCGCCGCCGCGCTCTGCCCGCGGCTCGGTCTCAGCGCATCGGAAACCGAGATGGTGGCATGGCTGGTGCGTCATCATCTGGTGATGAGCGAAACGGCGCAGATGCGGGATCTCAACGATTTCAAGACGATCCTCGACTTCGCGGCACAGGTGCAGAGCCTGGAGCGGCTCAGGCTGCTGCTGATCCTCACCGTTGCCGACATCAGGGCGGTCGGGCCCGGGGTGTGGAACGGCTGGAAGGGACAGCTGCTGCGCACCCTCTACTTCGCCACCGCGCCGGTGCTTGACGGCGGCCATGTGGCGGTGAGCCGGCGCGATCTCGTAGCCAGCGCCCAGGCCGAATTCGCCGGTGCGAGCAAGGTCAAGGACGATGAACGGCTCAAGACCTACATGGCGCGCCACTACGACAATTACTGGGTCGCGGTGGCGAACGAGCGCCAGCTCGAACATGCGCGGCTGATCGAGGAAACCGAGGCGCGGGGCGAGAAGATCGGCACCGCCATCCGCACCGATGCCTTCACGGCGATCACCGAGATCACGGTGTTCGCGCCCGACCATCCGCGGCTGCTCGCGATGCTGACCGGGGCCTGCGCGGCGGCCGGCGCCAACATCGCCTCGGCGGAGATCTACACCACCGTCGACGGCATGGCGCTCGACACGCTGATGATCAACCGGGAGTTTGCCGAGGACGCCGACGAGCAGCGCCGGGCGGAGCGGGTGGGCGAGCTCATCCGCAAGGCGCTCAAGGGCGAACTCCATCTCAAGACGATCGTGGCGCAGCGCCGCACCAGGCCGAGTCTCAGCGCATTCCGGGTCGAGCCGCGGGTCACCGTCGACAACCAGTCGTCGAACCGCTTCACCGTGATCGAGGTCAACGGCCTCGACCGGATCGGGCTCCTCTACGACGTCACCGAAGCGCTGTTCCGCCTCAACCTCAACATCGCCTCGGCGCAGATCACCACCTTCGGAGAGAAGGCGGTCGATGTGTTCTACGTCACCGATCTGACCGGCACCAAGATCGACAACCAGACCCGCCAGACGCAAATCGAGGCCGAGCTGCTGGCGCTGCTTTAGGGCCCAGACCCCCATTTCCCTTCTCCCCGTGCTGACGGGGAGAAGGTGCCCCGGAGGGGCGGATGAGGGGTCTTTCTCGCCAAGCCGAAATCTTCGAGAAATCCCGTATCATTTACGAGCGAGAAGTCATCCATACTTCACGAGGGGTGATTGACGTTGGCAAAGACGCCCCTCATCCGGCCTCCGGCCACCTTCTCCCCCGCTCGCTCGCGGGGGAGAAGGGAAAAGGAGGGTACGGCGATCTCCCAAAAAGGGACTAAGTCGTCTCCTCTCCTCGCGCGCTCATATGCGCATGATTGACGAAGTCCTGCTCACCAGGCGAAAGGCCGGCGTGAGAGGCATCGGCCCTGGAAAGATATCCGGCCATTTCAAAATTTTCATTAGAAACTGCGTAATAAAGAGGCCGTCGTAGTTTCAGCGGGGCGTCAGGGTTTGCCCCCTTCTTAAGAAGAAATTTTACACACTCGGTATCGTTGCGCCATGCGGCCCAGCCGATTACCGAATTTCGACCACCATCGGCACGACTCAGGCTCGCCCCATTGTCGAGCAGAATACCGAGCATTTTCACGCAAGTATGCAAAGGAGCCTCGAAAACGGAATACAGCAATCTGTCGAGTGACTTTTGAGCGATTGCACCATTCTCGACCAGAACCGCCAGCACGGGTGTGTTTCCGTCGCGGATGAAGCGAATGAGCTGCCGGCTGACCATGCCCAGTTTCGCACCATTGACGCAGAGCAACCGGAGCCGGTCCAAATCGAGTGGGATGCTGGCCAAGGCGCGCGAGAGGCGTGTCCGGCGGAATTGGTCTTCCTTGTTGATATCGACGCCGCTGGCGCACAGAGCCCCGATGGATGCGCCATCCTTCCGCTCGACGGCCTTGTCCATCGCTTCCTCGAACAACGCCGCGAGCTTGGCATTCCCGGCCTCGCCGTGCTGGTAGCAGGAGCGAAAGTCGCCGTACAATTTTTGGACTGCGGATTGAGGCCCGCTTTCGAGACCGTTGGCGTACAGCAGAATCGCGAAACGATCGACCGTCGTTTCTTCTCGGAAGAAGTCCGTGACGTCGCTCGTCGGTCCGAGAAGCTGAAAGAACAGATCTCGATCATGTTTCGTGGCTGGAACTTCCAGCATCGCGCAGTTGACGGTCTGTTTCGGCGTTTTTGTCAAAATATAGAGTGTCATGAGTTTTCCCCCGTAATGACAGTGCGGCGGCATATACACGGGTTTACTGTTGACTGCTGTGCCGTTCAGCACAGGTCGCGATCGTGCCCTTGCATCGCCGCTGCCGAGCCGCTAGTCGCTGGGGGAGCTTTTTTCGGGGGTCAGGCATGTCGCTCCTCAAATCGGCCGCCACCGTGGGCGGGCTCACCATGATCAGCCGGGTCCTGGGCTTCGTCCGCGACCAGCTGATCGCCTATATGATCGGAACCGGGCCGGTGGCGGAGGCCTTCGCGGTGGCCCAGCGTTTTCCCAATCTGTTCCGGGCGCTGTTTGCCGAAGGGGCGTTCAACTCGGCCTTCGTGCCGCAATTCGCCGGCGTGGTGGAGGGGCAGGGGCCGGCGGCGGCCCATCGCTTCGCCATCGAGGTCTATTCGGTGCTGCTCGGCTGGCTCGTGTTCTTCACCATCATCGCGATGCTGGCGATGCCGCTGATCATGGTGGTGATCGCGCCGGGCTTCGTCGGCGACAAGGAGACCTTCGACCTCGCGGTCGATCTGACGCGCATTGCCTTCCCCTATCTCCTGTTCATGTCGCTGACGGCGCTGCAGTCGGGGGTGCTCAACAGCCTCAACCGCTTCACCGCGGCGGCAGCGGCGCCGATCCTGCTCAATCTGGCATTGATCGGCTCCAACCTGGTGGCGCTGGCGCTCGGCACCGGCAACACGCCGGCGACCGGCCATATCCTGGCCTGGGGCATCTTCGTCGCCGGGCTGCTGCAGTTCATGCTGCTGGCGGTGGCGTGCCGGCGGGCCGGCATGCCGCTGGTGCCGCGCTGGCCGCGCATGACGCCGGGCGTGAAGCGGGTCATCCTGCTGTCGGGGCCGGGGATCGTGTCGGGCGGCATCATGCAGGTCAATCTGCTCGTCGCCACCATGATCGCCACCGGCTTCGATCGCGCGGTGCCCTATCTCTATTATGCCGACCGGCTCTATCAGCTGCCGCTCGGCGTCATCGGCGTCGCCATCGGGGTGGTGCTGCTGCCGGACCTGTCACGCAAGCTCAGGGCCGGCAACGAGCAGGGGGCGATGACCAGCCAGAACCGCGCCATGGAGCTGTCGCTGTTCCTGACGTTGCCGGCGACGGTGGCACTGATCGTCATTGCGGTGCCGCTGATCAATGCGCTGTTCGAACATGGCGCGTTCACCCATTCGGACACGCTGGCGGTGGCGCCGACCGTCGCCGCTTTCGCGGCGGGGCTGCCCGCCTTCTCGATGACCAAGGTGTTCCAACCCGGCTATTTCGCCCGCGAGGACACAAGGACGCCGATGCGGATCGCCATGCTGTCGGTCGTCGTCAACATCATCGGCAGCCTCGTGCTGTCGCAATTCTTCGCCCATGTCGGCATCGCCATGGCGACGGCGATCGCCGCCTGGGTCAACACCGCCGGTCTCGGCCTGGTCCTCAAGCGGCGGGGATTCTATGTCCCCGATGCCCGGCTCAGGGACCGCCTGCCGCGCATGGTGCTGGCGAGCCTCGGCATGGGGGCGGTGCTGTTTCTCCTCAACCGGGCGCTCGCACCGGTGTTCGTGCCGGGCGGCAGCGGTACATTGAGGCTCGCCGCCCTGAGCCTGCTGGTGGCGGCCGGCGGGATCGCCTATTTCGCCTTCGGCCATGTGTTCAAGGCGATGACGGTCGGGGAGCTCAGAGCGATGCTGCGGCGGTGACGGCGGGCCGATCGCTATCCACAGGGGCGCTTGAGATCGGGCGGTTTTCCCGGCATAAGCGTCGGCCATGAAACCGACCGCCCGCGTCTTTTCCGGCATGCAGCCGACCGGCAATCTCCACCTCGGGAATTATCTCGGGGCGATGCTGAACTGGATCCGGCTGCAGGACACGCATGAGTGCATCTATTGCGTGGTCGACATGCACGCGATCACCACCTGGCAGGATCCGGGCGAGCTCAACCGGGCAATACGCGACGTCACCGCCGCCTATATCGCCTGCGGCGTCGATCCCCGGCGCAGCATCATCTTCAACCAGAGCCAGGTCGGCGAGCACGCCGAGCTCGCCTGGATCTTCAACTGCGTGGCCCGGCTCGGCTGGCTCGACCGCATGACCCAGTTCAAGGAAAAGGCCGGCAAGGACAAGGAGCGCGCCTCGGTCGGGCTCTATGTCTACCCCAATCTGATGGCGGCCGACATCCTGCTCTACCATGCGACGCATGTGCCGGTCGGGGAAGACCAGAAGCAGCATCTCGAGCTCGCACGCGACATCGCCCAGAAGTTCAACGTCGACTACCAGCCGGCAATCGCCAGGCTCAGCTTCGGCGAGGCGTTCTTCACGCTGCCCGAGCCGCTGATCCAGGGGCCGGCGACCCGGGTCATGTCGCTCAAGGATGGCACCAAGAAGATGTCGAAATCCGATCCGGCCGAGTTGTCGCGGATCAATCTGACCGACGATGCCGAGACGATCGCCCGCAAGATTCGCAAGGCGCGCACCGACCCCGAGCCGCTGCCGAGCGAAACCGCCGGCCTGAAGAACCGCCCGGAGGCCGAGAACCTGGTCGGCATCTATGCGGCGCTTGCCGGGCTCGATCGGGCGGCGGTGCTGGCCGATTTCGGCGGCGGGCCGTTCTCCACCTTCAAGCAGGCGCTGTCCGATCTGGCAGTGGCAAGGCTGTCGCCGATTGCCGGCGAGATGCGGCGGCTGACCGCCGATCCGGCCGAGATCGACAGGATCCTGGCGGACGGCTCGGCGCGGGCGCGGGCCATTGCGCAACCCGTCTTACGTAACGTAAAGAGTATCGTGGGGTTCGTCGGGGCTTGAGACTGGGCTGCGGCGGCCTAAATTAGGGGCAGATGCCCGAGGACCCATAATGTTCATCCAGACCGAAGCCACCCCCAATCCTGCCACCTTGAAGTTCATTCCGGGCAAGAGCGTCGCGCCCGGGCCGCCGCGGGAGTATCGCAGCCCCGG
Source organism: uncultured Alphaproteobacteria bacterium (assembly GCA_963744915.1). Taxonomy (GTDB): domain Bacteria; phylum Pseudomonadota; class Alphaproteobacteria; order Rhizobiales; family Aestuariivirgaceae; genus DATAFF01. The sequence continues at coordinate 93,179 of CAVUUY010000013.1, forward strand.
CGAGGCGGCGGAGTCGCCGCTGGCGCTACGCCTGTTCGAGGTCGAGGGGGTGACCGGGGTGTTTCTCGGCGCCGATTTCATCACCGTCACCAAGGGGCAGGGCGATTGGCAGCATCTCAAGCCGGCGGTGCTCGGCGTCATCATGGAGCATTATCTCTCCGGCGCTCCGGTGACGCTCGACCAGGCAGCCAAAGGCGAGGGCGCGAGCGAGGATTTCGCCGAGGCCGACCAGGAGATCGTGCATACGATCAAGGAGCTGCTGGACAGCCGGGTCAGGCCGGCGGTGGCCCAGGATGGCGGCGACATCACCTTCCAGGGCTATCGCGACGGCGTCGTGTTCCTGAACATGAGGGGGTCGTGCTCGGGCTGCCCGTCGTCGACCGCCACGCTGAAGCACGGCATCGAGAATCTGCTCCGCCATTTCATCCCGGAAGTAACCGAGGTGCGCCCCGTCTGACGAAATGCTGGTCCTCGGCCTCGACACGTCGCTGCAGGCGTGTTCCGCCGCTCTCCTCGACAGCGCCGAGGACCGGGTGCTGGGGCGTAGGTTCGAGCCGATGGAAACCGGCCAGGCCGAACGCCTGGCGGTGATGGTGAAAGAGCTCCTCGCCGAGGCATCGGTCCATATCCAGGATCTCGACCGCTTTGCCGCCACCTGCGGCCCTGGAACATTCACCGGCATCCGCATCGGCCTCGCCTTCGTGCGCGGCCTGGCGCTCGCCACCGGCCGGCCGGCGCTGGGCATCCCGACGCTCGAGGCCATTGCCGCCGGTATCGGTGACAATTCGGCCGGCCGCAACGTCGCCATTGCGGTCGATGCCAGGCGTGGCGAGGTCTATTTCCAGCTCTTCGGAACGGCGTCCGGCGCGCCGCAGCTCCTGCCGGTTGCCACCGCCGCCGGGCAATGCCAGGGGCAGGCGGTCGTGCTTGCCGGAACGGGAGCGGCGCTGCTCATGCCGCATCTCACCGACGCGGTGCGGTCGGTTGGTCCGGGTCTTCCGGATGCGGTCGCGGTCGCAAGGCTGGCGGCGCGGCGCGACCCGAGCGGGTCACCGCCCGATCCGCTCTACATCCGGGCACCCGACGCCCGCCTGCCGGCGCCGGAGATCACGAGGGCAGATTTCACCGCCGCGCCGGTCCTGGCCGCGCTTCATGCCGAGTGCTTCAGCGCTCCATGGAGCGCCGATGATTTCGCGACCCTCGCGGGTTCGCCCGGGGCCGTCGCGCTGATCGGCCGGCTGCGCGGCGAGCCGGCCGGCTTCGTGCTTGCCCGCCAGGCGGCCGGAGAGATCGAGATCCTGACCATCGGGACGCGGCCGGCCTTCCGCCGCAAGGGCATCGCGCGGGCGCTGGCGGCGGCGCTCATCGAGCGGGTCACGGGAGCCGGAGGCGCGGTGATTTTCATCGAGGTCGCGACCGGGAATGCGGCGGCGCGCTCGCTTTATGGGGCGCTCGGATTTGGCGAGGCCGGCCGGCGCAAGGGCTATTACGCGAGCGGCGAGGACGCCATCATCCTGCGGCGGGATCTCGCGCCTGGGTCATCGCCAGCCCGCCAGTGACGCCCCAGGTATCGGCGACGCGGTAGCCCTCAGGCCAGGGATCGGCGGGATCGAGCAGATAGTTGAGGTAGCCGGTGATGAAGGCGCGGCCCTCGATGGAGGGCGCGATCGCCGCGACGCCGCCGACCCGGGTCTCGCCCAGGATGCGGCCGCGGAACTGTGAGCCGATGATCGATTCGTGGATCATCTCGTCGCCGACCTGCATCAGGCCTCTGGCATGCAGCACCGCCATGCGGGCGCTGGTGCCGGTGCCGGTCGGGCTGCGGTCGGAGCGGCCGGGGGCGACGATGCAGGTGTTGCGGGTCACCTTGCCGACGCCGGCGAAGGGACGGTTGAGCTGCACGATCGACACGCCGGCGATCGCCGGGTTCTCGGGGTGGGCGACGGTCAGCTGCTGGCGCGCCGCCAGGCGGATCTTCTCGCCGACCATGGCGAGGTCGCGGGCCTCGGCCGGCACCACCGCAAAACCGAGCCGGGTGGCATCGACGATGGCGTAGAACATGCCGCCATAGGCGGTGTCGAGCGTGACGGTGCCGAGGCCCTCGACCTCGATGACGGCGTCCAGCCGATCGACGAAGGCCGGGACATTGGCGATCTCGACCGAGCAGCAGCGGCCGTCGCGGCAGCGGGCACGGGCGGTGACCGGTCCGGCCGGCGTGTCGAGGCGCACCACCGTTTCCGGCTCCTCCATGGCGATGATGCCGGTCTCGAGCAGCACCGTGACGGTGCAGATGGAGTTCGAGCCGGACATCGGGGGATATTCGGTGGGCTCCATGATGATGACGCCGGCATCGCAATCGTCGCGGGTCGGCGGCACGAGCAGGTTGACGTGGCGGGCGACACTGCCGCGCGGCTCGCTGATCAGGAAGCGGCGTATGTGGTCGAAGTCGCGTTCCATGTTGCGCATCTTGTCGAACATGGTGCGTCCGGGCGGGGGCAGGACACCGCCGATGATGACGTCGCCGACCTCGCCTTCGGCATGGCATCCCACGAGCGATATCAGGCGCTGGCTTCGCATCTGTCGAGGACCTTTGCGGTTTCGGTGATGGCGATCTCGGCGGCGCGGACGATGCGCTCGAGCTCCATCGACGAGAGCTCGGCGCCATAGGCCGGGACGGGCCGGCCCGCCGCCTCGCCGAGGAAACGCTGCGCCACCTCCTCGGGCGTGTGCGGCACGTGGAGAAAGCCGCATAGCGGCGGCCGCGGGCGTCTGGCAGCCAGCGTCAGGAACCGGTAAAGGCAGGCATTGCACAGATAGCTGCCGGCGCTCAGCGACAGGCGGGCCGGAATGCCGGCCATGTTGCAGGCATTCTCGATGGCGCGAAGCGGGAGGGTGGCGAACAGCGAAGCCGGGCCATCCTCGATGATCGGCCGGTCGCGGTGGGTATGACCGTCATTGTCGGCAAGAGCGAAATCGGCGAGGTTGACGGCCAGCCGCTCGATGCGGATCACCGCCTCGCCCGGCGACAGGCCGAGACTCACCACGGCGGCCGGGTCGGTCTCGTCGAGCAGCGCCGCGACCGCCGCCCCGATCCTGGCCAGGGCCACCGGCAGGGCGCGGCCGATGACGGTACGACCGGCGATGGCGGCGCCGTCCAGCTGCTGCATCGCCTGGTGCGACGGGTTGGTGGCGAGGCCGCCAAAGGGCTCGAAACCGGTGACGAGAACCGGCCGGCGGCGGGTCGTTGCCGCGACGGTCTGGCTTTTCGCGGTCATGCTTCAGCTCCTGTCGCCCTCTCGCTAGCACGAAAAGACTCGCCGACCCAGCATTGCGCCGACATGGCTACTGTCGCAGGTGCCGGAAGGTTACAGTCGGCCCGCGATGAGCGCGGGTTGCGACTACCTCATTCTCGGTGCCGGGTCGGCCGGCGCGGTGCTGGCCAACCGGTTGAGCGCCGACGGCTCCGCCTCGGTCATGTTGGTCGAAGCGGGCGGCCGCAGCGACAGCCTGCTGGTGGCGATGCCCGGTGCCAATGGCTATGTGTTCGGCCGGCCGCGGCATGACTGGATGTACCGCACCGAGCCGCAGGCGGGGCTCGGCGGGCGGCGCATCTACTGGCCGCGCGGCCGCGGCCTCGGCGGGTCGTCGACGATCAACGGCATGATCTACATTCGCGGCAATGCCCGCGACTATGACGGCTGGGCCGCGGCGGGTCTCGCCGGCTGGTCGTTCCGCGAGGTGCTGCCCTATTTCAAGAAGTCGGAAGGCAGCTGGCGCGGCGATGGTCCGTTCCATTCCGCCCAAGGACCGCTCAAGACGAGCCGGGCGGGGAATTACGGGCCGCTCGACGATGCATTCCTCGCGGCGGCCAGCGAGCGCGGCTTCGGCCGCAACGATGATTTCAATGGCGCGAGGCAAACCGGGTTCGGCATTTACGACGTCAATGTCCATGATGGGCGGCGCATCGATGCGGCCTATGCCTTTCTCAGGCCGGCAGCGGGTCGGCGCAATCTCAGCCTCATGACCAACAGCCCGGCGCTCGGCCTCATCATCGAGAACGGCCGGGCGGCCGGCGCCATCATCGGCGGGCGCGGCCGCGCGGCGCGGGCCGTCAGAGCTGCACGGGCGGTGATCCTGGCGATGGGCACCATCGCGACGCCGCAGCTTTTGATGCTGTCGGGCATCGGACCGGCGGCCGAGCTGGCGGCACTCGGCATCAAGGTGGCATGCGACCTTCCCGGAGTCGGGCAGGGCCTCAAGGACCATATCCAGATCGCCGTCCGCTATGGCTGCCGCCGCGCCGACCTGACCTTCGACCGCTATCAGCGGCTCGACCGGGCAGCGCTGATCGGCCTTCGCTATCTGCTGACCCGGGCCGGACCGGCCGCCGCGCCGTTCTGGAGCACCGGCGGCTTCGTGAGTTTGGGCGGGGCGGAAGACTTCCCGCAGCTGCAATTGTTCTTCACGCCGATGTGCATCATCGAGGATCCGGCCCAGCGCAAGCTGGCGGTGGCCGGGTTCCAGCTCGACGTCAGCCTGATGCGGCCGCTGAGCCACGGGACCATCAGGCTCCGGTCGCGCGATCCATTCGCGCATCCGGTGATCGAGCCCAATTATCTTGCCGCGGAGCAGGACCGGCGCGACCTGCTCGAGGGCGTGAAGATCGCCCGCGATATCGCTGCGGCAGGGGCCCTTGCCCCGTTTTGCGGCGATGCGATGCTGCCGCGGGGCAGCGAAGACGACGGGCTTTCGGCGATCGCCGAAGCGGCGGTCTCAGGCTATCACCCGGTAGGCACCTGCCGCATGGGCGCCGACAATGATTCCCTGGCGGTGACCGACCGGTTCCTCAGGGTTCGGGGCATCGACAATCTGATGATCGCCGATGCCTCGATCATGCCCGACATTCCGAGCGGCAACACCAATGCGCCGGCGATCATGATCGGCGAACGCGGCGCCGACCTGATCATGAGCAGCTAATAGCCCATGCCGATCCCGACATAGGGGTAGCCGACATAGGGGACGACCGGCGGAGGCGGAGGCGGCACCGGCACGACCGCATAGGCCGGCGGATAGTAGGCGTAGGGGTAATAGGGATAGCGGTAACCATAACCGTAGCCGTAGTTGTACGCAGGCCGGTAGCCCCAGCCATAAGCGGGCCGGCAGCAGCCACCACCACCACCATAATAGGCGCCGCCATAACCGCCGCCATAACCGCCGCCATACCAACGACGGTAACCGACCGTGATCGGGGCTGCGGCCGACGGCTGCACGAGCGTTGGCAAGCTTGCGGGAAGCGTGGCGCCCTCGCTCGGCGCGACCATGAAGAGGCCGAAGCCGAGCGCAGCAGCTGCAATTGCGGGGATCTTCAAAGACATCGCCATGATCCTACTCCTTCATGACGCGGACTATGGACAGATGACTTTAATGACGTCCCAAGATTAAAGCTAGAATTGAACTGCTACTGTCCCATTATCGGACAACATTTATAAGCGGCGTGCCGCGCATCCACCGTTGGAGATTGTCGGCGAACAGCTCGGCGAAGCGCTGCGTCCAGTCCTCGACATTGTCGGAGGCATGCGGCGAGATCAGAACATGCTCCATGCTCCACAGCGGGCTTTCGGGGCTGAGCGGCTCGGTGGCGAAGACGTCGAGATAGGCGCCACTAAGGTGACCGCTCTGAAGCGCCGCGACGAGATCGGGCTCGTTGACGATGGCGCCGCGCGCAGTGTTGATGAACAGGGCATTGCGCGGCAGCGCCGCGAACACGGCGCGGTCGATCAGGCCCTCGGTGTCGGCGGTCTGCCTCAGATGCACCGTCAGAACATCGGCCTGGGGCAGCAGCGCGCGGAAGCGATCGTGGGGATGAAGCTCGTCGACATCGGGATGGCTGCGGCCGGCGGCTCGCGAAGTGGCGAGGACCCGCATGCCCAGCGCCTTGGCGATATGGGCAACGGATCGGCCGATCGCGCCGAGGCCAAGGATCAGCAGCGTCTGCCCCCTGACCGGTCGGAAGCTGTGGGCGGCCCAGAGGCGCTTTGCCTGCTGTGCGTGGTAGCGGATGAGGCGGCTGTTGAGGGCGAGCATGCCGGCGATCACCGTCTCGGCAAGGAAGGGCGCAAGCACGCCGACGCAGTTGGTCAGCACCACCCGGTCGAAATCGAGGGGCAGGAGGTGCTCATAGCCCGAGCCGCCGCAATGCACCCACCGGACCGAGGGAAAGGTCGCGGCCTGGCGATGGGCCGGCCCGCGGAAGGTCGCGGTGACGATGGAGAAAACGACGTCCGGCCGCTCTTGCTCGAGGAGCGGGGCGATGTCGTGATCGTCATCGGTCACGAAGATGAAGCGGACCGAGGGGAAGCGGGCCTCGAGCCGCTGCCGGAAATCGTCGGGAACGGCATGCACGATCATGGCCGTCGAAACAGCCTGGGGCGTCACGTCTTGAACTGCGGTGTCGGTCATCGGCTATCCCGAAAATGGCAGGGGCGACGGCGAGACAATGCCACAAACTTGATCGCGCCTTGGAACGATTCTCAAATCCGACTAGCAGAGTCAGGATTGATTAGACCAGCGTTTTCCGTTAATTCGGCCTCGACCAGACATTTTGGAGAGTGAAATGGCGACGCCGAACCGGTATGCCGCGATAGCGGCTTTTTGGCTTGTTCTCGGTCCGCTTGCGGCCAATGCGCAGGAGGCCGGCGCGGTAATCACGACCTATGCCGGCATCGCCCAGGCGATGTACGAGGATTCCCAACAGGCCGCCGAGAAGCTGTCGCGGGCGGTGGACCAATTGCTGGTAGCGCCGGGGCCCGAGACGCTTCAGGCCGCCAGAAAGGCGTGGATCGAGGCGCGCATCCCCTATCAGCAGACGGAAGGGTTCCGGTTCGGCAACCAGATCGTCGACGATTGGGAGGGCAGGGTGAATTCCTGGCCGCTCGATGAGGGGCTGATCGATTATGTCGATGTCGGGTCCTATGGCGAGAAATCCGACGAGAACCCGCTCTATCGCGCCAATGTGATCGCGTCGACCTCGATCCGGATCGGCTCGGAAATGGTCGATGCCTCGAAGATCGACAAGGCGCTGCTGGCGAAAATCCATGGCGGCCAGCAGGTCGAGGCCAATGTGGCGCGCGGCTATCACGCGATCGAGTTCCTGCTGTGGGGGCAGGATCTGAACGGCACCGGTCCCGGTGCCGGCAACCGTCCGGCCAGCGACTATGACGAGAAGAACTGCACCGGCGGCCATTGCGACCGGCGGCGGGCCTATCTCAAGGCGGCAACCGATCTTCTGGTCGATGATCTCAAGGAGATGGCGGCGAACTGGAAGGAAGGCGGCGCGGCGCGGCAGGAGCTCGCCGCCAAGGGCCAGGACGGTGCGCTCGGCAGCATGCTCACCGGTCTCGGCTCGCTGTCCTATGGAGAGCTTGCCGGCGAGCGGATCAAGCTCGGGCTGATGCTGCACGATCCCGAGGAGGAGCATGACTGCTTCTCCGACAACACCCAGAATTCGCATTTCTATGACGAGGTCGGGATGAAGGCGATCTGGACCGGCACCTACAGGCGAAGCGACGGCAGCGCGGTGCAAGGGCCTTCGCTCGCCGATCTTGCCGCGGCAAAGGCGCCGCAAGCCAAGGCCAAGCTCGACCAGGCCTTCGCCAACACCTTGGCCAAGATGACCGTGATGAAGGAAACCGCCGACAGCGGCCGGATGGCCTATGACCAGATGCTGGCCGAGGGCAACAGCGAAGGCAACCGCATCCTGCAGGACGTGGTCGATGCGCTGGTCGCCCAGACCCGGGCCGTCGAGGGCGTGGTGGCGGGCCTCGGGCTCAAGATCTCGATCGAGGGCTCCGACAGCCTCGACAATCCGTCCGCGGTTCGCTGAGCCATGCCCAGCCGACGCGCCTTCCTGGGGTCGGCCGGGGCGCTCGCGGCAGGGTTCGCCGCAAGCCGGTCGATCCGCCCGGTCGAGGCGGCTCTTCCCCCGCCGGCAACACCGCAGGGCGGCCGCGTCGTCGATGTCGAACTGACGGCGGCGGAGCGGCCGTTCGCGCTGCCGGCATTCGGCGGCCGGTCGCTGCCGCTGTGGACCTTCAGCGCGGCAAGCCCGACGCCGGTGCTCCGGCTCCGGCTTGGCGACAGGCTCAGGGTGCGGCTCACCAATGCGCTGCCGCGAAAGGGCGAGCATGTGTCGATCCATTGGCACGGCATCCGCCTGCCGATGGCGCAGGACGGCGTGCCCTACCTGTCGCAAATGCCGGTCGAGCCCGGCCAGTCCTTCGCTTACGACTTCGTGCCGCCCGACACCGGCACCTTTTTCTTCCACACCCACTGCAATACCGCGGAACAGCTGGGGCGGGGCTTGAGCGGAATCCTGATCGTCGATGGCGACGAGAGCCACCCCTTCGATGCCGAACGCATCCTGGTGATGCGCGACTGGCGCATCGATGCGGCGCGCGGCACGTTCCTGCCGTTCTTCACCGATCAGGGAGCGAGCGGCAGCGGCAGCTTCGGGCCGCTGCGGACGGTCAATGGCGCAATCAGCCCGACCATCGCCGTGCCGGCCGATGCCATGATCCGGGTCCGCCTGCTCAATATCGACGCGACGCGCATCGCCGAGATCGGCCTCAGGCAGGGCAGCGGCACGGTGATCGCGATCGACGGCATTGCGGTCGAGCCATTCCAGCTCACCGACTGGTGGCTTGGTCCGGCGATGCGGCTCGATCTCGCGCTGCGCAGCGGTGCGCCGGGATCGACGATCGAGCTCATCGACAATTTCGCGGAGGTGCCGCAGGTGCTGGCGCGGTTCACGGCGGGCGGCGCAGCGGCGGGATCGCCGGTCGGCACCGAGCCAACGCTGCGGGCCGGGCGCATGCCGATGCCGGATCTCGCCAAGGCGGAACGGCTGCGCTTCGAGCTGGCCGCGACCGCGACGGGCGCCCGTCTGGCGTCTCCTGGCAATGATGATTTCTCGCGCGTCGTCATGGACTCGCTTTGCTTGGCGCAGCAAAGCTTCTGGGCGATGAACAAGCAGTCCTGGCCAGGTGGGGACCATGCACCATTGCCGCCGCCGCTCGCGGTGCTGCGCCAGGGCCAAAGCTATGTCATCGAGGTCAAGAACGTGTCGCAGGTGCGGCACCCGATTCATCTGCATGGCCACAGCTTCCGCGTCCTTGGTTCAAACAGGCGGAGCCTGCCGGTGCATTGGGCCGACACGGTGCTGGTGGCGCCGCGCGAACGGGTCACGATCGCGTTTCAGGCCGACAATCCCGGCAACTGGATGTTCCATTGCCATCTGATCGAGCACCAGGAGGCCGGCATGATGGGCTATCTGAGGATCGCATGAGGCGCCCGGCTGTTGCCCCGTTGCTGGCCTATTTCGTGCTGTCGTTTCTGGCGGCGTCGGGACTGGTCGCGGCACGCGACCTCGACGGCGCAATCGGCGAGAAGCTGTTCCGCCGCCAATGGGTCGGCGCACCGGCATCGACAGCGGCGAGCGATGGGCTCGGGCCGCTCTACAATGCGCGCAGCTGCGCCGGCTGCCATGGCGCGAATGGGAATGGCGGCACGGCGCGGGTCATTCATCTTCAGAGCCGGGACGGCAGGCCCGACCCGATCTATGGCTTCCAGATCCAGGACAAGGCTCTTCCCGGCTTTACGCCCGAGGCCAAGGTCGCCTTCGCCGAGAGCGGCGCAGAGATGCGCCCGGTGGTGCTGCCGCAGCTGGTGCTTGCCGGTCCAGCGCTTGATCCCGCGACGGTGATGACGGTGCGCCGCGCCCCGGATCTCGCCGCGGTCGGGCGGATCGCCGAGGCGAGCGATGCGGCGATCCTCGCCCATGCCGATCCGGATGACCGCGACGGCGACGGCATTTCAGGCCGCCCGGCCATGGTGATCGAGGACGGGCAGCCGAGACTCGGGCGCTATGGTTTGCGGGCGACGGCGGCGAGTCTCGGGCGGCAGATCAGCCTTGCCTTTGCGACCGATCTCGGAATGTCGAGCCTCGACGTGCGGCGGCCGGCCGGCGACTGCACCGCGGTGCAGGCGGCCTGCGTCGCGGCACCGAATGGGCGCGATGGACGCGGCGAGGAGATTGCGCCGGCGATCGTCGATGCGCTGCGGCAGTTCCTCATGCAGCAAGGCGCCGAGCCGCGCGTCTTCCGCGCCGCTCCGCCTTCCCTCTTCGCCAAGCTTGGCTGCGCCGGCTGCCACGTTCCGGAGCTGGGCTCGGTCACGGGCGGCAAGGTGGCGCTGTTCTCCGATCTCCTGCTGCACGACATGGGGGCCGGCCTCTCAGACGGCACGGCGCAGGGCGATGCCGGGCCCGGCGAATGGCGCACCGCGCCGCTCGTCGGCATCGGCCACCCGGGCCGCCGGCTGCTGCATGACGGGCGGGCCCAGACGTTCGACCAGGCGATCCGCTGGCATGGCGGCGAGGCGCTCGCGGCGCGGCAGCGCTACGAGGCGCTCGCCGCGCCGCTCAGGCAATCGCTCATCAGCTATCTGACTGGGCTGTGATGCCGGCGCTGTGGCTCATCATTGCGCTGGTGTTGTTCTGCGGTGCCGGACAGGCGGCGCCATCGGATGCGGATTATGCGGCGGCGGTCAGGCGAACCGTCGAGGGCACCATCGTGCCGGCCTTCGGCGCGCTTGCGTCGACGACAGCGGCACTCGAGCCGGCCGCCGCGGAATATTGTGCACGACCCGATGGAAATCGGCGCGCGGCGCTGGCTGCCGCCCTGGCGGAGGTGCTCAGGCGCTGGGCGGAGGTCGATTTCCTGTTGTTCGGTCCGCTGGCGGAGAACCAGCAGGCGGAACGCTTCGCCTTCTGGCCGGATTCATCGGGAGCCGGGGCGCGGCAATTGCGCCGGGTGCGGGCAAAGGCCGACCCGGCCTTGCTCGAGCCGCAGCGGCTTGCCGGGTCGAGCGCCGCCATTCAGGGGCTGCCGGCCTTCGAGGCGCTGCTGTTCGGCGACGGTGCCGGCCAGGTCGGCGATTACGACTGCAAGCTTGCCGTCGCCATCGCGGCCAATCTCAAGCAGCTCAGCCTCGACATCATGCGCCGCTGGACGGCACCGGACGGCTGGCGGGCGCTGATGCTGTCTGCCGGTCCCGGCAACAGCTATTATGCGAGCCCGCGCGAGGCGGCCAACGAGCTGCTCAAGGCGGTGCTGACCGGCTTTGTCCAGCTGAGGGATCAACGGCTGATGACGGCGCTCGGCAAGGATGGCGGCGCGCGCCCGGAAAAGCTGCCCTATTGGCGGTCCGGCGGCACGGAGGCCTATCTCGGTGCGACGCTTGCGGGGCTCAGGCAGTTCCTGCGGCAGCTCGACCTGCCGGGGCTGGCGGGCGGCGATTCAGAGTCGGAGAGAGCCGCGATCGATCGCCAGTTCAAGCAGGCGCAGGAGGGTCTTGAACGGGCGGGGCGGCCGCTGGCAAGGACGATCCTGACCCCGGCGGGCCGCGCCGGGGTGGAGCAGGTGATCGCCGCGGTGAAGATGGTGCAGGATCTTGTCGGTGTTCGGCTGGCGCCGGCCGCCGGCCTATCAGTGGGGTTCAATGCGCTCGATGGCGATTGATCGGAGATGTTTCATCCAGGCCGTTGCCGCCTTTGGCGCTTCGGATCTCATCGCGCCGGCGCTGGCCGCCGCCGGCAATGACGGCGTCTATGTTTCTGGGTGCCGCCAGGGCGATGCGTCATTCGCCGCCGTGCTGTTCGATGCGCGCGGGCAGGACCTGGCGGTGCTGCCGGTCGAGACGCGCCTGCATGACACCGCCTATTCGCGGGTGCTGAACCAGGCGGTGATCTTTGCCCGCCGGCCGGGGACGCTCGCCTTCGTCATCGATCTGGCGAGCCGCCAGGTGGAGCGGACCATCGTGTCGCCGCCCGGCCGGCATTTCTACGGTCACGGCGTGTTCGCCAAGGACGGGCGCATCCTTTATGCCACCGAGAATGCCTATGAGGGCGGCGGCGGCGGCGTGGTCGGGCTCTATGATTGCAGCGACGGCTATCGGCGTATCGGCGAGATCAAATCGGGTGGGATCGGCCCGCACGAGCTGCTGCTGCATCCGGACGGGACGTCGCTGATAGTGGCCAATGGCGGGATCAGGACCAATCCGGAAACGGGACGGGAGAAGCTCGATCTCGACACGATGGTATCGTCGCTGACGCGCGTGAGCCTCGCGCATGGCGATGTCATCGAAACGGTGGAGCTGCCGCAGGAGCTCAGGCTCCTGTCGTTGCGTCATCTGAGCTTCGATTCCGGCGGCGCGGTGTGGTTCGGAGCGCAGTGGGAGGGGGATGCCGGCGCAATGCCGCCGGTCGTCGGACGCTACCGGCCGGGATCATCGCTCGAGATGCTGAGGATGCCCGAGCCGCTCACCCGGTCGTGCCAGAATTATATCGGGTCGGTCGCGGCCAATGCCGGCGGCGATCTGGTGGCGACGAGCTGCCCCAAGGGCGGGCGGATCATCGTGTGGGAGGCGGCAACCGGCAGGATCGCCCATGTCGTCGCGCTGGAGGACGGCTGCGGCGTCGCGCCGGCGGGGAAACGCGGTTTTGCGCTGTCGTCGGGCGGCGGAGCGCTGATCGGATGGTCGTCGAGCGGCGCATCGCCGCTCGGCGCCGGCCGCCTCGGCTCCCGGTCGTTCGACAATCATCTGCGCCGCATCCCGTCCTTCGACCGCTAGGCCGGCATTCCCTTTTCGGCTATACGCCGGATCTCCCTCATGGAGGAGAAGGAGATCCATGCTCTACGCCATTCTCTGCTACCACCACGAAGACGTGGTGACCTCCTGGACCAAGGAGGAGGACGACCAGGTGATGGAGCGCCTCGGCGTGGTCCATCAGACGCTCCGGAACGAGGGCAAGCTCGGACCTGCTGTCAGGCTACTGCCAACCTCGCATGCGACGACGCTCAAGAAGGACCGCGAGACGCCGCTCGTCATCGACGGGCCGTTCGCCGAGACCAAGGAGCAGCTGCTCGGCTTCTATATCATCGATGGTGAATCGCCCGAGGGGGTGCTCGGCATCGCCCGCGACCTGGCGCGTGCCAATCCTGGCGGCAGCTACGAGATCCGCCCGGTGTCGCTCTACCTGCCGGGGACCTTGTGAGGTGAGCGATCGCAACTGGATCGACACGGCGCTGAGCGCGGCGCGACCGCAGGCGCTGAGCGCGCTGCTGCGCTATTTCCGCAATCTCGACACGGCCGAGGACGCCTATCAGGAAGCTTGTCTCAGGGCGTTGAGCAGCTGGCCGCAAAAGGGGCCGCCGCGCGATCCGGCGGCATGGCTGATCTTTGTCGGACGCAATGTCGGCATCGACGCGGCGCGCCGGCAGATGCGGCAGCAGGCATTGCCGCCGGACGAGCTGATCTCCGATCTCGAGGACAGCGAAGCGGCGATCGCCGAGCGGCTCGACAGCGAGCAGTATCGCGACGACGTGCTGCGGCTGCTCTTCATCTGCTGCCATCCGGAGCTGCCGAGCACGCAGCAGATTGCGCTCGCCCTGCGCATCGTCGGGGGGCTCAGCGTGGCGCAGATCGCCCGCGCCTTTCTGGTCAGCGACAGCGCGATGGAGCAGCGCATCACCCGGGCGAAAGCGCGGATCGGCCAGGCCGAGGTGCCGTTCGAGCCGCCCGCGGCAGCGCAACGGGCGGAGCGGCTGTCGGCGGTCGCGGCAATGGTCTACCTGATCTTCAACGAGGGCTATTCGGCAAGCGGCGACGCAATGGCCGTGCGGCGAGCGCTGTGCGACGAGGCGATCCGACTGGCGCGGCTGCTGGCCAGCCTGTTCCCGGCCGAGCCCGAGGTGATGGGGCTCGTGGCGCTCATGCTGCTGCAACATGCCCGTGCGGCGGCGCGGATTGCCCCCGGCGGCTCGATCGTGCTGCTCGAGGAGCAGGATCGCAACCTATGGGACCGGGCCATGATCGAGGAGGGTCTGGCGCTGATCGACGCAGCGATGCGGCACCGCCGCCCCGGCCCCTATCAGCTGCAGGCGGCGATTGCGGCGCTGCATGCGAGGGCGGCGGATGCGGCGAAGACCGACTGGCGCCAGATCGAGCGACTCTATGCCGCGCTCGAGCGCATGCAGCCATCGCCTGTCGTCACCCTCAATCGGGCGGTGGCGGTCGACAAGGTGCATGGGCCCGAGGCGGCACTGGCGCTGATCGAGCCGCTGGCGCCGCGGCTCGACCGCTATTTCCACTTCTTCGGCGTCAAGGGCGCGCTCCTGATCAAGCTCGGTCGGCGGCAGGAAGCACAGTCGGCGTTCGACCGGGCGATCGCGCTCGCCAACAGCACTGCCGAAGCGGCGCATATCCGCTACCATCGCGACCGGCTGGTCAGCGATTCGGGGTGAGGGGCATGCTCGGCTACACCGCTCAATTGCGGCGAGATCTCGCCCGCTGGCGTGAACGGGGCTGGATCAATACCGAGCAGGAAGAGCGCATGGCGGCCGATGCGGCGGCCAATGCCGGCTTCTCGGCCGGGGCGGTGCTGGCCATCCTCGGCGCGGTGCTGCTGTGCCTTGCCATCCTCACCTTCGTTGCCGCCAATTGGGAGGCGCTGCCGCGCCTCGTCCGGCTCGGCGTGCTGTTCGGTGCGCTGTGGCTGTCCTACGCCATCGCCTATGGGCTGTTCCGCACCGGTCGGGAGCATTTCGGCCATGCCATGCTGGTGATCGGCGGGGCGGTGTTCGGCGCCAGCATCATGCTCATTGCCCAGACTTATCATATCTCCGGCAATCCGGGCGATGCCGTGCTGTCATGGGGGGCCGGGGTGTTCGTGGCCGCGGTGCTGATGCGCTCGACGGCATCGCTTATCTTTGCCATCCTGCTGCTGGCGTTGTGGCTTATCATCGGTGAAACCGAGGGGCCATCGATAGCGATGTGGCAATTCGCGATCGCCTTCGGATTGTGCGCAGCGGCGGTGTGGCGGCAGAATTCGCAGCTCGCCCTCAATGCCCTGCTGCTGGTCCTGCTCCTCGCCATTTTCCGCGAGTTCATGCACGAGACTTTGCCGCCCGGCGCCGTGTGCCTGTTCGGCTTTGCCGTCTATGCGCTGGCAGGAGGCCGCGCCGCCATCGGCGACGCGCGCGCCGAGCGCCTGTTTCCGACGCTCGCCGCCTATGGGGCGCTGATCGCGCTTGGCGATTTGATGCTGCTGCAGGTCGGGGAGCCATTTTTCGCCGTGCCGGCCGCCGCGATCGCCGGGCTGGCGTGGTCGGGCCTCGCCGCCGCGCTCCTGGCGGTCGCCGGAGCCTTGCTCAATCGCAGCTTTCCGCCAGTGGCCGCAGTCGGGCTCGGGCTCTATGCCGTCCTCATCAGGCTCGCGCTGCCGCCGGTGATCGCGCCGCTCGTCGACAAGACGGCGTTCGATATCTATGCCGGCACGCTGATCCTGGTCGGCAGCCTGTGGCTCATCGCCGATGGCGGCCGCCGGGGCTGGCGCGCGATCGCGACCACCGGCTATGCTTTCTTCCTGGCCGAGCTGTTCTACATCTATTTCCAGACCTTCGGGGGGCTCCTTGAAACGGCGCTGTTCTATCTGCTGGCCGGTCTCCTGCTGATCGCCATGAGCGTGATCTTCGTCATAGCCGAACGGCGCAAGGCGCAAGGGAGCGCGGCATGACGGCTTCACCGCGGCGGCTCCTCGCGCTGTCTCTCATCATTGTCGCGCTTCTCCAGTCGGCGGCGCTGGCCAAGATCGTCTATGACCGGGTCGTGCTGCTGCAGACGGGGCGCGAAGTGGTGCTCAAGATAAAGCCGCGCGATCCCCGCGATCCGTTCAAGGGATATTACTCCGCGCTCAATTACGACATCTCGCAGCTCGACCCGCGGCTGATGGCGGGCGGCCATCCGGAATTCTCCGCCGGCGATACGGCTTACGTGGTGCTGCGCAGCGGTCCGGAAGACCACGCGGTGCCGGTCAGCCTCTATGGCAGCATGCCGGTCGCAATGACGGGCGACGTGGTGGCACGCGGCACGGTCGGGACGGTGTCGCCGGATCGCATCAGCTTGATTTATGGAATCGAGGAATATTATGTGCCGCAGAAAGAAGCGGAGCGGCTCGACAATATTCCGGTCGAGAGCATCCGGATCGTTGCGGCGGCCGGGGCCGATGGGCAGCTTGCCATCAAGCGGTTGCTGGTCGACGGCAAGCCGGCTTATGAAGAACCGCCATTCTAGAGCCGAGCCATCATGGAACGACTGATCGAGGGTTATCTGCAATTTCGCCAGACCGTCTGGCCAGCCGAACGGGCTCGCTACGAGGCCATGGCGCATGGCGGCCAGAAGCCGGAGGCGCTGGTCATCGCCTGCTCGGATTCCCGGCTCGATCCGCAAAGGGTGTTCGGAGCGGCGCCGGGCGAGCTCTTCATCGTGCGCAACATGGCGGGCCTCGTGCCGCCCTATCAGCCGGATACGCATTATCACGGCACCAGCGCCGCGATCGAATATGCCGTTCGGGTGCTCGGGGTCGGGCACGTCGTCTTGCTCGGCCATGCCCTGTGCGGCGGGATCCGGGCGATCGTCGAGGGCGCGGCGGAGGAGGCGGGCGACTTCGTCGCGCGCTGGATGGCCATTGCCGAGCCGGTGTTGAGTCAGGTTCCGGCCGATCTCGACAGCGTGGAAATGCTGAGGCAGTGCGAGATGCAGGCGGTTCGCCTGTCGCTCGCCAACCTGCTGAGCTTTCCCTTCGTGCGCCAAGCCGTGCAGGAGGGGCGGCTCCAGCTCCACGGCTTCCGCTTCGATATCCGCACCGGCGAACTCGGCCATCTCGAGGGCGATGGCTTCGTGCCGGTCGCCGCCCGATGAGGCCGCGAGCTTCTTTCAGGCCTGCCTGATCTCGATCTCGAGAAAGGCATACTCGCCGCCGGAGGCGTTGACGACATCGTGCTCGACGCCGGCGGCGCGGTAATAGGGCACACCAGCCGTCATATCGGCAAAACGCTCGCCGTCGGTGGCGACGAGCTTGAGCCGGCCGTTCAGCATCGGGACGACGACATAGGGCAGGGCGTGGCGGTGCCAGCCGGTATTGTCGCCGTCACGCGGGAAGCGATATTCGGTGACGATGACCTTGTCGTTGTCGATCAGCCTGGTTGCCTTGGCGGTGCCGGACATGAGAGGGCTCTAATTGCCCGCCGGCTTGGCGAGGTTGTCGAGACCGGCCTTGAAGATGCCGTCGATGACCTTCTTGGCATCGTCGTCGGAGGCGCCCTTGGCCTCGAACGTGCTCTTCCAGTCGACCTTGGTCTGGTCGCCGTCAGCCGCAACGCTGATGGTCGCCTTGTAATTCTGCACCGGCAGCGGCGACTCGATGATCTCGTAGGAGTAGCTGCTGTCGTTCTTCTTCAGAAGCTTTTCCTTGATCTTGCCGCCGTCCTTGGTCGTGAGCGTGCGGTAGGTGGCGCCGCCTTCCTTGCTCTTTTCGCATTTGGCGATCATCGGGTGCCAGTCCTTGATGGAGCAGAAGCTGCCGATCTTCTTCCATAGCTGGGCGGGCTTGCCGGGCATGGTTGCGGTGGATTCGACTTCGAGGGCGGCGGCAGGGCTAGCGGCAAGCACAAGGATCGCGAGTGCCAGATAGTGGGTCTTGGTCATCGGAGGGTCTCTCGGAGGGGTTACCAGGAAGGCTGCTGGTGCCCAGGGGCGGAATCGAACCACCGACACGCGGATTTTCAGTCCGCTGCTCTACCAACTGAGCTACCTGGGCATCCACATTGAACTGGGGCATGGGGATCAAACGGCTGCGGCTTATAGGAGATTGAGCGAAAGCTGTCCATGAATTTCCGGCCTCAGCCCTCCTCGGCGTCCATGGCGGACGGCTCATCATCGTCGCTGGCCGGCTCGCCCGCTATGGCATAATGCCCGCCCAGCCAGCGGTGAAGATCGCGGTCGGCGCACCGCCTGGAGCAGAACGGAGCATAGTGAGGACCGACCGGCTTGCCGCAGATCGGACAGGATTTGGCCGCGGGCGGCGCGGCGGCGGGCGGATCGGCGGAGCTCATGCCGCTGCCGCGGCGCTCATCCAGGTGTAGTACACCGGGTAGCCGGCCCCCTGAAGCATGCTGATGGTCTCGTAGAGCGGCAGGCCGATCACCCCCGAATGCGAGCCATAGAACGAGCGGACGAATACCTCGGCACGGCCCTGGATCGCATAGGCGCCCGCCTTGCCGCGCCATTCGTCGGTGACGAGATAGCTCTCGATGTCCTCGCGGGTCAGGCGCTTGAACCTGACCTTGCTTTCGACGACCCGCGAGCGCACGCCGCCCGAGGGCGCGACCACCGCCACCGTCGAATAGACCCGGTGCGAGCGCCCCGACAGCAGCCACAAGGCCTTGGCGGCCTCGTCGATCGACTGCGGCTTGCCGATGATGCGCTTGCCGACCGCCACTACGGTGTCGGCGGCAACGATGAACCGCAAGGGTCCAAGAGCATGGACCAGAGGTGCAGCGGCAGCGGTGCGGGCCTTTTCGAGCGCCAGGCGGGCCGACAGCGAGCGCGGCGTCTCGCGCTTCTTCGGCGTCTCGTCGATGTCGACAGGGTTGAGCAGATCCGGGACGACGCCGGCCTGCTCGAGAAGCGCAAGGCGGCGCGGCGAGGCGCTGGCGAGAACGAGCTTGACCTTGGTATCCGTCATGATGGTGCGGTTGAGCGATTGAGGAGAAAGGTCATTTGAAGCGGTAGGTGATGCGGCCTTTTGTGAGATCGTAAGGCGTCATTTCGACCATGACCTTGTCGCCCGACAGGACGCGGATCCGGTTCTTGCGCATCTTGCCTGCAGTGTGGGCGATGATCTGATGACCATTGTCGAGCTTCACCCGAAAGGTCGCATTGGGCAGAAGCTCAGTCACGACGCCTTCGAATTCCAACGGTTCTTCCTTAGCCATACCCCTCCATCCCGGGTGTTGTCGGTCAAAGTCGGCGGGACAATGAGCGCCTCTTGGCACAAAATCAAGCGCTCAGCGGCTTAGACGCCGCCGGCGGCAAGGGTGCCGAAACGGCTGCGAATCCGCTTCATGAGGCCATCCCTCACCTGGCGGTAGGCATCGAGCACCTGCTCGCGATTGCCGGCCGTCCCAGAGGGATCGAGGGTGGGCCAGTATTCGGCTTCGATGGCCATGGTGCGGGTGAGCTCGAGCGCCCGGTGATGGGCCTCAGGCGACAGCGAGATCACCAGGTCGAAGGAGGCATCCTCGAGATCCTCGAAGCTGCGCGGCCGGTGGCGCGCGATATCGATGCCGATGTCGTCCATGACGGCGACAGCAAAGGGATCGAGCTCCTCGGGGCGCACGCCGCACGAGGCGACGTAGATCTTGTGGCCGTAGAGGTAGCGCATCAAGCCTTCGGCCATCGGCGAGCGAATGGCATTGTGGCTGCAGGCAAAGAGAACGGCACCGGGAAGATCGCCGGCCATCTGGCTCTCCGCCTAACCCCGCCAGTGAAGGACACATACCAGCGTGAACAGGCGCCGAGCGGTATCGAAGTCGACGTCCACCTTGCCGTTCAGGCGCTCGATCAGGATTTCGCTTCCCTCATTGTGCAGGCTGCGCCGGGCCATGTCGATCGTCTCGATCTGGCTCGGAGTGGATGTGCGAATAGCCTGATAATAGCTTTCGCAGATCATGAAATAATCCTTGATTATGCGTCGGAAAGGCGACAACGCCAGACCGATGACGATGCAGGGCGCGCCGGCGGCATTGGCGATGTCGAGCAGCAGCCGACCCTCGGCGATCGACAGCCGCAGGATGTAAGGGCCGTCATCGCGGCTCGGCAGCTTGAAGCTGTTGGATTCGATCAGATCATAGATCGCCACCTTGCGCTCGTGCTCGATGTCCGGGGAGGACGACGGCGCGAGGCTGCCATCGAGGACCACGTCCTTGAGGCGTTGGCTGTCGCCCACCTCAGGGCTCTTCGTCATGGCTCGGCACGCGCGCCGATTCCCAGGCCGATCCCAGATCCTCGAGACTGACCTCGATGCATTCGACATCGAGACGGATGGCGCCGCCTCCCGAGAAGGTGAGCTCGATCGTACCTTCGGGCGGCACGTCGCCGGGGGTGAAGGTGATGGCGAGGAGCGACAACACGGCGGTGGGTGCGCCCTGGCGGATCCGGTGAGCCTTGATCGAGCGGACGCGGGAGATCTGCAGTCCGGCCCGCCGCCGCAGCGGCTTCGAATCGGCACCGGCAAGCGTTGCCGATTGCCAATCGAAGCGGTTGGCGATCACCGCGAGCTTGTTCAGCCGCTTCAGATGCCGGATATCGCCGACCATGATGAGGGCGTCCTGCATGTGGACCGAGATGACGGCGAGGTCGTCTGCGTCGAGAGCGCCGAGTCTCAAGAGCTCCATGCAGCCGCCACTCCCTCGCGCCTCAGCCGCTCAGGCGTTCGATGTCGGCGCCGCAGGCAGCAAGCTTGCGCTCGAGCGTCTCAAAGCCACGATCGAGATGATAGACGCGGTGCAGCATGGTCTCGCCATGGGCCGCCAGCGCGGCGATGACCAGCGAGACGGAGGCGCGCAAGTCGGTGGCCATCACCGGCGCGCCGGTCAGCTGGTCGACGCCGCGCACCAGCGCCGTGTCGCCGTTGAGGGTGATGTCGGCGCCAAGCCTCGCCAGCTCCTGCACATGCATGAAGCGGTTCTCGAAAATGGTCTCGCGGATGGTCGAGACGCCCGTGGCGCGGGTCATCAAGGCCATGAGCTGGGCCTGGAGATCGGTGGGGAAGCCGGGATAGGGCTGGGTGTCGACCGACACCGGCCCGAGGCTGTTGCCATTGCGCGTGACGCGCATGCCGCCGGGGGTGGTCGAAATCGCGATGCCGGCCTCGGCCATGGTGCCGATGAAGGCGCCGAGGTGATCGCCGCAGGCACCGTCGAGCAGGATGTCGCCGCCAGCCATCGCCGCTGCCATCGCATAGGTGCCGGTCTCGATGCGGTCGGGGATGACAAGGTGCACCGCACCGGTCAGCCGGTCGACGCCTTCGATCGTCAGGGTCGATGAGCCGATGCCGTGGATCTTGGCGCCCATCTTGCCGAGGCAGATGGCGAGGTCGCCGACCTCCGGCTCGCGGGCGGCATTCTCGATGACGGTCTCGCCGCGGGCGAGGGCCGCCGCCATCAGCGCCGAATGGGTGGCGCCGACCGACACTTTCGGGAAGACGATGCGGTTGCCGCGCAGCCCCTGGCGGGCCGCCGCGATGACATAGCCGCCATCGAGCTCGATGTTGGCGCCAAGCTGCTCCAGCGCAAAGAGGTGCAGGTCGACCGGGCGGGTGCCGATGGCGCAGCCGCCGGGCAGCGAGACGCGCGCCCGCCCGCAACGGGCGACGAGCGGCCCCAGCACCCAGAAGCTCGCCCGCATGCGCGACACCAGCTCATAGGGGGCCTCGGTGTCGACGATGGTCCCGGAGGTGAGGTGGATGGTCTCGCCGCGGCGCGAATCCTCGCCGGCACGCTTGCCGTCGACCCTGAGGTCGGTGCCATGGTTGCGCAGGATGCGCAGCAGCATCTGGACGTCGGCCAGGCGCGGTACGTTACCCAGCGTCAAGGTCTCGGGCGTGAGGAGGCTTGCGATCATCAATGGCAATGTTGCGTTCTTGGCGCCACTGATCGGAATGGTTCCGTTCAGGCGGTTGCCGCCCCGGATGCGTATACGGTCCATCTTTGCCCCGCTCTCTCGCCACTAACCTTGGCGATCTCTCCGTTAAACCCGCCGAGAGTGTGAAGCCTAGAAGCACAATATTTCACTAAAGGGCAAGATCTGCGAAAGGTTACCGCCCGGATTCGGAACGGCTGTTCGCGTTTGCCGATTGCTCACCCGGCGCCTTGCTATCCTGGCTGGCGTCAGCGGCCTGTTTCGCCTTGCGCCGCCGCAAATTGGCGCGCAACGCATCGGCGATCCGCTGCTTGCGGTTCTTGCCGCCGGCGGGTGTGGTGCTGTCGCTCATGGGGCGGGCTGGGAGGCGGGCACCTCGTTGCCGAAGCACATGGCGACGCCGGCGCCGATGCCGGCCCTCAGAATATCGTTGGCGATGTCGTCCAAGGCCACTGGCTCGTTGCAGCGGGCAGCGACCTCGCGCGAGGCGGCCGAGACGTCGAGGATGAGGTCGAGATATGATGCCTTCTCGACGAGAATGGCGATCAAAGCCGGTTTGGTCTGCCGCAAGCGGCGCACCTCCTTGCGAGGGTTTCGAATGGCGATCGGTTGCATAGCTAGGGCCAGTTTAGCGCGGATTTTGGTCCAAAGATGACCTGAGCGGCAGCTTTTCACGCGCAATTGTGCCCGACTTGATCATCCGTGAAACAGCGTGGTAAACCGCCTCTCCTTCCTGCGCTGCCGTAGCTCAGTGGTAGAGCACTCCCTTGGTAAGGGAGAGGTCCACAGTTCAATCCTGTGCGGCAGCACCACTTAAGTTTCTGAGCCGTAGTCTTTTTTTAGACATGGCACCCAATTGGGGTCCGGCAGAATGCGGCGGAACATGACAAGAACTCCCCGTCGGATACGGGGAAAGCCGGGGACCGACGTTCCTGGCCCGTTCCCGTTCGCGTGAAGAGGTCGCGCCCAAACCAAGGCTCAGGCCCCGGCCTAAAGATCGATCCTGACGGTTCCGCGACAATCTGGTTCGCACCCAAAGCTCCTCCCGGACAGGAGAACAATTGGGTTCAGACCATGCCGGGAAAAGGCTGGAATGTTCTTCTGCGTCTTTATGGGCCGCTCGAGCCGAGGTTCAACAAGACTTGGAAGCCCGGTGACATCGAACGCGGGAAATAGCAACGCGTTCGGCGTCGGAAGATGCGAACAAGGCCTCTCAATAGTAGCCCTGATACTCGCGCCGGTGCGTGCCCTCGTGGAAATAGTTGATCATGGTCACGAAGTCGAAAACCGGCAGGCCCGTTGCCCGCTGCACGGAGGCCGCATAGGGTGGCATAAGCGAGCACTCCAGCAGGATCGCACCCATGTCGGGGTGCTGCGCGACCATCTCCTTTGCCTCCGCAATGACCTCCTCCTCTACGAGGTCGGAATCAAGCTCGCCGCCCTCTTCGAGAATCGACCACTTGAAGTGCTCATGATCTTCCATGCCGCGCACCACCACATTGATGTCCTTCCGGACGCCGGCCATCTCCAGCACCTGGTTGCCGAGTGACCTGCGCGTGGCGGTGATGCAACCGATCGGGCGGCTTGGGTCGAACATCATCGACAGGAACGGAATCTGCAACAAGCTCGACATGAAGACAGGGATCCTGACTGCACTCGCCACAGCGCGCTGATACTGGACGAGAAAGCCGCAGTCGCTGGAGATGCCCCGTACGCCGAAGCGCTCAAGTTCCCGCGCCGCCTCGATGATGTCGGCTTCGACCTCCTTGTCGGCGGCAAGCACGCGATCGAAAGTCAGACCCTTCACCACCTTGAAGAGCACAGGATAGCGATAGGTCGTTGCGTTGCCCACGTCGCCAGGAATGAAGGGGCCGCGATAGTCAAGCATGAGAATGCCGACGGCATGGCCATAGCTATCTGCATCTCGAACCTTGTATCTGGGCATGTCTGTCTCGCGAGGATCGAGTGACGGTAGCACGCGTCCCGCGGTGCAGGCAATTATGCCCGCAAGCACCAGCTCCGCTGTGCGCCGTGGGTTGGGGCGCTTGCCCAACCCCAAAATCGCCTTTTGCGGCGCGATGCCTCAGCCGTAGCGCATGACGCGCTCGCAGGCCTCGATGATGCGGCGTCTGTCGGGGAAGTAGGCCTTCTCAAGCTTGGGCATGGGCACCACGGTGTCATAACCGGTGACGCGCTCCACCGGAGCCAGGAGGACGGGGAAGGCGCGCTCCGAGAGGGTCGCTGCGATTTCGGCGCCAAAACCGCATGTGCGTGCCGCTTCGTGCACGATCACGCACCGCCCCGTCTTGTCAACCGAGGCGAGGAGCGTTTCAGCGTCCAAGGGCTTGAGGGTCGCAACGTCGATCACCTCAGCAGATATGCCCCGCTCGGCAAGCGCGTCGCGAGCTGCCCGGGCATCGGCATGCATGGCGCCCCAGGCAACCAATGTCAGATCGGAACCTTCGTCCGTCACGACGCAGCGGTCGAGCGTTGCGGCGATGCCGTCATCCTCGACCTCCTCCCGGAATGCACGGTAGAGCCGCGTCGGCTCGAGGAATATCACGGGATCGGGATCGCGGATCGCGGCAAGCAGCAAGCCGTAAGCCTGCCGCGGCGACGACGGAATCACGACCCGGAGACCCGGGATATGGGCGAGCAGGGCTTCGAGGCTGTCTGAGTGGTGCTCGGGGGCGCGCACGAGGCCACCATGGGTGGTGCGGACCACGAGCGGACAGGAAAGGCGGCCACGCGTACGCGTGCGCATCCGGCCTGCGTGGTTGGCAAGGTTGTCGAGCACCGGATAGATGAAGCCGATGAACTGGATCTCGCACACCGGCTTGAGGCCTTGCGTCGCCATGCCAATTGCGAGCCCGCCAATCGTCGTCTCGTCCAGCGGCGTATCGATGACACGCTTGCCGCCGAAGCGTTGATAAAGCCCTTCCGTTGCCCGAAACACGCCGCCGTGAATGCCGATGTCCTGGCCGAAGAGTACGACGTCGGGGTCATCCAGGAGGGCGCGCGCGAGCGCAAGGTTGACTGCCTGTACCAATGTCAGCTCAGCCATTGGCTTGTCGCACCGCCTCGGCACGCTGGCCCGCATAGGCAGCAGGAAGTTCCGCGTAAAGATAATCGAACATCGCTTGTGGTCCTTCGCCCGGAGCGTCGAGATGTCGTTCGACGGCGGCATCAATCTCCTGTGCGATCTGCTGCGCCATTGCCTGCTCCAGCTCCTCGCTCCACATGCCGGTGCGCTGCATGAAGGCGCGCAGCCGGCGCAGTGGACACCGTGCGCGGTGCTGTTCAACTTCCTCGGCATCTCGATAGCGGGTCGAATCGTCGGCCGTGTTGTGGTCCTGCAGACGATAGGTGACGCATTCGATAAACGTCGCGCCGCCGCCGGAGCGCGCTCGGGCGAGCGCCTCGGACACCGCATCGTGCACGGCGAGGACATCGTTTCCGTCGGTTTGCAGGACGGCTATGCCGCCGGCTATTCCCTTCTGCGCGAGCGTCTCGGCCGCCGACTGGCGGCTGCGCGGCGTCGATATCGCCCACTGGTTGTTGGTGACGACGAACACCACGGGCAGGGTCCAGGCGCCGGCGACGTTGATGGCCGCATAAACATCGCCCTTGGAGGTCGCGCCATCGCCAAAAACGCACAGGGCTGCAGCGTCTTCTTCGCGGTATTTGAGCGCGGCGGCGACGCCGGCCGCGTGCAACGCCTGATTGCCGACGGTGATGCAGATCGGCAGGTCGCGCTGCACGGAGTGCGTGGACCACGCCTGGCCGCGCTCGCTGCCGGCGAAATACTGCAAGAGATCGCCGATCTCGACGCCGCGCCAGATCAGTGCCGAGCCTTCGCGATATGACGGCACCAGCACGTCCGTCGCACGCATCGCGGATGCAATGCCGATGGGCACCGCTTCCTGTCCGAAGGCGGGTGCATAGGTGCCGGAGCGGCCGGTGCGCTGCAGGCTCACGAACTTCGCATCAAGGGCGCGGGAGAAAGACATGAATCGATAGATCTTGCGCAGAAGATCGCGATCGCGCGCGACATCGGGCAGGTCTGCAAGCGCGTTCCCTTCCTGGTCGAGATATTGGCGCCGGCGCACTTCGAGGGTCGCAACCAGTCCGTCTCTCACCGCGTTTGCCTGCACTTGCCGATTCCTTCTCTCAATCGGGCGCCTCGAGACTGGCAATTGCCGCCCGCAGGAAGCGCGCAGCCTCGCCGCCGGTGACACAACGGTGATCGTAAGTGAGCGAGAGCGGCAGGATATGAGCGAGGCGCGGCCCATCTCCGCCCGAGCTTGGACGGGCGGCGATTCGACCGCTGCCTAGAATGGCGATCTGAGGCGGCATCACGACGGGCGTCGCATGCAACCCGGCAATCATGCCGTAGTTCGTGAGCGTCATCGTGGCACCCATAAGATCTCCTGGCGCAAGCGTTCGTCGCCGTGCGCCTTCGATGAGGCGATCAAGCTCGCCGCGCAGCTGTCCGGATTGGAGAGCGACAGCATCGCGCAACACCGGCACGATGAGGCCGTCGGCAATATCGACTGCGATGCCGAGGTGAAGCTGCTCCTCCAATTTGCGCCCGCGGACACCGTCGAACCAGCCATTGAGCGCGGGCTCCGCCGCAATTCCGGCAGCGAGCGCGCGAACGAGCCGTACCGTAACGTCGGTGCCCTTTGTCCAGGCGCTCACATCCGCCTCTTCATGGACCGTCGCGGGCACCACCTCTGCTCTCGATCGCTCCATGTTGAGGGCCATGCTGCGGCGCACACCGGATAGGGGCCGCCAACCCGCGTCATCCACAGCGCTTCCGGCAATCTGCGACGGGCGGTTCGATCCGCCGCCGCGGGTACGCAGAAGCCCTGCGAGATCGCGGGCGAGAATGGTGCCGTCCGGTCCGCTACCGGCCAACCCGGCCAGGTCCAAGCCCAGCTCGGCGATGAGGATGCGTACCGCCGGCATGGCGCGCACCCGCTTTGCGTGAGCGGAAGGCCGTCGCGCCGGCGCTTCTGCGGGCGCCGGGCCCTGCTGCTGCGCCGTCGCAGCCGTGGCCTGGGCCCGCTCCCCGCCTTCGTAGCGCACGACCTCATCGCCGACATGAATTGTATCGCCGACGGCGGCACACAGCTTGGCGATGCGTCCCTTCCAGGGGGCCGGCACTTCCGTCACGGCCTTGTCAGTCTCGACGGACAGCAGGGGGGCGTCGGCGGCAACTTCGTCTCCTTCGGCGACGTGCCATTCAACTATCTGCGCTTCATGCAGCCCTTCGCCGAGATCAGGAAAATGAAATGCCTTCATGCTGCCAGCGTCCAACGCAACCGGGGCCATGCTACACACACCGAGGCAGCCGCGCTACCACCCGGGAAGACAGGAAGTGCGAGGGAACTTTTGGTTGATAAATGCTCCGGCTTGTCTGCCGAACCGGCTAGGTGCGATGATCAAAACGGCACCATTGGCATTTCAATCGGCGGGGCACAGGTGAAGATAATCGTGATGGGTGGCGGGGTCATCGGCGTCACCACCGCTTACTGGCTCGCAAAGAGCGGCCATGAGGTGCAAGTTCTAGAGCGCAATGGCGGCGTTGGCGAGGAGACGAGCTTCCAGAACGGCGCCTTGCTGGCTCCAGGCCATTCACAGTCCTGGGCGGCGCCCGGAGCATTCTGGACGCTTGCCAAATCGGTGTTCCAGAAGGATCCGGCGCTGCGGTTCCGCTTCAGCAGCGACCCGCAGTTCTGGCGCTGGGCAATGAAGTTTCTCGCCAATTGTACGCCCGGCAACTATCAGGCCAATACTCTGCGGGTGCTGCGCTGCATGATGGCGGGCCTGTCGGAGCTCAGGGCGCTCAGTGCCGATACAGGTGTCAGCTACGGCGGCAACGACGCGGGCATTCTCTACCTGTTCCGGACCACCCGCTCCTTTGAGGAGCGCCATGGCGACTGGGCATTGCTGCGCGAGCACGGGCTTAAACTCGAGGATGCCGACGCCGAGCGATGCGTCGCTATCGAGCCGGTGCTCGGGCCTGTCAAGCACCTGATCGGCGGCGGCTTCTTTTCTCCGGATGAAGGCGCTGGCGACGCCTTCATGTTCACCCGCAGCTTGGCCGAGTACTGCCGCGGCATGGGGGTTGGCTTTGCGTTCAACACCACGGTGCGCGCCATCGAGTGCAATGGCAGACTGGTGCATGCCGTGCATACGGACAAGGGTCCGGTTTCCGGCGATGCCTATCTAATGGCGCTCGGCCCCCATTCGCCAATCCTCCTGCGCCCAATCGGGCTCAACCTGCCGATCTGGCCCGTGAAGGGGTACACCGCTTCGATTCCGATAGACGGCCATGCGGGTGCACCGAAGGTCGGCATCATCGAGGAGGACAATCTCGTTGCCTTTGCCAATCTCGGCGACACGCTGAGGATTGGCGGCAAAGCCGAGTTCACGCGTTATGATACTTCCTATTCCGAGGCGGACTTCCGAGGCGTGATGTCGGTCTCGAAAGAACTCTTTCCGAATGCCGGCGACTACAGTCGGCCGCGGTACTGGGCCTGCCTGCGGCCGGTAAGTGCCGGCGGACCGCCGATCATCGGCGAGACCCCCATCGCCAACCTTTTCCTCAATGTCGGACACGGTGCGGCGGGTTGGACGGAGGGATGTGCGACGAGCCGCGCTGTTGCCGATATCGTGAACCGCCGCAAGCCGGCTCTCGACATGGAAGGTCTCAGGCTGTCGGATCTTTAGTTCCGAGCCAAAGACCGCATTAGACCAGCTTCGTTTCGACGGCGACGTTCCCGTGCGTTGCGCGCGAGTAGGGACAAACCTGGTGGGCGGCCTCGATCAGGCGCTGCGCCGTCTCGGGCTCCATCCCCGGCAGGCTCACATAGAGGCGAGCAGCCAGGCTGAAGGCACCCCCTTCGGGACCGAGGTCGATCTCGGCATCGACCGCGTGATCGGCCGGCAGCGTGATCTTCATTTTGCCCGCGACGAACTCCATCGCCAACTCGAAGCACGCCGACCAGCCCGCCGCGAAGAGCTGCTCCGGGTTGGTGCCGGTGCCCGGGCCGCCGGGCCGCGACAGCTTGACCTCGAGGCGGCCGTCGGAGCTGCGCGACATGCCGGCGCGCCCGCCGGTGGTGTGGACCTTCGCGATGTACAGCACTTTCTCGAGCCGGTTCATGGCATTCTCCTTCATGAAAGCCTTCGTCACCTTCCCGTTTGGGGTTGGGCGCTTTCGGCACGATGCTACCACGTTCTTGTCGGCGAATGACGCCAGAGGTGGGCTGCACCGAGTGCTGGCGCGAACGCAGCCAATCGACGTGATCTATCACGTGATCGTTCGCAACTATCGGATGCGAAATCGGGCTCGTCTTCGGCGATCGATTGATGATACAGACGCGCTTCTTGCGACGTCTCTTCAGGCAATGGATATCAGGCAACTCCAATATCTTTCCGCTCTCGCCCGCGAAAAGCACTTCACGCGTGCCGCGGCCGCTTGCAATGTCAGCCAGCCGACATTGTCGGGGCGCATTCGCCAGCTCGAACAGGAACTCGGCATTCCCATCGTGGAGCGTGGCCAGCGCTATTTCGGCCTGACGCCGGAAGGGGAGCGTGTTCTGAGCTGGGCGCACCAGATCCTCGACGGCTGGGCGGCCCTCAAGCAGGAGATCGCCCAGCTCAAGGGCGAGGGCCATCTCAGCGGCCGCATCACGCTCGGGGTCATTCCCTCGGCCTTGCCAATGGCGGCGCGCCTCACCGGCTTCTTCCAGGCGCAGCATACCGAGATCGATCTTGCCATCCTGTCGCAGACCTCCATCGAAGTGATCCGCTCGCTTGAGGATTTCTCGATAGACGCCGGCATCAGCTATCTCGACAATGAGCCGATCGAGGGCCTGACCGCGGTACCGCTTTATCGCGAGCGCTACTGCCTGTTCGTCTCAGAGCATGACAGCATCGCCGGGCGCGACAGCATTTCCTGGGCCGAAGCTGCCGGCCATCCGCTCTGCCTGCTCACCCCCAACATGCAGAATCGGCGGATCATCGACCGCGCCTTCGCGGCCGCCAATGTCCACCCCATCCCCCGGATTGAAACCAATTCCGTGGTTAACCTTTACGCCAATGTCCGGCATACCGAGCTTGCAGCCATCATGCCGGAATATTTCTTCACCGCGCTTGGCCCGATGCCCAATGTCCGCGCCGTGCCGCTGCGCGACCCGGAGGTGGAGCATGGGGTTGGCCTGGTGGCGGCCACCCGCGAGCCGATGCCGCCGCTCATTGCCGCCCTGATGACGGCGACCCAGCAATTCGGAGCCGTACTTGCGAATGAGGGCGCCGCTGCATCGCACCATACGCCGCGGCAATAGGACCATCAGAACAGTCGATTGGACTTTTAGGCTTCGGCCATGAGATTTGCTCATGAGCAGGCCTATGGCCTTGCCCAGCCTCTAGCAGGAACTTTTGGCCAAAACAGCCACGATCACCCCTCCCGGGGAATCAGGCGCCGACATCGAGGCGATCGCGCAGGCGCATGGCAATCGCCCGGAAAACCTGATCGAGATGCTCCACCATGTGCAGCATCTGTGCGGCTTCGTGTCCGATGAAGCAGCGCGCCGGCTGGCCGTTGCGGTAAACCGGTCCCGCGCCGAGGTCCATGGCGTCCTCACCTTCTATCATGACTTCCATCGGAAGCCTCCTGGGCGCCATGTCGTCAAGATCTGCTGCGCCGAAGCCTGCCAGTCCATGGGCTGCCGCCAGCTGGTGCGGCATGCGGAGCAAGCCCTCGGAATGGCGATGGGGGAGACGACCGCCGACGGTTCGGTGACCCTCGAACCCGTCTATTGCCTCGGCAATTGCGCCCTGTCACCGGCCGTCATGATCGACGAGCAGCTCCATGGCCGCGTCAGCCCGGCGCGCTTCGATGCGCTGATCGAAGGCCTTGCCGCGGAGCGCGGGCCATGACGCGCATCTGTTACGTGCCGCAGGATGCCGCGGCCCTTTCGGTCGGCGCCGACCATGTGGCGCGGGCCATCGCCGCCGAAGCCGAGCGGCGCGGCATCGACATGACGATCATTCGGACCGGATCGCGGGGCCTTCTCTATCTCGAGCCGCTGGTCGAGATTGCAACCGAGAGGGGCCGCGTTGCCTATGGCCCGGTGGCACCGGGCGATGTCGCGGGCCTGTTCGACAGTGGGTTTCCCGATGGTGCCGATCATCGGCTCGGTCACGGCCTGACCGAGGAGATCCCTTATCTCAAGCAGCAGGAGAGGCTGACCTTTGCACGGTGCGGCATCGTCGATCCGGTCTCGGTCGACGACTATGTCGCCCATGGCGGCTTTGCCGGTCTCAAGCGCGCGCTCGCCATTTCACCGGCCGAAATCGTCAAGGAAGTCACCGACTCGGGGCTGCGCGGACGCGGTGGCGCCGGTTTCCCCACCGGCATCAAATGGAAGACGGTGCTCGAAGCAGCCGCCGACCAGAAATACATCTGCTGCAACGCCGATGAGGGCGACAGCGGCACCTTTGCCGATCGCATGCTGATGGAAGGCGATCCCTTCGCCCTCATCGAAGGCATGACCATCGCCGCGATCGCCACCGGCGCTACGGTGGGCTACATCTATATCCGCTCCGAATATCCCCATGCCATCGCCGCGATGAGGGCCGCAATCGCGGCGGCCGAGGCGCAGGGCTGGCTCGGTCGCGACATTGGCGGATCAGGGAAGGCCTTCGCTCTCCACCTCCGCAAAGGCGGCGGCGCCTACATCTGCGGCGAGGAGACGGCGATGCTGGAGAGCATCGAGGGCAAGCGCGGCATCGTGCGCTTCAAGCCGCCGATTCCGGCGCTCGAAGGCCTGTTCGGCAAGCCGACCGTGATCAACAACGTTCTCTCCTTCGCGGCAGTGCCGTGGATTCTCGCCCATGGGGCCAAGGCCTATGCCGATTATGGGATCGGCCGCTCGCGTGGCACGCTGCCGTTCCAGCTTGCCGGAAACATCCGGCGCGGCGGCCTGGTCGAGAAGGCCTTCGGCGTCTCGCTTCACGATCTCGTCCATGCGTTCGGCGGCGGCACCGCCTCGGGGCGGCCGGCCCGTGCCGTTCAGATGGGCGGCCCGCTCGGTGCCTATCTTCCGGTGTCGCATTTTCATCTTGCCCAGGATTACGAAACTTTCGCCGCCAATGAGGCGATGGTCGGCCATGGCGGCCTCGTGCTGTTCGACGACACGGTCGACATGGCCGAGCAGGCGCGCTTCGCGATGGAATTCTGCGCCATCGAATCCTGCGGCAAATGCACGCCCTGCCGCATCGGCTCGACGCGCGGCGTGGAGGTCATCGACAAGATCCGCGCCGGCATCGAGCGCGACAGGAATTTGCAGCTTCTCGATGATCTCTGCACCGTCATGACCGACGGGTCGCTCTGCGCCATGGGCGGGTTGACACCTATGCCGGTGCGCAGCGCGGTGAAGCATTTCCCGGAGGACTTTCTGCGGCCGGTGCATGCCGCCGCAGCGGAATGAGCGAGATCAAGCCATGACCCTGGTCAAGGAAATCGACTTCGGAACACCGGCCGCCGCCGACAGCGCGCAATTGGTGGCGCTCGACATTGACGGCCAGGCGGTGACCGTCCCCGCCGGCACGTCGATCATGCGCGCGGCGATGGCGGTCGGCGTCAAGGTTCCAAAGCTCTGCGCCATCGACACGCTCGAGCCGTTCGGGTCGTGCCGCCTCTGCCTGGTCGAGATCGAAGGCCGCAAGGGCACGCCGGCCTCCTGCACCACGCCGGTCGCCCCCGGCATGAAGGTGAAGACCCAGACGGCGCGTCTGGCGGCGCTGCGCAAGGGGGTGATGGAGCTCTATATCTCCGATCACCCGCTCGATTGCCTGACCTGCGCCGCCAATGGCGATTGCGAGCTGCAGGACATGGCGGGCGCGGTCGGCCTGCGCGACGTCCGTTATGGCTATGAGGGCGACAACCACGTCTTCGCCAGGCGCGGCAGCAAATCCAATATTCGCTACAAGCCCAAGGACGAATCCAATCCCTATTTCACCTTCGATCCTGCCAAATGCATCGTGTGCTCGCGCTGCGTGCGCGCCTGCGAGGAGGTCCAGGGCACCTTCGCCTTGACCATCGACGGCCGTGGCTTTGCCTCGCATGTCTCGGCCGGCCAGGATGAAGGTTTCTTCGAGTCCGAATGCGTCTCGTGTGGCGCCTGTGTCCAGGCCTGCCCGACTGCGACCTTGACCGAGAAATCGATCATCGACCACGGCCAGCCCGAACACAGCGTCGTCACGACCTGTGCCTATTGCGGCGTCGGCTGCTCCTTCAAGGCGGAGATGAAGGGCGATCAGGTGGTGCGCATGATGCCCTACAAGGATGGCGGGGCCAATGAGGGGCATTCCTGCGTCAAGGGGCGCTTCGCCTGGGGCTACGCCACCCACAAGGAGCGCATGCTGAAGCCCCTGGTGCGCGAGCGGGTCACCGATCCCTGGCGCGAGGTGAGCTGGGAAGAGGCGATCGGCTTCGCCGCCACCCGCCTCGAGGCTGTGCAACAGAAATATGGCCGCGGCGCCATTGGCGGCATCACCTCGTCGCGCTGCACGAATGAAGAGGTCTATGCGGTCCAAAAGATGGTCCGCGCCGCCTTCGGCACCAACAATGTCGACACCTGCGCCCGCGTCTGCCACTCGCCGACCGGTTACGGCCTGAAGCAGACCTTCGGCACCTCGGCCGGCACCCAGGATTTCAAGAGCGTCGCCAAGGCCGACGTCATCATGGTGATCGGCGCCAATCCGACCGACGGCCATCCGGTGTTCGCCTCGCGCATGAAGAAACGGTTGCGCCAGGGCGCCCGGCTGATCGTCATCGATCCGCGCCGGACCGACATCGTCCGCTCGCCCCATATCGAGGCCGATTACCACCTGCCGCTCAGGCCCGGCACCAATGTCGCCATCATCAACGCCATCGCCCATGTCGTCGCGACCGAGAATTTGATCGATCGTGGCTTCGTCGCCGAGCGCTGTGAGGCAACCGATTTCGCCAATTGGGAGAGCTTCATCCGCGAGCCGCGCAATGCCCCGGAAGCAGTCGAGGCCTTTACCGGCGTTCCGGCCGAGCAGGTCCGAGCCGCCGCCCGGCTCTATGCCAGCGGCGGCAATGGCGCGATCTATTACGGCCTCGGGGTCACCGAGCACAGCCAGGGCTCGACCATGGTCATGGCGATGGCCAATCTCGCCATGGCGACCGGCAATATCGGTCGCGAGGGCGTCGGCGTTAATCCGTTGCGCGGGCAAAACAACGTCCAGGGCTCCTGCGACATGGGGTCGTTCCCGCACGAGTTCACCGGCTATCGCCATGTCTCCGACGAGGTGGTGCGGCACCAGTTCGAGGCGCTGTGGAACGTCCATCTCGACCCCGAGCCGGGCCTGCGCATCCCCAACATGCTCGATGCCGCCATCGACGGCAGCTTCAAGGGGCTCTTCATCCAGGGCGAGGACATCGCCCAGTCCGATCCCAACACCCGGCATGTCAATGCCGCGCTCGAGGCGATGGAGTGCGTCATCGTCCAGGACCTTTTCCTCAACGAGACCGCCGCCTTCGCCCATGTCTTCCTGCCGGGCACCTCCTTCCTCGAGAAGGACGGCACGTTCACCAACGCGGAACGCCGCATAAATCGCGTCCGCCCGGTCATGGCGCCGAAGCAGGGCCTGTCGGAATGGGAGACGGTATCGCGCCTCGCCACCGCCATGGGCTATCCGATGGGCTGGCCGTCCGCCTCGGCAATCATGGACGAGATCGCCGCCATGACGCCGACCTTCGCCGGGGTCAGCTTCGACAAGCTCGACCGGCTCGGCAGCGTGCAATGGCCGTGCAACGACAAGGCGCCGGAGGGCACGCCGATCATGCACAAGGACGGTTTCGTCCGCGGCAAGGGCCGCTTCATGATCACCGAATTCGTGCCGACGCCCGAGCGCACCAACCGCTTCTATCCGCTGATTCTCACCACGGGGCGCATCCTGTCGCAATACAATGTCGGCGCCCAGACGCGGCGCACCGCCAATGTGCTGTGGCATCGCGAGGACGTGCTGGAGATCCATCCGCACGACGCCGAGACCCGTGGCATCGGCGATGGCGACATGGTCTCGCTCGCCAGCCGCATCGGCGCCACGACGCTGCGCGCCATCGTCTCCGAGCGGATGCCGCAAGGCGTGGTCTACACCACCTTCCACCATCCGGTGACCGGCGCCAATGTCATCACCACCGAATATTCGGACTGGGCGACCAACTGCCCCGAATACAAGGTGACGGCGGTCCAGGTCGCCAGGTCGAACCAGCCTTCCGATTGGCAGAAGGAATGGGAGCTGCGCGAGAGCGAGCAGAAGCGGGTCGAGGACAAGCCGATGATTGCGGCGGAGTAGCGGGTGACGGTCCACGAGAAAGAGATCGCTCGCATGTCGCCTGCCGCGTCGGTGATTGCCAGGGGGGCTCTTAACGGCGTTTCGGCAGTGTGGCACGTCGCCGAGGAGATCCCGGTGGCGATCATGCTCAATTCCGAGCCGCTCGCGGTGATGATGGCGACCCCGCATCAGCTCGACGATTTCGCCATCGGCTTCGCGCTGGCCGAGGGGTTCCTTGCCTCCGCAACGGCGGTGCGGGGCGTTCTCACCCTGCCGGCCGAGGGCGGCGTCACCGTCGATGTGTCGGTCGATGAAGCCGCGGTGCTGCCGCGGGCCGCCCCATTGCGCGGCATCGAGGGGCGATCGGGCTGCGGCCTTTGCGGGGTGGCCGAGATCGGCGCCGTCTTCCGCCCTTTACCAAGGATCTCGAAGCCCGTTCCGCTTGCCACCGATGCCGTGTGCCGCGCTCTGCGGGCGCTGCCAGAGCATCAGCCGATGAACCGGGTCAATCGCTCGGTCCATGCCGCTGGCTGGTGCGATGCCGACGGCGCTGTGCTGCTGGCGCGCGAGGATGTAGGCCGCCACAGCGCACTCGACAAGCTGATCGGTGCGCTTGCCTGCGCAGGCACCAGGTTCGATGAAGGCTTCGTCGTGCTGTCAAGCCGCTTGAGCTTCGAGCTCGTGCAGAAAGCGGCGACGGTCGGCATCGGCGCCATCGCCGCGATCTCGGCGCCGACCGGGCTCGCCCTGTCGGTGGCGGCCGAGGCCGGGATCGCGCTTGCCATTGCCTGCGGCGACACCGTCATGCTGTTCGATCCGGAGGGGTGACCCTTGGAGACCACGACCTTGGTCCGCATGGCCAACCAGATCGCGACCTATTTCAGCTCCTATCCGGAACAGGAAGCGGTGGCCGAGATCACGAAGCATCTGAAGAGCTTCTGGGACCCGCGCATGCGACAGCGCCTTGTCCAGGCGCTCGCCGAGCCTGCAATCGCCGCAAGCCTTGATCCTATGGTGGTCGCTTCGGTCCGCCAAATCGCTGCGCAACATCAGGGCAGCGACCCCAACCGGTGAATTTCCGGTCAACGCCGCGTTGCCGACCATTTGGCGGTCGCCAAGTCCCGCTTTGTAACGGGTGCCATTGCCTCACGGGCTTTATATGATCGAGGCGGGACATCAGTCGCCGGCCACAACCGCCAAGGAAGTCAGTCATGCCACAGAGAACCACCACAAACGAATCCGAGACCAAGGACAGCCGCTTCAGTCGCCGCAATCTCCTGCTTGGCGGCACGACGCTAGCCGCATTCTCAGCTCTGGCAACGGCACTGCCGCTCGAGGTTGCGCAAGCGCAGCAGGCGGGGAAGGGCGACAAGCCCAATATCCTCGTCATTTTCGGCGATGACATCGGGCTTGCAAATATCAGTGGCTATTCGCATGGCCTCATGGGCTATCAGACGCCCAATATCGATCGCATCGGGCGCGAGGGCATGATGTTCCTCGACTATTATGCCGAGCAAAGCTGCACGGCAGGCCGGTCGACCTTCATCACCGGTCAGGCGACGCTGCGCACAGGCCTCTCCAAAGTGGGAATTCCTGGCGTGAAAGTCGGGCTCCAGGCGCGCGATGCGACGATCGCGGAGCTTCTGAAGCCCCTTGGCTACTCCACCGGCCAGTTCGGCAAGAACCACCTTGGGGACCGCAACGACTTTCTCCCGACGGTGCACGGGTTCGACGAGTTCTTCGGCAACCTCTACCACCTCAACGCCGAGGAGGAGCCGGAGGACTTCAACTATCCGAGGGACCCCAACTTCCGCAATCTGTTCGGTCCGCGGGGTGTTCTAAGATGCAAAGCCAGCGACAAGGACGACCCGACCGAGGACCCGCGCTTCGGCCGCGTCGGCAAGCAGACGATCGAGGACACCGGCCCATTGACCAGGAAGCGGATGGAGACCATCGATGATGAGACCTCTGCCGCGGCGATCGACTTTATCGACCGCCAGACCAAGGCCAACATTCCGTTTTTCTGCTGGTTCGACGCAACCCGCATGCATTTGCGCACCCATGTTCGCGCCGAGCACCGCGACAAGCCGGGATTGACGGCGCGAACCGAATATGCGGACGGCATGATCGAGCATGACAATCATGTCGGCCTGTTCCTCAAGAAGCTCGACGACCTCGGCATTGCCGACAATACGATACTTCTCTACACGACCGACAACGGCCCGCACATGAACTCATGGCCCGATGGAGCCATGACCTGGTTCCGCAGCGAAAAGAACACAAATTGGGAGGGCGCCTTCAGGGTGCCGTGCATGATCCGCTGGCCTGGTCACATCAAGCCCGGCCAGGTTTCCCATGAGATCGTCAGCGGGCTCGACTGGTGCCCGACCTTCCTCGCCGCTGCCGGAGAGCCGGACATCAAGCAGAAGCTCCTGTCCGGTCATCAGGCCGCCGGCAAGACCTTCAAGGTGCACCTCGACGGCTACAACCAGCTGCCATATATCACCGGGGAGCAGGACAAGTCGGCGCGCCGGAGCTTTATCTACTTCAACGATGACGCCGAACTTGTCGCCATGCGGTTCGAGAACTGGAAACTCGTGTTCGAAGAGCAGCGCGCGCCAGGAACGTTGCTGGTTTGGGCTGAACCATTCACCAAGCTCCGCCTCGCGAAATTCTACGACCTGCACTCCGATCCGTTCGAGCGGGCCGATGTCACATCCAATACCTATTGGGACTGGCTGATCGACCACGCCTATATCCAATATGGCGCGGTGGCCGAGATCGCGCAGTATCTCGAGACCTACAAGGAATACCCGCCAAGCCAACGGCCGGCGAGCTTCTCGGTCGAGGGATTAGTGGAGGACATGCATCGGACCGTGGACCCGCTCATTCCACACTGAGCGGAGGATTGCGCCGGCCGGTCTTCACTGCCGGTCGGCGACTACTTGAACGCCGGGCAGCGCATCGAGCCGCGCCTGATCGAAGCCGATGAGAGCGGGGTGTGCCATCGCCGTCAAAGCCCGCGCGGGCTCGGCCAGGAACAAGCCGGCGGCAAGACCCGCCGCTGCCAAGACGGCCAATTGCCTGGGACTGATCATTTTCCAATCCTCTCGAGCTTGCCGACTACGGATTTCATCCGCTTCGGCGGAAGACCGACCAAACGCGTCCCGCGGGCCGGTCGCTTGCCGGCCGATCCTCGGCGGCGATGGGCAGGTTCGCGCCGCGGGCGCCGCAAATGAGGTCGCTCAGGCGACCCAGCAGCGTCCTTTCCTCGTAGGTCCACTTGCGATCGCCCGGAACGAATATGCCCTGGGACTCGGTCCAGATGTGGATCATCTCTTGCGGCGTCATCAGTATCGCGACGGAGTAACCGGCGAGCGGCCGGGTGACCGCCCATTGCGTGACGGCGCTCAGCATTTCCTGCTCCGCCGCGGTGGCCAGCTCCTGATCCTTGTCAGCCAGCGGGCCCGCGCTTGCGGTCCAGACCTGGACCGCGCCATTGCGCCGAATTAGCAACGCGGCGCCGAAGCCGGCGTCGCGCAGCGCCCGGCCGATCCACCACCATGGGTGAAACCAAAGCGCTGCGGCATAGAGCAAGCCGGCCGTGAACCATCCGACGATCAAGCCGAAAAACACCGTCTTGCCCTTCTCTATTTGGCGCGGCGCTCGCAGCCTCGATTGTTCAATCCTACAACATTTTATTAAACCATTCGTTTAGGTTTGCAGGCTCCAGGGGAGGTGCCGCGCCGGAGCGCGTGGCACAAGCTCTCGTTGCAGGAATGATCACTGGCCCCCCAAGGGCGGTTCGGGTTATGTTTGGCGCAGTCATTTTTGCGGGTCGGGGCCCATGCTGATTCTGTCGAGCGCCGCTTATCCGCGCCGATTCGGTTCGCAAGAGCCGGCTGTACGCGGTTGAAACTGACGAGCGATACGCGGGCGCGCCTTGCCAAGCTGATACGGCTTCTGGGCAGCGACAATGCCGGCGAGGTTGCCGCCGCGGCGCACAAGCTGCAGGCGGTCCTGCGGTCGTCGGGAGCCGATCTGCATGATCTCGCGGCGCTGCTCGAGGAAGAGCGCATGGCCGATCCGGGCGTTGCCGGCGATCCGGGCAGCCCGCCAGGGTCGCCGCCTCCGCCGCCGCAATCGCGCCAGCCGCGCCGGAATTCGCCGGGTCGGGCAAAGCGCGGCAGTGGAAAGCTCACGCTGGCGGCAGCCTGCATCCTCACCATCGGCGCCTTCGTTGGCGCAACGCTGGCGGTTCGCGGTCTCAGCGACACCGGGTCCCGGGGGACCGTCGCCACTGCGGCGATGCCCAGCCAGGCCCCACCGGTCGTCCAGTCCTCGCCGGCTTATGAAGTGGTGACCGCGGTGCCCCCCGCGGTGCCCCCACAGTCGCCGCCAGAGCCGGCGTGGTCGCCAGAGCCCGCATCGTCGCCAGAGCCGGTGCCGGCGCCGCGGGCGGAGGTGGTGCCGCGGGCAGAGGTGGTGCCGCGGACAGAGGTGGTGCCACGGGCAGAGGTGGTGCCGCCGCAAC
The DNA here is from genome assembly GCA_963744915.1 of uncultured Alphaproteobacteria bacterium. Classification (GTDB taxonomy): domain Bacteria; phylum Pseudomonadota; class Alphaproteobacteria; order Rhizobiales; family Aestuariivirgaceae; genus DATAFF01. The sequence goes on from CAVUUY010000013.1 coordinate 132,693, forward strand.
CCAAGGCTGCGGTGACGCAGGAGGCGGCGCTGCCCCGGCCGAAGCCCGTCGTGGCGAAGCAGGAGCCGGCATCCGAGCGGCCCGATGCACGCAATGCGGCACGCTCGGCAGTCGGCGAGATGATCCGGCAGATCCGTTTCCCGCAGCGGGTCGACAGCATCACCTCGATGGTGTCGATCAGCGCGTATGGCAGCGAGATCGTCGCCTCCTACCGAGCCGCAGTGGCGGACGAGACGATGAACACCGATGCATTGCGGCGCTTCACCCTCGAGAGAGCCTGCTACGTGCCGATCATGATGTCTGCCCTGAACCGGGGCGCGACCCACCGGGCGCGATATACCGATCTCAACGGTCATGTCGCCGAGGTCGTCATCTCGGCCAAGGACTGCGAACCATGATCGAGTCCCGGCGGGGTATGCTCAGGCCGGGGCGGCACCTGCGAGGCAAGCGATGTTCGTTTCCTTCTTTCCAAGGCCGGTCCCGACCTTCTTCGCCTCGGCGGCAATCTGGACGGTGCTGTGCGTCACTCTGTGGTATGCGGCCGGCGCCGATATGGGCCGGGCGCTCGGCTTTGCCATCCCGCAGGAAACTGCGGCGGGCGCGGTCGGGGTACAGGTGTTCTGGTCGCCCGCCTTCCTATGGTTCTATTGCTATTACGCAGTGGCCGTCGGGGTCTTCATCGGCTTCTGGTCGGTCTATTCACCCCATCCCTGGATGGCCTGGTCGGTGCTCGGCTCGGCACTGATTCTGTTCGTCACCTATTTCCAGGTCCAGATCAGCGTCGCCATCAACAACTGGTATGGGCCATTTTACGATCTTATCCAGACAGCCTTGAGCAAATCGGCGCCGGTCACGATCGGCCAGTTCTATGGGGAGCTCATCACCTTTGCCGAGATCGCCTTCCTGGCGGTCACGGTCGGGACGGTCACGCGCTTCTTCGTCAGCCATTACATCTTTCGCTGGCGAACGGCGATGAACAACTATTACGTCAAGCACTGGCCGGCATTGCGCACCATCGAGGGAGCCTCGCAGCGGGTCCAGGAGGACACGATGCGGTTTTCTTCGACGGTCGAGGACCTCGGGGTCAATTTCGTCGATTCGGTGCTGACGCTGATCGCCTTCCTGCCGGTGCTGCTGCGGCTGTCGGCCTCGGTGACCGAGCTGCCGCTGCTCGGCCCGGTGCCGCACTCGCTGGTCACGGTGGCGGTGCTGTGGTCGCTGTTCGGGACCATTTTCCTGGCCGGCGTGGGCTACCAGCTGCCGGGCCTCAATTTCTTCAATCAGCGGGTAGAGGCCGCGTATCGCAAGGAGCTGGTCTATGGCGAGGACGATTCGAACCGTGCCGATGCACCGACGCTCAGCCGCCTCTTCCAGGACGTTCGACGCAACTACTTCCGGCTATACTTTCATTATGCCTATTTCAACCTGGCACGGATCTTCTACCTGCAGCTAGACAACATCTTTCCCTATATCGTGCTTGGGCCGACCATCGTGTCGGGAAAGATCACGCTGGGAATCATGAACCAGATCCTTAACGCCTTCTCGCAGGTACGGTCCTCCTTCCAGTATCTGGTGAATTCGTGGTCGACCATCGTCGAGCTCATGTCAGTCTACAAGCGTTTGCGGGCATTCGAATCGGTTATTCAACCGGATAATATGCAATTCGAAAACCAGGTCCGAGTATGATAGAGTGAATGAAGAGGGGACTGCTGCAGTACTTCAGGAAATGAGCAAATTCGTGCCCAGACTTATGCTTGGCGTGGCCTTGGCCTTGACCTTGACCCTGCCCGGGGGGCTTCCGGCCGCGGCCGGCCCGGCTGGCGACGGCGATCATCAGAAGGGGCTGGCCACCGCGAATGCGGTTCCGGCCAAGGAGCTGTTCGGCGCCGTCAAGGAGCCGGCGCCGGTATCGGCGCGGGCAATCGGGTTCTACTCGCATGGCTGCCTCGCGGGGGCGGTCGCCCTGCCGGTCAGCGGGCCGGCCTGGCAGGTGATGCGGCTGTCGCGCAACCGCAACTGGGCGCATCCGGTGCTGCTTGCTCTCATCGAAAAGCTGGCGGAGGATGCGCGCGCCAAGGACGGCTGGCCCGGGCTTCTGGTCGGGGACATTTCGCAGCCGCGCGGCGGGCCGATGCTGACCGGCCATGCCAGCCACCAGATCGGGCTCGATGCCGACATCTGGCTGACGCCGATGCCGTCGCACACCTTGACGGCCAGGGAGCGCGAGGACATGAAGCCGCAAGAGATGGTCAAGAACCGCAGGGAGCTCGACCGGTCGGTGTGGACCGAGGCGCGTGCCCGCCTCATCAAGCGCGCCGCCAGCTATCCGGAAGTGATGCGGATCTTCGTCCATCCGCCGATCAAGAAGGCGCTGTGCGATTGGGGTCTGGCGCAGCCCGGGTCGCATGCGTGGCTGGCCAAGGTCCGGCCCTATTACAATCACACCTTTCATTTCCACGTGCGCATCCGCTGCCCCAAGGACTCCGACGACTGCAAGGATCAGCCGATGCCGGAGCCGACGGACGGCACGGGCTGCGGCACCGAGCTCGCCTATTGGTACTCCGAAAAGCCTTGGGCGAAGCTGCCGCCGCTCGGCGCGCCCAAGCGGCCGGTGCGCGAGCTGATGATGTCGGCGCTGCCGAACGAGTGCCGGGCGATCCTGTCGATCAAATAGTCCAGCGGTTGACGACTCCGCCGACTTTGGTCATGGGAGGGGCATGGAAATGTCGATCACGGTCGGCGCCCTGGTAGCCGGGGTGACGCTCGTCGCCATCATGCGGCTCAGGGAGGGAAAGGCGCGGGCAAGCCTGGATGTGCCGCTGCTGCCGACCACGCCGGTGATGTTCCTCGGCATCCTCATGATCCTGCTGGCGAGCGTGCACCTGCTCGGCCTGTTCGGTTATGGCGGACGCTGATCGCTCAGCCCTTGACATCGGTCTCCGGGCGGTCGTCGCCAGGCGACAGCTCGTCGTGCCAGCGTCCCTTGTCGTCCTCATAGGAGATCGCCGTGGCGGTGTCGGGCAAGACCTGCTCATGGGCGGCACGCTCGGCCGCCCGGCGGGCGGCATCATGGGTCGGGAAGGTCTCCGAATAGACGCCGTCGACGCGGTAAGCCCAGCCGCCATCATGCTCGACGATTTCATAGGTCACCTTGGTCATGCTCGGAATCCTTTATAATGTGCGTTACGTGAGGTAAGACATCGGCGCGCTACCAGACACTCTGCGTTGAAGTGTGTCAGGGGGAAGAAAGCAGAAGCGACAAAGTGTCACCGGCGGTGTATGATCGCGGCCTCTCAACCAGCTCAGGAGTCAGGCGATGACGAATGAAGCCACGGTCAGTGCTTTTCAGCCCAACAGCACCCAGCCGGCGGTCCGCAAGATCCAGTTTTCCGATCTGGTCGAAGTGCTGATGAAGGGGCTCGACGACTTCAATGCCAAGCCGAGCCATATCCTGCTGCTCGTCGTGATCTATCCGCTGCTGGCGCTGATCGTGGCCCGGATCGCCGGTGGCTACGAAATGCTGCCCTTGGTGTTCCCGCTGTTGTCCGGTTTCGCCCTGATCGGACCGGTGGCGGCGCTCGGCCTTTATGAGCTGAGCCGGCGGCGCGAGCTTGGCCTCGAAATCGGTTGGGAGCACGCCTGGTCGGTAATTTACGCACCGTCATTTAAGGCAATCGTGGGCTTAAGCCTTATCCTCGGAGCTATCTATTTTGCCTGGCTTTTCTCGGCTTTGGTCATCCATTACCTGGTTTTCGGCAGCCTGGTGCCGACCTCGATCGAGGACTTCATCCGGCAGATCCTGACCACCAGCCAGGGCTGGACGCTGATCATCGTCGGCTGCGGTGTCGGCTTCATCTTCGCGGTGGTGGTGCTCGCCATCAGCGCCGTGTCGTTCCCGATGCTCCTCGACCGCAATGTCGGGGTCATGACCGCCATCCAGACGTCCGTCCGGGTGTTCCAGGCCAATCCGGCCACCATGCTGATGTGGGGGGCGATCGTGGCGGGTTCGCTGGTGATCGGCTCGCTGCCGCTGTTCGTCGGCCTCGCGGTGGTCATGCCGGTTCTCGGGCATGCCACCTGGCATCTCTACCGGAAGACCGTCGGGAACTGATCCCGGCCCCTTGCGGCTCTCCTGTCGAACGCTTCGGATCCAGCCCGTCCCCTGGCTGGTCAGGCCTAAAGTGTTGTGCTACCAGAGTCCGGGTTTTTCGAAAGCCAATGCGGTTCGAAGGTTATCCGGAGGGACGGGCGAGCGATGATCTTGGCTGTCGTGCTGCTTCTACTGGCTGTCGGATCTGTCGTGTTTCATTTCATGAGTCCCTGGTGGTGGACTCCGATCGCCTCCAACTGGAGCTACATCGACACCACGATCCTCATTACCTTCTGGATCACCGGCGTCGCCTATGTCCTCATCATCGTCTTCGTGGCCTATTGCGTCTTTCGCTTCCGGCACAGGGAAGGCGGGGAGGCGCATTACGAGCCGGAGAACAAGCGGCTGGAATGGTGGCTCACCATCGCCACCTCGCTCGGGGTGGCGGGATTGCTGGCCCCGGGTCTCGTTGTCTGGAAGGATTTCGTCACGGTTCCGCCCGGTGCCGGCGAGATCGAAGTCATGGGCCAGCAATGGCAATGGAGCTATCGCCTGCCCGGCAAGGACGGGTTGCTCGGCACCTCCAACGCGGCGTTGGTGACCGCCGACAATCCGTTCGGCCTCAATCGCGATGACCCGCATGCGCAGGACGACGTGCTGATCGATTCCGGCGACCTGCATCTGCCGTTGGGCAAGCCGATCAAGGTGCTGCTGCGCTCGAGGGACGTGCTGCACAATTTCTACGTTCCCGAGTTCCGCGCCAAGATGGACCTGATACCCGGGATGGTGACCTATTTCTGGTTCACCCCGACGCGCGCCGACAAGTTCGACGTGCTGTGCTTCGAGCTGTGCGGCACCGGCCATTACACGATGCGGGGCTCGGTGGTGGTAGAGGACGATGCCGCGTTCCAGACCTGGCTGTCGCAGCAAACGGCCTTCCGCGACACCCTCCAGCCGACGCGGTTGGCGAAGAACCCGTCTGAAGTGCGATGAAAGCAACTAGAAGAAAGATAAAAGTGCGGTGATTTGACCGGCCGTTTTCGTAACAACCGTAACGGCGTCGGCCGGGCGCCAACAACTGAGCGAAACGAGGGTGTTTGATGGTCGATGTCACTCCGTCTGCGGTCGACTATGTCGCGCCAGCCCATGAGGAAGACGAGCTTTATCATCCCCATAGTTTCCTGACGAAGTACATCTGGAGTCAGGACGCGAAGATCATCGCCATCCAATATGCCGGCACCGCAACGGCCATCGGCCTGGTGGCGTTGGTGCTGTCGTGGATGATGCGGCTGCAGCTCGGCTTCCCCGACACCTTCTCGTTCATCGCACCGGAGGCCTATTACCAGTTCATCACCGTGCACGGCATGATCATGGTGATCTACCTGCTCACGGCGCTGTTCCTCGGCGGGTTCGGCAATTACCTCATACCGCTTATGGTTGGCGCACGTGACATGGTGTTTCCTTATGTCAACATGCTCAGCTTCTGGGTCTATCTCCTGGCCGTGCTGGTGCTGGTGGCAAGCTTCTTCGTGCCCGGTGGCGCGACCGGCGCCGGCTGGACCCTCTATCCGCCGCAATCGATCCTGAACGGCACGCCGGGCCGCGATTACGGCATCATCCTGATGCTGGTGTCGCTGATCATCTTCATCATCGGCTTCACCATGGGCGGCCTCAACTACGTGGTGACGGTGCTTCAGGCGCGCTGCAAAGGCATGACGCTGATGCGCCTGCCGCTCAGCGTCTGGGGCATCTTCGTCGCCACCATCCTGGCGCTGCTCGCCTTCCCGGCCCTGTTCGTCGGCTGCGTCATGATGCTGTTCGACCGGATTCTCGGAACCAGCTTCTTCATGCCGAAGATCGTCGAGTTCGGCGAGCAGCTGAGCTATTCCGGCGGCAGCCCGATCCTGTTCCAGCACCTGTTCTGGTTCTTCGGCCACCCGGAAGTCTATATCGTGGCGCTGCCGGCCTTCGGGATCGTCTCCGACCTGATCAGCACCCATGCCCGCAAGAACATCTTCGGCTACCGGATGATGGTGTGGGCGATCGTGGCGATCGGCGGCCTGAGCTTCGTCGTGTGGGCGCACCACATGTATGTCAGCGGCATGAACCCCTATTTCGGGTTCTTCTTCGCGACGACGACGCTGATCATCGCCGTCCCGACCGCGATCAAGGTGTACAACTGGGTGCTGACCCTATGGCGGGCCAACATCCATCTCACCATCCCGATGCTGTTCGCCATCGCCTTCATCCTGACATTCGTGAATGGCGGCATCACCGGCCTCTTCCTCGGCAATGTGGTGGTCGACGTGCCGCTCAGCGACACCATGTTCGTGGTGGCGCATTTCCACATGGTGATGGGCGTGGCGCCGCTCTTGGTGATCTTCGGTGCGATCTATCACTGGTACCCGCTGGTAACCGGGCGGATGCTCAACCATGCGCTTGGGCTCTTCCATTTCTGGGTCACCTTCCTCGGCGCCTACCTGATCTTCTTCCCGATGCATTATCTCGGCTTCATCGGGGTGCCGCGCCGCTATTTCGAGATCAACGACACGACCTTCGTTCCGGCATCGGTGCATGATCTCAACATGTTCATCTCGGTGGTGGCGCTGATCGTCGGCTTTGCCCAGATGGTGTTCCTGTTCAACCTCATCTGGAGCATCTGGAACGGCCGGCCGGCGGGGAAGAACCCGTGGCACGCGACGACGCTCGAATGGCAGACGCCGGAAGTGCCGCCCGGCCACGGCAACTGGGGCAAGGAGCAGCCGGTGGTCTATCGCTGGGCCTATGACTACAGCGTTCCTGGCGCCGGCCAGGACTACCTGCCGCAGAACATGCCGCCGGACAAGGTGCCGCAAGCCGCGCCGCACCGGCTGCAGCCGGCCTGAGGCAGCGTGGGCCTCCTCGCGAAATTGTCGGAAAAGCCCTGGGTCAAATCCCAGAGCGAGCTCGACGATCTGCATGAGGGCGGCACCTTCACGATACCGACGGCGTGGCTTGGGCTGAATGTGGTGTTCGGGGTGATCGGGGTGCTGTTCCTGCTGCTCAGCATCGCCTATTACCACCACCGCGTCGTTCACGCCGCGGAATATCAGGCGGCCGCCGCCCAGTCGGCTTCGTTCCTCGATCTCTGCCTCGGCTCGGGCACCGCCTGGCTCGGCCTGCCAAAGCTGTGGCTGCTGTGGGTCAATACCGGAATCCTGTTCGCCGGCAGCCTCGCCATGCAGGGCCTGCAGAGCGCGACCCGGCGCGGCGAGGCGCATTCGGTGCGGGACTATCTGGTCATCGCCGGGGCGCTGACATCGGCGTTTCTGGTGGGGCAGATCCTGGTCGGGCGGCAACTCGCCGGGCTTGGTTTCTTCGCGGCAACGACGCCGGCGGTGGCATTCTTCCTGATCATCGCGCTCGTGCATGGGCTGCATGTGTTCGGCGGCCTCCTGCCGCTCGGGCGGTTGGGACAAAGGCTGTGGCGCGGCGACAAGGTTGCGGAGCTGCGGCTCATTGTGGAATTGTGCACGGCCTATTGGCATTTCCTGCTGGTGGTCTGGCTGTTGTTGTTCGGAATGCTGCTGCTGACCTGAGGGGCTTGTCGCATGTCGCATAGTGCCATCGCCGAAGACAAAACGACCCACGCAGCGCGGGGCTGGAACAGCCTGGTGCGCGACTGGTCTTCCGATCAGCGGGCGTTCAAGGACGTTCCCTGGGGGAAGGCCATGATGTGGATCTTCCTCCTCAGCGACACCTTCATCTTCAGCTGCTTCCTCCTGTCCTACATGACGGTGAGGATATCGACGCTGGATCAGTGGCCCAATCCCAGCGAGGTGTTCGCGCTCCATATTGGCGGCCAGGACGTTCCGCTGATCCTGATCGCCATCATGACCTTCATCCTGATCTCGAGTAGCGGCACGATGGCGCTGGCGGTGAAATATGGCTACCAGCGAAACCGGCGCGTGACGGCGGTGCTGATGCTGATAACGGCGGCGCTGGGCGCGACCTTCGTGGGCATGCAGGCCTTCGAGTGGACCAAGCTCATCACCGAGGGGGTTCGGCCGTGGGGCAACCCCTGGGGGGCGCCGCAATTCGGCTCGACCTTCTTCATGATCACCGGGTTCCACGGCACCCATGTGACCATCGGGGTGATTTTCCTCATCATCATCGCCCGCAAGGTGCTGCGCGGTGATTTCGACGTCGAGCGGAAGGGCTTCTTCACCAGCCGCAAGGGGCGCTACGAGATCGTCGAGACCACCGGGCTCTACTGGCACTTCGTCGACCTGGTCTGGGTCTTCATCTTCGCTTTCTTCTATCTGTGGTGAGGGGACATGGCACACGTTGAGATCCAGCATGCTCAGGGCCAGCAGGCGCATGGCCAGCAGGCGCATGGCCAGCAACATCCGATCGGCATCTATCTGTGGATCTGGGGCTTGCTGTTCGTCCTTAGCGCCTGCTCGTACTTCGTCGACTATTTTCACCTGCAGGGGATGCTGCGCTATTCGCTGATCCTGCTGTTCATGATCCTGAAGGCCGGTCTGATCGTGGCCGTGTTCATGCACATGGCATGGGAGCGCCTGGCGCTGATCTACGCCATCCTGGTGCCCCCGGTGCTGATCCTGGTGTTCGTGGCGCTGATGACGCTTGAATCGGACTATACATTCCTCATACGCGAGGAATTCTTCGGGATCGGACGCTGAGCATGCTGGTCATCGTCTCGTGGATTGGGGCCATTCTGATCGTCGCCGGAGTGGTTTACTCGGCCTGGCAGGTGCTGTGGCGCGGACCCCTCAGCGGGGGCCGGCGCGAGGGGGCGAAAACGCTCGAGCCGCCGCGCGGGCCTTCGCGATCGCTCGGCCTCGCCCGGGAATGGCCCGGCCTCGCCTTGATCGGGCTTGGCGCGCTCCTGCTGCTCGCCCGGGCGGCGGCGCTGTTCATCAGCGGCTAGGGAATGATCGCCTTCCAGCATTTGCGGGCTGCGATATTCGACTGGGCCGGGACGGTGATCGACCATGGGTCGCTGGCGCCCATGGGGGCTTTCGTCAAGGCTTTCGGGGAATTCGGCGTCACCATCGCGATCGAGGAAGCGCGCGGCCCGATGGGCATGGCGAAGCGGCCGCACATCGCGGCGCTGATGGCGCTGCCGCGGATCGCCGAATCCTGGAAGGCCAGCCGCGGCCGGCTGCCGGAAGAGCGTGACATCGACGCGGTGTTCGAGATCTTCCTGCCAATGAACATTGCCGCAGCGAAGGAGCATTCGCGGCTGATTGCCGGCACGGCCGAGACGGTCGCGAGCCTCAGGGAAGGGGGCCTCAAGATCGGTACGACCACCGGGTACACGCATGAGATCATGGATGCCATCCTGCCGCTCGCGGCCGCGCAGGGCTTTGCGCCCGACAGCCTGGTGTGCACCGGCGACACGCCGGCCGGGCGGCCGTCACCCTTCATGGTCTATCGATCGCTGATGGACATGGGGGTGTGGCCGGCCTCTCATGCGATCAAGGTGGATGATACCGAGATCGGGATCGCCGAGGGCCTGAATGCCGGCGCCTGGACGGTCGGGGTGGTGATGAGCGGCAATGTGTTCGGGTTGTCGGAGGCCGAGACCGGCCGGCTGGCGGCGGCCGAACTGGCAAGCCGGCGCGCGAGCGGCTATGCGCGGATGCGAATCGCCGGGGCCCATTATGTGATCGACAGCATTGCCGATCTGCTGCCGGTGGCGGCGGAGGTCGAGGGCAGGTTGCAGCGCGGCGAGCGGCCCTAGAGCACGGTTGCGCCCCCTCGATCAGCGAGGCTTGCGGTCGCTGTCGCGCCATTGCCGCGGGGGTTCGAAATAGCCCTGCCACAGACCGCGCTTCATGGCGCGGGCCCGCTCCTCGCTGGCGGAATAAACGGAGGGCAGGCGCTCATAGGCGGTTGCCCAGCCATCCTCGACCATTCGCCGGTTCAATTCCACGGCGCCGGCCATGCACACCGCGACGGAGCGGCGGTAGCGATCCTGGTCCATGACCCGGCAGGTGACCGGATTGCCGGCGATCAGCAGTTCGAGGTGACGGAAGGATTCGCGACCGCATGGGTAGGGCTCCGACCGGCCGTTCAGGCAGGTCTGGTGCAGCTCCGGCGCGTCTATGCCATAGAGCCTGACATCGCCGTCTGGTCCGCGCAGGGAATCGCCGTCGATGGCGTGAAGCTGGCCGGACATGGCGGGCGGGTCGCGGCTGAATGCGAGCCACAAGGCGGCGGCGATGATGAGCAGGGCGGCGACATTGTAGAACAGCCGTCGCAAATCTTGCCTGATCAGGATTTGTTCCAACTCGCTGCCGCAACGTCATCCTCGGCGCGCGCGGCAACCCAGCTGGACCCTTCGGCAGTGTCCTCGCGCTTCCAGAACGGGGCCTTGGTCTTCAGCCAGTCGATCAGGAAGGCGCAGGATTCGAGTGCCGGCTGGCGGTGGGCAGCCGCCGTCATCACCAGGACGATGTCGTCGCCCGGCTCGAGGCGCCCGAAGCGGTGGATGATCAGGCTTGCCATGAGCGGCCAGCGGACATGCGCCTCGGCATCGATGGCGGCGAGGGCCCGCTCGGTCATCGCCGGATAGTGCTCGAGCGTCATGGCGGCGATCGCGGTGTCGCCCGGGACGCCCGATTGCCCGCGCACCGTTCCGACAAAGACGGCGATGCCGCCGATCCCGGCATGGTCGCGCTTCAGCGCGGCATATTCCCGGGCGAGGTCAAAGGGCTCCTGCTGCAGACGAATCATGGGGTGCCATTAGAGCCGGAATTTGCCGCAAGGCAAGGCCGCGGGGCAGCGATGCGAAAGAATGAATCCCTAGCGTCGGGTGCGGCTGGCGGGCGCCGGTGCTGGCTCGTTCATGAATGCCTTGAGCAGGGAGTCGGTATCGCCAAGCGCTGCATCGTCGACGGCGCCAAAGCTACCCTTCGAGCGCTCCGAGAGGGTCGCCTTGACCGGCTCGCGGGTGGCGGAGTTGAAATTGCCGCCGTCATTCTGGAGCGGCGCGGGCGGCGACCGCAGCTTGTTCAGGGTGTCGTAGCCGGCCCGCGGATTCTCCAGGATGCCGGCGATGTCCGGATAGATCTTCGGGCTTGCCCACGGCCCCCTGACCACCACTGGAACGGCCAGAGCGGCGGTCTCGACGGGCGTTGACTGGCCGGACGGAGCGGCGGCGAGCTTCGGCACGACCTTGAAGTCGAGGGCCTTGCGCAGAAGGTCGGCCTGGCCGGATCCGGCGATCGTCAATTCCGGGGCAACCAGCTGCAGATCGCGGCTGGTTGCAATCCCGTCCTCCAATGCGAAGTGAGCCGACAGCTCGCGGAACACGGTCCGGGAAGCGGCAGCCGGCTGCCAGCCGGCAAGGATGTCCTTCTTGACGTCGCGCAGCATCTTCAGAAGGTTGAGGTCGCGCAGCGCGCCATCGACCATGCGGAACTCCGCCGTGCCGCGCAGGGTCGAGACGACCTCGCGTCCGCTGCGGCCCACCCCCGCCAGGGACAGCGTCAGCGACGTGGTGCCGGTGAGGGCGTCGAGCCCAATCCCGCTGCCGAGCAGCGCCGCGCCCTCGACGTTCTCGGCGCGAATTGCGGCCTGCAAGGCCGGAACCGGGCGCGAGCCGTTGAGGACCAGGCGGCCCGATGCCCTGCCGCCATAGAGCTCGGCGTCGTTGACGGACAGGTCGAGAACGCCGCCCCCCAGCTCGGCGGCAATGTTGGCCTTGCCGGTCCGCACGCCGCCGAGGCGCAGCTCCGAGACAGCCAGGGACAGCTTGGCCTCGAGCGCCCGCAGGGGTGCGAAGTCGAGCTCCCCGTCGCTCCAGTCGTCATCGCCGGCGGCCTGGGAAGCCTGGCGGCGGTCGGCGCTGCCGGCATAAGCGTTGAGGTCGAGGCGATCCATGCCAAGCGCGGCGGTCACCCGCGGCTTGTCGCCGGTGAAGTCGATCTTGATGTTGCCCTGGCCGTTCATGCCGTCGAGGGCCATGACGGTCTTGGTCAGGCTGAGCACACCGTTGGTCAGATCGAATGGCCCGCTGGCAGCGAGCGGTCCAAGGCCGCGGCCCGAACCGAGGCGGAACCCGGTCCAGCCGGACAGGTCGCGCACCGACGGGGTGGCCAGCTCGGCGGTGCCGGACAGGCTCGCCTGGTGGTTCAGGACGGCACGGCCGCTGAAGGAGAATTTCAGGAGCGGCGAATCGAGCGTGACGTCGATGGGCGAGCCCTGGCCTGGAATGCGGGCCGGATCCTTGATGAACAGCGTCATTGCCACCCGCTGGCGATTCCACAGGACATAGCCATGGGCGGCGAATGGGGAAACGGGGCCGGCGAAACTGGCCATCAGGTCGACGCCGGTCAGGGAGATGGTCCGGCCGATGCGCTCATCGACGAAGCGCACCACGCCGTTCTCGATTCGGATCGGGGCCGTGGCAAGGCTGTCGAGCAGCTGCCGATAGCCGGCGGCGCCGGCCGGGCTGCCCGAACTCGGCGCCGGCCAATGCCCAGTTGGCGCGGCCCGCATCATCGCTGACCAGGGTGATGCGCGGATTGACCAGGGTGAGCTGTTTGACCTCGAGCCGCCGTTCCAGCAGCGCACGGGCGTCGATCTTGAGGCGCAGCCTGGGGATGGCGGCAAGCTGGCCATGATAGAGGCCGGGCGGATTGGAGAGGACGGCATCGTCGGCCTCGATGCTGAGCTCGGGCCACAGCACGATGCGGGGGGCGCCGGAGACGGTCAGGGTGCGGCCGGTGGCGGCCTTGACGGCCTGCTGCAGCTGCCGAACGGCAAAGTCGGTCGGCACCACCAGCGGCAGCGCACCGACCACGGCCACCGCCATGATGGCCGTGGCGAGGACCGAGATCAGGATCAGTATGGTGCGCCGCACCGGCATCAGGCCTCCTGCGGCTCCAGCCGCGTTCCCGTGGTGCCGGCACACGGTGGCAGGACTGCGGCGAGGTCAGGCGATTCGCGAGGCTGAAAGCGCATCGTCGGTCAACTGTGCTTTGGACGAAACTCTGGGTCTTGGGTCTTGGGCCCTTGGGCCGCGAGGCGGTGTGCGGCTATGGTGGCGTCATCTTCATTGGGCCAGCGGAACTGCCAACATGCCGGAAATGCCATTGTGGACACCGTCCAGCAAGCGCAAGCAGGACAGCAATCTCTTCCGTTTCAAAGCGGGTGTGGAAGGAAAGCTAAAGATCTCACTGGCCGGCTTCGAAGCCCTCCATGCTTGGTCGGTTGCCGATTTTCTGGCTTTTTGGGTAGAGCTGTGGGACTTTTGCAACATAAAGGCAGAATATCGCGGCAATCGACTTGTCCTCGACAGCGATAAGCTTCCCGATGTCCGCTTTTTTCCTGACGCTCGCCTGAATTATGCGCAGAACCTGCTGATTAGGGACGATGATACACCAGCATTGATCTTTCGCAGCGAGCACAAAGTGCGCCGCTCGATGAGTTGGAAGGAATTGCAGGCGACTGTGGCAGAATTGCACCACGCCCTGGCCGAATTGGGCGTGAGCCCGGGCGACCGGGTGGCGGCAATCGTTCCGAACATGCCGGAGACGACGGCGCTGCTGCTCGCCACCGCTTCGCTCGGCGGCGTGTGGTCGTCCTGCTCCCCGGATTTCGGCGAGCGCGGGATCCTCGACCGGTTCGGCCAGATCGAGCCGCGGGTGCTCGTGGCATGCGACGGCTATTCCTATAACGGCCGGATCTTCGATATCGGCGACAAGGTCGCGGCGGTCAGAAGCAAGCTTGGAAGCGTCGAACGGGTGGTGATCATCGACAATATCGGGACGGCCAAGGCGCTGGCGGCGCGGATCCCGGGCGGCGTGACATGCGACGACCTGCGGAAGGGGATGCCGGCGAGCGGCATCCGCTACGCCCAGCTGCCCTTCGACCACCCGCTCTATATTCTCTATTCGTCGGGCACGACCGGCATTCCCAAATGCATCGTCCACCGCGCCGGCGGGGTGTTCCTCAAGCATCTTAGCGAGCTGGTGCTCCATTGCGACCTGAGGCGCGATGACCGGCTGTTCTATTTCACCACCTGCGGCTGGATGATGTGGAACTGGCTGATGAGTGGCCTCGCGACGGGGGCGACGCTGGTGCTCTATGACGGCTCGCCCTTCTGGCCCAACGAGCGGGCGCTGTTCGACATTGCCGAGGAGGAGGGGATCACGATTTTCGGCACCTCGGCCAAGTTCATCGACGCGGTGCGCAAGACCGGCTGGCGGCCGCGCGACAGCAAGGCGCTGGCCAGCGTCCGCACCCTGCTTTCGACTGGATCGCCGCTTGCCAGCGAGAGCTTCGAATTCGTCTATGACGCGATCAAGCCGGACCTGCATCTGGCCTCGATCTCGGGCGGCACGGACATCTGCGGCTGCTTCGTCGCCGGCAATCCGCTCATGCCGGTATGGGGCGGCGAGATCCAGGGCCCGACGCTCGGGCTCGCCGTCGATGTCTTCGGAGACGCCGGCAAGCCGCTCGCTGCCGGCAAGGGTGAACTCGTGTGCAAGAACGCCTTTCCCTCGATGCCGCTCGGCTTCTGGAACGATCCCGACGGGCGGAAATACCATGCAGCCTATTTCGACCGGTTTCCCGATGTGTGGTGCCATGGCGATTTCGCGGAATGGACCCCGCATGGCGGCATGATCATCCACGGCCGCTCCGATGCCACGCTCAATCCCGGCGGCGTGCGCATCGGCACGGCGGAAATCTATGCCCAGGTGGAGCAGGTGCCGGAGGTGGTCGAGGCACTGGCGATCGGTCAGAATTTTGACAATGACGTCCGGATCGTGCTGTTCGTCAGGATGAAGGACGGTGTCGTCCTCGACGAGGCGCTCGCCACCCGCATCCGCGCAAAGATCCGGAGCGGAGCCTCGCCGCGCCACGTGCCGGCGAAGATCATCGCGGTCGGCGACATCCCGCGCACCAAATCGGGCAAGATCACCGAGCTCGCGGTGCGGGACATCGTGCATGGGCGCGAGGTGAAGAACCGGGAGGCTCTGGCCAATCCGGAGGCTCTCGAGCTCTATCGCGACCTGCCCGAGCTCAGGGCCTAGCCGGCCAGCACCCGGTTGACCGGAAAGACGATCTCGACCGAGGTGCCCTTTTCCGGCTTGCTGGTGATCTCGAATCGCGCCCGATTGGCCTCGGCAAGGGCCTTGGTCAGCGGCAAGCCAAGCCCGGTGCCGCCGATTTCCGGGTGGTCGCCGTCATGGACGCGGCCGAAGGGGGTGAGGGCGATCTCCAGCGCCTCGGGCGCAATGCCGACGCCGGTGTCCTTGACCCTGAGGACGAATTCGCCCGACGGGCGGGTCTGGCCGGAGACGATGACCTGACCGCCGGCAGCGGTGAATTTGATCGCGTTGGAAATGAGGTTGAGCAGGATCTGCTTCATCGATCGCAGATCGGCGACGACATTGGGCAGGCCGGCGGGGAAATTGCGCCGCACGATGACCCGGCGGGCGCGGGCCTCCTCCTCCATCAGCTTCAGGCAGTGCTCGGCCAGCTCGCCGAGATTGACCGAGGTGAAATTGAGCTCGAGCTTGCCGGCCTCGACCTTGGACAGGTCGAGAAGATCGTTGATGAGCGACAGCAGATGCTCGCCCGAAGTGTGGATGTCGTTGGCATAGGCCAGATATTTGGGATTGCGCATCTCGCCGAAGCGCTCCGAGCGCATGACCTCGGAGAAGCCGAGAATGGCGTTGAGCGGCGTTCGGAGCTCGTGGCTGATGCGCGCCAGGAAATCGGATTTCTGGGCGCTGGCCTTCTCGGCATCGTCCTTGGCACGCCGAAGCTCGGCCTCCGTCTTCTTCCATTGGGTGATATCGCGCATCACGGCGCAGAAGGCCGGGGCGCTGTCTGGCCTTAGCCTGCCCTCGCCATTGGTGCCCATGCGGCCGATGGTGAGGAAGACCGGGATCTTGCCGCCCTGGGCGGCGATGGCCTGGACCTCGCGGCCGTCGTTGAAGATCGCGGCGATGCCGCCTTCGCCGAGCGCTGCCAGGTAATCGCGAACGATCTTGCGGCTGTCGGCATCCATCAGCTCGGCGAGCATGCGGCCGTGAATCTCGGCCTGGCGGTAGCCGAAGATCGCCTCGGCGCCGGCGCTGAAGCTCAGAATGTGCCCGGTCGTGTCGAGGGTGATGATGCCATCGGTGGCAGTGTCCAAAATAAGACGAAGCTCATCGGCGCTGGGGCCGGATTTGTCCAACGGCGCCGGCGGCAGCGCTTCGGCCTCGCTGCGCCCGGCGGCCAGCTCGTCGGGCGGCGGTCGATTGGCGGGCGTCGCGGCGGGCTTTTCGGCGGCGAGCGGCAGCAGCTCGGCCTTGCCGATCGGGCCGGCGGTCGAGGGGAAGCTCGAGCGCTGGACCCGCATGGTGACCGGCGCGCCGGCAGCATTGCGCAGCGTCAGCTCCACGGCATCGGCGTCGAGCACGGCGAAGGCGGCGGCAAGGTCGCCGCGCGATTGCATCGCGGCCGGGTCGGCATAGCCGAGCAGGGTGGCTGCGAAGCGGTTGGCATGGATCACCCGATTGCCGTCGAACAGAATGATGCCCGCTTCGGCGAGATCGAGGGTGCGCCGCACGATGTCCGGAATCAGGCTGTCGGAGGGCGGTGGCGTCGCGGCGGCAGGCCTTCCCGGGTCGGGCAGCCGCAGGGCAGGGGCAGGCGGTCCGGCCTGCTCGGAGGGGGGCTGGCGGGAAGGCGCCGGGCTCGGCCCCGGATCGGCGCGGCGGATCTGCTCGCCGAGATAGGCGAAGGTGCGGGCCTCGGTCTCGCTCAGCCGGGGCGTCGCCGAACCGGGGACCCTGGCCGGCGCCTTGCGACCGGAGGCGAGCATGCGCTCAAGCCCGCGCCGCTCGGTCACGTCCTCGCAGGCGACGAGAAATTGTGCATGGTTGTCGGGACCGAAGCGCCTGGCCGTGAAGCGGATCTCGCGGCGGCCAAAACCGGTTGCGGCGATCGTGGTCAAGGTGGCGGTCCCGGCCGCGGCGGTGCGGGCGAGGAGATCCTCGATTTCCGGCCCCGGGATCAGAGTGGCCAGCACGGGCTCGTTGTCATCGCCGGCGAGGCGCTGGGCTTCACGATTATGATCGATAAGCTCGCCATCACGGTTTGTAATGACGACCGGCCAGGGCAGGGCGTCGAGAGCGTTGCTGCGCAGCGCTGCCTTGGGATCGGCTGCAGCAGCGCCGGAGCCGAGCACCAGCAGGCAGAGTCGACCGTCCTCGAGCCGGTGCGGGTGGCAGCGGCATGTCAGCTCGGGCGCGCCAGCGAGGGAGGGGAAATGCAGCCAGGTGGTGACCGGCAAGGCACCATCGTGGGAAGCGGCGACCTCCTGGAGAGCGGCGACGGCCGGTTCGCCCGGGTCGAAAGGCCGGTCGACGAGGTCGAACAGGGTGTCGGCGCCGAGGAAGGTGATGGCGGCAGCATTGGCCCACAGGACCCGATGCCGGTCAGGGTCCCACAGCCAGCCCGGCTCGGAGCTTCCCTCGACGTCGCTCAACCCTGGTGTGGCGGAGGCGCTCACACTCTCTCCCTGGGCAGTGAAGGCAGGCGGCCGGGCCGTCCCCTCGATCCAGGCCCCTAGGGGCCGCGCAGCCGCATTAAGCTAACCGACTCCTTAGCTTAAACGATCGGATTCCGCAAAGCCTCTGCGCGATGTTCCCGCAGCGGAAGGTCGTCGGCTTGATCTTGCCGGTCGATTTCGGACTAGTAAGGGCGGAATCGGGCCGGTGCAAAATCCGGCCCTTGAGCATTGTCCTGGTGTCACGCCAAGCGGAATGCAGCTGTAGCTCAGTTGGTTAGAGCGTCGGATTGTGGCTCCGAAGGTCGGTGGTTCGAGTCCACCCAGCTGTACCACTCTCAGATCGCAGTCATGCCGCCGTCGACGACAAAGACCGCGCCGGTGGCATAGCGCGCTTCGCTCGAGGCGACCCAGGCCATTAGGGCGGCGACTTCCGCCGGCGTTCCGGCACGCCCCAGCGGCACGGTGGCGTTGACCGCGGCGAGCTTGGCCGGGTCGGCAAGGATGGCAGCATTGGCGCGGGTATCGGTGAAACCCGGCATGACAGCGTTAACGCGGATGCCATCGCCGGCGTAATCATTGGCCATAACGCGCATGAGCCCGAGCACTCCCGCCTTGCTCGTCGAGTAGGCATCCTGCCCCGGGGCACTGCCCCGAATGCCGGTCGGCGAAACCGTGCAGATCAGGGCGCGGTCCGCTGCGCCGGAGCGCAGCAGTGCCTTGAGCCCGAATTTCGCGGTCAGGAAGACACCGGTCAGATTTATATCGATGACGCGCCGCCAGACGGCGGTGTCAAGGCGGTCGGCCCGATCATCATCGAGCGGTTCGATTGCCGCATTGGCTACGACGATATCGAGCCCTCCCAAGGCCTGCTCGGCCTCGGAAACCGCCGCCGCGAGGGCTGCTTCATCGCGAACGTCGACAATGATTGCGCGGCCACCGGAGATCGATGCGGCAGCACGCCTGACCGGCTCAGCCTCGCAGTCGAGGAGCACGACGGCTGCTCCTTCGGCGCCGAAGCGCGCCGCGGTCGCCAGCCCGATGCCGTTCGCTGCACCCGTGATGACTGCCTTCCGGCCGGCCAGGAGCAGCTTGGACGTCATGCCCCGACTACGGGATTGGTGAGCTCGCCGATGGTCGTCTCGCGCACCGTCACGACATCGCCAGGCTTAAGGTAGGTGGGCGGTTTGCGAAAGGTTCCGCAGCCGGCGGGGGTCCCGGTCGAAATACAATCTCCCGCTTCGCAGGTGATGATCGAGGTGATCCATTCAATCAGCACCGGTACCGAATTGATCATGTCGGAGCCGTAGGCATCCTGGCGAAGCTCGCCATTGACCAGCGACTGAATGTGAACCTTGGACGGGTCAGGAATCTCATCCTTGGTCACGATGCAGGGCCCCATCGGCGAGAATGTGTCGAACCCCTTGCCCAGATCGGCCTGCTTGTTCTTGAACTGCACGGCGCGTGCCCCGGCGTCGTTGAACAGCGTATAGCCGAAAACATGGTCGAGCGCTCTTTCCTGCGAGACATTCCTGGCGGTGCGGGAGAACACCACGCCAAGCTCGACCTCATAGTCGACGTTGAAGCCCCCGGGCCGCTTGATGACCCGGTCATGCGGCGGAATCACGATATTGGCGCCCGGCCCGATGACGGCGCTCGAGACCTTGATGAAATCGATGCATGGCTCATCGGGGAAGACGAAACCCGGCTCCTCGTCTCCGTGACTGCGGTAATTGACGCCGGAGCCGAAGATCTTGCCGGGTCGCGGGATCGGCGCGAGCAAACGATCATAAGCGACCGGCAAGCCGGATTTGGCGGCGGCGGCGGCGCGTTCGAGGCCGCGATCCCCATCGCGGATAAGCTCGATCATGTCGACATAGCCTGTGTAGAACACGCCACCGTCGGCCTCGACGCCAACTCCCGTCTGGCCGCCATTCGCATAGGTTACGAGTTCGCATTCTCGTCCACTCCTGCTGAGGTCAATTGACCAGGGCCTAATCCCGCCCGACCAGCCCGCCAGAAGTCGATGACGAAGGTTTCCCCGGGCAGAGGCGCCAATGCCTGCCGCGTGCCGCTCTTGTCGTGGACCGGCACACGTTCCAGAAACCGCTTCGTATCGTCATTGTGCGTGAAATAATGGCAGGCGACGGCGACCTTGACCCCAAGCATGTCGGCCACGCGGGCTGCTTCCTCCGGGTCCATCTCGCCCGAGAGCTCCTCGCCGGCCTGCGGCACCGGGGGCACGAGCTCATAGGGCTGGCTGCAGCCAAGCAGGCCGACCGTCGGCTGGTACAGCTCGCCGATAAATCGCATGTCGAAATAGGAGCTGTCGCCATAGTGATAGATGCGCACGCCGGGCTCGGTCTCGAAAATGAAAGCGAGCGGCGTGCCCGTCAAAACGTCGCCATTCTTGCGCTTCGACATCGACCAATGGTGGCATTCGACCGGGCGAACAATGATGTCGCCGATCTTTATCACGACGCCCCAGATGCTGGCCTGAATTTGGCCGGGAGGCACCCCGTCATCCATCAGCAGGTGACGGACATCTCCACCGCAAGCGACCGGAGCCCCGGTGCGCAGCGCCAGGGCGGCCGCGTCGCCGAGATGATCGTAAGCGGCATGCGTGACAAGGATGAGATCAGGCCGTTCCAGTTCTTGATGAGACACCGGCGCAAACGCATTGCCGGTCAAAAACGGGTCGATCAAAATGCGGTAACGCGGGCCAACGATCTCAAAGCCGGCGGCGCCCAGGAAGCGGAAGGATGTGCTCATCAACGCGCCCACGAAGTTTGTACGATAATATGATATCCACTTATTTTCCACGGCGATCCGCCGACTGTCAAGCGCATCGGAAACCAACAATTGAAACAGGTTTTGATAAAATGGCTTCCTGTCATTATATCCTACAATTGCAGGCCTGATTCCCCCCACAGAGAGCACTGCTGCACCCGCAACCTGCCCGCCGTCGAAGACGGATGGCCACATCATGAGGCGGCTTATTAAAATGGCTCAATTGCTTAAGCCCAAAGACAGCGACGGGTTCGGCCAACAGGTCTCGCGCTCGCCCCGTCTTTCGGACAAGGTGGCGGACGCGATGTTGCAGACGATCTTGCAGCGTGGGCTCCGCCCCGGCGACCAGCTTCCTTCGGAGCGCGAGCTTGGCGAGCAGTATGGTGTTTCACGCACCGTCATTCGAGAGGCGGTTCGCGCACTCACGACCCGCGGGCTCGTGGATGCGCGCGCCGGCCGCGGTCTCACGGTCGCTCAGGTGGATGCGGAAGCGGTCAGCACATCGATGCGGCTTTATCTTCACGGGCAGGACGAGATACCCTATTCCAAGATTCATGAGGTGCGCGCCGCCATCGAGATCCAGATCGCCGGATATGCGGCGGAGCGGGCGACCGAGGCGGAGATCGCGGAGCTCCGCCAGATCCATGAAAGCATGCGCAAGCATGAAAAGGATCGGGAGAAACACTCGCTGATCGATGTCGAATTCCACCGCGGGCTGGTGCGGATGACCCACAATGAGCTCTTTCTGATCATGCTCGATTCAATCGGCGAGGTGCTGCTCGAGATCCGTCGCGCGACCTTCAAGCTGCCTAACGATGCCACGCGGGCCTATCGCGAGCACAATCGGATCGTCCAGGCGGTGGCGGCGCACGATCCGCAGGCGGCGCGCGAGGCGATGCGGAGCCACCTGAAGAATGCGGTTCGCGACTGGACCAAGCTGGGCGACGTCCGGCTCAGCCGCACTGCCGCAGCGGCCCGCAAAAGCTCGCCTCCCTCCTAATGGTCGCCGGCCGGCTCCGCCTCGACGGGATAGGCAATCCCGGCTTTGAGGGGCCAGGCCACCTGCACCCTGGTTTCCGGGGCGAGCGCCTGCGGTGATCGGACGCGAAAGAGGGCGACGGACTCGCAGCGTATCGTTGCCTCGTAATATGAGCCGAAGAATACGCATGTCTGCACCGTGCCTTGAAGCCCGCCGGCACTGCCGGGCGGAATGACCTGCAGATCCTCCGGGCGGAAGAGCACCTGCACATGCCGAGAATTTTCCACCCCGGCGTCGGCGGCCAGCACTTTCATCGTGCCCACCGTGACTTCCACCCGGCCCTCGACACGCCGGCATACGACGCCCTTCGCCAAGGTTCCAGCCCCGACGAAGCGCGCCGCGAAGAGGGTCGCGGGGTTTCGGTACATCACCTCCGGCTCGGAAACCTGCTCGACGCGGCCGGCATTCAGCAAGGCGACGCGTTGCGACATGCTGAGCGCCTCGTCCTGATCATGGGTAACCAGCAGAAACGTCGTGCCAAGATCATTGTGAATTCTCAGCAGCTCCTCGCGCATCGCATGGCGAACATTGCGATCGAGCGCCGACAGCGGCTCGTCGAGGAGCAGCAGCTCCGGACGGCGAATGAGAGCGCGGGCAACCGCAACACGTTGTGCCTGGCCGCCACTGAGCTGCCCTGGCATGCGACCGCCGAAGCCGGAAAGCCCCACCAGGTCGAGGATATGGCCGACGCGCTCGCGGAGCTCGGCTTCGCTCGGGCGATTTCGCCGATCCGTGGTCAGGCCAAACGCCACATTGTCGTACACGCTCAGATGCGGAAACAACGCATAACGCTGGAACACGATATTGAACGGGCGCCGTTCAGGCGGCAGGCGCGTGATGTCGCGACCATCGAGCAATATTTTTCCCTCATCCGGGCTCTCCAGGCCCGCGAGAATACGCAGCAAGGTGGTCTTGCCGCAGCCACTCGGTCCGAGCAAACTGAAGAATTCCCCTGCTTCGATGCGCAAGCTGACATTGGCGAGGGCCACAACCTTGTTGAATTGCTTGGATATGCCGATCACCTCAATGGCGCCGCGATTTTTTCGCGACGAAGGCACCGGACGCCCGGCCTCGACCCGATTTGGAATGTTGTTCACTTGGGCGGACCTTTCGCCGTCAGCCGCGACGTCAATCCGCGACCAAGCCCGACGAAGGGCATGGCCAGCGCCAGCGCCAACCATGGCGTGACAAGCAGCAGCGTGGCCACCGCATTGATCGATGGATCGATGCTGCGGTGAAGGCGTGAATAGGTATAGAGCGGGAGGGTGGCCATCATTCCGCTGGTGAAATTGGTGATCAGGACCTCATCGAAGGAGAATGCGAAGGCGAGCAATGCGGCGCCGACGAGCACCGGCAACATGATGGGAAACGTGATGCGCCGAAGCGTCTGGAGGGGGCCGGCCCCGAGGTCGCGGGCGGCCGCCTCGAGATCGGTATCGAAGCGCTGCAGACGGGCGTTTATCACGGTCAGGACGAATGGCAGCGTGACCACGAGCTGGCCAAGGACGATCATCGGCATGCCCGGCTTGATGTCGAGGTAAGCCATGGCAGTGAACAGGGACACGGCAATGAACAGGGGCGGCATCATCGCCGGCAACAGCGAGAGGACCTGCAGGGCACGCGAAGCACGGCTTGGCCGCCGCGTGAAGAGCATGGAAGCGGCGGTGGAAATGGTGACGGAAAGAACGGCAACGATGAGGGAGGCTTCGACACTTGCCAGAAATGCACTGCGGAAGCTCACATCGTTGAAGATCAAATAGAACCAGCGAAGCGAGAGCCCCTGGATCGGCCAGCTGAGGTTCGATCCGCCGTTGAAGGCGAAGAGCACCACCACCGCGACTGGCAGATAGAGGAAGGCGATCAGGACATATACGATCACCTGCAGGGGTTTGAGACGCCACACCCTCAAGCTACGCTCCGCGGGGAAGAAGGCGCGTTGCGCGCAGTGCGAGGAATAGCGCCAGCGCGTAAACGGCGAAGCATGCAACCATGGTGAAAGACAGGGCGGCGCTCAGCGGGTAATTGCCGTCGGTGGTGATCTGCGTCGATATCATCGTCCCGAAAGTCGATGAGGTTGTCGGTCCGCCGAGAAAAGCGGGCGTGACATAATCACCGCACGATAGGAAGAACGCCAGGGCAGCGGAGCCGAACAACGCAAAACCGCTGAGTGGCAGCGTGATGCGCATCAAGGTTTGCAGGCGGCCCGCGCCGAGGTCGCGAGCGGCCTCCAAAACTTCGGCGGATATTCCCGAGAGGCTGGCGAAGCAGATCAGCGCCGTCACCGGCATGTAGAGATTGATCTCGGCAAGGATCACCGGCAGCCGCGAAAAGAGCAGCCAGCCGATGGGTTTATGCACCAGGCCGATGGACTGCAGCATGGTGTTTACGATCCCCTGATCGCCCATGAGAGTCCGCCATGCATAGACGCGTGCGAGATAGCTGGCGAGCATCGAAACGACGACAAGAAGCAACAGGGCATTGCGCTCCCGACCTGCGACGAAGACGATGTAATACGCTATGGCGTAACCACCCGCCACGCTCGCGATCGTCGTCGGGACAGCGATGACGAGCGTATTGACAGCAACGATCCGATAGATCTCCTGGCTGAAAATGGCGCGATACCAATCGAGCTGGAAACCTGGATGAATTTCAAACAGGGCAAAGCCATAGAACGAATAGACCAACAAGATCGCCGCTGGCGCGATCACGCCGAGGATGAGAACGGCGCCAAGCGGACTACCCAGCGCGAATGCGATGTTGCGCGTCAGTGCCACCGCCCACCATTCGAACCTGGCCTAGGAGGCCTTCACCCGTTGCCAGAGGCTGTTGATGTCATCGAAGCTGACAATATCCTGACCGGCCTCCGGCGTATAGTTGACTTCGAATTTCAGCTCTTTGGTAAGGTAATCATTGAGCCGATCATAGGGATAGAGCGAGCGCGTGTCGCTGTTGAGAAGCGGGACGACATCTGGAACCGCGACCCCGCCTGCCAGCGCAATGGCAGCATCGGCGGCGGTCTGACCGGCAAGCAGCGCCTCGCAGAACGCGAAAGCATTGTCGCGATGCGGTGCCCATGGCGTGACGAAGGCGGCGTCACAATAGCCGAAGCCGCCTTCCTTCGGAACTTCGAAGCCGACATTCATGGCGCCCTGACCCTTTGCGCCTACGACGAACATGGTCAGGCCGACGCTCATATAGTCGACCTCCTTGTTGACAAGCAGGGTCTGCTGGTCTCCGAGATTTACCGAGATTGTCTTCACGTTCTGCTTGAGCTTCGTGAGCCAGTCCTTGATCGGCCCGTTGAGGTCTTCGCGGGTGACCTTGGTCAGATCGATGCCGAGTGCAATGGCGGCGATCGAAACATTGTTATAGGCATCGTCGTATGTGCCGACCCGCCCGCGGTTCTTGGGGTCGATCAGCACGTTCCAGCTGTCAGGTTTCTGGACGCGGTCAGTCAGGTAGTTGATGCCGATCGCGCCCCAGGTCCAGGGGACGGAATTGTAGGTGTCGGCGCCTGCAGCCGTGCGCCAGATCGGGCTTGACTGAAAGAACGGATACATCTTTGCAAGCGAGGGGACATCCGACACCGAGATCGGCGTGGTCAGGCCGAGCTTCTGGAAGAGATGCGTGTAGGCCTGGTTGGCGGAGCTCGAATCGAAGTCTCTTCCGCCCGGTCCCTTGAGGATGGACACGACGTCGAACTGATTGTTGATGTATTTCTGCGTTTGCTCGATGCCGTGCTCGGCCCGCCATTTCTTAAATGGATCGGTCAGGTCGTAGCCCTGCCATGTGAACAGTGCGAGAGGGCCGCCGGCATTGGCGGCCAGCGCCCCTGGAAGGCCGCCGAACAGTCGACCGACGCCATAAGCGGCTGCCGTTCCGCCCATCCAGCCGAGAAAGGTTCGCCGCAAAAGCACGCCCGCGGGGACATGCTCGAGAATCTCATTGAGGGTCCTGGCCATCAAACTCTCCCTGGCTAGTTGTTGTCGTTCCCCGAAAAAGACTCATCCTTGCATTGGCAGATTATATGCTTGTATGACGTTTCAAGCGTAAACTGGGCGCGGCCCGGGCGTCAATGCCCGCTTCAAGACAAGGCAACGAGGTGGATTTAGACTTCCCTCAGAAGCGTCACGCCATAGGGCGCGAGTTGCACGACCAGGCGATCCGTGCCGGCTCTCACGCGCTGCGGGCTTTCCCATCCAATCGGTCCGAGATGCTGCAGCTCATAGCTTCCCGCAGGCAGGCCATTGCACAAGATGCGCTGGGAAGAGGGTAGGGAACTGGCCACGATTCCCGTCAGGTTTCCGTTGCGCCTGACAAATAGCGCCTGCGTGCAGGATGGATCGCTCGATGAGCACGTGACCAGGTCCGACCCTTGGAATGAACAAAGCGCGCGAAGCACATGGAATACGGGAAACGGAACGCCGGGTTGCGAATGGAAACATTGTGGCAGAAGACTTCCCTCCGAACGCTCGACAATGCCGCGCCACCCCGTCATCTCAAAATATGTGAGCGACGCAGCGCCCGCCTCGGCGAGCTGCTTGATGCTCATCGCCGTCCACGACGCGGCGAAGCATGAGGATTGGCGCACATCCACATCCGGAGGCAACTCCTCTGCCGATAGGGGGGACGTTTCGCCGAGCAGCCGTGGTTTCAGCGTCACCGGACCAATATGCAGCGATGCTTGAGGTGCGAAGGCCCGTGCAGTGCGGATCGTATCCCGCTGTCCCTGCAGAGATTGGATCAACGCATCGGCGTCCCCGTCATGCATTTGCGGATTGATGGCGTAGGCCAGTCCATCACGTGACCCGGCTTGCGGGCGGCAGCGGTTGAGCTCGACAAAGTTCCCAGCTGTCCCACCGATCGGAGGGGCTTCCAATGTCGAGCCAAAGGCCGTTCGGGCGTAGTCGAGCCATGCCGGTGGTGTCACGGCCTCACCGATTGGAACCACGACGATCCGCGCCAGCTCGAGCGATGAGAGCATCGGCCTAAGCGCGCCAAGCACCCCGCCGATATCTGCTTCGCTTAACGAAAACATCAGGACGACCTCAATCGGCGCCCCGACCGCTTCGGCAATGCGGCCGGCCCGGGTCAGCATGGCGGCGGCATCGGGTCGGGTAAGATCCACTTCGGCGCGAAGATGTGCCGGCGCGAGATTTCGCAGTAGCAGCAGCTCTGCGTCGTCCGGCACATGGCCATCGGAATCGAGCCCGATACCAATCGGCGGCAGCGCCAATCCAAGCGGCTCCCCGACGGTCACCGTGGAATGCTGCCTCGGGCGAGACGGTGCGCTCGAGATTGGCCGGGCATCCTGGCAGCTCAAGCGCAGGCGCTGCTTAATCCTTTGACCGGCACGCAACAGGAAGGGAACTGGCAATGCCAATGGCGTAGAGAAGGTCTTGAACGAACCATCGGTCCAATTGCGTTGATCCTCCATCTCGAAAAGGTCGCCTTCGAGTTCGACTGTCAGGGTCAGACCGTCGGTGACCTCGATTTCGAGCCGCGAGAATGCGGGCACGAGCGGCAAATCGAGTCCATTCAGTATGGGTTGCGGGGCAACCAGTTCGGGAAGCGTCCCCATGTGGGTCCCTTCAGGCGTTGTTGTTCTAAACCGACGCCCGGCAGCGCCGTCCAACGGGTGAAGGAAGACGATTCCAATGCGGTTGTATCGGCAATCGGATCGTGCCTCGCCTTCCATTTCGTAAACCAGCGAACGATCCGTTTTACCGGTACACAGGCCGCGCCAGGCGAAGTCGATGCCCGGGCCGTTGTGTCGGCTCGCCAAGCTCACCGTGAATCCTTCGGTTCGCCTGTCTACCGCGACTTCCGTCCATGATGGCGGCACGGTTCCCCAGCAAGTATCGCGGACGCGGATGCCGACCCTGGAAACCATCCCCACGCCATCTTGCTGGATATCGAGGATATCGAGACCGGCAAGCACAGCGGTGAGCGACCCGGCGCGCAACGACTCCTTTGGCTGCGGCGGCTCGGTGCTGCCGTGAAGCCAGGGCCAGGAGAGCGTGCTCATCGGCCCGCGAGCAAGCGAGGAAGCTCAACCCAACCAGATAACATTTGCATGGCTGCCTCTTAGCCGCCTGGCGCGTGTGAAATTTGTGGCCTGGGAGTCGGCTTCCCGCCCGCAGCAACGAATGCGCGAAGCCGTTCGACATATTCGGCAATGCCCTGTTCGAGATCAGCATAGCGCGGCGACCAGCCGAGTTGCTCCTGCGCATGCGCGATCGATATCTGCCCACGGATGCGCAGCTCGTCGCGGTCGACGTCGGTCCAGGCGTCGCCGATCTCTACGATGGCACCAGGCAGCAGCTTGCGGACGATGCGGCCGACATCACCACCGGTGCGCAGAGGCCGTCCGGTCGCGGCATAAAAGACGCGATCGGCATCTTCCGGACCTTCGAGAACCGCAAGAGCAAGGGTTGCGAGATCAACGGCGTGTACATAATCGCGCGGCACTTGACCGCCCGATGCAAGACGGACCGGTTCACCAAGAACGGCAGGCTCGACGATCTGCTTCATGTAGTTCGGCGCAAACCAGCTCATGCCGAAACCATAGAGCGCAGACGGTCTCACGATACGGGTATCGAGTCCGAATGATTGATTGTAAGCGAAGGCGAATGCCTCGGCGGCGACCTTGGCCGCGCTATAGGCACCAAGCGGCCCGTCGCGGGCGGTGATTGTCGGGTGGTTGCCGTCGATCGGTTCATAAAGTCTTCTGCCAATTGCGGCGATGGTCGAAAACATTACGACGCGACTGACGCCGTGGAGGCGCGCAGCTTCGAAAACGTTGAGCGTTCCTTCGACATTCACCTTCAGCGCGAGCATCGGGTTGAGGTCGAGAAGATGGATATCCATGATCGCGCCAAGATGAGCGATCGCCCAAGGTTTGTGTTTGAGAACAACCTCCAATACGCGCGGAAAATTGTCTATCGAACCACGCTCCAGGGTCACCTCGGCCATCCCGCTGCCGATGACAAAACGGGTTTCCGAGCGAAAATCGGCAAGATCAAGGACGACGACGCGATAGCCACGGTCAAGCAGCTCACGCACCACATAGCCGCCGGCAAATCCGGCGCCGCCCGTGACGACAACGGTGCGTGGTACGCCGTTCACGCGAGATCTCCCAGGTTCATGCAGACTTGCCTCCATCACGGCCGAATTCGTACCCCTTGATGAGGGCATGGATGGCGCGGTTCAGCGGTACGTCGATGCCATGGCGTTCGGCGGCCGAGATTATAGCTCCGGTGATCACGTTTATCTCTGTGGGACGGCCGGCCACCACGTCTTGACGCATGGAAGCCGTGGCGGAACCGGCGGCGGTGAGCGATTCTTTGATGTACGCAATCGTCTCATCCGCATCGAATGCATGACCGCTGGCCTGCGCTACGGCGACGGCTTCACGGGCAAGACCTTTCATCATCTGTTCGAGATGCGGTTCCTGCATGAGTTGAGCAGACCGCAAGCCCGTGAGCGCCGCGACGGGATTGGCGGCAACGTTGAGCATCAGCTTCCGCCAAATCTTGTCGACGATCTTTGGTGTTGCCTCGGTCGGCAGCCCACCCTTCGTGAAGGTCTCAGCTATCGCACGGGCTACGGTCATTTCGTCGCCGCGATGCGGCCCGAGATATGAGGTCCCGACCGCCGTGTGATCCACGACCCCTGGGCCAATGACAGTTCCGCTGTGATAAGTCACGCCGAGAAGAATCCGATTCTCGGCAACCTGCCGCGCGATCTCCTCACCATTGCCCCATCCGTTCTGGAGCGAGAGCACGTAAGTCTTGCTGCCAAGCAGCGGCTGGGCCAGCGCCATGGCCTCGCGGGTTGCCCAGCATTTGACGAACACCAGCAACACGTCGACTGGTCCTTCACTCCTTGGATCGTGCGTCGCACGAACGCGAATCTGCCGCTCCTTGCCGGCGCGGCGGATAATGACGCCGCTGTCGTTCAAGCGGTTGATCAGAGGGCCATCGACATCGACCAGCAAGGTGTCAACGCCATTGGAGGTCAACTCCGCCCCGAAGATCGAACCCATAGCGCCGGCGCCGAGAATGGCAATCCGCAGCGCGGAACCGTCTTTGCTCTCCATTCTTGCTCCCTAAGGTCAAATGTCATATAAACATACAGGACGTTCATTAGTCCTTGCAAGAAGGCCACTGAATGCTTGGGACACGAGTGGCGCACTTTCTCCACTTGAGAACGGAGTTCAGATAG
Organism: uncultured Alphaproteobacteria bacterium; assembly: GCA_963744915.1. Taxonomy (GTDB): domain Bacteria; phylum Pseudomonadota; class Alphaproteobacteria; order Rhizobiales; family Aestuariivirgaceae; genus DATAFF01. The sequence continues at coordinate 162,360 of CAVUUY010000013.1, forward strand.
CATGTGCCGCGGAGAGGTATGAACCTGTCCACGGACCCCGCCTTGGCGCGGCCTCGCCAGGTTCGGAAACCACCATCCATCTTGGGCGTGATCCGCGCCTCGGCGGACAACAATCTGGAGCTTTGGAGCGAGGAGGCCTACGAACTCGACTGGATGGAACGCCACATGTTGTTCCGCCATGTGGTGGTCGCAAACAGCCCTCCGGCAGCACGCCACGTCCTGCTCGAAAACCATGCGAATTACGAGAAGACGCCGATTGCCAGGAATCTTCTCGAGCCGGGTCTCGGGCGCGGCCTGATTACGGCGGAGGGCGCCGAATGGAAGCGTCAACGGCGGATCATGGCCCCCGCCTTCAATGCCAAGACCCTTGAATCATTTGGAGATTTGATCGTTGCAGAGAGCAACAAGCTAGCCGATCGATGGCGGGCCGGAGCGGTCTTCGATCTCGTCAGCGAGATTGTTCGCCTGACATTGGCCATCATCTCCAAGGCCATGTTCTCCCTTGACGGCTCCGAAGAACTCACCGCGATCGCAACGGGGATTGCGAAGTATCAGAGGGTGGTGCATCCCGGCATCGCCGATCTGCTTGGCTTGCCGCAATGGGTTCCGCGGCCTGCTACTTGGCGAGGTCGATTGGCCGTCCGCGGTTTCGAGCCGGTGATTTCGCGATTGATAGCGGCGCGCAAACATGACCCCGGTCAGCGCGCCGATCTGCTCACGCTGCTCATGAAGGCACGCGATGCGGAAACCGGACAGGGTATGTCGGATACGGAAATCCGGGCGCAGATTGCGACGATCTTTACCGCAGGTCACGAGACGACGGCCATGGCGGTGGTGTGGGCATTGTATCTGCTCGGCATGCATCCATCGGCGGATGAAGCAATGCTCTCAGAATTGAATGCGGTGATGGAAGGAGAGGTGGTCGTTCGGTCGGCTGATTGGGCTCGCCTCACCTATACGCACCAGGTTTTCGAAGAGACGATGCGGCTTTACCCGCCGGTTCATACGATCGCGCGGCGGGCCATTGCCGACGACGTCGTGGTGGGACACAAGGTCCTGGCCGGTAGCGATGTCATCGTGTCGCCATGGCTCCTGCACCGCCATCGCAAGCTGTGGCACGATCCGGAACGGTTTCGTCCCGAGCGATTCGCTGCCGGCGAAAAGGAGCAGCGAGACCGTTTCGCATATCTGCCCTTCGGAGCGGGCCCGCGGATCTGCATTGGCCAGAATTTTGCGATGATGGAGGGTATCTTGATCCTTGCCGTGCTGGCACGCAGATGGCGTCTCGAAATTGTGAATCCCGATGAAATCGAACCTGTCGGTCTCATCACGCTGCGTCCGCGGATCGGCCTGAAGGTGCGCGTTCAGCCCCGATAAATCACTCCCATTGCAAAGTGGAGTGAAGCCACCATTTGCATTGTGCAATGCAACATAGGAGCGACGCCGCGTGTCGACAAAACTGGCGAAGAGCATGCAGATTGCCCTGGATTTGACCCGAAGCGGCGATCTCGCAGGGGCAACGCGGGCCATCCGAACGGCCCTGGTGCAATCGAAGGAGGAAGCTCCGGCGCCTGAGGTCCAGGGATCTGGCAGAAATCTGCGAATACCCCGGCCGCTGCACGAGGTTATCGGAGCTCTGGGCCGCCTCAAGCAGCGGGTGCTCGAACCGGGCGTACCGTTCGATGGCGGCAGGCGACGTCCGTTGCAAATTCCGCCGGGTGCGCGCTTCGAGACGCGCTCGATCGCTGCGGGGCAGGACCATCGGTCCTTCAAGCTCTACATACCTGGCCGCACGCTCGCCGAGCCTCGCTCGCTGCTGATCATGCTGCACGGCTGCACCCAGACCCCGGAGGATTTCGCGGCTGGCACGCGCATGAACGAACTGGCAGAGCGGAACGGGTTCATCGTCGCCTATCCGGCTCAGCCCAAATCGGCCAACGCGTCCGCCTGCTGGAACTGGTTCAATCCGCAGAATCAGACCAGAGGAATGGGTGAAGCCCACTCGATTGCCGCCCTGGCGCAGAGCCTCGTCGCCGAATTCAGGATTCATCCGCGAAGAGTGTTCGTTGCCGGCCTATCAGCCGGCGGCGCGATGGCGGCCAACATGGCCGCCACTTACCCGGACGTCTTTTCAGCCGTGGGAATCCACTCGGGCCTGCCCTATCGATCCGCGTTTGACGTGGTATCGGCATTGGCGGCGATGCGGGGACAGCTCTCTTCGGCGTCCCAGCACAATGGTGGCGACGGGATTGCAGTTCCGGCAATCGTTTTTCATGGCTCGGCGGACCACGTCGTACATCCCTCCAACGGTGCAAAGATCATCGCTGCTCATACCGGCAATGGGGAAGTTCCAGGCGGAACGACTTCAGAAGGGAATGGTCGATCATATCAGCGGATGATCGCTCGGGACCAGAACGGGGATGTGAAGGCCGAGTATTGGGTCATAGAAGGTGGCGGGCATGCCTGGTCGGGCGGAAGCCGCGACGGCAGCTTTTCCGATCCGCTTGGCCCGGATGCATCGCGCGAGATGGTGCGGTTCTTTCTCGGGCAGACGATCAATCCCGCCTGACCTGCCGCTACCGGACTTCCTTAGCCGGCTTCCGGCCCGAGCAGCCGAAGCAGAACCTCGGTTGCCGCCTGGATGTCCTGCCGGATGTGCCTGCGGCAGGATCGGGCATCTCGGCGCTTGAGGGCTTGCAGCGCCAGGCGGTGCTGCACATTGGCATCAATGTAGTTCCCCGAGCCGTGCAGCAGGTGGAAATAGGGGCTGACCTGGAGCCAGAGACCCTCGATGACGCCGAGGAGGGTCTCGGAACCGGCGGCGGCGTAGATGGTGAAATGGAAATCGTAATTAGCCTGGACATAGGCCCGGGTGTCGCCGGCGGCGGCGGCTTTGCGCATTGCCGTGACGAGGCCGGCAAGCTTGGTCAGGTGGCGGGCGCCGATGCGGGCCGCCGCCCACTCGGCGGCGGTGCCCTCTAGCGCGATCCGCACAGCGGTGAGGTCCTGCAGGCGGTCGGCGGCGAGCTGCGGAATGCCGACCGAGCGCCCGGATATCACTGTCAGCGCCCGCTCGCCGGTCAGCCGCTGCAAGGCCTCGCGCACCGGCATGGCGCTCACTCCGAAAGCCCGCGACAAACTCTGGATGGTGACGAGCTCGCCCGGTTTGAGGCCGCCATCGAGGATCATCAGCTTTAGCCGGCGGTAGATCTCGCTCGGCAGGGTCGCCCGCTCGAGCGGCATCTGCGGCAGGCTCGCGGCTCGCTTGCGAGCTATATCGGCGACAATCATTGAGGCCTCGGCCTTGAAACGTGTCTGATGTTAGATTAATGATCATTTGATCAAAACAAAAGCGTGCCCTGGTGGTTACCGCAAGGCCCGCCCCTGGAATCCGCGCGTGGCGGTTCCTCCAACAAATCGGTAACCGATCGGGAGGATCTCATGCGTTGGACGAGGCTTCCATCTTTTGTCGTGCTGAGCGCGCTGCTTGCCATTGCGCAGCTCGCGGCTCAGACAGCGTCTGCAGCCGACAAATTCAAGATCTTCTTGTCGATGAGCTATATCGGCAATGACTGGCAGGCCGAGGCCGCCAACATGGTCAAGGCGATGGCCGGCCACAAGAGCATGCGCGACAAGGTCGACCTCGCAGGTCCAGGTCGCCGGCCCGAATGCGCAGCGCCAGATCCAGCAGATCAATGCCATGGTGCAAGCCGGCGCCCAGGCCATCGTCATCTTCCCGATCTCGCCCACTGCGCTCAACGCCGGCGGTCAAGAATGCCTGCGACAAGGGCGTGCTGGTCTTCGCCTATGACGCGCGAGATCACCGAGCCTTGCGCCTACAACATCTCGATCGATCAGGAGGAGGCAGGTCGCGTCACGGCCGAGTGGCTGGTGAAGAAGCTCAACGGCAAGGGCAAGATCGTCGCTGATCACCGGCGTGCCGGGAACATCGGTCGACACGCTGCGCACCAAGGCGGCGAAGGAGGTCTTCGCCAAGCACCCCGACATCAAGATCGTCGCCGAGGCGGTCGGCATGTGGAGCCAGGCGGTCGCCCGCACCGAGCTGTCAAAGATCCTCGCCACCCACAACTGGGACGACATCGACGGCCTGTGGATGCAGGTCGGCTGCTTCACCGCCAATTCCATGCAGCTCGAAGCCGGCAAGAAGCAGACCGAGCTTCTGCCCTGCGCCGGCGAAGGCTCCAATGGCGGCCGCATCCAGATGCTGCCGGTCGATACCGAGGTCGAAGGCGGCGACTGCCCCTATTGCCCGATGAACGCCCCGCGCATCTCCTATGCCTCGCCGCCTTACTCCGGCGGGCTGGCGCTGAAGCTCGCGGTCGAGAAGCTCGAGGGCAAGGATGTGCCGAAGCGGACGACGCTGCCGCTGCCGCTCGTCACCAACGAGACGCATCAAATATTGCGAGACGGTTCGTGGGAGGAAATGAAGGCCGGCTGCAATGCCTTTCCACCGGCACTCGTTCCGAATCCGGGCTGGTTCGCCTCGATCTTCTCGGAACAGACGCCGGAGATCGGCTTCCAGGGCGCGCTGGTCGGTCAGCCGGAACCATAAGCGGCGGGCCAGGCCCCACTCGTGAGAGCCAGCGGCGAAGTGCGCCGGCTCTCGCGACGCCGTCAATGAAGGATCCGAGCACGTTCGGGATTGCCCCATGCCTGCTCCACCAGTGGCAATTGAGGCTCACGACATCCGCAAGGCCTTTGGCGCTACGGTGGCGGTCGATGGCGTGTCGCTGGCGATCGACAGCGGCAGCGTGCATGCGCTGCTCGGCGAGAACGGGGCCGGCAAGTCGACCATCGTCAAGCTGCTCACCGGGCTGCTCACCCCGGATTCGGGATCGTTTCGACTGTTTGGCGAGCCGGTTCAACTGGCGAGCCCGCGGGCCGCCCATCAATGCGGCATCCAGACCGCCTTCCAGGAGATGACGCTGGTCCGCGACCTGACGGTGCTCGAGAACGTGCTGCTGCCCTATGCGCCGGCCAATGCGATCGGAATTATCAGGCGGCGCGCCGCCGAGACCAAGGTGCGCGCACATTTCGCCAGGCTGCGAATGGACGATATCCGGCTCAGCGACGAGGTGCGCGACGCTCGATCTCGCCGTCAGGCAGAAGATCGAGATCGCCCGAGCGCTCTTTCGCAAGCCGCGAATCCTTCTGCTCGACGAGCCGACATCGACCCTGACGGGGCGCGACGTCGATTGGCTGGGCGAGATCATCGCAGGCCGAGAAGGCGAGGGGCGCGACCATCGTCTTCATCTCGCATCGCCTGCGCGAGGTGCGCGCGCTTCTGCGATACGCTGACGATCCTGCGCAATGGCCGGCACATCGCGAGCGGCAGGGTCGCCGATCTGAGCGACGCCGAGGTGATGCGCATGATCATCGGCCGCTCGCTCGGCCAGACCTTCCCGCCGCGGCCGCCGGCCAGTGCGCGCCATGGCCGCGAGGTGCTCCGCGCTCGAAGGGCTCAGCACGGCCGGCAAGCTCCGCGATGCCACCTTCGTCGCTGCATGCCGGCGAGATCCTCGGCGTCGCCGGGCTGCAGGGCATGGGCCAGCTCGACCTCTTTCTCGCCTGCTTCGGCATGATCGCCACGAAGACCGGAACCGTCTATGTCGACGAAAAGCCGGTGGTGATCGCTTCGCCTGTCGATGCGGTGCGGGCCAATATCGGCATCAGCCTCGTGCCCGAGGATCGCAAGACCGAGGCGCTGTTCCTCAAGCTTTCGGGCAAGGTCAATGCTTCCATGCCGGTGATCGATCGCTTCTGCCGCTTCGGCCTGATCGACGGCGAGCGTGAGAACGCGGCAGTCGCGTCGGTGTTTCGACCGTATCGACGTCGCCGATCGTGCCCTGTGGACGCGGGTTGCGGCATTCTCCGGCGGCAACCAGCAGAAGATCGCCATCGCCAAATGGCTGTTGGCGGAAAGCCGCATTCTGCTGCTCTACGATCCGACCCGCGGCATCGATGTCGGCACCAAGCATGAGCTCTATCTGCTGATGCGCGCCTATGCCGAGTCGGGCGGCGCGGTGCTGCTTCTATTCGACCGAGATCCCCGAGCTCGTTCACCTCGCGGATCGCGTGGTGGTCCTGTACGAGGGGCGGATCGTCAAGGAGATCGACAGCGGTTCGCTCACCGAGGATGCGATCGTGCGAGCTGCCCTTGGCGAGGCGGAAGGGCTGGGCGCGGCGGCATGACCGACATCGCCAAGGAGTCGCCACCTCTCATCCGCCGCGGCTTCCGGTTCCCCTGGGCGCGTTACCAAGGGCTTGTTGTCGCGCTCGCCGTGCTCATCGGATTGCTGGCCATCAATAATCTGATGAGCCGCGGCGGCATGAGCTATTTCGAGCTCAGCTTCCTGTCGCTCGGCGGCGCCACGCTGGCGATCGCCGCGGCCGGCCAGACGCTCGTCATTCTGATCGGCGGTTTCGACCTGTCGGCCGGCGCCGTCATCTCGCTCGTCAACGTGGTGCTTGCCACCAACATGCCGGACAGCGGTCAAGGCAGCGTCTGCTGTGGGCGCTGATCGGCATCGGCATCGGCATGACCGACGGGCGCCTTCAACGGCTTCTTCATCGCCTTTCTCCGGCTGCAGCCGATCGTCGTGACGCTTTCGACGATGTTCATCGTCCAGGGCTTGACCCTGCTCGTTCTCGACAAGCCGGGCGGCGCGGTCGCCGCGCGCCTGAGCGAGGCCCTGGTCAACGACGCGATCCCCGGCAAGCTGCCGATGCCGCTCGTGGTCCTCGGCATCCTCGTCGTTTTGTGGCTGTGGCTCAAGAACACCCGCTTCGGCACCGCAATCTATGCTATCGGCAGCGATGTGGATGCCGCGCGGGCGCAGGGCATCTCCGTCGCCTGGACACAGTTTCTGGTCTATGTGCTGGCTGGCGGCTGTTACGGTTTTGCGGGCGTCTTCATCAGCGCCCAGACCGGCGCCGGCGATCCGCTCATCGGCAACGCCATGCTCCTGCAGATGTTCGCCGCGGTGGTGGTCGGCGGTACGCGGCTCGGCGGCGGTCGTGGCGGGCCGATCGGTTCGATCATCGGCGCCTATATCCTGATGATCGTCGTCAATCATCCTGCTCGTGTTCAACGTCTCGGCCTATTACTCGACCATCGCCGAGGGCGTGTATCCTCATCCTCGCGGTGCTTGCCGGGGCGTTGTCGCGATCATCGCGCGCCAGCGAGCACAGCCGCCTGATGCTGCGCCGATTGGGCGCCTGGTATCGAGGGTTGCTGCCACGCCAGGGACGGCGCCTGCCGCAGCGTCTGGCGCTTCCGGCCAAGGAAGCGCCCGCCCATGACCGCGCCAGCGCGTCATTCATCGAGCGGCATAGCGAGCAGCTGCGCTACGCCTTACCGGCCTATGTGTGCTTCGTGCTGGTGCTGCTGCTGACCCAGCTGGTTACCGGCCGTGCCCTGACGAACGGTCCTACTACAACTCGCTCCTCGTGCTTTCGTCCTTCCTGCTGATCCTGGCGCTCGGTCAGGGCACGGTCATCCTCACCGGCGGTCTCGACCTGTCGGTGCCATGGACGATCGCGCTCTGTGGCATCCTGCTTGCCGGCATCGTCAACGGCCAGAACGGCCCATTGATCTGGGCATTGCCGATGGTGCTGGCCGTCGGCATGCTGATCGGCCTCGTCAATGGCGTCGGGATCGCGGTGCTCGGCATTTCGCCCATCGTCATGACACTCGCCATGAACGGCATCCTGCAGGGCTTGGCGCTGCTCTACTCACAAGGCACGCCGGCCGGCTTTTCGTCGCCGCTGCTGCGTTGGTTCATGACCGACAAGAGCGGCATCGTCACGCCGGTCGTGGTGTTCGTCGTAATCTTCGTCGCCGTCGCCATGATCCTGCAGACGCGCACTGCGTTCGGACGCCGGCGTCTATGCCATCGGCAATGGCGAACGCGTGGCGGCGCTGTCGGGCATCGCCGTCGATCGCACGATCATTCTCGTCTACATGCTGTCCGGCTTCTGCTCGGCGCTGGTCGGCACGATGCTGACCGGCTTTTCGGGCCAGGCTAGCCTCGGCATGGGCGATGAATATCTCCTGCCTTCGATCGCCGTGGTGGTGGTGGGCGGCACGCTGATCACCGGCGGCCGCGGCAACTATCTCGGCATGGTCGGAGGCGTGCTGCTGCTGACGGCGCTGCAAATTCTTCTGGCAGGCACCACGCTGCCCTATGCGACCCGCGTCATCATCTATGGGCTGGTTGTTCTCGGCTGCCGTGGTCGCGTTGCGCGAACGGTCAAACTAGGAGGCTCGTCATGGCAATCAGCACAGGCCAGAGAATCCTCGAGGGATTGAAGCCGGGTCTGCGGGTGTTCGTATCGGCAGGGGCGTCCGGCATCGGCCGGGCCATTGCCGACATGCTGATCGCGCATGGTGCCAGGGTTTATGTGTGCGACGTGTCCGAGGCGTTTCTCGGGGATTTCCGCGCCGCGCATCCGGAACATCCGGCAAGCCGCACCGATGTTTCCAATGCGGATGAGGTTGCGGCGGTGTTCCGCGACGTCGCGGCGGCTTTCGGCGGCCTCGATGCCCTGGTCAACAATGCCGGCATTGCCGGGCCGACCGGCGGCGTCGAGGAGATCTCGCCCGCCGACTGGCGGCGTTGCATCGACGTCGACCTCACCGGGCAGTTTCTCTGCGCGCATCATGCCGTGCCGATGCTCAAGCAAGCCGGGGGCGGCGCCATCGTCAACATGTCGTCGGCCGCCGGGCGCCACGGCTATGCCTACCGCACCCCCTACGCCGCCGCCAAATGGGGCGTCATCGGCTTCACCCAGAGCCTCGCCAAGGAGCTCGGGCCTGCCAACATCCGCGTCAACGCCATCCTGCCGGGCATCGTCGAGGGCCCGCGCATCGAGAGCGTGATCCGGGCCCGTGCCAAGCAGCTCGGTCTCAGCTATGACGAGATGGAGAAAATATCTCGAACGGGTATCGCTGCGCCGCATGGTGTCGCCATATGATGTCGCCGCGATGGTCATCTTCTTTTGTCGCCGATGGGCCAGAACCTCTCGGGCCAGTCGCTTGGCGTCGATGCCAATGTCGAGACGCTGTAGGCAGGAGGGCCGACATGACCCGTATCGCGCTTGTTGGAACCGGCCTTGTCGGCCGCGCCTGGGCCATCAGCTTCGCCCGCGCCGGCCATGAGGTGCGGCTGTTCGACCCGAATGAGACTGTTGCCGAGGAGGCAGTCGCCTTCGCCGCCGACATGGTGCCGATGCTGGCAGCGAAGGATCTGCTCGACGGAGAGGACCCGGGTGCGGTGGTGCAGCGCCTGGTCAGCGTCCGCTCCCTCGAGAGCGCGCTCGAGGGTGCCGACCACATCCAGGAGAACACGCCCGAAGATATCGAAGTGAAGCGTGCAATATTCGGGCGGCTTGATCGCCTGGCTCCATCGGATGCGGTGATCGCCAGCTCGACGTCGGCTATCCTGCCGTCGCGCTTCACTGAGACGCTTGCCGGCCGTCACCGCTGCCTGGTCGTGCATCCGATCAATCCGCCCTACCTCATTCCGGCAGTCGAGGTCGTTCCCGCGCCGTGGACGCAACCGGACATCGTGGAGCGGACGCGGGCGCTCATGGCCGCTGCCGGACAGGCGCCGATCGTCATGAAGCGGGAGCTCGACGGGTTCGTCATGAACCGAATGCAGGGCGCCTTGCTCGAAGAGGCGTTCCGTCTGGTCGCGGATGGCTATGCTTCGGTCGAGGATGTCGATGTCGGGCTTCGCGAAGGCCTGGCGCTGCGCTGGTCGTTCATGGGGCCGTTCGAGACCATCGATCTCAACGCTCCCGGCGGCATTCGCGACTATGTTCAGCGCTACCAGTCGATCTACAGTCGGCTGTTCCCGTCGATGCAGCGCCGGGTCGACTGGGCCGGACCGGTGCTGGAGACCGTCGGAAGATACGCGCCGGCGCCTGCTCGGACAAGATAGACTGCGGGATCGCCAGCGCTGGCGCGATCGCCGCTTGATGGCGCTCGCCGCACATAAGCGTCGCGCCGATCGCGATATCGGGAAATAGGAGACGGTTGCATGGCCTCGAAGCGCAAAGTCATCATCACCTGCGCGGTCACCGGATCGATTCACACGCCGACCATGTCGCCGCATCTGCCGATCACCGCGCAGGAGATCGCCGATGCGGCGATCGGTGCTGCCGAAGCCGGCGCGGCCATCGTGCATCTGCATGCCCGCGATCCGAAGGACGGCCGGCCCGACCAGGCGCCCGCCGCATTCGAACCGTTTCTCAAGGTGATCAAGCAGCGCAGCAGCTGCATCGTGAACATCACGACCGGTGGTGCCGCCACCATGACGATCGAGGAACGGGTGCGCCCGGCGGCGATCTTCAAACCCGAGGTCGCCTCGCTCAACATGGGCACCATGAATTTCGGTCTTTACCCCATGATCGAGCGCTATGATGCATTCAAATATGACTGGGAGCGGCCTTATCTCGAGGGTTCGCGCGAACGCATCTTCAAGAACACCTTCGCCGACATCGAATATATTCTGAAGACCTGCGCGGAGAACGGCACCCGCTTCGAAATCGAGTGCTACGACATCGGCCATCTCTACACGCTGCGCCATTTCGCCGATCGCGGGATCGTCAAGCCGCCCTTCTTCATCCAGTCGGTGTTCGGCATTCTGGGCGGCATCGGACCGCATCCCGAGGATGTCCTGCATATGAAACGCACCGCCGATCGGCTGTTTGGCGACCAGTATCACTGGTCGGTCCTCGGTGCCGGCCGAAACCAGATGACGATCGCGCTGATGTCGGCCGCGATGGGCGGCAATGTCAGGGTAGGGCTGGAGGATTCGCTGTGGATCGGCCCGGGGCAGCTTGCCAGGTCGAATGCCGAGCAAGTGAAGAAGGTACGGGCGCTTATCGAGGCCTTGGGACTCGAGATCGCAACACCCGACGCGGCGCGCGCCATGCTCGAGCTCAAGGGCGCAGACAAGGTCGCCTTCTAGGGAAACCTGCCATGGCGCTGCGCCGTCAGGGGGCCGCCGGAACCGCAGTTCAACGGGTAGCAAGGAGGAAGCGATGCGCATCGAAGTGGTGGTGGACGTCAAGCCGATCCTCGGCGAAGGCCCGCTCTGGGACGTCGATCAGCAGCGGCTCTATTTCATCGACAGCTTCGGCTGCAACATCTTCCGCTGCACTGCCGACGGCCGCGAGATCCGCGCCTGGGACGTGCCGGCAAAGATCGGCTCGATCGCACTGCGCAAGGACGGCAAGGGTGCCATCTGCTCGCTGCAAAGTGGCTTTCATGCCCTCGACTTCAAGAGCGGTGAATGCACTGCGATCCACGATCCCGAGCCCGACAAGCCGGCGACGCGCATAAATGACGGCAAGGTTGATCGTCGCGGCCGCTTCCTTGCCGGCTCGATGGATACGATGGAGGCCGGACCCAATGGGGCGCTTTATCGTCTCGATCCCGACTTCAATGTCACCAAGCTCGATGACGGTATCATCGTATCCAACGGTCCGTGCTTCAGCCCAGATGACAAGATCTTCTACTTTGCGGATTCCTGGTCGGGCGAGATCTGGGCCTATGACTACGACATCGAGACCGGCACCGTCTCCAACCGGCGCACCTTTACCAAGATCGATACCTCCCGGGGTGGTGCCGCCGATGGCTCGACGGTGGATGGCGAAGGCTGCCTGTGGAATGCCCAGGTCTATGACGCAAAAATTATCCGCTACACGCCGAACGGCGAGGTTGACCGCGTGATCGAGATGCCGGTGAAGAAGGTCACGAGCGTGATGTTCGGCGGCCCCAATCTCGACATCCTCTATGTGACATCAATGGCTAGGCCGCCTTTGCCGCGGTTTCCGGGTGATGGCGTGCAGCGTGGCAGTCTCTTTGCGATCCATGATCTCGGCATCCGCGGCGTGCCGGAGCCGCGTTTCGGTGCCTGAACGGGTCGGCTGTCAGGCGATCAGGCGTCCTCGGAGACGTCAATCTTGACGATTTCAGTCTCGCCGCCAGGGGTTGAGACGGTCTCGCCCAGTTCCTTGCCGATGAGCTCGCGGGCGAGCGGCGCGACATAGGAGATGAGGCCGTTCTTCGGATCGGCTTCGTCCTCACCGACAATTCGAAAGCTCTGGTGGCGACCGGCGGGCATCTTCAACGTCACCTTCGAGCCGAAACGGACCGTGCCGGTGTCCGGCGGCGGCGTGACGAGCTCGGCGGTGGCGCGACGGGCCTTCCAATAGTGCAGGTCGCGCATGATCTTGCGATGCCCCAGGGGATCATCGCCGTCCGACGCGCTGGCAAGTGCTGCCTGCAACGCGGCGACCGCGGCCTCGATCTGCTTCAGTCCGCGGGCGGTGACGTAGTTATGGAATTGACTGATCGGCCGTTCGGGCAGCGCTTCGACAACGTCACCCTCGGGCTCCTTTACAAAAGCTCGACTCATCGTGCCACTCGAAAACGTGGACCGGGAGACAGGATCAGATCCTGATATGCCCGATCGACGAACTCCATTCAAATCACCAGTCGGTGTTGCAACGCCGTGTGTTGCGGAAGACCGACATTCTGCGTGCGTTCCTTGACCATCGTGTGGCCGTTACGTCAAGGGCGCGGGGGCGCAATAGTTCCGTCCGACGTAGAGCAGGGGCATGCCATCGCGTTCGTCGGTTTCGGCCACTACACCGATGAGAATGTCATGGCTGCCATAGTCGGTTCCCCGGGTCAGGTTGCAGTCGAACACGGCGACAGCGTTCCGCAACACTGGGGCGCCGGTGCCGAAGCGATCCCATTCGAGCGCGAGAAACTTGTCGAGCTCACCGCCGGCCTGGCCGGCAAAGCGGCGGGCGATGTCGACCTGCTGCGAGGCCAGGACATTGAGGCAGAATACGCCATTGATGCGAATGATGCGTCCGGCGCGACTTGCCCGGTTGATGCAGACGAGCACAGCCGGCGGATCGGCCGAGAGCGAGCACATGGCACTGACGGTCAGGCCGGCGCGGCCAGCCGGGCCATCGGTGGTAACCACGCTGACGCCGGAGGCGACACGCGACATTGCCGAAATGAATGCTGTCCGATGCTGCTCCACGCTAAGCCTTGGAGGCTATCGCCTTTGCTCGCTGGTTCTCGGCCTGGGCAGTGATAGTCGCACCGAGCTCGTGTTCGAGTATCGGCACCACCTCGGCCCCGAACCGCTCGAGCGAGCGAAGGGCCCGGCTACCTTCCATACCGCCGAACTGCATGAAACAGCTGAGGTCGCTCGTCTTCACGGTGCGTGCCTCGGCGATGATGCGCGAGGCACAGTGCTCTGGCGAGCCGATGATGACATTGTCCATGATCTGCTCCGGCGTCGGCTCGTCCTTGTAGGGCATGGACCGGAGCTGGGCGCCGTCGAGCTCCTGATAGTTGAAGCGCATGCTGAAGGCAAGGCGATTGACGTAGAGGATGCGCTCGGCGGCATCGCGGGCGTCGGCCCTGCTATCGGTGACATAGATATAGCGCTGAACCGCAAATGGCATGGTGCGTGGGTTGCGACCCGCCTTGGCAAAGATCCCCTCATAATATTGCCGCTGGCGGGCGAGGACGTCGCTGCCTTGTGCTCCTACGGTGATAAAGGGAATCCAGCCGTCGCGAGCGGCCCGTTCGACAAGCTCTGGCTGGGCGCCCGCAACGTAGATTTCAGGGCGGCGGCCGTTCAACAAGCGGGTGCAGATGGGCATTTCCTCGAGGGTGTAGTGCTTGCCGGAATAGGAGAATATCTCGGCAGCGGCAAACCGCTCGATGATGTCGGCCATTTCGAGAGATCGCTCGACACGCTCCTCGAGACTTACACCAAAATGAGCGAATTCGTAGCCTTGATAACCAGTGCCGATCCCGATCACCAGCCGGCCGTCGCTCAGCTGGTCGACAAGGCCCAGTTCCTCGACCAGGCGCACCGGATGATAGAGGGGCAGGACCAGGACGGCGGTTCCCAACCGGATGGTGCGGGTCAGGCCGGCGCAGTAAGCGGCCATGACCAGCGGCGAGACGCACATGCTGTAGTTGGAGAAATGATGCTCGGCCATCCAGGCAGTGTCGAAGCCGATGGCCTCGGCCAGCTTCACCATGTCAACGGTTTCTTTGATCAGCTGGCGTCCGTCATCCGGAGCGCGCAGCGTCATAAGGCTGAAAAGTCCAAGCTTCATCCTGGTCTCTCCCTCTTCAGATGCCGACAATTGTCTGGCCGCCATTGGGGCTGATCACCTGTCCGGTGATGAAATCGGCCTCCGAAGAGGCAAGAAAGGCCACCGTCGCGGCAATCTCCGAGGGATCGGCATAGCGGCCCAGCGGCACGAGCTTGATTTTATCGGCCATGCGTTTCTCGATATTCGGCTGCTGCCGCACCATTTCGGTAAGCACACCGCCCGGCGCGACAGCGTTGACATGGATGTTCCATGGCGCCAATTCGCGGGCCCATGCCTTGGTCAACCCGAGCAGGGCAGCCTTGGCACCGCAATAGTCGGAGGCGGCATGATGCCCGACCATGCCCCAGATCGAGGAGATATTGATGATCTTGCCGAAGCGCCGCGCCTTCATGCCGGGCACGACCGCCTGCGTCGCGAAGAAGCTTCCCTTGACGTGGACCGCGAACATGTGGTCGAAATCCTGTTCGGTGATCTCCTCGAGCGGTGCCTCGCTGCCGATGCCGGCATTGTTCACCAGGATATCGAGCCGTCCGAGCCGGCGCTCCATGGCGGCGAGCTCGGCCTGCAGGCGTCGGGTGTCGGTGACGTCGCAGATGATCGCCTGGGCTTCGCCACCGGAATCCCTGACCATGTGCACGGTTTCCTGTGCCTCGGTTTCCAGAATATCCTGGACGACAACCGATGCGCCGCCTGCGGCCAGGAGGCGGGCATGAGCCCGGCCCATGCCGCGGCCTCCACCGGTGATGATGGCAACCCGTCCTTCAAAGCTCGCCATTCGTTCAGCCTCCTTGCTAGAAACCGACCATGGTCTTGCCGCCGTTCGGGCTGACCACCTGGCCGGTGATGAATGCCGCCGCATCGGATGCGAGAAACGCCGTGACGAAGGCAATCTCGCGCGGCTCGCACCAGCGGCCAAGCGGCACCTGCTGCTCCTCTGCGGCGATGCCGGCATCGCCCAGTGTCTGGCGCACCATCGCGGTCTTGACGCCGCCTGGCGCAATGGCATTGACGGTGATGCCGTGCGGCGCAAGCTCGCGGGCCCAAGCCTTTGTCAGGCCGAGGATCGCCGACTTGGCTGCGACATAGTCGGAAGCCCTGTCATGACCGGCCATCGCCCAGCGGGACGAGGTGTTGATGATGCGGCCGCGGCCGGAGCGCTTCAATGCGGAAACAGCGGCTTTGGTGGTGAAGAATGTACCCTTGACGTGGACTGCGAACATGCGGTCGAACGCGGCCTCGTCAATGGCCTCGATCGGGCGGTCGACGCCGATACCGGCATTGTTGACGAGAATGTCGAGGCGCCCCCAGCACTCGACGGCCGCTGCAACGATCTGCAGGTCGGCCTCGGGATCGGCGATGTCGCAGACAGCAAGGCGAAAGTCGAGGCGTTCCTGGTCAAGTCGCGCGGCGGTCAGCGCCGCGCGGTCGGCGTCGATATCCTGGACAAGCACTGCCGCACCACGTTCGGCGAGGAGCCAGGCGGTTGCCTGGCCGATTCCCGAACCGGCGCCGGTGACGACAGCGACGCAACCCTGGAGTTCGCCCCTCATCCTTCCTCCGCAACGATGATGGTATCGCCGGCCCGCCAGGTGACGGTGACCGTATCGCCGATCGCATGGAGAACGATGCCATGGCGGGAAGGGACCCGGACCGTGAGGATGAAATCGTCGGCGAGGCGGACGCGGTAGCGTATCGAGCCGGCAGTATAGACCACATCGGCGATGAGACCGGGGAAGCGGTTCTCGGCCTGGCCGCGCTCGTCGCCGAGGGTGATGTTCTCGGGGCGCACAAGCAGCACTGAGCGCGATACCGGCAGCGTCGGTGCGGCGGTGCGCACGATGCGGCCACCGCCCACCCGGGCCGTGCAGCCGGAAGCACCCCCGCCGGCGATCTGCTCGATCTTCATGAGGTTGGCTTCGCCTAGAAAGCTTGCGACAAAGCTGGTACGCGGATTTTCGTAGAGCTCGCGAGGCGTCGCGATCTGGATGATCGCGCCGTTGTTCATGACGGCGATGCGATCGGCCATGCAGGCCGCCTCCTGCTGGTCATGGGTAACGTAGATCACCGTGGTACCGATAACGGCTTGGAAGCGCTTCACCTCGTCCTGCATCTCCTCGCGAAGATTCTTGTCGAGTGCGCCGAGGGGCTCATCCATCAGGAGGAGCAGCGGATCGTAAACGGCAGCCCGGGCCAGCGCGACGCGCTGCTGCTGGCCGCCCGACAGCTGCTGCGGGCGACGATCACCGAAGCCCGCGAGCCGTACTGCTTCCAGCATGCGCGCCACTTTCGCGGCGATGTCGGACGGCGGCACGCGGCGCATTTTAAGTGGAAAGGCGATGTTCTGGGCCACCGACATGTGGGGAAAAAGCGAGTAGTTCTGGAACACCATGCCGATGTTGCGGGTATAGGGAGGCTCACCGACGAGATCGCGGCCATCGACAAGAATCTGTCCGCCCGATGCCGGGATGAAGCCGGCCGTCACCCCGAGCAAGGTCGACTTGCCTGATCCGCTCGGTCCGATTATGGCGAAGAACTCTCCGGAACGGACGTCGAGAGTGGTCGGCAGAAGGGCGGTGACAGTGCCATAACGCTTTTCCAGGGCAATGAATTGAACGGCAGCGCCGAGCGTGCTGCGGTTGGGAACGGTGACGCGCTGCGGTTCAGCCAGCGGCTGCTTCATGGCGCACCGCCGGCGGATCGTTCGTCATTGCGCTTTGCCAAGATGGCAGCCAGAAGAAGCATCAGCATGGTGATGCAGAGGATGACCACGGTGGCGGCGGCGACCAGCGGCGTCATATAGAGGTTCAGCTGCTCCCAGAGCAGGCGAGGCAAGGTGCGGGTGCCGGAATTGGTAAGGAAGAGAGCAAGGATGATCTCGTCGAAGGAGAAGGTGAAGGCAAAGATGAAGCCGACCAACACGCCGAGGCGGATCATGGGAAAGGTTACGTGCCAAAAGCTCTCCCATTGATTGGCGCCCAGCGTCATGGCGGCAAGCTCGAAATTGGGGCTGTAGCTCCTGAGGGCGGCGGCCACGGTAATGAAAACGAGTGGCGTCGAGACCACGACATGGCCGAACAGGATTGCCGGGTACGTCCCGATCAGTCCCAGCCGCACCATGATGGGAAACAATGCAATCGCCAGCACGATCGGCGGCAGGATGAGCGGGGCGATGACGATGATGGTCATGAGATCGCGACCCGGCAGGCGGCCGCGGGAAAGCGACAGCGCGGCCATGGTCCCGAGCACGGTCGCCAGGGCAGCTGCGGGAAGACCGATCTTAAGGCTGTTCATCAAGGCGATGACGTAGTCCTGCTGGGTGGCAAGCTCCTCATACCAGCGCAGGGACCAGCCGGGCGGGGGGAAGCTCAGGAAGGATTCGCTCGAGAATGACAGGGGTAGGATGACAAAGGTGGGAAGGACGAGATAGATCAGCACCAGCCCGGCGAGAAGGCGGACGGCAAACGCGGCGATATTCCATGGTGTCCCTGCCATCTCAACCTCCGAAGGCGCCGGCGGCGCCGAGATGGCGTGAGATGCGATCGTAGAAAAGGTAGAGCAGGGCGGTGGCGGCAAGCAGCAGCGTTGCCAGCGCCGACGCCATTGGCCAGTCGAGCAGCCGTGACGTTTGCTGCTCGATCAGAATGGCGATCGTCATGTTCTCAGCGCCGCCAAGCAGAGCCGGGGTGATGAAGAAGCCCAAGGCCGAGATGAAGACGAGCAGCAATCCGGCATTCACGCCCGGCAAGGTGAGGGGAAGATAGACATGGATGAACTGGCGTAGGGGATTGGCGCCCAGCACCGAGGCGGCACGCATGATGGTGGGATCGATGCCGCGCATGCTGCTGAGGAGCGGCAGTATCATGAAGGGAAGGAGAATATGCACCATGCCGATGTGAACGCCGATCGAATTGTGCATGAGCCGCAAGGGCTGATCGATGACGCCGCTCGACAGGAGCAGGCTGTTCAGGAGGCCCCGGCGCTGGAACAGCACCATCCAGGCGAAGGTCCTGATCACCACGCTGGTCCAGAATGGGATGAGGATCAGGCCAAGGCAGAGATAGAGGATGTTGCCGCGCGTGGCCGAAACCATCCAGGCGACGGGATAGGCCAGGGCCAGCGTCACCGCAGCCACCGTGCCGGCGAGCATCATGGTATTGGCAATAACCCGCAGATAGGTGCTTGTCCGGAAAATCCTGACATAGTTGTCGAACCCGATCGCAGGCTCGGTGACGCTGCGGATCACCACTTGGGCGAGCGGCCAGATGAAGAAGATGGCAAGGACGATCGCCGGCGCGATCAGAAGGAGCGCGTAACCGCGGGCCGGGGTCCACGGTTTCAACGATGCCGCCGGCCGCTCCGGAGACGCAATGGCGGCCATGACGCGCTGATCCCTCTCAGCCGATCACCCGAGCAACCATTTGTTGAAACGCTCGATAATCGTCGAGCCATTGTCGGCCCAGTAGCCGAAATTCTGAAACACGGCGGTCTTGGCATTGTCCGGCGCGTTGGGCAGGGCTGCCTTGGTTTCTGCATCGAGAAGCGCAAAGGTTGCCGGATTGACCGGCCCGTAGGGAATGGATTTGCAGAATACCGACTGATTCTTCGGATCAGTAAAATTGGCGATGAAGCTCATGGCTTCAGACTTGTTCTTGGCGCCCTTGGGGACGACGATCGAGTTGCAGACGTAAAGGCATTGGTCGAAGGTGTAGTTGACCGGCGCCCCATCCTTGCGCGGCTTGTAGAGGCGGCCGTTCCAAACCGTCCCGACATCGGTCTCGCCGTCGATGATGAGCTGCGCCCCCTGGGCGCCCGAGTCCCACCAGGTGAGAGCGCTTTTCACGGCGTCGAGCTTGGCGAAAGCCCCATCAAGGTCGAGCGGGTAAAGCTTGTCGCGGCTTTGGCCGGCTCCCATCGCCGCCACCTCAAGCGTCTGGGCGGGATATTTCCACAGGCTGCGCTGGCCTGGTTTCGTCGAGGGGTCGAAGAACTCCGCCCAGGTCTTGGGACGCTTGTCGTCAGACATGCTCTTCGTATTCCAGGCCATGGCATAGGCCGCGACATCGGCGAGGAGGTAATGTTCGTGCACCGCCTCCGGAATGAACAAGGATTTGTCGACGACAGAGAAATCGATGGGCTCGAGCAGCCCCTGCTTGGCGAGGATCGCTGCGTCTGCCGCATCGGTGAAAATCACGTCGGTGTCGACGGCATTGTTCTCCACCATGGCCTTGATCTTGGCGGTATCGGCGTAGGGAGCGCCTGAGATCTCGATGCCGGTCTTCTCGGTGAAGGATTTGAAATAGGCAGCCTTCAGTGCTTCCTCGAGGGCGCCGCCAGGATTGGGAATGGTCATGCGCTCCGGCTTGGCGCGCAGCACGGTCGGGAAGCCGATCACGGGAAGAGCCACCGCCATGCCGGCGGCACTCGCCAGGAGATGCCGGCGGGTCGGCGCGGTGCAGGTCAATCCTTGCGCTGCTGTTCGCTGCTTCACGGGGTTCCTCCCTATTGTTCCGTATCAGGCCATTATGATGCCACCGCTGGCAATGATGGTTTCGCCGGTGATGAAGCGATTGCGGTCGCTCGCCAGAAAGCACACGACCTCGGCGATATCGTCAGGCTCGGCGACACGCCCGAGCGGTGCGTTCTTCTCGAGATCGGCAAGAATTCCAAGATCGCGCAGTTGCTGGGTCGCAATGGGACCGGGCGACACGGCATTGACGAGAATCTGATCGGCGGCACAAGCCTCGGCGAAGGAACGGGTAAGGCTGATCACGCCGGCCTTGGCAGCCGCATAGTGGGCGTTCTTGGGATAGGGAATATGAGCATCGATGGAGGCGATCGAGACAATTCGGCCAGCCTTGCGGGCTTGCATCAGCGGTACTGCCGCAGCTGTTACATGATACATGCCGCGCAGATTGACGTCGAAAGTATGATTCCAGGCCTCATCGTCGATCTCGAGCAGCGGCTTTCGCGGATAGACGCCGGCATTGTTGACCAGGATATCGAGCCGGCCGAGCTGCCGGGCAGTTTCTGCCACAGCGGCTCGCGCACCGTCGCGAAAGCGGATGTCGCCGGTGACATGATGAATTTTGCCATTGTGGCGCTTGAGGTCACGGGTTGTTTCGGCAGCAGTTTTTTCGTCCAGGTCGATGATCGCGACGGTCGCGCCGCGGTCGACCAGCATGCGGGTGATTGCCCGGCCAAGCCCACGGGCCCCACCGGTCACAATCGCGGTCTTTCCGTCGAATTCCGGCACGGCTGCCATTCGCGAGTCCCTCTTTCACGGTCGCCCGCGATCAGCCCCAGCCCCGCAAGTCTTGGAAATTCCGCAACGACACACAAACGATGTTTCGTAATGGCGGCATTAGAGCGCGCTGGTGCAAAGGCAGGGATTAGACGGGCTAATGCGAGCCTACTGCTTGACGACATCTAATTTGGGCAGGGGGGGAGGCGGTGCTACAGATGGTGTTCGAAAGACAGGCGAAAAACTCGTGAAGCTCGGTCTCTTCAACCTGATGGGACTTTACGACCGCAACACGTCGCCGGCATCGGTGGTGCAGACCTCCATCGACATGGTGACGATGGCGGAAGACCTCAATTTCGATATCGCCTGGTTTGCCGAACACCACTTCACCAATCATTCGATCTGCCCGGCGGCGCTCATGATGGTGACCCGCTGCATTCCGGCGACGAAGCGGATTCGCCTTGGGCCGGCGGTTCTGCCGCTGCCGTTTCACAACCCGCTCCGACTGGTGCAGGAGGTGGCATTCGCAGATCTTCTCAGCGGCGGACGCCTCGTGCTGGGCCTCGGTTGCGGGTACCAGCCCTACGAGTTCGATCGGTTCGGGATCGATCCAGCGCGGAAGCATGAGATCATGCTCGAAGTGTGGGACATCCTGGAGCAGGGGCTGAAAACGGGGGCGATCTCGTATTCGAGTCGGAATTTTCATATTCCGCCGACCGAGTTGCCGATGCGGCCGTTCGGTCTTGAACTGCCGGAGGTTTATGTCGTCAGCACCAATCGGGCGGTGCTGGCGCGCGCGGCGCGGGGCGGCCATACCCCGTTCATGAGCTTCGGGCATCGCGGCCTCGAGCCTGCCCTGGAACAGCGCCGACGGATCACCGAGGGCTGGACCGCGGGCGGCGGCTCGCCCGAAAAGATGCCCCTCGCGATACAGCGCTTCGTCTATGTCACGGAACGGCGCAGCGATGCATTGCACGCCGCCGAGTGCGTCCGGAACCTGTTTCGCGCCGATCGCAACCTCACCGGTGCCAAATTCGACATGGACGGCCCGTTCGTCAGGCTGATGCCCTTCCACGACGAACCGCCGCTCGACGACTTTCTCGACAATGCGGTGATCGGAGGGGCAGTGGAATGCGCCGAGCGGCTCGCCGGCGAGATCGCTGCCATGAAACCCAGCCATCTGTCATGCTTCATGGGCTTTGCCGGCATCGGGCGGCGAGAGACGCTCGCATCGATGGAGCGGTTCGGCGCCGATGTTCTGCCGCTGCTCGGATCAGTGCTGGCGCAAGGCAACCTTTCTGATGCAGCATAGAGAGCCCTGAGCGGTTCCGGGTTGCCCGAGCAGTCGCGCCGCCCGAAGGAGCTGATATGCAGCATCAGAAGCCACCAGCGTCCCGCCGCCCGGCCGGACCCCCGCCGGTCCCCCGGCGGGCCCAGCGGACCCGCCGGCTGCCGCCACTTAATCTGTTCCGGGCATTCGAAGCAGCGGCGCGCCATTCGAGCTTCACGCTGGCGGCGGAGGAGCTCCTGGTGACTCAGTCAGCAGTCAGCCAGCAGATCCGCCAGCTGGAGGAGTTCCTGGACGTGCGGTTGTTCCGGCGGTTGCCGCGCGGCCTCGAGCTGACCCGCGAGGGGACGGCGTTGTGCGCAACGGTCAGCGAAGCACTCAACATGATGGCGCGGGCCTGCAGCAAGCTTGCGGATCCCGCGGCCCCCGCCGTGCTGTGCGTCAATGCGGCGCCGGCGCTCGCCTCGACATGGCTTGCGCCAAGGCTCAAGAGCTTCATGGAGCACAACCCGAATATCCGGGTCACGCTCCTTGCCTCTTCCGATCCGGTGGCGTTCAACCGCCAGGACATCGATGTTGCCATTCGTTGGGGACGTGGCGCCTTCGAGAGCATGCATGCCGAGAAGATCATTGATGAAGCGCTGATCCCGGTCTGCAGCCCGAGCCTGTTCAAGGATGGTCGGCGGGCGATTTCACATGACGCGCTCGCCGGGCACACCCTGCTCCAGGTTCTCAACCAGCCGGACTGGACCGCCTGGCTCGAGAAGAGCGGCCTGATCCGCAAGCCGTTTCGCGATACGCTCTATTTCAGCGACGCCAATCTCATGATAGCAGCCGCCGTCCAGGGGCAGGGGATCTGCTTCACCACACTGTTGCTGGCCCATGGCGAGCTGGTGAGCGGGCGGCTCGTCAGGCTCTCCGACATCGAAGTCGATATCGACGAGGGCTATTATTTCCTATGCAGCAGCGACATGGTCCACAAGTCGAAGATTGCCGCCTTCCGGGAATGGCTGATGACCGAGGCCGCTCAGACGGTTGCGGAGGGGCGCCGGCTGACATGCCCTGCCGATCCGTCGCTCAAGCAGTGATGCGGGCGTGCAGTCGCAGCAGCTCTTCGACGGCGTGACGCGTGGGCATGGACGCGATGGCGCCGCGGCCGGTGGTTGCCAGCGCACCGGCGGCATTGGCAAACCGACAAATTTCGGAAATTTGCGCGCCATCGGTGGGCACAGACGAGGAAGCAAGGATGCCGGCGATGAGGCCGGCCATGAAGGCATCGCCGGCGCCCGTTGCATCAATGGCATTCGCCGGCAGGCCGGCTTCCTCGCCATGCGCCTCGGGAGTGAGCCAGCAGCAGCCGGCGCGCCCGCGGGTGACGGTCATCAGCCGCAACCGCGGGGACCACAAGCGGCGGGCGCCGGCGATTGGGTCCGGCTCGTCGGTGAGAAAGCGAAGCTCGTCCTCACTGATCTTGACGATTTCTGCTTCGGCAAGACCAAGCCGTATGCCGGCGCGGGCGTCATCGGCGCTTGACCACAATTCCAGACGGAGATTGGGATCATAGGTGACGAGCTTGCCGCCGCGGCGCGCCAAAGCGGCGGCGTGAAGGGTGCTCGTCCGTGCGGGTTCGGTGGCAAGGCTGATCGAGCCGAAATGGAAGGCCTTGGCCGCATCAAGCGCGTCAACATCGACATCCTCCGGTCGCATCAGCATGTCGGCGCCAGGGCTGCGGTAAAACAGAAAATCACGCTCGCCATTCGCCTGCAGCGAAACAAAGGCAAGGCCGGTGTGCGCCTTGGCAGTAAAGCGGAGCGGTGCGACATCGACGCCGGCTTTCACCAGCTCGCCCGCCAGGAAGCGGCCGAAATCATCGTCCCCGACCATGCCCATGAAGGCGCTGCTCACGCCCAGGCGGGCAAGCCCGGCGGCGACATTGGCGGGAGCGCCGCCAGCTGCCTTCTTGAAGATCTCGGCGGTGACCAGGCTTTGAGGGCCGGCAGCGGGAACGAAATCGACGAGCAATTCGCCAAAAGCCACGACGTCAGCCACGGCGCGTCAACTCCTGGTCGGTCTCGAAATCGCCGGGCTGCGGCGGTGCGAGCGGCTTGAACAGCGTGCGGTCCGGCTTGATGTCAAGCAGCGGCGTCCCGTCGAGGCAATCGAGACCGCGCACGGTGATGATTGGCCCGTCGCGGCCGACCACGCCCACGATTGCTGTCCCGATCGGATTGGGCCGCACCGGAGAGCGCAGCGAGAAGGTGCCGCGGCCAACCCCGTTGTTGTCGGGGCTCTGCCTGACGAGGTCGCGCCTCGAGAGGTGGAGCCAATACAGGACCTCGAGCCGCTCGAACTGATCGATGCCATCCAGGGCCTCGCGCCAGGGATCGAAAATCTCGATCTGGCAGACTGGTCCATCAGGTCGGCCATGACGCGGGGTCATGAGGCGGGAGGTCCAGGGCGTGCGGATACGACCGATGAATACGAGCCCGGCGTCGGTCGCGGGCGGCGGCGCAATGGCGATCTCGCCTTCGCGGATCTCGTTCTCGCGGACCATCGTCAGTGCCATCTCGAGTGAAGCATTGTATGAGGATATCAGCCCGACGCATTGTTTCAAGGACAGGTAATGGACACGCTTTCCGAGGTGCGCGCCGCCATAGACGAAATCGACGAGCAGCTGGTCCGGCTGCTGTCGGCGCGGCTCAGGGCCGTCAAGCGGGCAGCCGAGCTCAAGGGCGCAGCAAATGAGGCGCGGGTTCCCTGGCGTGTCGAGGAGGTGGCGGGACGGGTCCGCGATGCGGCGACGACAAACGGGTTCGACCCCGATGTGGCGGAGAAAATCTGGCGGGCAATGATGGAGGAGTGCATCGCCTATGAGCAGTGCGCGCTCGGCGAGCGGACCATGCACCGCCAGGAGGAAAGCGAATAGCAACAAAGGGCGAGGGGGCTAGGTCCCAATTCCGGAAAGAGCTCGGGCAAGGGCGCGGTCGAGACGGCGCACCAGCTCTTCGATTTCGCCGCCGCTGATCGTATAGGGCGGCGCAATCAGGACGTGATCGCCGTTCGTGCCGTCGGCGGCACCACCGCTTGGATAGCAGATCAGACCTTCCTCCATGGCCATCGACTTGACGCGGGCCCACAATTTGGCCGCGGCGGGAAAAGGCCGCTTGTCGGCGCGATCCTCGACAAGCTCCAAAGCGAGCATCAGGCCGCGGCCACGGATATCGCCAATGTGAGGGTGGTTGTCGAAACGGTCGCGCAGAATGGCGGCCAGGGCGCCGCCGGTGCGTGCCACCCGCTCGACCAGGCCCTCCTGCTCGATGATCTCCTGAACCGCCAGCCCGGCGGCGCAGGCCACCGCGTGCCCGACATAGGTGTGGCCGTGCTGGAAGGCGCCGGAGCCGTGCTCGAGCTCGCTTGCTATTTTCTCGTTCACCATCAATGCGCCGATCGGCTGGTAGCCGGCACCCAGGCCCTTGGCCAGCGTGATCATGTCGGGGACGACGCCCTCCTGTTCGAAGGCAAAGCGGCTGCCGCAGCGTCCCATCCCGCACATGACCTCATCGAGGATCATCAGCACGCCATGGCGATCGCAGATCGAGCGGATCTCCCGGAAATATCCAGGGGTGGGCGGGACGGCGCCAAGGGTGGCACCGACCACCGTCTCGGCGATGAAACCGATGACCCGGTCGGAGCCGAGCTCGTCAAGGAGGTCGGCAAGGGTCCGCGCCATGCGCAGCCCGTAGGCTTCGGCGGTCTCGCCGGCCCGTTGATGACGATAGGCATAGACCGGCGGGATGTGGCGGACGTTGGGCGCGAGAATCGGACCATAGAGCTTGCGCCTGCCGATGTGGCCGCCGACCGACAAGGCGCCCAACGTGTTGCCGTGGTAGGAGAAATGTCGCGAGACGAAGTGGTCGCGCGAGGCCTGGCCGCGCTCCACCTGAATCTGCCGCGCGAGCTTGAGGGCGGCCTCGGTCGCCTCCGATCCGCCGGACACGAAGAGCACCCGCCAGGGTCCTCCCGGGGCTGCGGCGGACAGGCGATCGGCGAGTTCCTCCGCCACGCCGGTGGTGAAAAAGGACGTATGCGTGTAGGCAAGGCGGTCGAGCTGCTGGCGGATCGCCTGCGCCACCCGGCGGTCGCCATGGCCGAGGCACGAAACGGCGGCGCCGCCCGAGGCATCGAGGTAGGCGCGGCCTGCGCCATCATAGATCCAGCAGCCACGGCCCGAAACGGCTTCGGGATAATCATGGCCGAGAGAGCGATGAAAGACGCGGGAGGCGTTGGAACGCGACGGCATGTCCATTCTCCGGAAGTGGCTTGCCCCCTATTATTCCTCGGGTTAAGCGAAACCGCAAAGCTGCTCAGGTATTGACAAGTCATGGTCCAACGCCCCACCGCGCCGTTGCTCGAAAGCCTGTTCAATGCGGCGATCGCTGCCGCCGATCCGGCGGTGCGGGTGCCGCAGCATCTGCCGCCGCCGCCCAAGGGGCGGACCATCGTGGTCGGCGCCGGCAAGGCATCGGCAGCGATGGCGGCGGCGGTCGAGGCGCATTGGCCGCAGGCGCTCGAGGGCCTGGTCGTGACGCGCTATGGCCATGGCGTGCCGTGCCGGCGGATCGAGATCGTCGAGGCGGCCCATCCGGTGCCGGATCGGGCGGGCAGCGAGGCAGCGGCCCGCATCGCCGAAATGGTCCGCGGCTTGAGCGAGGACGATCTCGTTCTGTGCCTGATCTCGGGCGGTGGCTCGGCACTCCTGGCTGCCCCAGCCGATGGCCTGACGCTCGCCGACAAGCAGGACATCAACCGCCAACTCCTGGCCTCGGGAGCGCCGATCTCGGTGATGAACTGCGTGCGCAAACATCTCTCGGCGCTGAAAGGCGGCCGGCTTGCCGCAGCCGCTTACCCGGCCAGGGTGGTGTCGCTGATCGTGTCCGACATTCCTGGAGACGACCCCTCGCTGGTGGCTTCCGGTCCGACTATCGCGGATCCCTCCAGCCGGGCGGAGGCGCTGTCCCATATTGCGCGATACGGTATCCGTATCTCCGATACCGTCGCGGCCTGGCTTGCCAATCCGGCGAGCGAGACACCAAAGCCGGGCGACCCCCGCCTGGCAAGGACCGAGACGCGCATCATTGCCGCTCCGGCCTTGTCGCTCGAGGCGGCAGCGAAAATTGCCCGCGATGCCGGCTACGAGGTCCTCGATCTCGGCGACCGGATCGAAGGCGAAAGCCGCGCGGTGGCGGTCGAACATGCAGCGCTCGCCCGCCGGGTTGCGCCCGGCACGGTGATCCTGTCCGGCGGCGAGACAACGGTGACGATCAAGGGCGACGGCAGGGGAGGGCGGAACTGCGAATATGCCCTGGCGCTGGCACTGGCACTCCAATCGGCGCCGGCGATCTCGGCCATCGCCGGAGACACCGACGGGATCGACGGGTCGGAGGACAATGCCGGCGCCATGGTCTTTCCCGACAGCCTGGAGCGGGCCGCGGCGGCGGGGCTCGATGCCGCAAAGCATCTCGAAGACAACGATTCCTACTCATTCTTTGCACGGCTCGGCGATCTGGTGGTGACCGGTCCGACGCTCACCAATGTCAATGATCTCAGGGCGATCGTGGTGGCGCGGCACGAGGAGTGACCTCGGGACCAAAGCCCGTAGGCATCGGTCCGCCGGCCGCCCAATCGAGCAGCTCCACGGTGTGCATGATCGGTATCGAGGTGCCCGAGGCAAGCTGGGTAATGCAGCCGATATTGCCCGATGCGATCACATCAGGCGCCGTGCTCGCGATATTGGCAATCTTGCGTTCGCGCAATCTTCCGGCAATCTCTGGCTGCAGCAGGTTGTAAGTGCCTGCCGAGCCGCAGCAGAGGTGGCCCTCCGGCACCGTCACCACCTCGAAGCCGGCGGCCTCGAGCAGTCCAATCGGCTCGCGCGTCACCTTCTGGCCGTGCTGCAGGGAGCAGGCGGATTGATAGGCAACCCGCAGGCGGCGCGGTGCCGTGCCGTGATAGCCGAGCTTGAGCAGAAGCTCGCTGATGTCGACGGCGCGGCGCGAGATCATGGCGGCACCGTCCTTCGAGGCGGGATCATGACGCAGCAGGTGATCATAGGTCTTGAGCATGGTGCCGCAGCCCGAGGCATTGGCGACAATGGCATCGAGCGGCGCGGCGGCATTTTCCTTGAGCCAGATCGCGGTGCTGGCGCGGGCCCGCCGCAGGGCGTCAGGCTCGCGGCCCATGTGATGGGTGAGGGCGCCGCAGCAGCCGAGGTCGGGCGGGATGACGACATCGGCCCCCAGGCGGTTGAGCAGGCGCACGGTTGCGGCGTTGATCCGCGGCATGAGGATGCTCTGCACGCAGCCGGCCAGCAGGCCGACCCTCAGCCGCCGCTCGACGATTGCCGGATGGAGGCCGGGCCGGGCATCGGGCTCGGCGGGCGGAAGGCGCGAGGGCGCGAGCGCGAGCATGGCGGCCAGCGGGGCGAGGGCGGGGACGTTGCGGAACAGGGCGGCAAGCGGCCGGGCCAGCGGGGCAAGACGGGCGGCGACCCGGAAGCGCCGTGGCTCGGGCATGATGCAGGCGATCAAGAAGCGGATCGCACGATCGATCGGCGGCCGGCTGAAATTCTGCTCGACATGCACCCGCGCGTCATCGATCAGGTGCATATAGTTGACCCCGGACGGGCAGGTCGTCACGCAGCTCAGGCATGACAGGCAGCGGTCGAGATGCTTGACGACGTCGGCGGTGACAGGTCCGCCGGTCTCCAGCATGCCCTTGATGAGATAGATGCGGCCGCGGGGCGAATCGAGCTCATCGCCGAGCAGAACATAGGTCGGGCATGTGGCCGTGCAGAAACCGCAATGGACGCATTTGCGGATGATCGCATTCGATTCGGCGATTTTCGGTTCGGCGAGCTGAGCGGCGGTGAAGTGGGTCTGCATGGCGGTCAGGCGAAGTGGTACATGCGGCCGGGATTGAGGACGCCGCAGGGATCGAAGGCCCGTTTCACGCGTTCGGTGAGCTTGGCCAGCGGGTCCGGCAGCGGTTCGAAGACGAACACCGACGCCCGCAAGGCCTGCGGACCGCGGATCAGCGTCGCATGGCCGGTCGCCGGCGCTATTGCGCCGCGTACGACCTGTGTCGAGCCATGGTCGGAAAGCGGCACCGAAACCCACAGCAGGCCGCCGGCCCAGTCGTAATAGCCAAGCGCCGCCGGCGCTGCGGTGCGGATGTGGCGCATGGCGCGGGCGCCCTCGGTCGGGGGAAGCGACACGCGCCAGATGATCCGCTCGCGCGGTTCGACGAGGAGATGCACATCGCGTATCTCGGCCCAGGCCGCAGCGGATCGCTGCGGGTCGAGCACGGCCTGCTCGCCGGATACGGCGGAGGCAAGCTCCGCCAGGCGGAAGGAGACCGACTCGGCGAACCCTTCGAGCCGCAGCAGGGTTACCGAGGAACCCGCCGAGGCTATCTCGGCCAGGGCGGAGATGCGGGACACATCGGCAGGGAGATGGGCGGCACCCGAGACGTCGAGCGGCGACTGCATGGCCTCGCGCATGGCGGCGCCGGCCGCTTCGTCGCTCAAGCCGAATAGCAGCAAAGTCGCCGTGGTCTCGGGAGCGGGCATCACTTTCACGGTTACCTCGGTCAAGGCGCAGAGGGTCCCCCAGGAGCCAGCCATGAGCTTGGGCAGATCATAGCCAGTCACGTTCTTCATCACCCGGCCGCCGCACTTGAAGGATTCGCCACGACCCGAGACAGCCGAAAATCCGAGAATGTGGTCGCGCAGGGCGCCGGACCTGATGCGGCGCGGTCCCGACAGATTGGCGGCGATCATGCCGCCGAGAGTACCGCCCTCGTTGCTGCCGAGAAGCCGGGCGAAATCGGGAGGCTCGAAGGCGAAAGCCTGGCGATGGGCAGCGAGCAGCGCGGCGATCTCGCTGCGCCGGCTGCCGGCCTTGGCCGAAAGCACCAGCTCCTCCGGCTCGTAGAAGTTGAGGCCGGTCAGCCCGGAGAGATCGAGTTTCGCGGGAACCGCCAGCGGCCGGCCGACGGCACGCATGGTTCCCGAGCCGACGATTTCCATCGGCGTCTTGTCGGCGATCGCTGTCAGGATGGCATCGGTGAGTTCGATCTGGTCCTCAGGCTTGAGCTCCGTCACGTCCTCAGAACCTCGGAATTTCGGCGAAGGGCAATTTGCCATGGTGGACATGCATGCGGCCGAGCTCGGCGCAGCGATGCAGCACCGGGAACATCTTGCCGGGATTGAGCAGCCCCTTGGCATCGAAGGCGCATTTCAGCCGCTCCTGGTGCGCGAGGTCGACCTCGGAGAACATGTCGCCCATGAGATCGCGCTTCTCGACGCCGACGCCGTGCTCGCCGGTCAGCACACCGCCCATCTTGACGCACAGCCGCAATATCTCGGCTCCGAAGGCCTCGGCGCGATCCAGTTCCTCCTCCTTGCCGGCGTCGAACAGGATCAGAGGGTGGAGATTGCCGTCTCCGGCGTGGAAGACATTGGCACAGGCCAGGCGGTATTTGACGGAGAGATCCGCCATGGCGCGGAGGATGGCCGGCAGATTCCGGCGCGGAATCGTGCCGTCCATGCAGAGATAGTCCGGCGAGATCCGCCCGACCGCCGGAAAGGCCGCCTTGCGGCCGGCCCAGAATTTGAGCCGCTCCTCCTCCGAGGTCGATGCCTGCACCAAGGTGGCGCCATTGGCGCGGGCGATGGCGCTCACCCGGTCGGTGAGGTGGTCGACCTCGGGCAGCGGTCCATCGAGCTCGACGATCAGCAAGGCATCAACATCGCGCGGATAGCCGGCATGGACGAAATCCTCCGTCGCAGCGATGGCGAGGCGGTCCATCATCTCCATGCCGGCCGGGATGATGCCATGGGAGATGACATCGGCGACGCATTGCCCGGCGGCCTCGATCTCGGGAAAGCCGATCAGCAGGGCACGCGCGGACTCCGGCTTCCTCAGGATGCGGACTGTGACCTTCGTCACGATGCCGAGCAATCCCTCCGACCCGGTGACCACGCCCATGAGGTCGTAACCCTCGCTGTCGAGATGCTTGCCGCCGAGCCGGATCAGCTCGCCGGTGATCAAGGCGATCTCGACGCCGAGCAGGTTGTTGGCAGTCAGCCCGTATTTGAGGCAGTGAACGCCGCCGGAATTTTCCGCGACATTGCCGCCGATCGAGCAGGCAATCTGGGACGACGGGTCGGGCGCATAATAGAAGCCACGGTCCTCGACGGCCTTGGTGATGCCGAGATTGGTGACGCCCGGCTCGACGGTGACGCAGCGGTTCTCATAATCGATGTCGAGGATGCGGTTGAATTTCGACATGCCGAGCAGGACGGCATCGGCAAGCGGCAGGGCGCCGCCGGACAGGCCGGTGCCGCCGCCACGCGGCACCACGCGAATATCGTTGTCATGGCAATAGGCCAGGATGCGCACCACCTGATCGACAGTCTCAGGAAGGACCGCGACCATCGGGACCTGGCGATAGGCGGTGAGGCCATCGGTCTCGAAGGCGCGCAGCTCTGCTGCCGTGTCGATCACCCCCTCGCCCGGGACGATGCGGCGCAGGGCGGCAATGATGGCGCCGCGGCGGTCGAGAGTCGCCTGGTCGGGAGCCGGCATTTTAAGACGCGACATGAAGACCTTTTCCATTTAAGCCTGTCGAAGCGCGACAAAACGTCCCGTCCGAGCGTGGCACCAGCGGATGGTACATCAATTTAACAGAACACGAAGATGCAGAAGATGCGCGCAAACTGTGCATCGCAAGGAGGAGACCGCCCGCATGAAACTCAGGATTGCGTTGGCCGCATTAGCACTTCTCGCCGCAGCGGCTCCGGCGGCCTTGGCGGCTGGCGATGTGGAGAAGGGCAAGGTCGTGTTCAAGCGGTGCGCAGTGTGTCACGATCCCAAGACCAACAAGGTGGGGCCGCATCTTGGCGGCGTGGTCGGGCGGAAGGCCGGCTCTCTCGCGGACTACCGTTATTCCGATGCGATGAAGAAGAAGGGGGACGAGGGTCTGGTGTGGACGGAGGAGAACATCGCCTCCTATCTCAAGGACCCCAAGGCGTTCGTCCCGGGCAACAAGATGGTGTTCGTCGGTCTCAAGAACGATGACGATATCGCCAATGTCGTCGCCTATCTGAATTCGCTCACGACCCCATAGCGGCACGCTTTGGCGGCCCCGCGGGAAGGCAATTGCGCGCCGCAAGGCGGGGGTGCCATAACGTCCTGAGCCATCGTCGGAGACACCGCAATGCTCGGGCGTAAGCCGCGCGTCGGCCTGTTCGTAACCTGCCTGGTCGATCTCGTGCGGCCATCCATCGGTTTTGCGGCCGTGAAGCTGCTCGAGAGAGCCGGCTGCGCGGTGGAAGTGCCGCCGAGCCAGACGTGCTGCGGGCAGCCAGCCTATAATTCCGGCGATCGCGGCGATGCGGTCGCCTTGGCGCGACAGACAATCGCCGCCTTCGAAGACATGGATTACCTCGTCGCCCCCTCGGGATCCTGCGCCGGGATGATCCGCAAGCACTATCCGCTGCTGTTTCAAGAAGGCTCGGACGATCGGTTCCGCGCCGAGGCACTGGCGCAGCGCAGCCATGAGCTGGTGTCGTTCCTGGTCGATGTGATGGGGGATGCCGACATCGAGGCCGATTATCCGAAGGTCGTGACCTATCACGACAGCTGCTCGGGCCTGCGCGAGCTCGACATCCGCAGCCAGCCGCGCCGGCTTCTGGCCAAGGTCAGGGGCCTGGAAGTGGCAGAGATGAAGGATGCGGAAGTGTGCTGCGGCTTCGGCGGCACGTTCTGCGTCAAATATCCGGAAATCTCCAACGACATGGTGCGCAAGAAGGCCGCCAATGTGGCGGCAAGCGGCGCCGAGGCGCTGCTCGCCGGCGATCTCGGATGCCTGATGAACATGGCCGGCAAGCTGTCGCGCGAAGGCTCCGACATCGAGGTGCGTCACGTCGCCGAGGTGCTGGCGGGCGAGACCGACGCTCCGGCCATCGGCAGGGGAGATCCGGCCTGATGGAGGCGCGCAGCAGCGAGTTCAAGGAGAATGCGGCGCGGGCCCTCAAGGACACCGAACTGCAGCGGGCGCTCGAAAACGTGCCGCGCGGCTTCATTCACAAGCGTCTCCTGGCACGCGATCGCCTGCCCGAATTCGAGGCGCTGCGCGAGCAGGCGCGAACGATCAAGGACCATACGCTGGCGCATCTCGACCTCTATCTCGAACGCTACGAGGCGAAGGTCAAGGCGAGCGGCGGGCAGGTCCATTTCGCCGCCGACGGTGCCGAGGCGCGGCGCATCATCCTCGACATTGCCCGGCGGTTCGGGGCGCGCAGCGTCACCAAGGGCAAGTCCATGGTGGGCGAGGAGATCGCCCTCAACGAGGCGCTGGCGGCGGCCGGCATCCAGCCGGTCGAGACCGACCTCGGCGAATATATCATCCAGCTGCGCGGCGAACATCCGAGCCACATCATCGCCCCCGCCGTGCACCTGACCCGCGACCAGGTCGAGGCCGATTTCCGCGCGGCGCATGTGCATCTGCCGCCCGAACGCAACCTCGACGAGGCGGCCAAGCTCGTCCATGAGGCGCGCCTGGTGCTCAGGGAGAAGTTCATCGCGGCCGATATCGGCATCACCGGCGCCAATTTCCTGGTGGCCGAAACCGGCACCTCGATCATCGTGACCAATGAGGGCAATGGCGATCTCACCCAGATCCTGCCCAAGGCGCATCTCGTTCTCACCACCATCGACAAGCTGGTGCCGACGCTGGAGGACGTCGCGACGCTGCTGCGGCTGCTGGCGCGGTCGGCGACGGGCCAGGACATGTCCTGCTACACCACCTTCTCCACGGGGCCGCGGCGCCCCGCCGATCCCGACGGTCCGCAGGAATATCACGTGATCCTGCTCGACAATGGGCGCAGCGCCATGCTCGGCACGCCGTTCCAGCCGATGCTGCGCTGCATCCGCTGCGGCGCCTGCCTCAATCACTGCCCGGTCTACCAGGCGATCGGCGGCCACGCCTATGGCTGGGTCTATCCCGGTCCGATGGGCGCGGTGCTCACGCCGTCGCTGATCGGCCTCGACAAGGCTGGTCAACTGCCCAATGCCTCGACCTTCTGCGGGCGCTGCGAGGAAGTGTGCCCGATGAAGATCCCGTTGCCGGGCATGATGCGGCACTGGCGCGAGCGGGAATTCGAGCGGCACCTGCAGCCGGCAACGGTCCGCAACGGCCTCAGGCTGTGGGCCTTCCTGGCGCGTCGGCCGGCCCTCTACCGCATGGCGGCGCGTCTCGGCAATGGCGCGCTCAGACTGTGGGCGCGCGGCAAGCCCCGCATGGCCGCTCTGCCTCTCGCCGGCGGCTGGACGCGGTTTCGCGACTTTCCCACGCCCGAGCGGGCGACCTTCATGGATCAATGGCGGAAGCGGAGCCGGAATGGCTGATCTCGACCACCGCGCGGTGCTGCTGTCGCGCATCCGCCAGGGTCTCGGGGTGAATGGCGAGGAGCCGTTGCGGCGCCAGGCGGTCGATGCGCGGCTGGCGCGGCATCCCCGCAATCTGGTGCCGCGCCGCGGGCAGCTCGAGCGATCGGCGCGGATCGCGCTGTTCCGCTCGATGGCGGAAGGGGTTCATGCGACGGTCGAGGAAGCCCGGAGCACAGCCGCGCTGCCGGCGCTTGTGACCGCCTATCTGCGGCGGCAGAACCTGCCGTCGCGGATCCGCCATGGCGATGACCCGCTGCTTGCCGACCTGCCATGGCGCGCGGCGGCGCCGACGGTCGAGCGGCGGAGCGGGCCGGCCGAGCCTGCCGACGAGGTGTCGCTGAGCCGCGCCGCGGCCGGGGTCGCGGAATCGGGGACATTGGTGCTGCTGTCGGGGCGGGACAACCCGACGACGTTGAACTTCCTGCCGGAGACCCACATCGCGATCGTGCAGGCCGACGATATCGTCGGGTCCTATGAGGAGGTGTTCGACCGCATCCGGCAGGCGTTCGGGCCGGGCGAGATGCCGCGCACCATGAACATGATCACCGGGCCATCGCGCACCGCCGATATCGAGCAGCGGCTCGAGCTCGGCGCGCATGGGCCGAAGCGCCTCCACATCATCATCGTCGACAGTCAAGAGCCGCAACCGACAGGGGGTCACCCATGAAGCTCTTCCGCCATGGCACCATTGGGCGTGAGAAGCCCGGCCTGATCGACGGGACAGGCAAGATGCGCGACCTTTCGAAGGTCCTCGACGACATCACGCCCGCAACGCTGTCGCCGCAGGGCCTCGACCAGCTGCGGGCGGTGGATGCCGGAAGCCTGCCGCTCATCGAGGGCAAGCCGCGGCTCGGCTGCCCGGTCGCCGGCATCCGCAATTTCATCGCAATCGGGCTCAACTACACCGATCATGCCGCGGAATCAGGCCTGCCGGTTCCGGAAGAGCCGATCATTTTCAGCAAGCATCTGTCGTCGATCTCGGGACCGGACGACGACATCGTGCTGCCGCCCAAATCCCGGAAAGGCGACTGGGAGGTCGAGCTCGGCATTTTCATCGGACGTCCGGCCAAGGCGGTGAGCGAGGCGGACGCGCTGTCCCATGTCGCGGGCTATACCATCGTCAACGATGTTTCGGAGCGCGAATTCCAGATCGAGCGCAAGGGCCAGTGGGTGAAGGGCAAGTCGCTCGACACGTTCGGCCCGGTCGGGCCATGGCTGGTGACCCGCGACGAGGTACCCGACCCGCAGGCGCTGTCGCTGTGGCTCGAGCTCAATGGCGAGCGGGTCCAGAACGGGACGACGGCCAAGATGATCTTCCCGGTCCGGTTCCTGGTGTCCTATGTGTCGCAGTTCATGACGCTGATGGCCGGCGATCTCCTCATCACCGGCACGCCGGCCGGGGTCGGCATGGGCATGAAGCCGCCGCGCTTCCTCACCGAAGGTGACCGGGTCCGGCTTTCCGTCGAGGGGCTTGGCGAGCAGAACCAGCGGGTGGTGCGCGGCGGCTGACGCCTCACCCCGCGGGCTTGCCCGGCTACGGTTGTTTCGGTAGAACCCGGCACGACTTTCACGATCTTCCGGGATGCCGATGGGCCGATCGCCACAGCAGGAACGACCAAAAGCGCGGCTGCCCAAAGGCTTTCGCGACGTCGAGGCCGAGGAGATCCACGGCCTCAAGGCGATGCTCCGCGGGCTCGAGCGGGTCTATGAGACCTATGGTTTCGAGCCGCTCGAGACGCCGTTCCTCGAATATGCCGACGCGCTCGGCAAGTTCCTCCCCGACCAGGACAGGCCGAATGAGGGCGTTTTCTCGATTGCGGACGAGGACGATCAGTGGCTGTCGCTGCGCTATGACCTAACGGCACCGCTCGCCCGCTACGTGGCCGAGCGTTACGAGCAGCTGCCGAAGCCGTTCCGCAGCTACCGCTCGGGGTGGGTGTTCCGCAACGAG
Source organism: uncultured Alphaproteobacteria bacterium (assembly GCA_963744915.1). Taxonomy (GTDB): domain Bacteria; phylum Pseudomonadota; class Alphaproteobacteria; order Rhizobiales; family Aestuariivirgaceae; genus DATAFF01. The sequence continues at coordinate 198,536 of CAVUUY010000013.1, forward strand.
AAGCCGGGGCCCGGCCGCTTCCGCCAGTTCATGCAGTTCGACGCCGACACCGTCGGGACCGCGAGCCCGGCGGCGGATGCCGAGGTGTGCATGATGGCGGCCGATGCGCTCGAGGCGCTGGGGATCGAGCGCGGCAATTATGCGATCAAGTTCAACAGCCGCAAATATGCCGAGGGATTTCAGGAGAAAATCAACATCCCTGCGATCAAGAGGCCGGGCTGGTACAGATCGATCGATAAACTTTCCAAATGGGACGAGGGTGAAATAGCCAAGCTGCTTGGCGGCGGGCGGAAAGACGAATCGGGCGACTTCACGCCCGGGGTCGGGCTCGATCCCGATCAGATCAGGGAGAGCCTGTCCTTCGCCACGGCCGAGATCTTCGATGCCAAATTCGTCCAGGGCAGCGCGGTAGGCGAGGCGGGGTTCGCGGAACTCGCCGAAATGCGGCGGCTGTTCGATGTCGCTGGCTATGGCGAGGACCGGATTCGCTTCGACAGCGAGGTGGTGCGCGGGCTCGATTATTACACCGGCGCGGTGTTCGAGGCGGAATTGACGTTCGAAACCCGCGACGAGGCCGGGCAGCTGGTCCGGTTCGGATCGGTCGGCGGCGGGGGGCGCTATGACGATCTGGTGGCGCGTTTCCGCGGCGAGGCGGTTCCTGCAACCGGCTTCTCGATGGGCGTGTCGCGGCTCTATGCAGCGCTTCAGCAGCTCGGACGGGCCAGCAATCCCGGCAGCTTGGCGCCGGTCGTGGTGCTGGTGATGGATCGCGAGCGGGTGGCGCATTATCAGCACCTGACGAGCCAGTTGCGCGCTGCCGGGATCCGGGCCGAGATGTATCTGGGTGCGGGCGGCATGAAGGCGCAGATGAAATATGCCGATCGGCGCGGCGCGCCGCTGGTGGTCATCCAGGGCCCGGACGAGCGCGAGCGCGGCATCGTCCAGCTCAAGGACCTGGCGGCGGGCGCCGAGATGGCACGCCAGATCGACAGCCGGGCGGAATGGCGCGAGGCGCGGCCGGCGCAGGTCGCGGTGCCGGAGGCGGAGCTGGTCGCGGCGGTCCGGGCCGCGTTGGAGCACAGGCGGTGAGCGGGGCGGGCGCGGCGGGGCAGTGCGGTGGCGGGTAGATCGGCGGCCGAACGGCTCGAGCTCGAGGCTGTCCGGCACGCCGTCATGGCGGTGTTCGCCGGGCAGGGCTTCGAGACCATCGTGCCCGACATTCTGCAGCCGGCCGATGTCTTTCTCGACCGGTCGGGGGAGAATATCCGCTCGCGCACCTTCGTTTTCACCGATCCGTCCGGCGCCGAACTCTGCCTGAGGCCGGATTTGACGGTTCCGACCTGCCGATTCCATCTGTCGCACCAGAGCGATCCGCGCGCGGAGGCGCGCTATTGCTATTGCGGCCCGGCCTTCCGTTTTCAGCCGGGCGGGGCCGACCAGCTCCATCCGAGCGAGTTCGATCAGGCGGGGGTGGAATGGTTCGGGGCGAGCGATGCCGAGCTTGCCGAGGCCGAGGTTCTGGCGATGACGGTCAGGGCCGTCGAGGCGGCGGGCCTACGGCGCTACACCATCCGCCTCGGCGATCTCGGGCTGTTCGAGTCGCTGCTGCGGTCGCTCGCCATGCCCGAGCGGTGGCGGCGGCGGCTCAGCCATCAATTCTGGCGGCCGAAGCAATTCCACGCCTTGCTCGATCAGCTGACCGGCGCGGCGGGGCGGCCGCGGACGTCGCTCTCCGGATTGATCGATGAATTGAGCCAGGCCACTACCGGCGACGCCGTGGCATTCGTCGAGAGCGCGCTTACGGCGGAAGGTCTGGCGCTGGTCGGCGGCCGCAATGCCCGCGAGATCGCCGCCCGGCTCGTCGAGAAGGCGCTCGACCGCACCGAGAGGCCGCTGTCAGCGAGCGATGCGATGAAGATCGAGACCTATCTGGCGCTTTCCGGCTCGCCCAGCGACACGGCAAGAGAGCTCGACCGGCTCGCCCCGGATCTCGGCTCGCCGATGGTCGAAGCGGTGCGCCGGTTCCATCGCCGCAATGCGCTGCTGGCGGCGGGAGGGTTGGCGCTCGATGCCCCGACATTCGCCGGCGTGTTCGGGCGGCAACTCGAATATTACACCGGTTTCGTGTTCCAGATCGAAGCCGGCGAGCCCGGCGGCACGGCGCTGGCGGTTGCCGGCGGCGGGCGCTACGACCGGCTGCTGTCGGATATCGGCTCGCCCCATGCGGTGCCGGCGGTCGGCTGCGCCATTCACACCGAGAGGCTCGCGGCGGCCTGCCGCGCGATCATCCGATGACGGCGAAGCTGACGCTGGCGATGCCTTCCAAGGGGCGGTTGCTCGAGGCCGCCGAGGCGCGGTTCCAGCGCGCGGCCCTTGCCGTGATGCGCGATGGACTGGCGCGCGGCTATCAGGGGCGGATCGCCGATTTGCCGGATGTCGAGGTGACCTTCCTGTCGGCCGTCGAGATCGCCCAGGCGCTCAAGGACGGCAGCGTCGCGCTCGGGGTGACGGGCGAGGATCTGCTGCGCGAGGCGGTGCCGGAAGGCGAGGGCGGGATCGAAATCGTGCTCAGGCTCGGTTTTGGCCATGCCGATGTGGTGGTGGCGGTGCCGCAGTGCTGGCTCGATGTCGCTACGATGGCGGATCTCGACGATGTGGCCGTGGTGTTCCATGCCCGGCATGGGCGGCGGCTCAAGATCGCCACCAAATATCCGGGATTGACCCGCCGCTGGTTCGCCGAGAAAGGCGTCACCGGCTACCGCATCGTCGAGAGCGCGGGAGCGACCGAGGGCGCCCCCGCGGCCGGCACGGCGGAAGCCATCGTCGACATCACCACCACCGGTTCCACCTTGCGGGCAAACCGCCTCAAGGTGCTGGATGACGGCGTCATCCTGCGCTCGCAGGCGGTGCTGGCCGGCAGGGCCGAGGTCCTCGGCCATCCCGCAGTGGCGCTGCTGGCGGAGCGTCTGACGGCGGCGGCGCGTTGACGGGCCTTTACATAAATCTGTGAAAAGCCCTCATCACCCGTCCTAATGCTCGAGATATTCCGTGTGATACATCGCCTCCATCAGGCGCTGGTCACGGCGGTAGACGTCGCGGCGGAAATTGACCGTCCCGTCCTTGTTCACCCAGGCTGTGAGATAGGTGACATGGACCGGAATGGGCGACCTGAGATTGACGATCTTCTGCGCCCCGGTCGCGAGCTGGGCTGCGATCTTCTCCTTGGTCCAGCCCTGCGCCTGCAGCAGCACCTCGGCCAGTTCCTCGGGGTTCTGCACCCGCATGCAACCGTGGCTGTAGACCCGCAGATCCTTGTCGAACAGCGCCTTGGCGGGCGTGTCGTGGATGTAGACATTGTATTTGTTGGGGAACATGAATTTGAGCCGGCCGAGCGAGTTGCCCTTGCCCGGGTCCTGCCGCAGCGTATAGGGCATGCGGCTCATGCCCGACCAGTTCACCGAATAGGGGTCGATCTCGCGCGCATCGTCGCCCGAGCCGGCCAGCACGCGGATCTTCTGCCGGTTCAGGACACCCGGATCCTGCCTGAGCTTGACCAGGTACTCCTTGTTGGCGATCGACGGCGGCACGCTCCAATAGGGATTGAAGACGATGTAGGTCATCTTCTCGGAAAAAATCGGCGTTCTGGTGAACGGCTTGCCCACCACCAGCAGCGCGGTATGGATGGTCTTTTCGTCCTTGACGACCTTGAGATACTGGTCGGCCAGATTGACGAAGATGTGGAGGTCGCCGAGATCGCGGTTCATCCACCGCCGCCGCTCCATGTTCACTTCCATCTGCCGGATGCGCCGGTCGATCGGCACCTGCATCTCGGCCAGCGTCGTGCCGCCAACCACCCCGTCCTCGGTCAGGCCGTGCCGTTCCTGGAAGTGCTTGACCGCCGCCACCGCCTTGTCGTCATAGCGATCGCCCGAAGCGCGGTCGGCGGCGTCGAGATCGCCGGTCATCACCAGATAGCCGCGGATCACCGGCAGCCGATTGTCGTTGCCGCCCGGCTTCAGCGACGACCCGGTGGGGATCGCCGGCCAGCCGCCATTGGCCTCGATCCGGCGCAATTCCCCAAGCTTGGTGCGCATCCGGCTATAGCGGTCGGATACCGGTTCGAGCGTCTGTACATAGGCAGCAATGTTCTCTGCCTGCTCGGCGCCGTCGAGCAGCGTGGCCGCCCCGATCTCGAGCGGCGCGGTGGCGTTCTCGCTGTCGACCTCGGCCGGCGACACCCGTCCCTTCTGCAGGTCGCGGGCATAGTCGATGAAAGCCCGGGTGATCAGCATGTCGAGCTCGGCCAGCCCCCGCGGATCGGTCTCGTCGATCAGATCGTCGATCTCGCGCACCCGGTACCAGGCCGGATCGAGGCCTTGCTCCTCGGCCCGCTTCATGATCGAGAGAAGCTCGCGCGCCTTGCTCTTGGCGCCGGCATCGCGGGTCCAAACCGGCTTGAAGTCGCGATCGAAATAGAAGGTGTAAACCTGCACCAGCCGCTGGTCGTCGCGCTCCGAGCCGATATTGCCCTCGCCATTCTTGATGATGGCTTCGATCTCATGCGCCACTTTCTCGTTGCCGACCGCCTGCGCACCGCCGCTGCCCGCCAGGAAAAAGCCGAGCAACATCAATGCGATGGCGGAGAACCGCATCGTTGTGGACATCATTTGCGCTGGCCCTCCCGAAGGCTCCCATCCTCGAGTCAGGATAGCGGCCTCGCCCGGTGAGGCAAAGCCTTCCCGCGTGCCGCTACGGAACGCTGTTTCCTACGCTGCTGCTGCCTTGGGTTGAACTTCCGACAGATAATCGGCCCTGAGCGACCGCACCAGATCGCCCACGCTGTAGCGGTGGGGCCCGATCTCGCCGACCGGCGTGACCTCCGCCGCGGTCCCGACGATGAAGCATTGCTCGAAGCCGGCAAGCTCCTCGGGCATGATGACCCGCTCGTTGACCTTCACCTGCCGCCGCCGGGCGAGGTCGATGACGGTCCGCCGGGTGATCCCGTCGAGGAAGCAGTCGGGCGTCGGCGTGTGGAGCTCGCCGTTCCTGACGAAGAAGATGTTGGCGCCCGTGCATTCGGCAACCTGGCCGCGCCAGTCATACATCAGCGCATCGGAATAGCCCTTGCGCTCGGCCGCATGCTTGGACAGCGTGCAGATCATGTAAAGGCCGACCGCCTTGGCTTTCGACGGTGCCGTCCGCGGGTCGGGGCGGCGCCACTCCGCAATGTCGAGCTTGATGCCCTTCTCGAGATGGGCCGGATCGAAATAGGCCGGCCACTGCCAGATGGCGATCGCCACATTGATCCGGTTGGCCTGGCCCGACACACCCATCATTTCCGAACCGCGCCAGGCAATCGGCCGCACATAAGCGTCGCTGAACCCCTGGCGGCGCAGCGTCTCGCGGCAGGCCTCGTCGATCTGCTCGACGGTATAAGGGATCGCCATATCGAGCATCCCGGCAGACGCGAACAGCCGGTCGGTGTGCTCCCTGAGCTTGAAAATCTCGCCGCCATAGGCGCGCTCGCCCTCGAACACCGCCGATGCGTAATGCAGCCCGTGGGTCAGCACATGGACCTTGGCGTCGGTCCACGGCACGAACTCCCCATTGAGCCAAATCACGCCTTCGCGCTGATCATAGGGAACAACCGACATTCTGACCTCCTGATGACCGGACGCCGACCATGGCAACGGGAAGTTGCAGGGGCTTGCACGGTGCTTATTGATGTTTCCGCCGGGTTGCAAAAGCTACTGGCCGGGTTAGGATATGTCAATATGACTGACGTAACCAGCCGCGCCCTGCAGACCGCTTCGACCACCGCGACCGCCTCGAGCGAGCCGCGATCGGCCGATCAGGACGTCATCGAGCTGATCGAGCTCCTGTTCTTCGCCTATCGCGATTTCGTCTCCGATCCCGACCGGCTGCTCAGCGCCTATGGCTTCGGCCGGGCGCATCACCGCGTGCTCCATTTCGTGGGACGCAATCCCGGCATCCGGGTGCAGGAGCTGCTGGACATCCTGCGCATCACCAAGCAGAGCCTCGGCCGGGTTCTGCGCGAGCTGATCGAAAAGCGGCTCGTCCATCAGCTGGAAGGCGAGGACGACCGCCGCCAGCGCCTGTTGTACCTCACGCCCGAGGGAGCGGAGCTCCATGCCTCGCTGATGGCACCGCAGATCGCCCGCGTCCGTCAGGCCCTGACCGAGGCGGGCGAGCCCACCCATGGCCAGTACCGCCGCGTGCTCGGCAAGCTCATCGACCAGGCGGCGCGTGACGACGTCGGGCGCCTGACCGCGCCGCGGCGAGGCCGTTGATGGGTTCCGAGACCAATCCGCCCCATGTCCTGGTGGTCGATGACGATCGGCGCATCCGCGAGCTGATCCAGAGCTTCCTGTCGGCCAATGGCATGCGGGTGAGCGCCGCCGCCAGCGCTGCCGAGGCGCGGGAACGCATGCGCGGCCTTGCCTTCGATCTTGCCGTCGTCGATGTGATGATGCCGGGCGAAACCGGGCTCGAGCTCACCCGGAAGCTGCGCGACGAGAACAGCGAGATGCCGATCCTGATCCTGTCGGCTCTCGCCGATGCCGAGGACCGCATTCGCGGCCTTTCGGCCGGCAGCGACGATTACCTCTCCAAGCCCTTCGACCCGCGCGAGCTCCTGCTGCGGATCCGCTCGATCCTGAAGCGCAAGCCGCATGTGCCCGTCGCGGCGGAGGAGGTCCGCTTCGGCCGCTGCCGCTTCAATGTGACGCGCGGCGAGCTGAGGCGCGGCGAGGAGCTGGTCCGCCTGTCGTCGCGCGAGCGCGACATGCTACGGCTGCTGGCCCAGCGGGCCGGGCAGGCAGTGGCGCGCGGCGAGCTTGCGGTCGGCGGCAGCGAGGAAAACGCCCGCAACGTCGATGTCCTGATCAACCGGCTGCGGCGCAAGATCGAGGACGATCCGGCGGTGCCCGTCTATCTTCAGACGGTGCGCGGCGCCGGCTACACCCTCCATATCGACTGAGTCGGCAAAGCTCCGGCCCGGCCTCAGAACAGCCGCCCGCCATTGGGAACCGGCCGCTCCACCGCCGCCAGCACGACCTCGCCGCTGTCGTCGGGGAAGCCGACGACCAGCACTTCCGACAGGAATTTGCCGATCTGACGCGGCGGGAAATTGACCACCCCGGCCACCTGGCGCCCGATCAGCGACTGCGGCGTGTAATGGCGGGTGAGCTGGGCCGAGGAGCGCTTCACACCGATCTCGGGACCGAAATCGACGGTGAGCTTGATCGACGGTTTGCGTGCTTCCGGATAGGGCTCGGCGGCGATCACCGTGCCGACCCGGATGTCGACTTTGAGGAAGTCGCCGAAGGCGATGGTTTCCGGCATGCGGCGATCCTCGCTCATGCGGCAGGCCGCCGCCGGCCGCGGATAAGGGCCCGCGCCGCGCTGCCCAGGGCGCCGGCGATCGCCAGGGCCGGCGCAGCGCGCCTGAGCCAGGTCTCGCCATCCCGCAAGGCGCGATCGAGGGCCGCCATGGTGCGTGCGAGACCCGGATCGTCATCGTCGACCCAGACCCCCAGCACCCGACGATAGACCGCGGCAAGACCGAGCCGCTGGATCGTCTCGCGGCTGCCGCCGTTTTCGAGACCGGCGGCGGCCAGCACCCAGGCGAGACTTCGGCCGAGCGAGCGCGCCGTCTCGACAGGATCATCGAGAAGCGTCGCGGGATCGGCGATGATGCTGGCGACGGCGGCGCGCCAAGGCGCCATCACCTCAAGCCGGCGCATGAAAACCTCGAACATGCGGTCATGCGCATCCCCCGTCACCGGGTCCTTGTCGAGGGCAGCCAGCATGCGCTGGTCGATGCGGCGGTTGAACAGCGACAGGATGGCAGCGCGCGATGCCACCGCGGCATTGAGCTCGGTCAGGCCGAGACCGGCCTCGCCCGCAATGTCGCGCAGGGTGATCCCGGTCCACCGCCGGTCGGCGGCGAGCCTGAGTGCTGCGTCCAGGATTCTGTCGTGGATCGGGGTTTCATCGGTCATGGTCGGAACGCATGGTGCGTGGCGGTGGGGAGTGCTCGTCTCCTCCCACTCACTACCGCACAACTCACGCCTTTCCCAGCTCCTTCGACCGGCGCTGCGCCGCCGCAACCGCCTGCCGCATCAGCCGGGCGAGGCCGTCATCCGCCATCAGCACCTCGAGCGCCGCCTGGGTGGTTCCCTTGGGCGAGGTCACGTTTTGGCGCAGCACATCGGCCGGCAGCCCGCTCTGGTGCATCAGCTCGCCGGCGCCGGCCACGGTGGCGCGCGCCAGCTTCACCGCCAGCGCCTCGTCCAAACCGACGGCACGGCCGGCTTCGGCCAGGCATTCGGTGAGATAGAACACATAGGCCGGCCCCGAACCCGACACCGCCGTGACGGCATCGAGCAGGGCTTCGTCTTCGAGCGGCACCACCTCGCCGACCGCCGAGAGGAGCGCCATGGCGAGTGCCCGCTGCGCTGCATCGACATGGCGGTTCGGCACCATGGCCGTGATGCCCCGGCCGATCGCCGCCGGGGTGTTCGGCATGGCGCGCACCACCGGCGCATCGCCGCCGCACCAGTGCTCGAAGGTGGCTATGGTCTTGCCGGCGGCCACCGAAATGACGAGCGGCCGGTGCCGGGCCAGCGGTTTCGCCTGCCTGAGCGCCTCATCCATGAATTGCGGCTTGACCGCCACCAGCACCACCTCCGGCGCTTCGAGCGCCGCCGGATCGGGATTGTGGCGGATGTTGCGGTCGCCCAGCACGGCCACGACCTCAGGCGGGGGATGCGGATCGAACGCCACGATTTGCGCCGGATCGATGCCCTGGCGCAGCCACCCCTCGAGCAGGGCACCGCCCATCTTGCCGGCACCGAGCAGCGCAAGCGTCCCGGCGAGCGGCAGCTTCACGCCTCCCCCATGGTCTCGATCAGACATGATCGCATAGCATCATCGGCGCTCTTGCCGGCCCAGATCACGAATTGAAAGGCGGGAAAATAACGCTCGCAGGCATCGAGCGCCAGATCGATCAGCGCCTCGCACTGGCCCTCGGTGGCGACCGCCCCGCCGGTCAGGAGCAACCCGTTGCGGAACAGCAGCGTGCCCTCGGTCGCCCAGAGGTCGAAATGGCCGAAATAGAGCTGCTCGTTGATCAGCGTGACCAACCGAGCGACCTCACCCCGGCGGTTCGAGGGAACCTTGAGATCGAAGGAGCAGGCGATGTGCAGCCCTTCGAGATCCTCGCGCCAATTGATGCTGACATGGAGGTCGGTCCAACCCCCGGCCACGATCATGTTGACCTCGTCATCGGCCGGCCGGTCGACGAACCAGTCGTGCCGCGCGGCGAGGTGTTCGATCTTGTCGATAGGATTGGGAGTGTCCTCGACGAACAAAGCGGCAGCCGTCATTTTCGTTCCCCCCGCGGTGGCCGAAGGCCGCCGCCAGTAAGTGATCTCGCGACGGCAGGGGCCGAAGCGGAGGCTCCCCGATTGGCCACCCGAATCAATGCCCTAGCCACCAACAAGAAGTTGCCCAATCGCGAGTCACGCATCAAGACCCGACATCAAGTTTGTCGGGTATCTAACACGCGATTTGCGCTCTTTCGGTGCTTGTCAGACTCGGTTTTGCGGGGCGCCGCCCGAGGAGGACTCGGTTGCCGGGAAGGGCGGCGGCGCTGCACTCGGAGGAGTCGTGGAATGCGACTGCGCGGCGGCCCCGGCCGATGCCGCCGTTCCGCCGACCCGCCGTTCCAGCTCGGCGATGCGGCCGAGCAGCCGGTCGTTTTCCTCCCTGGCCCGGCCCGCCATCTCCTTGACGGCGTCGAACTCCTCCCGCTTCACCACCTCGAGTTCGTTGAGCACCCGCTCGACCTGGGACTTGACCAGGCCGTCGATCTCGCGGCGCACCCCTTGGGCTGCTCCCGCAGCACTGTTCATTACCTTGGCGATCTCGTCGAAGAAGCGCGAGGAGGTGGTGGTCATGTCGGTGTTCCTTTCCGAGAGCGTCAGCGTCTTGACAACTATGCCGCAATCTTCCTGCATTCAAGGCCGGACCGGCCCGGCTTGACCGAATCCCGCCGCGAGGCCAGTGTCGCCGCGCCATGCCGCCGCTCTATGTCCTGCCCTTTCCCGAGATCGACCCGGTCGCCTTCTCGATCGGCCCGCTCGCGGTGCGCTGGTATGCGCTGGCCTATGTTTTCGGCCTGCTGCTCACGCTCGCCTATGCCAAGCACCTGGTGCGGCGTCCCGAATTGTGGGACGCCACCGGGCCGCCGGTGAGCTCGGAGCAACTCGACGATTTCCTGTTATGGGCGACCTTGGGCGTGGTGATCGGCGGGCGCCTTGGCTATGTGCTGTTCTACAACCTGCCACAATATTCGAGCCATCCCCTCGCCATCCTGGAGGTCTGGCATGGCGGCATGTCGTTCCATGGCGGCTTTCTCGGCGTCGTGGCCGCATCCTGGCTCTATGCGCGAAGCCACGATCTGCGCCTCGATCGCCTGCTCGACGTCGCCGCCGCCGGCGTGCCGATCGGCCTCGGGCTGGGTCGGCTCGCCAATTTCATCAATGGCGAGCTCTATGGCCGGCCAAGTTCGGCGCCCTGGGCCATGGTCTTTCCCAATGGCGGGCCCGAGCCCCGGCATCCGAGCCAGCTCTATGAAGCGCTGCTCGAAGGGCTGGTCCTGTTCGCCGTCATCAAGATCGCCACCGATCGCTATCACGCCCTGGCGCGACCGGGCCTCGTGGCGGGCATCTTCGCCCTCGGCTACGGCCTGGCCCGGTTCGGCATCGAATTCTGCCGGGAGCCAGATGTCCAGATCGGGCCGGTCATCGGCTTTCTCACCGCCGGCATGCTGCTGTCGCTGCCGCTCATGGCCATTGGCCTGTGGCTGATCCAGCGGGCGCTGAAGGCGGCATGACCGCGCTCGCCCACCTCATCAAGGAGCTCGTCATCGCCGATGGCCCGATGACCGTTGATCGCTTCATGACGCTCTGCCTCGGGCATCCGCGCCACGGCTACTACATGGCGCGCATGCCCTTCGGCCGGCAGGGCGACTTCGTCACCGCACCGGAGGTGTCGCAGATCTTCGGCGAGCTGATCGGCGTCTGGTGCCTCGCCGCCTGGGAGGTCATGGGGCGTCCCGATCCGATCCGCCTCGTCGAGCTTGGTCCCGGCCGCGGCACGCTGATGGCCGATCTCCTGCGCACCTGCCGCATCGCCCCGGCCTTCGAGGCGGCCTTGCGAATCGATCTCGTCGAAGCGAGCCCGCGCATCGCCGAGAGCCAGCGCCAGACCCTGGCGCAAGCGCGGCAGCCGATCGCCTGGCATGCCTCCCTCGACACGGTTCCGCCGGGCCCGATGATCCTCATCGCCAACGAATTCTTCGATGCCATCGCAATCCGGCAGCTCGAACGCCGCGGCGGCAGGTGGCACGAGCGGGTGATCGGGCTCGACCAGGAGGGCAATCTCGGGCTCGGCCTCGCCCCCGACCCGGTTGACGACCGCCTCGTCCCCGCCTGGGCCGGCACCGCCGCGGAGGGGGCCATTGCCGAGATTTCGCCGGCCCGCGGGCAGCTGGCCGAGGCGGTTGGCGCCCGCCTCGCGGCGGCGCCGTCGCTCGCCCTCATCATCGATTATGGCCATTTGTCATCGGCCACGGGCGACACGCTCCAGGCGGTTGCCGGCCATCGCCGGGCCGAATTTCTGGACCGCCCGGGCGAGGCCGACATCACCGCCCATGTCGATTTTGCCGCCCTTGCAGGCTCACTGCGCAAGGCCGGTGCGGCGGTCTACCCCACCATGGATCAGGGAAGCTTTCTCGCCGCCATGGGGCTCGCCGCCCGGGTGGCGGCCCTGCAGCGGGGCCGCGACGCCACCGCCCAGGCGGAAACGGCCGCAGCGGCGGCAAGGCTTGCAGCCGCCGACCAGATGGGGCACCTGTTCAAGGTCCTTGGTGCGGGCCATCCCGACCTGCCGCCGCCATTTCCCTTTACCCAGGGTGAGCCATGATCGAGGCTGCCGGACTGAAGCAAATCGCCGGTTTGCGCCACGGTTTCTTCACCCGCGAGGGTGGCCATTCGCAGGGTCTCTACGCCTCGCTCAATTGCGGCCTCGGCTCCAATGACGACCGCCGCGCCGTCCGCCACAACCGCCGGTTCGTCGCCGATGCGCTCGGGGCCGAGCCGGCAAGCCTGCTGTCGGTTCACCAGATCCACAGCAACATCGTCGTTCACGCCACCGCGTCGTGGGACGAGGATGCCCGGCCGAAGGGCGATGCCATCGTCACCCGCCGCCCCGGGATCGCCGCCGCCATCCTCACCGCCGACTGTGCTCCGGTGCTCATGGCCGACACCACGGTCGGCATCGTCGCTGCCGCCCATGCCGGCTGGAAAGGCGCCATCGGCCGGGTGCTCGAATCGACCATCGACGAGATGGAGCGGCTTGGCGGTCATCGCCGCCACATCGTTGCCGCGGTCGGACCGGCGATCGGCCAGGGAGCCTATGAGGTCGGCCAGGAATTCCGCGACCGTTTCGTGGCGAGCGAGCCGGGCAATGCCCGCTTCTTCATCGCTGCCGACCGGCCGCTGCACTACCGGTTCGATCTCCAGGCCTATGCCGCCTACCGGCTCGAAGCCCTGGGCCTGCAGCAGGTCGAGATCATTCCCGCCTGCACCTACACCGAGGAGCAGCGCTTCTTCAGCTATCGGCGCGCCACCCACCGCGGTGAAGCCGATTATGGCCGCCAGATCTCGGCGGTGATGCTCGAAGTCTGAGCCGCCGCCAGCAACGAAGGGAGGACGCAGTGGCATTGCATTTCGACAGGGCTGAATACCGCGCCCGCATCGACAGGGTGGCGCGCGAGCTGGCGCGGCAGAATCTGGACGGGCTCCTGATGTTCAACCAGGAGAGCATGTACTACCTCACCGGCTACGACACGTTCGGCTTCTGCTTCTTCCAGTGCCTCTATCTCGGAGCCGATGGGCGGCTGGCGCTCCTGACCCGCTCCGCCGATCTGCGGCAGGCCCGGCACACCTCGATCATCGAGGACATCCGCATCTGGACCGACGAGGCCGGCGCCCGCCCTGCCGATCAGCTGCGCGACATGCTTCGGGATCTCGGCGCCGCCGGCAAGCGGCTCGGCATCGAGACCAATGCCTATGGCCTCACCCATTTCAACGGCAAGCAGGTGGAGCAGGCATTTGCCGGCTTCTGCGAGCTGGTCGATGCGTCCGATCTGGTGAGCCGGCTCAGGGCGATGAAGTCGCCGGCCGAGCTTGCCTATGTGCGCCAGGCCGGCGAGCTCGGCGATGCGGCACTGCGCGCCGGCATCGAGGCGACCCGGGCCGGGGCCGACGAGGGCGCCATCCTCGCCGCCCAGCAGGCCGCCATCTTCGCCGGCGGCGGCGACTATCCGGCCAATGAATTCATTATCGGCTCCGGGTCCGATGCCCTGCTGTGCCGCTACAAGTCCGGCCGGCGCAAATTGTCGGCCAGCGACCAGCTCACCTTGGAGTTTGCCGGGGTCTACCGCCATTATCATGCCGCGCTGATGCGCACGATAGTGATCGGCGCGCCGAGCCGTCGCCATGGCGAGATGCATGCCGCCGCGGTGGCGGCGCTTGGCGCCTGCGAGGCGGTGATGCGGGCGGGACACACGGCAGGGGAGGTGTTCGATGCGCATGCGCGGGTGGTCGACGAGCACGGCATGGAGGGCCACAGGCTCAATGCCTGCGGCTACTCGCTCGGCGCCAAGTTCACCCCGTCCTGGATGGATGCACCGATGTTCTACCACGGCAACCCGTTCGAGCTTCAACCCGGAATGGTGATGTTCGCCCATATGATCCTCATGGACTCCGACAGCCAGACCGCGATGACGCTCGGACGCACCTACATCATCGGGGATGGCGCGCCACAGCCACTGTCGCAGCACCCTCTGGATCTGATCGTTCGGTGAGCATGGCGGGACCGTTGCGGGCGGCGGCCAATTTTCTGCTCCTTGGCGGGCTGGCATTCCTCGCCGGCTGCAACGGCGGTTCATCGCCCTTCGCCAAGAATTCGCTCGGCCCGCTGTCCTCCCGGATGCCGCCGCCGATCGCCGTCACCGCCATGGCGAACCTGCCGCCGCAGCAGTCGGCCCTCCTTGCAGAGGCGCTGGCCGGCACGGCGGCCCGCCGCCATTTCGCCATCGTCCAGGGCAGCTTCGCCGAGGGCTACAAGCTCGCCGGCATCTTCGGCGCCACGCCGCAGGGAACGGTGGTGAGCCTGTCCTACCGCTGGGTGCTGACCGGCAATACCGGTGGCACCCTGCATGTCATCGAGGGGGCCGAACAGGCGCCGCTGAGTGGCAACGATCCATGGGCCGGGATCGACCAGAGGATGCTGCTCAGAATTGCCGCGGTAACCGCCGAGGGGCTGTCGAGTCGCCTGGCCGAGCTTGGCTTTTCCACCCGCGCCGAAGGCATGCCGCCGCCGCTCGATACTTTTGCGGAGGCCGGTCCCGGCGCCGAGAAGGACATCGACTACGAGACCTATTACGGCTCCCTCGCTGCGGCGGCGGCTGCCGGAAAACCCGTGCCGCCGCCGGCCCCGACCCCGCCGCCCGCCCCCAGCGGTCCGCTGGCGGGCCAGGCTGCGGTCGGCCAGGCGCCGCCCGATGCCGCCGGAGCGCCGGCCGGCAACCGCTCCGAGATTCGCGCCGTCGCCGTCACCGAGGTCCGTGGCTCGCCGGGCAAAGGCAATCAGGAGTTGGTTCTGGCCATGCGCCGCACCCTTGCCGAGGCCGGCTGGCCGGTGCTCGAGGAGGCGCGGCCGGATGCTTTCACCATTGTCGGGGAGGTGGCGCTCGGGCCGGCCTCGGGTGGCGCCCAGCGCGTGCGGGTGGACTGGACCGTCAAGATGCCCGATGGCAAGGCCATCGGCACCATCAAGCAGGCCAACGACGTGCCGTCGGGTTCGCTCGACAAGGGCTGGGGCGATACTGCCTATTATGCGACACAGGCCGCCGCCGAGGGCATCTTCCAGGTCGTTAATACCATGCGGCAATAGGCAAATCCGCCAGTTGGCATTTCCGCCAACCGATTGTAATAGACCCGTCATCGTGCGAACGGCGGAGATGGCGCATGAAGATCGTCTGCGGGAATTCCAATCGACCATTGGCCGAGGCGATCGCCGCCTACCTCAAGCTGCCGCTCGCGAAATGCGTCGTGCGGCGCTTTGCCGACATGGAGGTGTTCGTCGAGATTCAGGAGAATGTCCGCGGCGAGGATGTCTTCGTCATCCAGTCCACCTCCTTTCCCGCCAACGACCACCTGATGGAGCTTCTCATCATCATCGATGCCCTGCGCCGCGCCTCGGCCCGCCGCATCACCGCCGTCATGCCCTATTTCGGCTATGCCCGGCAGGACCGGAAGCCTGGACCGCGCACCCCCATATCGGCCAAGCTCGTGGCCAACATGATCGAGCGCGCCGGGGCCGACCGGGTGCTGACGCTCGACCTCCATGCCGGCCAGATCCAGGGCTTTTTCGACATTCCGACCGATAATCTGTTCTCCGGCCCGGTCATGGTCCGCGACATCCGCGAGCGTTTCGACGGCGCCAAACTGACGGTGATCTCGCCCGATGTCGGTGGCGTGGTGCGCGCCAGGGGGCTTGCCAAGCGGATCGGCGCCCCGCTCGCCATCGTCGACAAGCGGCGCGAGCGCGCCAATGAATCCGAGGTCATGAACATCATCGGCGACGTGCGCGGCAGGAGCTGCATCCTGGTCGACGACATCGTCGACAGCGGCGGCACCCTGTGCAATGCCGCCGAAGCTCTGCTGGAGGAAGGGGCGACCGATGTTTGCGCCTACATCACCCATGGCGTGCTGTCGGGCGGGGCGGTGGCGCGAATCACCGCCTCCAAGCTCAAGGAGCTGGTGATCACCGATTCCATCCAGGCTACCGAGGCGGTGCGGGTCTCGCGCAACATCCGGGTGTTGTCGATTGCGCCGCTGATCGGCGAAGCGGCGGGACGCACCTCGCGCGAGGAATCGGTCTCGAGCCTGTTCGATTGACCGCAGGGAGGCTCGTATTCAACCCGGCGCAACCCAGGGGCCTTGCATCGGGTGGTGGTGCTCTGCATGGATGCAACCCGGTGCGGCGCTTCAACGGACGGTTTCCTCAATGCGCAGGATTTTTGCGCCGCTTGCGGCTTTCTCGCTTGCCTGCCTCATGGCCTCGCCGGTCCTGGCCGACCGGTCGCGCAAGGTCAAGGTCATCTACGCGCCCGGCATGGGTATCCAGAACGCTGCGCCGGCGATCGTTCCACCGCTCCGCCCCGAGCCGGTGATCGTTCGGCCGCGCCTCCTATGGAATCCCTGGGGCGGGGTCAACCGGGCCGTGTTCCACAACTCTCCCTGCTTCTGCCGGCTCTATTCCGGCCCGCGCCATCCCTTCTGAGGGCGCGTTCCGCCGGGGTTGTGTTTGCAGGCTTTCGGCGGTATAAGCGCGCCCGCTAGGCGAGCCTCGCCCTCAAGGGATGCGCTCGATCTCAAAGCGGAGCCGGTGCGGCTCCGTTTGATTTTCCATGCTGCCGAGGGAGTTTGGCGATGGCGAAGGTCATTTCATTGAAGGCATCGGCGCGCAAGGCCGGCAGCAAGGGCGCTGCCCGGGCGACCCGCCGCGACGGCCTCGTTCCGGGTGTCATCTATGGCGGCGAGAAGGAGCCGCAGCTCGTGGCGCTGCCTTACAACGAGCTCCGGAAGGCCGTCGAGTCCGGCCGGTTCCTCTCCACCCTGGTCGATGTCGAGCTCGGCAACGACAAGGTTCGCGCCATTCCCCGCGACCTCCAGTTCGACGTCGTCACCGACCGCGTCATCCATGTCGACTTCCTGCGGCTCGGCGCCGGCCAGCGCATCTCGGTGGCCGTGCCCGTCCATTTCTCCAATCACGAGGCATCGCCCGGGCTCAAGCGCGGCGGCGTTCTCAACGTCGTGCGACACGAGGTCGAGCTTTACTGCCCGGCCGACAATATCCCGGAACAGATCGAGATCGACCTCACCGGCTGGGAGATCGGCGGCTCGATCCACATCAGCCATGTCAAGCTTCCGCCCAATGTGCGGCCGGTGATTGCCGATCGCGATTTCACCATCGCGACCGTCGCCGGCGCCGGCGGCGGTCAGGAAGAGGTCGTGGCCGAGGCGGAGGGCGTTGCGGCGGTTCCGGCCGAGGTTCCGGCCACCGCCCAGAAGGTGCCGACGCCTGCCGTCGCCGCGGCGACGCCGGCCAAGGCCGCAGGAGAGAAGAAGAAGTAACGGGTCGCCGGGCCTGCCGGCTCCGCTTGGGAACGGTTCATGCTTCTCATTGTCGGGCTAGGCAATCCGGGCCTGAAATATGCCACCAACCGCCACAATATCGGTTTCGTGGCCATCGATGCCATCGCTCGCCGGCATGGCTTCGGGCCGTGGCGGCGCAAATTCCAGTCCGAGGTCGCGGAAGGCATGCTGGCCGGCACCAAGGTGCTGGCGCTGAAGCCCCAGACCTATATGAACGATTCCGGGCGTGCCGTCGGCGAGGCGGCTCGGTTCTTCCAGGTTCCGCCGGGCAATATCGTCGTTCTGCATGACGAGCTGGACCTGCCGCTCGGCAAGGTCCGGGCCAAGACCGGCGGCGGCCATGCCGGGCACAATGGCCTGCGCTCGATCGCGGCGCATATCGGTTCGGATTTCCATCGGCTGCGGTTCGGCATCGGCCATCCCGGCGAGAAATCGCTGGTTCACCACTATGTCCTCGACGACTTCAGCAAGGCCGAGGTGGCATTTGCCGAGGAGCTCGTTGAGGCTGTCGCGGCCGAGGCGGACCTGATCGGGAAGGGGGATTTCACGACGCTTCAGAATCGCATTCACCTGGCGCGCAACCCGCCGGCGCCGCGGCCCGGCAAGGCAGCGAACGGGGATCCCTCGACCAGCAAGGAACCGCAGTAATGGGATTCAAATGCGGCATAGTCGGCCTGCCGAATGTCGGCAAGTCGACCCTGTTCAATGCGCTGACCCAGACGGCGGCGGCGCAGGCCGCCAACTATCCTTTCTGCACCATCGAGCCGAATGTCGGCGATGTCGGCGTGCCCGATCCGCGGCTGGCGACGTTGGCCAGGATCGGCGAAAGTGCCCAGATCATCCCGACCCGACTGACCTTTGTCGACATTGCCGGCCTGGTTCGCGGCGCCTCCAAGGGGGAAGGGCTCGGCAACCAGTTCCTCGCCAATATCCGCGAGGTCGACGCCGTCGCCCATGTCGTGCGCTGCTTCGAGGATGGCGAGGTCACCCATGTCGAGGGCCGGATCGACCCGCTCGCCGATATCGAGACGGTCGAGACCGAGCTGATGCTCGCCGATCTCGACAGCCTGGAGAAGCGTGTCGTGGCGCTGGAGAAGCGGGCAAAGGGCGCCGACAAGGAGGCGCGCGAGGTGCTGTCGCGTATGAACCGGGCGCTCGAGCTGCTGCGTGCCGGCAAGCCGGCCAGGCTGGTGTCCCGCGCCCCCGAGGAGGAGCGGGCCTTCCAGGCGCTCGGGCTCTTGACCTCGAAGCCGGTGCTCTATGTCTGCAATGTCGAGGAGACGGCGGCCGAGCATGGCAATGCCGGCTCCCGGCTGGTGGCGGCCCGGGCCGCAGGCGAAGGTGCGGGGGCAGTCGTCGTCTCGGCCAAGATCGAAAGCGAAATTGCCGTTCTGAGCCCGGAGGACCAGCAGGATTATCTGGCCGCGGTCGGGCTTGGCGAGCCGGGCCTGAACCGGGTCATCCGTGCCGGTTATGACCTCCTCGGCCTCATCACCTATTTCACGGTCGGGCCGAAGGAGGCCCGGGCCTGGACCGTGACCCAGGGGACCCGCGCCCCGGAAGCGGCCGGAGTTATCCACACCGATTTCGAACGTGGCTTCATTCGGGCCGAGACCATCGCTTATGATGACTATGTGAGATGGGGCGGGGAGGCCGGCGCACGCGATGCCGGCCGGCTGCGCCTGGAAGGTCGGGACTATGTCGTCGCCGATGGCGACGTCATGCATTTCAGGTTCAACCTCTGAGCGGTTCGATTGCCGCTGCACCGAAAAGGAGACGAGTTGATGACGCAGCCCCGTTCACCCTGGCGCTTCGCCTTGCTCCTTGCGGCTGCCACGGCTGTTGCCATGCCGGTGGCGAGTCTCCCCGCCAAGGCCTCGGTCTACGACGTCAACATCATCAGCGCCCTTCAGCTCACCGGGGCGCAGCGCGCCAAGGCCCAGCGCATCATCACCGAGATGCGCAGCCAGCGCAGCAAAGTGTTCCGCCGCTACGGCATCAACCCCAATGACCGGCCCAATATCGGCAAGCTGCAGCGGGCCTCGTCCGAGCTCATCGCCATCGGTGCCCGCGAGCGAGCGGCGCTGTCGCGCGTGCTCAACCCGACCCAGCTTCGCGCCTATGACGGGCTGATGTCGCAGATCCGCGCCCGGGTGATCAGGGCGGCAAGCTGACGGACAGTCATTTCTTCTGCCGCTCCGGATAGAGCTGAAGCAGGCCTTCCTCGCTGGCCGGGCAGATGCCGCGCTCGGTGATGAGCCCGGTCACCAGCCGTGCCGGCGTGACATCGAATGCCGGATTGGCCGCCGGGCTGCCCGGCGCCGACAGCTGCACCGTCACCAGGGCGCCGTCGGCGCTGCGGCCGGTGGCATGGGTCAGCTCCTGCGGCGAGCGCTGCTCGATCGGAATCTCGGCAAGGCCGTCCCGCACCCGCCAGTCGATGGTCGAGTGGGGCAGAGCGACATAGAACGGCACCCGGTTGTCCTTGGCGGCGAGCGCCTTGAGATAGGTGCCGATCTTGTTGGCGACATCGCCGGTCCGCGTCGTCCGGTCGGTGCCGACGATCGCCAGGTCGACCTTGCCATGCTGCATCAGATGACCGCCGGCATTGTCGGCGACGATGGTGTGCGGCACGCCATGGGCGCCGAGCTCGAAGGCGGTGAGCGCCGACCCCTGGTTGCGCGGCCGTGTCTCGTCCACCCATACATGGACGTCGATGCCCTCGTCATGGGCCATGTAGATCGGCGCCAGCGCCGTGCCCCAGTCGACCGTTGCGAGCCAGCCGGCATTGCAATGGGTCAGGACATTGACCGGCCGCGCCGGATGCTTGACGGCGACCTCGCGGATCAGCCTGACCCCATGCGCCCCGATCGCCCGACAGGTCGCGACATCGTCGTCGGCGATCGCACCGGCCCGGGCATAGGCCGCCGCCACCCGCTCGCCGCGTGGCCGGTTGCGCACCGCGGCAACGATCTCGTCCACCGCCCAGGCGAGATTGACCGCGGTCGGCCGCGTCCGCTTGAGCCGGGCCGCTGCCTTTTCCAGCGCCTCGTCGGACGCATCCTGCCGCAATGCAAGGCACAGCCCATAGGCAGCCGTGGCGCCGATCAGCGGCGCCCCGCGGGTCTGCATGGTCTCGATCGCCCGCGCCGCATCCTCGCAGGTCGTCAGCGTCAGGATTTCCAGGGCATGCGGCAGGCGCGTCTGATCGATGATGTGGACCGACCAGCCATCATCATCCACCCATATCGAGCGGTAATGCTTGCCGGCGATCTTCATGGTGCTCAGTCTCCCTCGAATTCAACCAGCGTATGCACCTTGACGCCCTTCCGCCGCAGCTTCGCCGCACCGCCGAGATCGGGCAGGTCGATGACGAAGGCCGCCGCCACCACTTCGCCGCCCGATTTGCGGATCAGATCGATGGCGGCATTGGCGGTGCCGCCGGTCGCCACCAGATCGTCGATCAACAGCACCCGGTCGTTGGCGTGAACGGCGTCGGCATGGATCTCGATCCGGTCGACGCCATATTCAAGCGAGTAATCCTGGCCGACGACTTTCCCCGGCAGCCTGCCCTTCTTGCGCATCGGCACAAATCCGCGCCCGAGCACATGGGCCACCGCGCCGCCGAGGATGAAGCCGCGCGCCTCGATCCCGGCCACGAAATCGATATTGCCCTTGAGGAACGGCCAGCTCAGCTCGTCGACCGCGGCCCTGAATCCGTGCAGGTCGGCAAGCAGCGTGGTGATGTCGCGGAACTGGATCCCCGGCTTCGGATAGTCCGGGATGGTGCGGATGTAGCGTTTGATGTCGAAGCCGTTCCTGAGATCCATGGCGCCTCGCTTTCAGCGGTTGAGCACCCGGCCGGCAACGGCATCGAGCTTGGCAACAAGCTGTGGATCGCGCTTGTCCGGGGCGGTGATGATCGCATGTTCGAGCGCCCGGTCGGAGCCGATCGGGCATGGTTCGTGCTCGGGCGGGAAATTGCCGGCAATCTCGCTGACGAGCCGCGAGGCATTGCCGGAATTGGCCCGCACCACCTCGAGGATCGACTGGATGTCGACCGTGCCGTGGCCGGGATGCCAGGAATCGAAATCGGTGACCATCGCCACCGTCGTGTAGCAGAGCTCCGCCTCGCGGGCGAGCTTGGCCTCCGGCATGTTGGTCATGCCGATCACGTCGCAGCCCCACTTGCGGTAGAGCTTCGATTCGGCAATGGTCGAGAATTGCGGTCCTTCCATGCACAGATAGGTTCCGCCGCGCTGGCAGGGGATGCCGATTGCCCGGGCTGCCGCCTCGACGCGGTCGGCCAGAAGCGGCGAGATCGGCTCGGCGAGCGACACATGCGCAACGCAGCCGGTCCCGAAGAAGCTCTTCTCGCGCGCGAAGGTGCGGTCGATGAACTGGTCGACGATCACGAAGATGCCCGGCCGCAGGTGCTCACGGAACGATCCACAGGCCGAGATCGACACCAGGTCGGTGACCCCGGCGCGCTTCATGGCATCGATATTGGCCCGGTAGTCGATCTGGCTTGGAGGGATGCGGTGGCCGCGCCCATGCCGCGGCAGGAACACGACCTCGATGCCGTGGATCGTGCCGATGCGGAATTCGTCCGACGTCTCGCCCCAGGGCGACGCGATCGCCACCCAGTGGGAATTGTCCATCGCCATGTCATAGACGCCGGAACCGCCGATCACTCCGAGCACCGATTTGGTCATGCGGGCTCCTCTCTCAGAGCGCTAGGCAAGTAGGCAAGTGGGCAATAGGCAAGTAGGCAATAGGCAAGTAGGCAGGGCAGATTTGCGTCGGCAGGAGCACCGTTCATTGCCTATTGCCTATTGCCTATTGCCACTTGCCTATTTCACTACTCATGCCGGCCCCAGATCCGGCGCTTGACGAGATAGAGCAGCACCGCGAACAGGGCGAGATAGACCATGACCAAGAAACCGAGGTGCTTGCGCTCCTCCATTTTCGGCTCGCCGGCCCAGGCAAGGAACGCTGTCACGTCCTGAGCCATCTGGTCGACTGTGGCCTTGGTGCCGTCGGCATAGGTCACGGCACCGTCCGACAGCGGCGGCGGCATGCCGATCCAATGGCCGTTCTCGAAATAGGGATTGTAGAACTTGCCCTCGGGCGCTTCGGCGGCGAGCTCCTTCGGCGGATCCTGGTAGCCGGTGAGGACCGAATAGACATATTCCGGCCCGCCCATGCCCTTGATGAGCTGGGTGGTATAGAGCGTGAGCAGGCTGCCGGACCAGCCGGCCCGCATCTTGGTCATGAGCGACAGGTCGGGCGGGAGCGCCCCGCCATTGGCGGCGCGTGCCGCAGCGTCATTGGGAAACGGCTTATTGAAGGGATCGGAGGGCAGGGCAGGGCGTTCGAACATGTTGCCCGAGGCATCCGGCCCATCCGTGACCTTGTACTCCGCCGCCATCGCCTTGACCTGTTCCGGCGGGAATTCCGGCCCGCCGGGTTCGCCGAGATTGCGGTAGCGCAGCAGCGTCATCGAATGGCAGGCCGAGCAGACCTCCTTGTAGACCTGATAGCCGCGCTGGATCTGCGCCCGGTCGAAGGTGCCGAACGGCCCTTCGAAACTGAACGCCACGTCCTTGGCGGGAAGCTTCTCCTCGGCGGCAAGGGCCGGCGCTGCAATAGCGGTGAGCCCGAGCAGGACCAGGGCAGCGAGCGGGGCCATGCGGCTCATGATCGACACCTCGCCCGCTCTCACTCTGCCGCCCTGACTTCGGACCGTGGCGGCAGGACCGCCTCGGAGATCGATGCCGGCACCGGCCGCGGTACTTCGAGGAAACCGATCAGCGGCATGATCACCAGGAAATGGAGGAAATAATAGGCGGTGGCGATCCGGCCGATGGTGAGCCATGACCCCTCCGGCGGGTTGGACCCGACAATGCCGAGTAGGATGCTGTCGATGACCAGGAGCCAGAAGAACTGGCGATAGACCGGCCGGTAATTGGCGGAGCGCACCGGCGAGGTGTCGAGCCAGGGCAGGGCGAACAGGATCAGGATCGAGCCGAACATCGCGATGACGCCGAGCAGCTTGTCGGGGATCGATCGCAGGATCGCGTAGAACGGCAGGAAATACCACTCCGGCACGATATGAGTCGGGGTGACCAGCGGATTGGCCTTGGCATAGTTGGTCGGGTGTCCGAGATAATCCGGCGCGAAGAACATGAACGCCGCGAACAGCAGCAGGAAAACCACGATCGCATAAAGGTCCTTCATCGTGTAATAGGGGTGGAAAGGCACCGTGTCCTGCCCCGGCCTGACATCGACGCCGACCGGGTTGTTGTTGCCCGGCACATGCAGCGCCCAGATATGCAGGAACACCAGGCCCGCCAGCACGAATGGCAGGAGGTAGTGCAGCGAGAAGAACCGGTTGAGTGTCGGATTGTCGACAGAATAGCCGCCCCACAGCCAGGTCACGATCGCGTCGCCGAAAAAGGGAATGGCCGAGAACAGGTTGGTGATCACCTTGGCGGCCCAGAAGCTCATCTGTCCCCACGGCAGCACATAGCCGAGAAACGCCGTCGCCATCATCACCAGGAGGATCAGCACCCCGATCATCCACAGCACCTCGCGCGGCGCCTTGTAGGAACCGTAATAGAGGCCGCGGAAGATGTGGATATAGACGGCGAGGAAGAACATCGAGGCGCCGACCGCGTGCATCTTCTGGATGATGTTGCCGTAATTCACGTCGCGGCGGATCGCCTCGATCGAATCGAAGGCGAAGTCGACATGCGGGACGAAGTGCATCACCAGCACGACGCCGGTGATGATCTGCACCACCAGCATCACTGCGAGAATGCCGCCGAAGGTCCAGAAGTAGTTGAGGTTGCTCGGCGTCGGGAAGTCGAGCACATGCACCTTGGCGACGCTCAGGATCGGCAGGCGCGAATCGAACCAGCGGGCCACCGGATTCTTGAAGTCGTAACGACCATGCTCGGCCATTGCCTGGCTCCTGTTACCCGATGCGGATCTTGCTGTCGTTGATATAGGCGTATTGCGGCACGTGCAGGTTCTCCGGCGCCGGTCCCTTTCTAATCCGTCCCGCCGTGTCGTAATGCGAGCCGTGACAGGGACAGAACCAGCCCCCGACCTTGTGATTGTTCTCGACCACCGTGTAGTCGCCCTCATTGCCGATCGGCACGCAGCCGAGATGGGTGCACACGCCGAGCATCACCAGCATGCTCTCCTTGCCGCCGACCACCCGGTTCTGGTCGGTTGCCGGCGCATTGTCCGGCAGGTTGGCGTTGCGCGCCTCGCCATCCCTGAGATCGTCCAGCGGCACCGCCTTGGCGGCCTCGATCTCCTTGGCGGTGCGGTGCCGGATGAACACCGGATTGCCGCGCCATTTCACGGTGATCGCCTGGCCCTCGGCGATCGGCGCGAGATCGACCTCGATCGAGGCCAGCGCCCTGACCGAGGCATCGGGATTCATCTGGTCGATGAACGGCCACAACGCGAAGACGGTGCCCACCACCCCCACCGCTCCGGTCGCGATATAGAGAAAATCCCGCCTCGTACCCTCGGCTGCTTCGGCTGTCGACACGGTTGACCCTCGATAGGGACGGATTCCCGTGGGGTATTTGGCATCGGGCGAAAGCCCTGTCCAGCCATCAAAAGTCGCACAACCCGGCGCGCCGAAGCGATTCCCCTCCGGCGCGCAATGCTCTAAGGAACGGGAGATGGACGCTCCCCACGATCTGACGGCCGAGAAAGCCAGGAGCCGCGCCGCCTTCGAGGGCTTGCGGGATGCGCTTCTCGGCCGTTTCGAAGCGCTCGAGGACGCGCTTGCCGAAACGCCGCTGGCCGCGCGCCCCGCCGGCCGCTTCGTGTTGACGCCGTGGCAGCGCCAGGTGGCGGGGGCGGAGCCGGGCGGCGGCGGCGTCATGGCAGTCATGGCGGGGCGGGTGTTCGAAAAGGTCGGCATCCACGTCTCGACGGTGTTCGGCACGTTCACCCCGGAATTCCGCCAGCAGATCCCCGGCACCGAGGAGAGCGGCGGCCGGTTTTTTGCCACCGGCATCTCGCTGATCGCCCATCCCTTCAACCCCAACGTTCCCGCCGCCCACATG
The DNA here is from genome assembly GCA_963744915.1 of uncultured Alphaproteobacteria bacterium. Classification (GTDB taxonomy): domain Bacteria; phylum Pseudomonadota; class Alphaproteobacteria; order Rhizobiales; family Aestuariivirgaceae; genus DATAFF01. The sequence goes on from CAVUUY010000013.1 coordinate 223,944, forward strand.
AATTTGCGTTTCGTCGTCACCGCGCAATGGTGGTTCGGCGGCGGCGGCGATCTCACCCCCGTCCTCAGCCGGCGGCGCAGCGCCGAGGATCCCGACACGGTGGCCTTCCATGCCGCGCTTGCCGCCGCCTGCGGCCGCCACCCGGGTGCCGACTACGAGCGCTTCAGGGCATGGTGCGACAGCTATTTCTTCCTGCCCCACCGCGGGGAGAGCCGCGGCGTCGGCGGCATTTTCTTCGACTGGCACAACACCGGCGATTTCGCTGCCGATCTTGCCTTCGCCAGCGATGTCGGCGCGGCCTTCGGCGCGGTCTATGGCGCGCTCGTCGAGCGCAACATGAACTTCCCCTTCAGCGATCAGGACCGCGACGAGCAGCTGGTCCGCCGCGGCCGCTATGTCGAGTTCAATCTGCTCTATGACCGCGGCACCTTGTTCGGCCTCAAGACCGGGGGGAATGTCGAGGCGGTGCTCTCCTCGCTGCCGCCCCTGGTGAAATGGGTGTGAGCCGCGCGGCGGGCCGGGCCTCGGGGCGCGGCTCGCTCCAGAACCTCATCGCCGCCATCGCCACCATCGTCGTGGCCGACATCGGCTTCGGCCTCACCTATCCGCTGCTCAACGTCATTCTCGAGTCCCGCCACGTCGATGCGGCGGTGATCGGGCTCAACGCCGCCATGGGTCCGCTCGGCATCATCGCCGCCGGGCCGTTCATTCCCCGGCTTGCCCGCCATTGGGGCGGCCAGCGCCTGGCGCTCGCCGCCATCATTGCCATCATCGCGGTGCTGCTCAGCTTTCCGCTGCTTCCCGCGATCGAGATCTGGTTCGTGACCCGGTTCCTGTTCGGTGCCGCCGGCGGCACCCTCTACGCGCTGAGCGAGGCCTGGATCCTCGGCTTCGCCCCGGCCGAGGCGCGCGGCCGGGTGGCGGCGATCTACGGCTCCATGCTGTCGCTGGGCTTCTCCGCCGGGCCGTTCCTGATGCCCTATACCGGGGTCGAGGGCTATCTGCCCTTCGTGCTCGCCACGATCCTGGTGGGCCTGAGCGCGCTGCCGCTGTTGTTCATCGATCTCGCCGGCACGGATAGGGAGGACACCGGCGGCGGCACCACCATGCTCGGCTTTGCCCGCCGCGCTCCGCTGCTGCTGCTGGCGGTCGCCACCCTCACCATGTTCGACTCCGTCATGCTGGCCTTCTTCCCGATCTTCGGCCTGCGCAGCGGCCTCGATCTCAAGACTGCGTCCTTTGCGCTGGCCGTGGCGATCGCCGGCAATGCCGTGCTGCAATATCCCGTCGGCTGGCTCGCCGACCGCTGGTCGCGCCAGGGCGTGCTGTGGGTTGCCGTCATCGCGACGCCGCTGCTTGCCCTGTCGCTGCCCGTCGTCGTCCTGACGCCGCTGCTGTGGCCGGTCGCGCTGCTGCTCGGCACCTGCGCCTATGCCGTATACATCATCGCCATGACGGTGATGGGCGACCGCTTCCAGGGCCGCGACCTGGTGGCGGGCTCCGCCGCCTTTGCCGCCATGTGGGGGGTGGGCGGCATCATCGGACCGCCGCTTGCCGGCTTTGCCCTCGATCTCCTGGGTCCTTCCGGGATCGCCTACACCATGGCGACGATCTATGGCGGACTCATCGCCGGGCTGTGGCTTGCCGATGGGCAATTGGTGAGAAAGGCCTGATTTTCGCGGCCTGAAGATTGCGCCAGCATATCTGTCCTGCGACCCCGCTTATTGACGCCATATTGGTCGCCACGGCAGAAGCTCTGCGGATGGAGCGGACACTGGCGAAAAAACCCGCTGTTTCGGCGCGGGCCTGGCGCAATCTGGTTGCTGCCGTAGCGGCGATCGCGGTTTTCGGCTTCGCGCTTGGGCTAATGTTCCCATTGCTATCGCTCATTCTTGCCGAGCGCGGTTATTCCGACGACCTGATCGGGCTCAATGCCGCGATGTCGCCGATCGGCATCCTCGCCTCCTCGCTGATGATCCCGTCGCTGGTGCGCCGCTTCGGCGTCAAGCCGGTCATTCTCGGGGCCGCCTTCTCCACCGCCCTGATCGTTCTCGCCTACAAGGTCCTGTGGTCGGTCGAATGGTGGTTCGTGCTGCGCTTCCTCCAGGGCATGAGCGTCTCGACGCTTTTCGTGCTGAGCGAATCCTGGGTCGTGAAATTTGCCAGGGACGGCCAGCGCGGCAAGGTCGTCGCCATCTATGCCAGCGTGCTCTCGGCGAGCTTCGCCTGCGGCCCGCTGCTGATCAGCCTCATCGGCGTCGAGGGCTGGCGACCGTTCCTGATCGGCGCCGCCGTGCTGGTATCGGCCATGGTCCCCCTCGCTTCGGTGCGCGAGCCACGGATCGACCGGGCGGCCGACGATCACCGCGCGTCGCTGCTGAGCTTCATCCCCAAGGCGCCGGTCCTGCTCGCCGCCGTCGGCATCTTTGCAGTCTTCGATGCCGCGACCTTGAGCCTCCTGTCGGTCTATGGCGTCCGCATGGGCCTTGGCATCGAAACCGCCTCGCTCGCCCTGACGGCGCTCGTCGCCGGCAACATCCTGCTGCAATTTCCCATCGGCTGGCTGGCCGATCTCTATCCCAAGCGCCAGGTCATGGCCGGCTGCACGCTCGCCACCGTCGTCGGGCTGCTGGTGCTGCCCTTCTGCATGGGGGGTGTTCTGATGTGGCCGGTGCTGGTGGTCATCGGCTCGACCGGCTACGGTCTCTACAGCGTGGCGCTGGCCGAGCTCGGCGATCGCTTCCGGGGGGACGAGCTGGTCGCCGGCGCAGCGGCCTTCGCCTCGGTGTGGGGAGCAGGGGCGCTGGTCGGCGCTTCGGTCGGAGGCTTGGCCATGACGGTGTTCGGGCCGCATGGCCTGCCGCTGTCGCTGGCGCTCTTTCTCGGATTGTTCCTTCTCGCAATCATCATCAGGGATCATGAGAAGCGGAGACATTTGTAATGGGACCCCGCTTCGTCCCGAGCCATGGCGTCGGCGTCGCGCTGGGGATCGCGGCGGCGTCCTGCTGGAGCCTCGGCGGGGTCCTGGTGCGCCTCACCGACGGCATCGACAGCTGGCAGATCGTCCTTTACCGCTCGCTCACCGTGCTCCTGCTGATCGGGGGATGGTTGGTCCTCACCCATGGTCGGCGCACCCCGGCCGTCATGCGCCAGGCCGGGTTGGGTGCGGTCGTCGCCGGCATTGCCATCGGCCTCGCCGGGCTGTGCTTCGTCCTGTCGCTGTTCTACACCACCGTGGCCCAGTCGATCTTCATGAGCGGCATCGCGCCATTCTGCGCCGCCTTTCTCGGCTGGTGGCTGCTCGGTGAGCGGGTGAGCCGGGCGAGCTTCGCCGCCATGACCATCGCCCTTATCGGCCTTGCCATCATGGTCGCCGGCAGCTTCGGCAAGACCAGCTTCATCGGCACGCTGTTCGCGCTCTATTCCGCCTTCTGCTTCTCCTGCTACTCGGTGCTGCTGCGTTTCGGGCAGCAGAGCGACATGACGGTTGCCCTGGTCTGGAACGCGGTGTTCCTCTGCCTCGTGTCGGCGATCGCGCTGCTGACGCCGACGCCGCTGCGCGCCGGCTTCGGACCGGGCGAGTTCCTCATCGGCTGGAGCAATTTCATGTGGGTCATCTTCATGGGCGCAATCCAGTTGACCCTCGGGCTCGTTCTGTTCACCCTGGCCTCGCGCAGCGTCCCGGCGGCGCAATTGGCGCTGCTGGCGCTGGTCGAACCGGCCTTGGGGCCGGTCTGGGCGTTCCTCGCGGTCAACGAGGTGCCGCCGGTGAGCACGCTGATCGGCGGCGTGGTGGTGATGAGCGCCATCGTCATCCAGGTGCTGGCGACCTCGGGAGGACGGCTGGCGCTGCCGAAGAGGAGAGTGGCATGAGCAAGACCAATCGCGTGGTGCGGCTGAAGCAACGCCCGACCGGGGCGGTCACGGCCGGTGATTTCGCCATTCTCGAGGAGCCGCTGGCCGAGCCGAAGGACGGCGAGATCAGGGTCCGCATCGCCTATGTCTCGCTCGATCCGGCGATGCGCGGCTGGATCGCCGAGGGGCGCTCCTATGTCGAACCGGTGGCGGTCGGCGATGTCATGCGCGCCTTTGCCGCCGGCCATGTCGAGCTGTCGCGCCATCCCAAATTCGCCGTCGGCGATGCGGTGACCGGGCTGCTCGGTGTCCAGAGCCATGCCCTTTCCGACGGCCGGGGCGTCATCAAGGTCGATGAGCAGCTGGCGCCGCTGCCGCGCTGGCTCGGCGGTCTCGGCATGCCGGGGCTCACCGCCTATTTCGGCCTCAAGCAGGTCGCCGGCATCAGCCCGGGCGAGACCGTGGCGGTGTCGGCCGCCTCGGGCGCAGTCGGCCAGGTGGTCGGACAGATCGCCAGGATCGAAGGCGCCCGTGCCGTCGGCATTGCCGGCGGCCCCGAGAAATGCGCCTTCATCACCCGCGAGCTTGGCTTCGATGCGGCGGTCGACCACAAGCGGCCCGATCTTTCCCAATCGCTCGCGGCGGCCGCGCCGCAAGGCATCGATGTCGATTTCGAGAATGTCGGCGGCGCCGTGTTCGATGCCGTGCTGGCGCGGATGAACCCGTTCGGCCGGGTGGCATTATGCGGCCTCATCTCCGCCTACAATGCCTCCGAAGCGCCGCCGGCGCCGCGCAACCTGCGCTTCGTGCTCACCATGCGGCTCAAGGTCCAGGGCTTCATCGTCTTCGACTTCGCCAAGCAGTACAAGGAGGCAACCGCCGCGCTGGTCGGCTGGTATCGCGAGGGCCGGTTGATATTGCGCGAGGACGTCCGGGAAGGTGGGCTCGACGCCTTCCCAGCCGTGCTGCAGCAGCTCTATACCGGCGGCAATTTCGGCAAGCTGGTGCTCAATTTGTGACCGGATCGTCCTCGTCCGTATAGCCGAGCGCCATCCACAGATCGCTGCCCCCCCATTGGCGCCGCGCGTAGGCGTTCAGCTGCCAGGAGACGCGCCGACTGTCTCCGGACTTATTCGGGTCGGCGAGGATGCCGTAGGTTTTTGTGTTCGTATCGAAGAGGACACCAGAGGTCTCGGTCTTGACCTTGTCTTCGATGGCCATGAAACAACGCCGCCGATATTCGTCCAGCAAATGCTTGTCCTGCGTGCTGGCCTCTTCGTAGGCGCTGTCCCAGCTGCCTCCGGCGTACAGCTCCATTCGCAAGAGATCGTACGCCTTGGCCATTCTATTGGCCAATTCTACAATTGGGTCCTTCCGTTCGTTGTAGTCGGCGATTCCAATCTTTTCCAGCATCTTCCGGGCATGAAAACGACCCTTTTGGTCAATCTGGGGTGTCCAAGCCGGCAGGGTGGGCCGGATCCCTTTCAGATAATCGCTGAGCTCCGTCCATAGGGATTTATCGGGCGATTCCAGCTGGTTGCGCATGGATTCGAGCTGTCGGCGAGCCGCGCCGAGTTTCTCCTTGTGAATAGCAGTGAGGTTGTTACTTGCCAGAGTTTTATCGATCGCTTCGATGTCGGTCTTTAGCTGCTGCAAGTGGAGGTTCATTTCCCCTTCGACCTGATACGTGTCGAGCGCCGACTCGGCATTGGTGACGCGGGACAGCCAATCCTCCATCTTTGCAGGCAGCTGCCAATGCTGCTCCAGCGACACGCTCGTCGCCGCGCACTTATAGGTCAAGTCTTCCAGAATTTTGCAATCCGGCGGCTTCCGGAACAGCTCCGCGAAAGCCTTGTCGCCAGCGTCAATCTCGAATTCGTCCTTCTTGCCCGCGATCTTTTGATCATTGCTGATCGCTTTGAAACGACGATAGAGGTCTTTCTCGATGCGGAACGCCTGAGCTTTGGTCAGCGAACGCATGGCCTTTCCCGGCGAAGGCGCATCTTCAGAGGGACGCTGGTACTCGTGCTCCTTGCCTTTTGAGCTTTTGCTCCAGTTCTCCTCGTTCGCGTATGGGTTGGCCTGGCCTCTGCGAAAATTGGCCGGGTTCATCCCGCGTGGCTGCCGCGGCGACACATGCGGGGTTTCGATAAGCTCGGCGGTCGGGAATTCGACAGGGTCGGACGGATCCACTGGCCGCAATGCGGTGTCTGCCTCCTCCAGCTCCGTCAGGAGCTCCGGCGGCGCTTCGAGCAAAGGAGGCTTCACCCGTTGCCTTTGGAACCCTTCTAGAACCCGGAAGTCTTCAGTTATTTTTGTGTAGAAGAGGAGATTTCCCGTCGGTGCGGCGACGGCATCGACGAATTCGGCGACACTTTCCTCCACTGCAGCGAGCTGCTTGTCAAGGTCTGGTTGGTAGGGAGCATCCTTAACTTTCGCAGCCTGCATTGCGTCTACTTTGTCGAGCACCCGTTGGACATGCCATGATTTGAGAGGTTTGCCGTTTTGCTGCAAAAGCGGCTCGATTTCCTGGGCAATTTCCGGATACTCCCGCTTGAGAGCTTCGACGAACAGCCTTCTCGCAAAGTTTCCGGCTGATACGGGCCGGTGATTACTCCATTGCTTCTCATTATTGAGCTCAAAGCGCTTTTTTGCATCGTTGTAAACGACATAATCATTGGAATCGGCACTCGCCAGATTACGAAAGTGGGCTATCCGCGTCATCTCTTCCTCCCCCTAACTTCTGATCACCGCGGCGCCATTTGCGTAATCCGCCGCGGCCTGTCCCTTGCCGTTGGTCCGCGCATGCCGCAACTCGTCGACGACCCGCTGCCAGGTCTCGATGCGCTCGACGAGGCGGCGGATCTCCTCTGTGAAATCGCCCGGCGTCAGCCCGCGCAACGGAATCGTGTGCACGAACATCACGGCCCCCGCCACGTGATCGAGGCCGATGCCGCCGCCATTGGCCAGCGATGCCGCATAGCCTGCCTGCATCAGGCGACCGAGATAATCGGGCGGCGGATGCGCCTCGACCCGGCCGATCGGCGCATAGATCAGGAAATCGCGGCGGTCATTGCGGAACTCAAGATTGAGGATGGTCTCGTCGAAGCTCAGGCAGCAATAGCCCTCGTCATCGAAGGCGAGGTCGGGAATGGCGACCGCGCGGCCGAGTTCGGCGAGAAGCATATGATGGTCGAGCACTGCCATGGCGATCCCTTGAACGGCACAGGTCATCCGAACCGACAAGATCGGCCGTGCCGGCAATATCGCCGATGCTTAAGATGGGGGGTGTGCCGAACAGCACTATTTTTTGGGTTTTTCGCTCATGGAAATCATTTTCAGATTTCGATCATAAACCATGTCATAAAGTTGATCGCCGCCGCAGCGCACATTCTTGACTTCGAAGGCGTCGTTCACCACCCGCGCTTCCGCAAAGGTGGTGCAACCCTGCGCCGTCAGCACGTCGACGATCTTGGCGCGCTCGGCCGGGGTCACCTGTCGCACGCTCGATGTTTGCGCCGCCGCCGGGACCGCGACCGCTGCGAGAAGGGAGAAAATCACCACCGCCAAGCGCATGCCGCGTCCTTTCGGATAAAGCCCCAACAGTGTCAACGCCCGAAGTCGCGTCAAAGTTTCGCCGCGCGCCGAAAGTTGTCGCGCCGGCTCATCGGGTCACCGCACCGGCGGCAGGACGAGCTCGCGGGCGCGGCACTGGCGTGCCTCGTTGGGTCCGCAATCGCTGAAGGCGCCGTCGCGGTCGAAGCAGATCCTGAGCTCCTGCAGCCGGCCGTGGTCGCGCCGGTTGCCGCAACTCACCGCCACCATGGCGGGTGCGAGCCCGGGATTGGCCGCGGCAAAATCGGCGACGAGATCGCTCGGCGCGGCGCTGATCGGATCCTGCGGCGAGCGGTAGCGCGCCGGGATCCGGACCATCGAAAAGAGGCGGCGGGCCAATGCGAAATAGGCCTGTTGATCAAGCCCCGAGCAGGTGCCGTGCTTCTTCCATTCACGGATGACGAGCTGCCGCGACGGCATGATGTCGAGCATGCGCCTGACGATATCCTCGGCAAGCCAGGAGGAGCCGGTGGCGCAGAATTCCGGCCAGCCCCGCTGCCATTGCGGCCACAGGCCGTGCAGCACGAAGCCATAGCGCCGGCCGCGACCGCATTGCTGGACATCGTCCTGCCCGGAATTGGAGCCGCAATAGGTCGGCGACCAGGACAGCGCCAGCGCGTAATAGTCGAACTGGCCAGGCTGTGGTCCCCGGGCCACGGCGCCGCCGGCGGCGCCGAGGGCGCAGGCGGCAATGGCGATGGCGCCGAGCCAGCGCCAGCGCCTCAGCCGCGGGGCGAGGATTTTGGCATCCGGCATGCGGCGAGCAGGTTTTGGCGGGGCGCGCCGGGCGGCGGCGCGCGGGTCTGCGGGCAGCTGTCGGCAATGATTTTCCACGAGGTGTTGTTGAGGAACATCTCGCAGCGGGCGAGCTGGCCGCGAATGCACACCACCGCGCCCAGATCGTAGCTCTGTCCACCACTGCGGCACTTGCATCCCGCATCGGCATTGGCGCCCATGGGCAAGCCGGCCGCCAGCATGCCGACCAGGACCGCAAGCCGCCATATGCCAGAACCTATCCCATTGTGTTGAAAGCCCGCTTGCGCCGAAAATGAATGGAAATCAGACGAGTTGCAGCTCGACCGCCTGCGGCCCGCGCCCGCGCTTGTCGGGCTGGATCTCGTAGGACAGCTTCATCCCCTCGGTAAGGTCCGGCAGTCCGGAGCGCTGCACGGCGGTTATGTGCACGAAAATGTCCTTGCCGCCGCCCTCCGGCGAAATGAATCCATAGCCCTTGGCCTGATTGAAGAACTTGACAGTACCTCTCTGGCGCATGGGAAAGTCACTCCCTCGTTCCCTTCACGTTTCGCTCCGGCCCGACGCGGGCAGCCGCCCGGAAGGGCCGGCGAAGCAAGCTCATGCGGCGGAAAGTCAAGCAATGGTGCGCCCTTATGCGCCGAAAGCAATCGTAACCGTTGGCACAAGCCTGGCCTGCGACGGCGCCGGACGGCGCTGCCGCATCAACCTTTATGATAGAGGGGGGGACGGCGGACAAGTGAAGTTTTCGTGCCGAGGATTGAAAGAATGGCCCCTCTTGGGTAATGCTAGCAGCGGGAATTCGGGAGAGAGCGCCCATGCTGAGCCGCACTGTCGTCGGCTGGTTCGTTGCCAGCACGCTGGTTACCCTTGCAACCGCAGCGGAGCCGGCCTTGTCGAAGCCAGTCGTCAGGGTCCGCTATCAGTATTTCACCGTGTCGGGGATGGACGCTTCGGCGCTTCACCAGTCGCTGGTCCAGAAGGGGCCGACGGTGAATGGCGACAAGGCCTATGCCGCGACCGAGGTGGCGGGCGGTCAGGACGGCTCGCTGGCTCCCGGGGCCTCCGGCTGCCGCATCGCCAATTATCGGATGAAGCTCGATTTCACCATGCGCCTGCCCAGGCTCAGGCCCGGCGTCACCCTGTCGCCGGGGCTGCGCAGCCGCTGGCAATCCTTCGAAGGCTTCGTCCGGCAGCATGAGGGTGTGCACCGCGAAATCTGGATCGGCTGTGCCACGAAGGTCGAGCAGGCGGTGCGCGCCATCAGCGCCAGGAGCTGCGAGGCAGCGCAGGCGATGGCCACCGGCATCCTCAATCAGATGTGGAAGGAATGCGCCAGGAAGCACGATGCCTTCGATGCGGCGCAGCGCCACCCGCTGATGCGCCAGCCCTTCATCATCGCCGCCAATACCAGGCCGCAGCCCTTGACCAATGGCGGCGCGCGAATCAGGGCGGCCAGAGCCGTCACGGCACGCAGCCGGTGATGCGCGCCACCGGGCAGGACGCGCCACCATGACGACGAGCGAACCGACGCTGCCGCTCCAGGCAGCGATCCTGCCGGTCACGCCATTTCAGCAGAACTGTGCCCTGTTGTGGTCGCCGAAGACCATGCATGGCGTCGTCGTCGACCCCGGCGGCGATGTCGACGACATCCTGCGTGCGGTGAGCGAGATGGGGGTTACGCTCGACCGCATCCTCCTGACCCATGGCCATATCGATCATGCCGGCGGGGCGGCCGAGCTCGCCGAGCGCACCGGCGTCGAGATCGTCGGGCCGCATCGCGACGATGACTGGCTCCTCGCCCGCCTGCCGGAGAGCGGGGCGCAATATGGCATTCCGGCCCGCCCGGTCGAACCGGACCGTTGGCTGGAGGAAGGCGACACCGTCGAGATCGGCGATCGCACCTTCGAGGTGCTGCATTGCCCTGGCCATACGCCCGGCCATGTCGTCTTCGTCAATCGCGGCCTCAATTTCGGGCTGTTCGGCGATGTGCTGTTCCGCGGTTCGGTCGGCCGAACCGATCTGCCCCGCGGCAGCCATGAGGACCTGATCCACTCGATCAAGAGCAGGATCCTGCCGCTCGGCGATCAGTTCACCTTCCTGTGCGGCCATGGACCGGGCAGCACCGTCGGTGAAGAGCGCCTGACCAATCCCTTTCTCGCCTGAGGGGACGAGCCTGCCGCCTGCGGCACGTTCATTCGGCTGGCATGGAAATGCAAAACCGCCACCCGGCTGGCCAGGCGGCGGCATCAAATCGGATCGGTTCGAGCTTCGATGAAGCCGTCGCGTCTCAGGCAAGCTTGATGTTGGTCGCCTGCTGACCGCGTCCGCGCCGATCATCCTCGACGTCGAAGAAGACCGTGGTCCCCTCGCGCACCTCGCGGATGCCCGACCGCTCGAGCGCCGTAATGTGGACGAAGATGTCCTTCGAACCACCTTCGGGCGTGATGAAGCCATAGCCCTTGGTGGTGTTGAAGAACTTGATGGTGCCCTTCTGCTGCGCCATGGAAGATGTCCTTTCCCGCTGGCCGCGTGTCGTGAATTTAGCCAGTCCGCAGATCCTGCACGCGCTCAGGACCTGCCGCGTCGAACGTCGGGAAAGGTACCGGGCTTCTTAAGGCCCGGGAGTTCTCAGCCGCATGTTCCGAAGCCATACCCCACCACGGGGCATGCCGGCACGTTGAGATATGCGACGGTCCGAGCCCCTTTGCAAGCGCCTCGTCATGCGGAACAGCCTTAAGTTTAGCTGGTTGCCGCTGCGATAGGAAAGTTGCAACTCCAGCGTGACGGAACTCTTTTCGCCGATTTCAATTTGACCTTAACCATCGCCTGCTTTCATGATGCGAGAAATTTCCTCAGCAACCACGAATGGTTGCCGAGATTTCGCCATGTCTGAGGTGTTCTTGGACGGGGAATAGGAGGGACGCCAATGACGACGCCGACGCGCCGCGACCTGTTGAATCGCCGCCGTCTGCTCCTGGCGGGTGCGGGGCTTCTGGCAGCGGGGGCGCTGCCGCGCGGTCTCCACGCCCAGAGTTTCGATCCGTCGGCCATCGGCCGCTGGCTCAATGGCGACCAATTTCCCGACTATCCGCCGGTTCCCGGCCACGGTACCGCGGTCGACCCGCGCTACACCGGAACAACCCGGCCATTGCCGGGTCAGCCCACCGGTCCGCCGCCGCCCGGCATGGAGCCGGATTACCCGATTCCGCCCACCAACATGCGGATGATCCCACCGCAATATCGTCGCCAGATCGTCGAATATCGCGGCAGCGAATGGCCCGGCACGATCATCATCGATTCCGACAACCGCCATCTCTACCACGTGATCGAGCAGGGGCTGGCGGTGCGCTATGGCGTCGGCGTCGGGCGCGATGGCTTCGAATGGTCCGGCCGCGCCAAGATCGGCCGCAAGTCGCGATGGCCGTGGTGGTTTCCGCCGAAGGAGATGGTCGAGCGCGACCCCAATGCCCGGCCGTGGGCCAATGGCATGCCGGGCGGTCCCGAGAACCCGCTGGGCGCCCGCGCCCTTTATCTTTTCGACGACCACGACAAGGATACGCTGTTCCGCATCCACGGCACCAACCAGCCGATGTCGATCGGCAAGGCGATGTCGTCGGGCTGCATCCGGATGTTGAACCAGGATGTGGCGGAACTCTATCTGCGCTGCCCGATCGGCACCCGCGTCCTCGTCATGTCGCGCAAGGCGACCAACTTTCCGACCGCCGGCGTCGCCACCGACGACGGGATCAACTGACCACGAAGCCTATTTCGCCCCCTTGTTGCGGAAGGTGCGGGTTCCGGGCTTGCCGCCGGACGAGCCGGGGCGGCGGCTCGGCGCCTTCGGCTGCGGCCAGGCGGCCTCCGGCCGCTCGATGCGCGACCGGCGGCCAGCGGCCGCGCCGGCATCGCGGGCAAGCGGGTCGTCCATCACCGCGAGCTCGACCGCCTTCAGCCGCTTGACCTCGTCGCGCAGCCGCGCCGCTTCCTCGAATTCGAGATCGGCAGCCGCGGCGCGCATCCGCTTCTCCATGTCCTCGATGACCTTGCCGATATTGTGCCCGACCAGCGGTGCTCCATCCTCCGCCACGCCGGCATCGACCAGCACATGGTCGCGCTCATAGACCGAGGACATGACGTCGGCGATGTGCTTCTTGACGCTTGCCGGCGTGATGCCGTTGTCGATGTTCCACGCCGTCTGCTTGTCGCGCCGCCGATCGGTCTCGGCCATCGCCCGCTCGATCGACCCGGTGATCTGATCGGCATAGAGAATGACCCGGCCGTCGACATTGCGGGCGGCCCGGCCGATCGTCTGGATCAGCGATGTCTCGGAGCGCAGGAAGCCCTCCTTGTCGGCATCCAAAATGGCGACGAGGGCGCATTCCGGGATATCGAGGCCCTCGCGCAGCAGGTTGATGCCGACCAGCACGTCGAACGCCCCGAGTCGCAGGTCGCGGATGATCTCGATGCGTTCCAGCGTGTCGATGTCGGAATGCATGTAGCGCACCCTGATGCCCTGCTCATGCATATATTCGGTGAGATCCTCGGCCATCCGCTTGGTGAGCACGGTGACCAGCGCCCGGTAGCCCTGCTGGGCGACCTCGCGGCATTCGGCGATGAGGTCGTCGACCTGGTTCTTGACCGGCCGCACCAGCACCGGCGGGTCGATCAGCCCGGTCGGCCGGATCACCTGCTCGGCGAACACCCCGCCGGTGCGGCCGAGCTCCCATTGCCCTGGCGTCGCCGAGACATAGACGGTCTGCGGCCGCATCGCGTCCCATTCCTCGAACCGGAGCGGCCGGTTGTCGATCGCCGAGGGTAGGCGGAACCCGAATTCGGCAAGGGTCGCCTTGCGATTGTAGTCGCCGCGAAACATGCCGCCGAGCTGTGGCACGGTGACATGGCTCTCGTCGACGAACACCAGCGCGTTGTCGGGCAGATATTCGAACAAGGTCGGCGGCGGCTCGCCCGGCTTGCGGCCGGTGAGATAGCGCGAATAGTTCTCGATCCCGGCGCAGGAGCCGGTCGCCATCATCATCTCGATGTCGAACAGGGTGCGCTGCTCGAGCCGCTGGGCCTCGAGCAGGCGTCCGGCCTGGTTGAACTCCTCGAGCCTGAGCCTGAGGTCCTGCTTGATGCTCCTGACCGCCTGGTCGAGCGTCGGCTTGGGCGTCACGTAATGCGAGTTGGCATAGACCTTGATCGACTGGAGCTCGGCCATCTTGTGGCCGGTCAGCGGGTCGAATTCGCTGATCTGCTCGATCTCGTCGCCGAACAGCGACAGCCGCCACGCCCGATCTTCGAGATGCGAGGGGAAGATCTCGATGGTGTCGCCGCGCACCCGGAAGGTGCCGCGGACGAAATTCCCGTCATTGCGCCGATATTGCAGGGCCACCAGGTCGGCGAGGAGCTGGCGCTGCGCGATCCGCTCGCCGCTCTTCACCTCGAAGGTCATCGCCGAATAGGTCTCGACATCGCCGATGCCGTAGATGCAGGACACCGAGGCGACGACGATCACATCGTCGCGCTCGAGCAACGCCCGGGTTGCCGAATGCCGCATCCGGTCGATCTGCTCGTTGATCGAGGATTCCTTCTCGATATAGGTGTCGGTGCGGGGCACATAGGCTTCCGGCTGATAGTAATCATAGTAGGAGACGAAATATTCGACTGCATTGTCCGGAAAAAAGCTTCTGAACTCGCCATAGAGCTGGGCCGCCAGCGTCTTGTTGGGCGCGAGAATGAGCGCCGGTCGCTGCGTCTCTTCGATGACATGGGCCATGGTGAAGGTCTTGCCCGAGCCGGTGACCCCGAGCAGCACCTGGTCGCGCTCGACCTGCCTGACGCCCCCGACGAGCTCGATGATGGCCTGCGGCTGGTCGCCCCGCGGTTCGAACGGCGAGACGATCCGCAGGCGGTGCCCGCCCTCCGATTTCTCCGGCCGCGGCGGCCGGTACGGCGTGAACGTCGGCAGGTTCGGCATGTCGGGCCGCAGATGCTGCAGCCCGTCGCGCGGTCCCGAGGTATCGGCCCGCGGATCCGGTCTCAGGCCACGAACCTCCCCTTCGCCCTCGGGATAGCCTTCCCGCGGCTTTGCCGGCGATTCGCGGAAACCGCCTGATTGTCGTGAATGTCCCATCGGGCGGGAATATAGGCGCTGACCGGCGGACTGTCAGGGGGGTCGGCACAGGCTCGGGCATGACCGAATCACTTTGGTAGAGCGGGAAGGTCAATCCTGAAATTGCCATGATGTTTCAGCGGATAAGTTTGGAAAACGGCAGGAATCCAGCTCATTTTTCTGCCACATCCACATGTATTTACCGCGTAATTGAGGATATAATGCCACACAGGTGGCGTCAGGGGACGTCTCGGGGTGAAAAGCGTAACAAGGTAAGATCCTCGAGTGCTCAGGGGTGGGGTACCCACGGGCATGCCTTTTGCCAGCCATGGCAGTTGGAACAGCGGGAGTTCCAGGAGGAAACATGAATCTCATCACAGCACTTGCCATCGTGATCGGCGTCCTGGGTGGCGCCGCCACTTGGCTTTACGTCGGTCCCATGGCCGCCTTCGGCCTGCAGATCTGGGCGACCTTCATTGCCTGGGCATGCTTCTATCATGTCGGCGGGGGCGAGGCCGGCCTCAAGAACACGATCGCGGCCAATATCTGGGGTGCGATCTGCGCCACGGTGGCGCTGGTCCTGATCGCCAGGTTCGGTGGCGGCGCGGTCGGCGCCGGCATTTGGGTCGCGGTCACGGTGGCGGTCATGATCCTGGCGGCGCAGGTACCGATGCTGTCGGCAATACCGGCGGCGGTCTACGGCTATGCGGCGGTCGCGGCCTTTGGACTGCTGAAAGGCGGCGATGCCCTCGACTTCGGCCTCGGCACCGGACCGTTCACCACCGTCGTCGTGTCGATGGTGATCGGCGCGGTCCTGGGCTATGTGTCGCAGAAGATCGCCAATGCAATCACCGAAGGGGCTCGGGCGCGCGCCTGATTCTCTAAGGTTGCTGTCGGAAGGCGAGGGGTGCCTCGCCTTCCGGTTCCAATTTTACCACCGGTTGAGCGTCTGGCGGCGGCCCCTTACAGATAAGGCATGAACTACCGCCACGCCTTCCATGCCGGAAGCCATGCCGACGTGCTGAAGCACGTCGTGCTCGCCTTCATGATCGAACAGCTCGAAGCCAAGGAGACGCCGTTCCGCGTCCTCGACACCCATGCCGGCATCGGTGTCTATGATCTGACAGGCGATGCCGCCGGCCGCACCGCCGAATGGCGCGACGGCGTCGGCCGGCTCTATGACGAAACCGGCGCGGCGGTGCCGCTGTCGATGCGCGCCGAGGCGGTGCTCGCTCCCTGGCGCAGCGCCATCGCCGCGGTCAACGGACAGGGCGGCATCCGGCATTATCCGGGCTCGCCCGAGATCGCCCGGCTTCGCCTCAGGGCGCAGGACCGCCTGGCACTCAACGAGCTCCATCCCGAGGATCATGCCCGCCTTGCCGCCAGCTATCGGCGCGATGCCCGGGTCAGGATCACGCGTCTCGATGCCGGCCTCGTGGTCAAGGCGCAGCTGCCGCCGCCGGAGCGCCGCGGCATCGTCCTGATCGATCCCGCCTATGAGACGGCCGACGATCGCGAGCGCGCGATCTCCATGCTGGGCGCGGGCCACCGCCGCTTCGCCACCGGCGTCTTCGCCCTGTGGTATCCGGTGACCGGCGATGATCTCGCCGCCCGAATCCGGGGCGCGGCCGCGGCGCTGGCCCTGCCGAAGATGCTCGATGTCCGGCTCGATGTCCGCCGGCCGGTCGAGGGCAGGGGCCTTGCCGGCTCGGGTCTCCTGCTCGTCAACCCGCCATGGCGCCTGGCGGACGGTTTGCGCGATCTCCTTCCCGAGCTTGTCGAGCGGCTGCGCCAGGGCGAAGGCGCCAGCACCGGCATCACGGATCTGAGCGGCGAGACCGCCTGAGATGGGCGCGCCGACCCTGCCGAGCGACCTCGAGAGTGCCGCGCCCTTCTGCCCGCATTACGGCACCTGCGGCAGCTGTCAGCTGCAGCACGTCACCGACGCCGCGGCGCGCCAATGGAAGACGAGCCGGCTCGCAGAGGCGCTGGCGCAGCGGGGCGTGCCGCTGCCGGGCGCGGGGATCGACTATGTCCTTGCGGAAGGGGAGGGCAGGCGCCGCCTCACCCTCCATGCCCGGCTCGACCGCGGCAGGCCGGCGATCGGCTATATGGCCGCCAGAAGCCCTGCCATCGTCCCGATCGAGACCTGCCCGGTGGCGGTGCCGGTGCTGCGCCAGGCCCCCGCCATCGTCGCGGCGCTGGCGGCGGCCGCCGGCCGCTTCCGCCAGATCGATGCCCAGCTGACGGCAAGCACGAGCGGCATCGACTGCGACCTGCGCGGCTTCGACCCCTCGCCCGAACAGCGCTCGCGCCTCGCCGCCAGTGCCGAGGCGCTCGATCTCGCACGGCTCACGCGCGGCGGCGAACCGATCGCGGTGCGGCGCCAGCCGGTGCTGCCGATGGGCCGCGCCACCATGGTGCTGCCGCCGGGGTGCTTCCTGCAGGCAACGGCGCGAGGCGAAGCGGAGCTTGCCCGGCTGGTGACCGAGGGCTGCGCCGGCGCCCGCCGGGTGGCGGACCTGTTCTGCGGCCTCGGCCCGTTTGCGCTGCGGCTCGCCGAAACCGTGCCGGTCCTCGCCTATGATTTCGATGCGGCCGCGGTCCTGTCGCTACGCCAGGCTGCCGCCCATGCTTCCGGGCTCAAGCCGGTCGCGGCGCAACCGCGCGATCTCTTCCGCCATCCGCTCAGCCGCGAGGAGCTTGGCGCCGTCGATGCGGTCGTGTTCGACCCGCCGCGCCAGGGCGCCGAAGCCCAGGCGCGCCAGCTGGCCGGCGCCCGGCTCCGCCGCATCGTCGCGGTCTCCTGCGACCCGCGGAGCTTCGCCCGCGACGCCGGCATCCTCCATGCGGCCGGCTGGACGATCGCAAGCTTGGCGATAATCGATCAGTTCCGCTGGACGACCCACCTCGAGATCGCCGCGCTGTTCCGCCGCTGACCGGCAGGAAAGCTTTGCGTGATTACCTGCGGTGGTGTAGGGAACCGGGCGTTTGCGCGGAACACGGATGCCCAGAAGAACCGATATCGACACCATCCTGATCATCGGCGCCGGCCCCATAATCATCGGCCAGGCCTGCGAGTTCGATTATTCCGGCACCCAGGCGGTCAAGGCCCTCAAGGCGGAGGGCTACCGGATCGTGCTGGTGAATTCCAATCCGGCCACCATCATGACCGATCCGGGGCTTGCCGACGCCACCTATGTCGAGCCGATCACCCCGGAAATCGTCGCCCGGATCATCGAGCGCGAAAAGACCGAGCGGCCGAACGCCAAGCTCGTGCTGCTGCCGACCATGGGCGGCCAGACGGCGCTCAACACCGCCTTGACCCTCAACCGGCTCGGCATCCTCGCCAGATGGGACGTCGAGATGATCGGTGCCAAGGCGCCGGTCATCGACAAGGCGGAGGATCGCGAGCTGTTCCGCGAGGCGATGACCCGGATCGGGCTCGAGACGCCGCGCTCGATGCTGGCCCATGACGTCATCGAAGCCCTGAAGGCGCTCGACTTCATCGGCCTGCCGGCCATCATCCGTCCCTCCTTCACCCTCGGCGGCACCGGCGGCGGCATCGCCTATAACCGCGAGGAATATCTCGAGATCATCGAGCGCGGCCTCGATGCCTCGCCGACCAACGAGGTCCTGGTCGAGGAATCGGTGCTCGGCTGGAAGGAATACGAGATGGAGGTCGTCCGCGACCGCGACGACAATTGCATCATCGTCTGCTCGATCGAGAATATCGACCCGATGGGCGTGCACACCGGCGATTCGATCACCGTGGCACCGGCCCTGACCTTGACCGACAAGGAATATCAGCGCATGCGCAACGCCTCGATCGCGGTGCTGCGCGAGATCGGGGTGGAGACCGGCGGCTCGAATGTCCAGTTCGCCGTCAATCCCGCCGACGGCCGGCTCATCGTCATCGAGATGAACCCGCGGGTGTCGCGCTCCTCGGCGCTGGCCTCCAAGGCGACCGGCTTCCCGATCGCCAAGGTGGCGGCGCGGCTCGCCGTCGGCTACACGCTCGACGAGCTCGCCAATGACATCACCGGCGGCGCCATGCCGGCCTCCTTCGAGCCGACCATCGACTATGTCGTCACCAAGATCCCGCGCTTCGCCTTCGAGAAATTCCCCGGCGCCGAGCCGCTCCTCACCACCTCGATGAAATCGGTCGGCGAGGTGATGGCGATCGGCCGCACCTTCCAGGAATCGCTGCAGAAGGCCTTGCGCGGCCTCGAGACCGGCCTCACGGGTCTCGACGAGGTGGCGATCGAGGGCTTCGGGCAGGGCGACGACAAGAACGCCATCCGCGCCGCGCTGGCCCGCCCCACCCCCGACCGCATCCTCAAGGTGGCGCAGGCGCTGCGGCTCGGATTCACCGTTGCCCAGGTCCATGAGAGCTCGAAATACGATCCCTGGTTCATCGCCCAGATCGAGGGCATCGTGGAAATGGAGGAGCAGGTGCGCAGCCTGGGCCTGCCCGACGATGCCCAGAACCTCCGCGCCCTCAAGGCGATGGGCTTTTCCGATGCGCGGCTGGCGGCGCTTGCCGGTGTCGCCGAGCCCGACATTGCCCGCCTCCGCCACCGCTTGAAGGTCCGGCCGACGTTCAAGCGGATCGATTCCTGCGCCGCCGAATTTGCCTCGCCGACGCCCTATCTGTACTCGACCTATGAAACGCCGCTGCCACTCGGCGAAGCCGACGAGGCGCGGCCGAGCGAGCGGCGCAAGATCATCATTCTCGGCGGTGGTCCCAATCGCATCGGCCAGGGCATCGAGTTCGACTATTGCTGCTGCCATGCCTGCTTTGCGCTGCATGATGCCGGCTTCGAATCGATCATGGTCAACTGCAATCCCGAGACGGTGTCGACCGACTACGACACCTCCGACCGGCTCTATTTCGAATCCCTGACCGCCGAGGACGTGCTGGAGATCGTCCATGCCGAGGCGGTGCGGGGCACGCTCGTCGGCGTCATCGTGCAGTTCGGCGGCCAGACCCCGCTCAAGCTCGCGGAGCCGCTCGAGCGGGCCGGCGTCCCCATTCTCGGCACCACCCCCGACGCCATCGACCTTGCCGAGGACCGCGACCGGTTCGCCCGGCTGCTGCACCGCCTCAAGCTCCGCCAACCGCGCAACGGCATCGCCAAATCGGCCGCCGAGGCGCGCCGCATCGTCGCCGAGATCGGCTATCCCGTCGTGATCCGCCCGTCCTATGTGCTCGGCGGGCGCGCCATGGAGATCGTACGGGACGACCAGGCGCTCGAGCGCTACATGGGCGAGGCGGTGGTGGTGTCGGGCAGGAGCCCGGTGCTGATCGACCGCTACCTGACCGACGCCATCGAGGTCGATGCCGATGCCCTCTCGGACGGCCGCGACGTCTTCGTCGCCGGCATCATGGAGCATATCGAGGAGGCTGGAATCCATTCCGGCGACTCGGCCTGCGCCCTGCCGCCATGGTCGCTGTCGCGGGAAACGGTCGCCGAGCTCGAGCGCCAGACCGCCGAGCTGGCGCTGGCGCTGAACGTCGTCGGCCTGATGAATGTCCAATATGCCATCAAGGATGGGGAGATCCATGTCCTCGAGGTCAATCCGCGGGCCTCGCGCACCGTCCCCTTCGTCGCCAAGGTGATCGGCCTGCCGGTCGCGGCGATCGCCGCCCGGATCATGGCTGGGGAGCCGCTTGCCGCCTTCGGCCTCGAGCCCCGCCAGCTCGATCACGTCGGGGTCAAGGAAGCGGTGTTCCCGTTCGCGCGCTTCCCCGGCGTCGACACCGTGCTCGGGCCGGAGATGCGCTCGACCGGCGAGGTGATGGGGCTCGACCGCGACTATGAGGTGGCGTTCGCCAAGAGCCAGCTCGGCTCGGGAACCAAGGTGCCGGTGTCGGGCACTGCCTTCATCTCGGTCAAGGACACCGACAAGCCGCGTGTGCTCGATGCCGCCCGCCGGCTCGCGGCCATGGGCTTCCGCCTCATCGCCACCGGCGGCACGCAGCGCTTCCTGGTGGAGCAGGGCGTTGCCTGCGAAAAGGTCAACAAGGTGCTGGAAGGCCGTCCCCATATCGTCGATGCGATCAAGAACGGCAGTGTCCAGCTGGTCTTCAACACCACCGAAGGCGCCTCGGCGCTCGAGGATTCGAAATCGATCCGCCAGGCCGCCCTGCTCGGCAAGATCCCGTATTACACCACCCTTGCCGGTTGTCTCGCGGCCACCGGCGGCATCGCCGCCATGCGGGCCGGCGGCCTCGAGGTGCGGCCGCTGCAGGACTACCACGGAAAATCATGATCCTGTGCCATATGGCACAGGTGATCATCAGTGGGGGTGATAGGAGACACGACAGTTTGTGATCCTCGGGGGTGGCACAATGACTGGTCGTATCGGTGGTGGATTCAACGCGGGAATTCCGAGCAACTTTCAGGCGCCTGCTCATGCGGAAACCAGAACGGTGGGACCTGATCCCCTCGTTCATATTCCGAATGCGGAGGGGAATACGCCTTTGATCCAGGCTCTGCTGGTGCCAACGCCGAATGCCGTCGATCTAGAGACAATCAAAAGGTATTTTGATCAAGGAGCGATGGTTTCGGCGATTGTGGGATCGGGCGAATATGCGGGGTGCAACGCACTGACACTCGCCATCAAGAGACAGCTGCCCTTGGATATCGTCCTGCTTATTGTAGACAAGGCGAGGACTGAACAAATCGCGACAGCCAAAGGCGAAGTCGTGCCGTTCTTTGATCATCCGGATCAGAACGGACCGATGCCCTTCGATGAAGCAACCGCACGGGACCACAAGACTGTGGTTCAAACGCTGGTGCTCGATTGTGGCGTTCCCCTATCCGCGAAGGCGTTCGGCATCGTCCTGGACGCCCGCCATTTCGATGTGTGCAAGCTCCTTATCAACCTCGGAACACCGATGGATGGCAGCCACGCCGAGAAGGTCATCGCAACAGGCGATGACGAGCTGCTGACCATGTGGGTCACCGCGGCCAAGGAGTCTGCCATATTTACGCCACTTCTGGAGTCGGGTCGCCGCGACATGTGCAAGCATTTGATCAAAATCGAGCCTTGCGAAGAGGACATAGGCGCGGTGATGCGAACATATGATGAGGCGTTGTTCGGGTTGTTGTGTCGCAACCTCACAGATCCTCGCAAACGGGAAGCCGCGGTCAGATTTGCCATTCGGTGCAGAGGCACTAGCAAGATTGACAGGCTCATCGCAGCTTGCGGAACTGCGTGTCTTCAAGATGCGATGATTTCGGCTATCCACAAGTGCGACTTCATCACTGGCAGATGGCTGGTTGCGCACCGTTTGGACGATGTACAGCTGGGCAAGGTGTTGCACGGTTTCTTGAGTGGGCCCGCGCCATCTGCTCGAAGCTTGCTAGAGGCGATCGACCTGGCCATTGACCACAGCGAGCGCGAGTTGGCGCGACAGTTGCTGGATCGCTTCATTAAAAATGTGGCCAAAGAGGACATTAAAAATGTGGCCAAAGAGGACATTGTGCTAGCGCTGCACTCGGCGATCGAGCTTGAAGCTCATGAAGTCGTTAAGCGCATGGTCGAACTCGGTCTCATCGATCTTCGTGCGGAATTCACGGACGCGATCCACTACAAGAGTCCGCGGGTGTTCAAATATCTGCTCGCTGAATTTCAAAGTCAGCTCGATCTGCAAGAAGCTGAGGAGTATGTCGTGAGGTTCGGCTCGCCTAAGATGCAGGCGCTGTTCAGCGCATTTCTCCAGCGTCCGTTGGCGGACTTTTAGCAGCACTTGCCAGCCAAGCGAATCCATGGCCTTCCACAACCTGTGGATGAGCTGCCGCAACCTCTTGAACGCCGCTTGGTTGGGTATTACACTTCCCATCACCGGAAGCGCCTCGCCGCCGCCTTAGGGCTGCTGCGAGGCGCGCGTCCTTCGGTCGTCGGCCTGTGCCAGCGATCGGGGGACAAGGGGTCCGGCTTCCGGAAGTGTTGGAAGATATTGCCGGCGCCGCTGGTCTGCGGCGTTTGCAAGGTGAACTGTGACGATTGAAGGACCGTGATGGACAAGGTTCCGATGACCGCGGTGGGCTACGCCGCGATGATGGACGAGATCAGGCATCTGAAGACGGTGGAGCGGCCGCGCATCATCGAGCAGATCGAGGAGGCCCGCGCCCATGGCGATCTGTCCGAAAATGCCGAATACCACGCCGCCAAGGAGCGGCAAGGCTGGATCGAGGCCCGCGTGCTCGACCTCGAGGACAAGCTGTCGCGGGCCGACGTCATCGACATTACCAAGCTGTCTGGCGATTCGGTCAAGTTCGGCGCCACCGTCACGGTGGTCGACGAGGATACCGACGACGAGGCCGAATATCAGATCGTCGGCGAGTTCGAGGCCGATGTGAAGTCGGGCAAGATCTCCATCACCTCGCCCATTGCCCGCGCGCTGATCGGCAAGCACAAGGGCGACAGCGTCGAGGTCATGACGCCGGGCGGCGGCAAGAGCTACGAGATCATCCGCGTCCGCAACGGGGCCCAGTCGGGCGCCGGCGCGGCTGCTTCGGCGCATCCTCGCCATAGGGCCTGAGCACCATCAGCGGCGGGATTTCGAAGATCCCGCCTCAATGCTCGCCGAGCGGTACGCGCGGTTCGGACTTCACCGTCTTCAAGGTCAGCATCGTCCTGACGCTCTGCACATTGGGCGCTGCCGTGAGCTCGGCAATGACGAATTGCTGGGCGGTCTCGAGGTCGGGCGCAACGCAGGTGAGAAGGTAATCGGCATCGCCGGACAGCGCGTGGCACTCGCGAACCAGAGGCCAGCGCCGGACCAGCTGCTCGAACGCCCTGAGCTCGCTCTCGGCCTGGCTCGCCAGCCCGACCAGGGCGAACAGCACGATGCCGTAGCCGAGGCGGGTGGCGTCGAGGGTTGCCCGGTAGCCCTGGATCAGGCCGGCCTCCTCCAGCGCCCGCACCCGCCTGAGGCAGGGCGCCGGCGACAATCCGGCCCGCCGGGCCAGCTCGACATTGGTGATTCGCCCGTCCGCCTGCAGCTGCCGAAGAATTTTGAGGTCGGTCCGGTCGAGCTTGAAAGGTGCCTTCAAGCCGCGCTCGTTCTTGTCGTTCATCGGGGCGGCGCCATGCGACCAGTCGTGTTATCCACCGCCGGCATGCTTACCCTTGCCAGCGGCGGCTTGCAAGCTATGCTCCAAGCACATACCTAAGCTGTCTGCACCCCTTGTGAAACCGGAGGCCGGCATGATTCCCCGACACAGCCGTGTTCTGATCCTGGGTTCGGGCCCGGCGGGATACACCGCGGCGGTTTATGCGGCGCGCGCCATGCTGGCGCCGGTGCTGATCCAGGGCATTCAGCCGGGCGGCCAGCTCACCATCACCACCGATGTCGAGAACTACCCCGGCTTCGCCAGCGCCGTCCAGGGCCCCTGGCTGATGGAGCAGATGCAGCTCCAGGCCGAGCATATGGGCGCGGTGATCGTCAGCGACCACATCGTCGCCGCCGATCTCAAGGTCCGCCCGTTCCGTCTCCAGGGCGATTCGGGCGTCGCCTACACCAGCGATGCGTTGATCATCGCCACCGGCGCCCAGGCGCGCTGGCTCGGTCTCGACAGCGAGCACCGGTTCAAGGGCTATGGCGTCTCGGCCTGCGCCACCTGCGACGGCTTCTTCTTCCGCGGCAAGAATGTGGTGGTGGTCGGCGGCGGCAACAGTGCGGTCGAGGAAGCGCTGTTCCTGACCAAGTTCGCCACCAGCGTGACGATCCTCCACCGCCGCGAGTCCTTCCGCGCCGAAAAGATCCTCCAGAACAGATTATTTGCAAATCCAAAGGTAAAAGTTCTCTGGAATACCGTGCTCGAAGAGGTTATTGGTTCAGGCGATCCCAAAATGGTAACGGGAGCCCGTATCAGAAATGTAAAAACTGAAGAAGACTTCCTGTTGCCGACAGATGGAATCTTTGTGGCAATTGGACATGCTCCGGCGACAGAATTGTTCGTCGGTCAATTGCCAATGAAGCAGGGGAACTACTTGATCACGGCGCCTAACTCTACAGCAACGCCAGTTCCTGGCGTGTTTGCTGCCGGTGATGTTGCGGACGATGTCTTTCGTCAGGCCGTCACCGCTGCCGGCTTGGGCTGCATGGCGGCGCTCGAGGCCGAGCGGTGGCTGGCACGCCATGGCAGCTTGAGCGAAGCCGCCGAGTAGATGTGCCAAGGACGGTGCACGGCCGATGGATTGGGACAAGCTCAGAATCTTTCACACGGTGGCCGATGCCGGCAGCTTCACCCATGCCGGCCATGATCTGGGCCTGTCGCAATCGGCGGTCAGCCGCCAGATCAGCGCGCTCGAGCAGGACCTCAAGGTGCCGCTGTTCCACCGCCATGCCAGGGGTCTCATTCTCACCGAGCAGGGCGAGGTTCTCTACCGCACCGCCCATGACGTCTTCGCCAAGCTTGCCGCCACCCGCACTCGGCTGGCCGATTCGAAGGACAAGCCGACCGGCGAGCTCAGGGTCACCACCACGGTCGGCCTCGGTTCGGTCTGGCTCACGCCCAGGATCTCGGAGTTCCTCGAGCTCTATCCCCAGGTCTCCGTCACCATGCTGCTCGACGACCGCGAGCTCGACCTGGCGATGCGCGAGGCCGATGTCGCGATCAGGCTGCGCCGGCCGACCCAGCCCGACCTGATCCAGCGCAAGCTCTTCACCGTGCATTACCACGCCTATGCCTCGCCGGAATATCTGCGCCGTCGCGGCACCCCGAAGGCGCTCGACGATCTCGAGCAGCATTCGATCCTGTCGTTCGGCGTGTCGCCGCCATATCTGTCGGACGTCAATCTCCTCGAGACCGCCGGCCGCCGCGAAGGCTCGCCGCGGCGCTCGGTGCTCAGGGTCAACAATGTCTACGGGCTCTACAAGGCGGTCGAGGCGCATCTCGGCATCGCCACGCTGCCCGACTATCTGGTCGAGCGCGAATTGGGGCTGGTGCAGGTCGACCTGCCGCTCGAGGCGCCGGCCTTCGACACCTACTTCGTCTATCCCGAGGAGCTGAAGGAGTCGAAGCGCGTCGCCGTGTTCCGCGACTTCATCGTCTCCAAGGCCAAGGAGTGGAAGTATTAGGCTTCACATCCACAGCTTTTCGGCGCCAAGCCCGCTATAGAGGCCTGCGACCTCGGCGCCATAGCCATTGTAGAGCCGGGTGGCGATGCGCTCGTCGGTTCCGAGCACCCGTTCGGTGGCCTGGCTCCAGCGTGGATGCGGCACCTCAGGATTCACATTCGCCCAGAAGCCATATTCGCTGCTCTGCAGCTGCTCCCAGAAGCCGACCGGGCGTTGCTTGACGAAGGATAGCTTGACGATCGACTTGATCGACTTGAAACCGTATTTCCACGGCAAATGCAGACGGATCGGCGCGCCCATCGATTTCGCCACCGGCTTGCCATAGGCACCGGTGACCATGAAGGCGAGATCGTTTGCCGCCTCGGCGATGGTGAGGCCCTCGACATAGGGCCAGGGCATGCTGGCGGCGAGAAATGACGGTTGCTGGCCCGGCGCCATTTCGGGATTGAGGAAGGTCTCCAGCCGGACATATTTCGCCGCCGACAGCGGCTTCGACAGCGCCACCAGATCCTTGAGCGGAAAGCCGGTCCACGGCACCACCATGGACCACGCCTCGACGCAGCGATGGCGATAGATGCGCTCCTCGAGCCGCATCTTCCCGAGGAGATCCTCGAAGCCGATGGTGAACGGCTTCTCGACCTCGCCATCGATGGCGATGTCCCAGGGCCGGATCTTCAGCTGCTCGGCCAGCTCGAAGATCCGCTTGTTGGTCGAGAACTCGTAGAAATTGTTGTAGGTGGTGTTGAGCGCTTCCGGCGTCACCGGTCGTCCGGCATCGGCAAAGGCGGGGTTGCGCCTGGCGGGGTAGGGCGACGGCTGCTCCGCGCCGGCCGCGCGGGACGGAGACGGAGGGACGGCAAGCCCCGCCGCTGCGCCAAGACCGAGGAGGCCGGCGCCGGCGACGAATTGGCGGCGGCTGAAAAAGACCGACTGGGGGGTGACCAGACGTTGCGGCAGCTCCCACCCCTTTTTACGGATGATTTGCATGGACGTTCTATGGCGCTCCCGTCAAAGGAGGGCCATACACGTCATCGAACGACCGGTTCAAAATTGTGCGAGCCGCCATCAGGCCCCGGAGTACGACAAATCGGCAACTATATTTCAACAGTTTCCCACAATCGGGGTGCAGAAAGGCGTATTTCGCCTTGCGACGCAAAACTGAAGCCGCTTAACATGCCGCCCGGGATGGCGGCAGAAAAGACGAGACCAGGCGCGGGCTTGGCGGGGACATGCAACTCGTTCTGATTCGGCGCAGTGCCATTGTGGCAGTGCTCTGCATTCTGGCGGTTGGTTGTCAGGATGCCGGGCTGCTCAATCGGCTTGAAGGCGAGGTTCCGGCAGGGTCGGCAGCGACCGGGCTGGGAGCGGTGAATGTTGCCGATGAGCCAAGCGAACCCGGCAAATCCTTCGATTATTCGCTGGACAACCAGATCAAGGTCGGCACCGAGCTCGCCCAGCAGGCGCTGGCCCGCTCGAAGCGCAGCCGCAACCGCGCCATGGAAACCTATCTCACGCGCATGGTCCGCCGCCTGGCGGCCGCCGATCCGCGCGCGCCCCGCTTCATCTATCGCGTCTATCTGATCGAGAGTCCCAACCCCAATGCCTTCACGTCGGGCGGCGGCCATATCTTCGTGACGACCGGCCTGGTGGCCCGGCTGCGCACCGAGGCGCAGATGGCCATGGTGCTGGCCCACGAACTGGCACACAACATCCAGGCGCATGTCGTCAAGGGCCGCAGCGGGCGTGACATCAGCCGGCGGGTGGTGGCCTTCGGCAAGCGCGTCTTCGAGCAGGATATGGGCGTGCCGTGGCTGAGCCATGGGCTGACCTCGCTGGCGCGCACCGGATTCAACTCCTATACGCGGGCCCAGG
Organism: uncultured Alphaproteobacteria bacterium; assembly: GCA_963744915.1. Classification (GTDB taxonomy): domain Bacteria; phylum Pseudomonadota; class Alphaproteobacteria; order Rhizobiales; family Aestuariivirgaceae; genus DATAFF01. The sequence goes on from CAVUUY010000013.1 coordinate 251,252, forward strand.
AGGAAGAGGCTGACCGGATGGGGCTCGAGACCATGATCATGACCGGCTACGATCCCCGCGAGGCGCCACGGAGCTTCTCGGCGCTTCTCGACACCAATGCCCAGAAGCGGTCGATCTTCGCCATCTTCGATGGTTATCCGGCCGGCCTCAAGCGCGCCGAGAACATCAATGCCGCGGTCTATGCCCGCTTCCGCAATGTCGATCTGAGCGCCGCAATCCGCAGCACCCCGGCCTATGACAGGCAGGCGGCACCGTTCTGGGCCGCGGTGCCGGTGCCGAACTGACGGAAAGCGTCATCCAGTCGAAGAGATGCTGCCCACCGGCGCCAGAATATCCGACGTCGTGACGATCGCGACGCCGCTCCGGCGCAGCTCGTCGAGCGCCGCACGCACCCCCTCCACGCTGATGCCGCGGCTTGCATCCTCGATCACGCGCACCGTCACGCCAGGCAGCATGGCGAGCGCATCGAGGGCGCTGAACTTCACGCAGTAGTCGGTGGCGAGCCCGCAAATATCCAGCTCCGCGATGCCGTGCCGCCGCAGTTCCGCATCGAGACCGGTGGCGCGCTCGGCGTGATTGTCGCGGAATACCGAATAGCTGTCGGTCTCCCGGTCCTCGCCCTTGCGCTGTACGAAATGGATGCGGCTGCGGTCGAGCGCGGGATGAAACTCGGCGTCGCGCGAGCCCTGCATGCAGTGATCGGGCCACATGACCTGCGGCTTGCCGCGCAGGGCGCCCATCTCGAAGGGCTTCTTGCCCGGGTGCTGCGAGGCGAAGCTGCGGTGATCCGGCGGGTGCCAGTCCTGGGAAGCGACGACCAGGTCATAGCCGCCCTCGGCGATCAGCCGGTTGATCACCGGCACCACCTCGTCGCCGCCGGGTACCGGCAGGTTGCCGCCGGCGCAGAAGCCGTTCTGAACGTCGACGACGAGCAGGGCGCGTTTTTTCGCCGACGCCACGTCAGGCGGTGCGCTGGCGGGAGAGCAGCCAGCCGGCGCCGCTGATGGCAAGCGCCGCACAGGCGCAGAGCACGGCCAACCCGGCGAGACCGCCCCAACCGCCATGGACCGGCAGCCGCAAGCTCGCCGCCGACAATTCCACCGCCCCCATGCTGCCGGCGCCGAGAACGCCGAGCACGGCGCCGAGCGCCACGGCCAGTGCCAGGGCGAACACGACGAGGGTGCGGCGCGCATCCGCTTCCCGCGCCAGGAGCTCGTCCGAGACCCGCTGCGTCTCGGCGCCAAGCGCCGTCATCGGAACGGTGTTCACGCCCTTTGTCAGCCGCACCATGCTTGTTCTCCCCGCGCTCGCCTCAACTTTTTGGGGGGACATCGTGACCCCCACGCAACCGCTTTGTGCATCACAACGGAATTTCTTGTGGCGAAAATAGGGCAAGGCCGGGTTGTGTCGCATCGGTCACGCCGGCTCGATCTGGAGGGACAATGCTTCACGCTACGTTAACATCAGCCGGCGGATGCCAGGAATACAGCCATTCGAGCCGGCCCATCAGCCAGGATTGGGGTGCATGCTTCAACACCAGATCGCGCATCATTCCAAGCCCGCCGGACTGGTGGTAGACCGCGCCCTGGCGGCGGGCGGCAAGGGTGAGTCGGGCGGTTCGCGCCTGGCGTTGCTGCTCATAGCGGCGGAAGGCATCGGCGCCAACGCAGCCGTCGCCGGCGAGGCGCCCGAGCACCGCGGCATCCTCAAGGGCCATCGCCGCGCCCTGGGCCAAAAACGGCAGGGCCGGGTGAGCGGCGTCGCCGACCAGGGTGGCGGCGCCCTCTCCCCAGCGCGCCGCGGGAGGGCGGTCGGCGCCCATCCAGCGGGTCCAGCCAGGCGCGGCGGCGATGAGCGCATCAAGCATGGGCGCCCGACGCTCGTGGCCGCACAGCACCTCGGCGCGCTCGACCGGCACGCTCCACTCCGCGCCATCGCCGTTGCCGGCCATCACCACGACCACATTGACGATCCGGCCGCCGGCCAGCGGGTAGGTGACGACATGGGCATCCTCGAGGAGATAAAGCGCGACCGCGTTCTCGGCGATCGCCGGCGGCAGCGAGGCCGCGTCGAGCAGCGCCCGATAGAGCCGATGGCCAGAAGCGACCGGCGGGCCGTCGCGCAGGAGATGCGCCCGCACCGTCGAGCGGATACCGTCGGCGCCGATCAGGGCGGGAAAGCGGTGCTCCGACCCATCGGCCAGCTGCAAGCGGTGGCGGCCGCCGTCGTCCGCCGCCACGGCCGTGACCCGGCTGCCATAATGAAGGGTGATCCCGGCGAGGCGATTCGCCGTCGCCAGCAGGGCGGCGAGCAGATCGGCCCGGTGCGCCACCCGGTAGGGCATTCCGAAACGGTCCTCGAAACTGCGACCGAACGCCATGGCGGCGAGCGTCGCGCCGGTCGCGCCATTGCGGATCACCAGGCCGCCCGGGATGGTGCTGCGGGCCACCACCGCCTCATAGGCACCGATCGCCTGGAGCGCGCGGGCGGCATTGGGACCGATCTGGATGCCGGCGCCCACCGCCTCGTCCGCGCCCGCCTGCTCGAAGACCTCGACGGCAATCCCCTGGCGCGCCAGCGCGATCGCGGTGGCGATTCCGGCAACGCCGCCGCCCACCACGGCGATGCTCACCGGCCAGCGCCCGCAAACGGCCGTGCTTGCGCTTTTTTCTTGCCACGGTGAGACCCCCGCACTATCGAGGCGTGCCCGTTCTTGCGGCACGCAATCGTCTCTGGGAACCACCACATGGGTTTTTTTGCCAGTTCGCTCAACCGCATCCAACCGGCACAGACCATCGCCATCTCCGCCAAGGCCCGCGCCCTCAAGGCGGAAGGCCGCGACGTGATCGGCCTGGCTGCCGGCGAGCCCGATTTCGACACGCCGGACAACATAAAGGAAGCGGCGATTGCCGCAATCCGCCGCGGCGAGACCAAATACACCGATGTGGACGGCATCCCCGAGCTGAAGAAGGCGATCGTCGCCAAGTTCAAGCGCGACAACGGCCTCGACTACAAGATCTCGGAGATTTCAGTCGGCACGGGCGGCAAGCAGGTGCTGTTCAATGCGCTGATGGCCACCGTCGATCCGGGCGACGAGGTGGTGATCCCGGCACCCTATTGGGTGAGCTATCCCGATATCGTGCAGCTCGCCGGCGGCACGCCGGTCTTTGCCGCGACCGAGGCCCGCGACGGTTACAAGCTCCGCCCCGAGCGGCTCGACAAGGCAATCACCAAGAAGACCAAATGGGTGGTGCTCAATTCGCCGTCCAATCCCTCCGGCGCTGCCTATGCGGCGGCCGAGCTCAAGCAGCTGACCGACGTGCTGATGGACCATCCGCATGTCTGGCTGCTGTGCGACGACATGTATGAGCATCTCGTCTATGACGACTTCCGTTTTGCCACCGCGGTCGAGGTCGAGCCGCGGCTGCGCGACCGCTGCCTGACCATGAACGGCGTCTCCAAGGCCTATTGCATGACGGGCTGGCGCATCGGCTATGGCGGCGGCCCCGAGCCCCTGATCAAGGCCATGGCCAAGCTCCAGTCGCAATCCACCTCCAATCCGACCTCGGTGTCGCAGTGGGCGGCCGTCGAAGCTCTGGCCGGCCCGCAGGATTTCATCGCCGCCAACAACCGCGTCTTCAGGGAGCGGCGCGACCTCGTCGTCGCCATGCTCAACCAGAGCCGCGGCCTGTCCTGCCCGACGCCGCAGGGCGCATTCTATGTGTTCCCCTCCTGTGCCGACACCATCGGGCGCACCGCGCCGAGCGGCAAGGTCATCGGCAATGACGAGGACTTCGCCACCGAGCTGCTCGGGGCGGAAGGGGTTGCCGTGGTCCATGGCGCGGCCTTCGGCATGTCGCCTTGCTTCCGCATCAGCTACGCCACCGCCACGGCGGCGCTCGAGGACGCCTGCCAGCGGGTGCAGCGGTTCTGTGCAGGTTTGCGTTGACCAAAAGAGGGACTGGGAGGGACGTCATGCGTGATGGTGCTCGACTGACGAAGCGATGGGTCCTTGCTGCCGCAGCGGCGGTACTCGCTGCGCTGCCCGCAGCGGCGCAGTCGGGGGTCAATATCGGCACCTTGACCTGCAATGTTTCGGGCGGCGTCGGCTATATCATCACGTCGGCAAAGTCGATGGCCTGCACCTTCTCGTCTCCGAGCTTTCCGCCGCAGCATTATTCCGGCGTCATTCGCAAATTCGGAATCGATATCGGCGTCTCCGGCGAGGCGGTGATGACCTGGGTGGTGTTCGCCCCGGGCAGCATCTCGCCCGGCGCCCTGCAGGGCAGCTATGGCGGTGCCTCCGCCGAGGTGTCGGCGGGCCTCGGGCTCGGCGCCAATGCGCTGATCGGCGGCTTCAACGGCTCGATCGCGCTCCAGCCGCTGTCGATCCAGGGTCAGACCGGGCTCAATATCGCGGCCGGCGTCGCCTCGCTCGAGCTCAGGGCCGAGCGCTGAGGCGAGCAATCTCTTGCCAAGGCTGGCGATTGGAGCGAGCATGGAGGGCGTGAGGGGAACCGCCCTGTCGGTTTCCAGACAAGAACGGGCGGTCCTCGCGCGGCAACGTCGCGACAGAGGAGGAACCGGCGATGGGAGAGACAAACGGCAGAGCAGCCAAGGGCCCGCGATGCATAGCGTTGGTGGGCCCGTATCTTAGCGGCAAGACCACTCTGCTCGAGGCCATTCTTTATCGGTCGGGCACGATTCAGCGTCAGGGCAAGGTCGGCGACCGGAGCACCGTCGGTGATTCCGCCCCCGAGGCACGCGCCCATGGCATGAGCGTCGAGCTCAATGTCGCCACGGTCGAGTTCCTCGGCGAGACGTTCAGCTTCGTCGACTGCCCCGGCTCCATCGAATTCGCCGAGGAAGCGCGCAATGCGCTCACCGGCTGCGATGCCGCGGTGGTGGTCACCGAGCCCGACGACAAGAAGGTGCCAGCCCTCCAGCTCATCCTGAAGCAGCTCGACCAGCTGACGATCCCGCGCTTCATCTTCGTCAACAAGATCGACCGCACCGAGCAGCGGCTGCACGAGGTGCTCGCCTATATGCAGCCGGCAAGCTCGCGGCCGCTGGTCCTGCGCCAGGTGCCGATCTGGGAGGACGGCACCGCCAAGGGCTTCGTCGATCTGGCGCTGGAGCGCGCCTATGTCTACCGGCCGCAGGCGCCCAGCGAGATCATCGAGATCCCGAAGGACATGATGGCGCGCGAGAAGGAAGCGCGCTTCGCCATGCTCGAGCGCCTCGCCGATTATGACGACGAGCTGCTGGAGCAGCTGCTCAACGACATGGAGCCGCCGCGCGATCGGGTGTTTGCCGATCTGGCGCGCGAGGTCGCCGAGGGCCTGATCACCCCGGTGCTGTTCGGGTCGGCGGAGAACGGCAACGGCATTTTGCGCCTGCTGAAGGCGCTGCGCCACGAGGCGCCGGGCGTCGAGGCGACCTGCCGGCGCCTCGGTCTCGAGAGCAAGCAGGGAAGCATCGCGCAGGTGATGAAGACCTTCCACACCCCGCATGGCGGCAAGCTGTCGCTGGTCAGGCTGCTTGCCGGCGAGCTGTCGGACGGATCGATCCTGCATGGCGCCCGCGGCCAGGATGCCAGGGTCGCCGGGGTGTTCCATTTGATGGGTCAGGAACCGCGCAAGGTCGCGATCGCCCGTGCCGGCGAAACCGTGGCGCTGGGCCGGCTCGAGAATATTCAGACCGGCGAGACGGTGTCGACGGCGAAGGGCGAGACCCGCCAGCTCGTCCGCTCGGTGCCGTCGGAACCGGTCTATGGCTTTGCCATCTCGGTTGCCGACCGCAAGGACGAGGTGAAGCTCACCGGGGCCATCGCCAAGCTGGTGGAGGAGGATCCATCTCTGCGGCTCGATCACAATCAGGAAACCCACGAGATGGTACTGTGGGGCCAGGGCGAGATGCATCTCAGGGTGGCGCTCGAGCGCCTCGCCGGGAAGTTCGGGGTGAATGCCCGCTCGAAGCCCCGCCATGTCGCCTATAAGGAAACGATCCGCCGGAGCGTGCAGGTGCGCGGCCGGCACAAGAAGCAGTCGGGCGGTCACGGCCAGTTCGGCGATGTGGTGGTGGAGATCTCGCCGCGTGCCAGGGGAGAGGGCTTCGTGTTCACCGACAGCATCACCGGCGGCGTGGTGCCGAAGCAGTATATCCCGGCGGTCGAGGCTGGCGTTTCCGAATATATGCACCACGGCCCGCTCGGCTTCCCGGTGATCGACATCCAGGTCAATTTGTCGGACGGCAGCTACCACAGCGTCGATTCTTCGGAAATGGCCTTCAAGACGGCGGCGCGCGTCGCCATGACCGAGGGCATGCCGCAATGCCAGCCGGTGCTGCTCGAGCCGATCGTGCATGTCGACCTGCATGTCCCGTCCGAGGCGACGCCGCGCGTCAACCAGATCGTCTCCGGCCGCCGCGGCCAGCTGCTGGGCTTCGATGCCCGCGACGGCTGGCCGGGCTGGGACACCGTCGAAGCCAACATGCCCGAGGCGGAGATCAGCAATCTGATCGTCGAGCTGCGGTCGGCAACCGCCGGCGTCGGCACCTTCAGCTACCACCACGATCACCTGGCGGAGCTGACCGGCCGCCTGGCGGAGCAGGTCATGGCGGCGCGCAAGGCCGAAGCCGCCTGAACGGGGCTGTGCTCTTGCTGCCACGGGGCTGGCAAATTTGCCATTGTCGGTCACCGCGGCGGCTTGACTGCCATGCCAAACCATGGCGCCCTTGACGCCCAAGCGGAGGGTGACCGCCGCCGAATCGGGGAATTTCGGAGGCTTATCATGGTTGGGAGAGTGATTCTGGCCGTCATTGCCGGAGTTGCGATGCTTGCGCCGTGCCAGGAATTGAAGGCCGAGACGGCCCATGGTGCGGTGATCAATGGGGCCAAGTACAATTTCGGCGCCGAGCCGTGGTCGATCGAGGGCAAGTTCCATAAGCAGGAGGTCTCGCTGGCCAGCCCCGAGAAGCCCGGCACCATCATCATTTCGACGAGCAAGCGCTTTCTTTATCTCGTGCTGGGCAAGGGCAAGGCGCTGCGCTACGGCATCGGCGTCGGCCGCATGGGCTTCAAATGGTCGGGCGTCCAACAGGTGTCGCGCAAGGCCGAATGGCCCGATTGGCATCCGCCCAAGGAAATGCGCCGCCGCGACCCCACCGTGCCGGAATTCATGAAAGGCGGGCCGGACAATCCGCTCGGCGCCCGCGCCATGTATCTCGGGAACACCGAGTACCGCATCCATGGCACCGCCCAGCCCTGGACCATCGGCACCAGCGTGTCCTCGGGCTGCATTCGGCTGACCAATGACGACGTCACCGATCTCTACCAGCGGGTGAAGATCGGCACCAAGGTGATCGTCGAGTAGCCACTCGCGCTCCAGAAAAAAAGGGCTCTCCGGAGAGAGCCCTTGAAGTTGCGGCTTCCATCGTTTGGCAGGGGAATGGAGGGGCCGTGGGAGGAAAATCGGTTCAGCAATTCGTCGTCAGGGTCAGGTCCTTAGGGATTCCGGGGTGCACTCACCTGCATGGCGAGAGGGGGCGGATGGTTCATGCCGGTGCCGCGCACCCCGGTCCCATTTCTCCGGACCGTTGGGCCGGAGAAGTTCAAAACTCATGCCTCTGCACAACGAACGATGCCGCAGGGTGCGAGCCTGATCGGCCAAGCTTGGTTCTTCTCCAGAATTGTGACGTTTCGGCTTTCGGAAGCGGTCAGGGTAGTCTTGCTCTCCGCCACCCGCGCCACCGGGGCGAGGGCGCCAGCAGCGAGAAAGGCCGTGGTGAGCGCCAATGTTGCGAGCGGGCGGGACATGTTCGAAGCCTCCGGGGTAGTCTTCGTGACCGCTTCAGCGATCGTTGAAATGGAAGTTAACGGAGGCGGGCGTAACTGAAGCTGAACGGCGTGTTCATCCGCCATTCATCTCGCGGGAACGGTTTTCACCCTTTTTGGCGGGCGATCAGGCCGAGCATGTTGCAGAGGATCCGCGCCGCCGTCTGAGCGCCGAGGCCGGCAATATCCCGTTCCGGCATGAACTCGACGAGAGAGAAGGCGGCGATCGGGGCGCGGGCGGCGACGCCGTGCAGGATGCGGATGGCCTGCCAATAGGAAAGGCCGCCCGGGGTCGGCGCAATGACCGCCGGCATGATCGCCGGGTCGAGGGCGTCGCAATCGAAATTGACGATCACCGGCCGGCCCTTGGGCACGAGCTCGATCACCGGGCCGATTCCCGAGGCATCCAGGGCGCTGGCCGGCACGAACCGCACCCCGTAACGGCGCGCGTCCTCGAAATCGCTGACCCGGGCCGAACCGATGCCGCGCTGGCCGACCTGGATGATGCGGTCGATCTGCGCCATCTCGGAGGCCCGCCGCATCGTCGAGGAGAGCCCGAGCTGTTCGCCCGCCACCTCGTCGCGCCAGTCGATATGGGCATCGATCTGCAGCAGCGACAGCGGCCCATGCCCGGCGAAAGCCTGAAACAGCGGGATCGGCACCGAATCGTCGCCGCCGATCACCACCGGCACCGCGCCGCGCTCGAGGACGGCGCGCACCGTGTCGCGAATGAGGTCGCGGTTCTTCGCCGGCTCCGCCTCGTCATAAGCGAGGTCGCCGAGATCGGCGGCCGCGATGGTGCCGGACGGGAAGATCGGACCGCCGAGGTCGAAATCGATATGCGCCACATTGGCGGCATAGGCGGCGCTGGCCGCCCGGATCGCTTGTGGCGCCGCGGCGCAATAGGCGCCGACCGAAGGGTAGGGCGTTGCCGCCGGCGCCCCGAAGATGGCGATCGCCCGGTCGAACCCGGCGGGCGTTGCCGCCGGCAGCCCGAGGAAAGTATCGGTGGTCCTGGCGCCGAACATTGTGGCGACATCGCGTTGCATGAATGCGTTATATGCTATGAGTGACCAGCATTGGGTCGAAATTGCACCATGGTCGGTATGCGTTGGTGACGGCAGCGATGGCGAAGGAACTGGCTTGGTTGTCGGCGACGAAGCTGCTCAAAGGCTACAAGAAGCGACGCTTCTCGCCGGTGGAGGTGACGGAGGCCGTCCTCGAGCGCATCGGATCGCTCAATCACGAGCTTAACGCCTACTGCCATGTCGATGCCGAGGGGGCGCTCGCTGCCGCCCGCGCCTCCGAGCGCCGGTGGTCGAAGGGTGCGCCGCAGGGTCGGCTCGACGGCGTTCCGGTCAGCATCAAGGATCTCATCCTGACCGCCGGCATGCCGACGCTGCGGGGCTCGCGGACGGTCGACCCGCAACAGGCCTTCGACGTCGATGCGCCGGTGACGGCCCGGCTCAAGGAGAATGGTGCGATCATTCTCGGCAAGACAACGACTCCGGAATTCGGCTGGAAGGGCGTGACCGATTCGCCGCTGACCGGCATCACCCGCAATCCCTGGGACAAGACCCGGACGCCCGGCGGCTCGTCGGGCGGTGGCGCCGCCGCGGTTGCCTCCGGCATGGGCGTGCTTGCCATCGGGACCGATGGCGGCGGCTCGATCCGCATCCCGGCGGGCTTCACCGGCATCTTCGGGCTGAAGCCGTCCTTCGGTCGCGTCCCGGCTTGGCCCTCGAGCCCGTTCGGCACCATCGCCCATGTCGGGCCGATGACCCGCACCGTCGAGGATGCCGCCATCCTGCTCAATGTCATGGCCGAGCCCGATGCGCGGGATTGGCACGCGCTGCCCTATGACGGGCGCGATTTCGCTGCCGGCCTCTACAAGGGCATCGAGGGTTTCCGCATCGCCTACAGCCCGCGGCTGGGCTATGTCGATGTCGATCCCGATATTGCCAAGCCGGTGCGCCACGCGGTCCGCATCCTGCGCGACCTCGGAGCCAAGGTCGAGGAGGTCGATCCCGGCTTTGCCGATCCGAGGCCGGACTTCCGGATATTATGGTGGAGCGGGGCGCGGGCGCTGGCCGCAACCGTTCCCGAGGCGCGGCGGCACCTGTTCGATCAAGATTTCGCCGAGGTGGTGGCGAGCGCCGCCGCGATCAGCCTCGACGATTATCTCGCAGCGGTGGCCCATCGCGGCCAGCTGGGCGCTGCCATGCGCCAGTTCATGACCGGTTTCGATCTCCTGGTGACGCCGACCCTGCCGATCCCCGCCTTCGCCGCCGGCAAGCTCGCTCCCAAGCGCGACGAGGATGGCACATGGGTCAACTGGACCCCGTTCACCTATCCATTCAACATGTCCCAGCAACCGGCTGCCAGCATTTGCTGTGGCTTCACCCGCCAGGGCCTGCCGGTCGGCCTCCAGCTGGTCGGGCGCATGTTCGACGACCACACCGTGCTGCGCGCTGCATTCGCCTATGAGCAGGCGACCAACTGGCGGCGCCATCGCCCGCCGCTCGCCTGAGCGGTCAGGACCGGCATGGGGCCGGGCGGTCGGCGGGGCCCGGCGTTGGCCGAGCCCCTCCGGTCAGCTGGTGCGGATGCCGCGTGGCTTGCGCCGATGCGCCAGCCGCTCGATCTCGTAGATCGGGTCGACCGACAGGGGCAGACGCATCGCCGCCATGACGTCGGTGCGCGACAGACCGATATCGGCCAGCACATGGTCCTCGAGCAAGGCGAGGCGGCGCAGGGTCCGGCGGCGCCAGACATTGCGAAGCAGCCGGCCGAAGCTCCCGAAGGGCCACTGGGCATCCCGATGTTCAGATTCGTGCAGAGCGTATTCACGCATGGAGGGGATCCTTTCTGTCAGATTCCCGGCGCCGCTCTGCGGGCCGGTCATGTGGGGAATTGTCGCTGTACCATAATGTCCTTTTACCCTGCGCCACCGTTGTATTGGTTGCGTGCAATGTGTATAGTTGCGCAGCATTGTCTCGGTCAACAGAAACATTGTCACCATGACAAATTGGACACCAAACCTCGATCCACAGCTCCCGCGCTACCTCGCAATCGCGCAGGCCATTGCCGCAGATCTGGAATCCGGCCGCCTCTCGCCCGGCGACAGGCTGCCGACTCATCGCGAGCTTGCATGGCAGCTTGGCGTCACGGTCGGGACCGTGACCCGGGCCTATCAGGAGGCGGAACGGCGCGGGCTCCTGTCGGGCGAGGTCGGCCGCGGCAGCTTCCTGCGTGATCCGCTGGGTGGCCGCGGTCGGACGGTGACGGCGGGCGAGCGCGGTCCGCTCGATCTGCAGATGGCGGTGCCGCCGCGGGTCTGCAGTCCGGCGGAGTTCGATCAGGCGCTGATGCGGCTGATGGCCGACCCGTCGCGTCTCGACCACCTCGATTATCCGCCGGTCGCCGGCTTGCCGGAGCATCGCGAGATGGCACGCTCGTGGCTCCGCCGCGCCGGCGTCGATGTTCCGGCCAACCAGATTGCGCTGACCTCCGGCGCCCAGCACGGACTGCTGGCCATCCTGGCGACCATTGCGCGGGGCGGCGACAGCTTGCTGGTGGAGCCGCTGACCTATCCGACCGTGCAGCCCATCGCCCGCCAGATTGGCCTCAGGCTCGAGCCGCTCATGGCCGACAGCGAGGGCATCCTGCCCGAATCGATCGCGCGCGCCGTCGCCAGCGGTCCGGGCCGGATCGTCTATCTCGTTCCGACCCTGCACAATCCGACCACCATCGTCTTGAGCGAGGAGCGCCGGCAGGCGATCGCGGCCATCGCTCGGGCGCACAACCTCACCATCATCGAGGATGATATTTTCCGCCTGCTCCTGCCCGAGGCGCCGCCCAGCCTGCAATCGCTGGCGCCGGAGCGAAGCTGGTACATCAGCAGCCTGTCGAAGACGGTGGCGCCGGGCCTCAGGATCGGATTTGTCGCCGCCCCGCCGCGCCAGGTCGAGAACCTGCTGCGCACCATGTTCGCCACCGGCGGCCGGGCCGTCGGCATCGTCGCCCATATCGCGCAAGGCTGGGTCGAGACCGGCGTCGCCCAGCGCATCCTCGGCGGCATAAGGGCCGAGCTCGGGGCGCGGCGTGCCGCGGCGCTCGGCGCCCTCGACGGGCTTGACGTGCAATGTACCGAGGGTTCGCCCTTTGCCTGGGTCACGCTGCCCGATTTTTGGCGGCCGATCGAATTCGCCTCGGCAGCCCTTGGCGTCGGCATCAAGCTCACGCCCGGCGATGCCTTTGCCATCGACCGCACCGTCCCGGGCAACGGCGTGCGGCTGTGCTTCGGCGGAGCCCCGTCCCTGCCGCTGCTGGTCCAGGCATGCGAGCAGCTGGCCCGCCTTGCCGCCGAGGAGCCGGTGGCGCATTACCAGGCGATGGCCTGAACCGCATCAGCTCGGCCGGGGAGGGGCCGGACCCCATGAAGCGATGGGTGCGTCTTGCCGGGGCGCTGATCATCTGCGGCCTGGGCGGCTTTGCCTTCACCCTCATCAAGGCGCCGGCGCCGTGGCTCGCCGGCTCGATGCTGGCAACCCTGCCGCTGCTCGCCGCCGGCGCCCGTTTCGACATTCCCTGGCTGCTGCGCGACGCCGTCTTCCTGCTGCTCGGCACCCAGATCGGGGCGGCGGTCAACTGGCAGACCGTCGAAAGCATGGGCCGGTGGCCGCTGAGCCTGGTGTTCCTGGCGCTGACCGTCACCGCCATCATCGTCAGCGGCATGGCGTTCTTCCGCCGTGCACGAGGATGGGACGACGCCACCGCCTTCTATGCCGCAGTGCCGGGCGCCCTGTCGCTGGTGCTGGTGGTGGCGAGCCAGTCCGGCGCGGCCATGCCGCGCGTCGTCGTCGTCCAGTCGTTCCGCCTCGTGTTCCTGGTGGCCGCCCTGCCATTGCTGATCACCGGCCTTGGACCGGTGGGCGGCACCGACCATCCCGCCCTGGTCGCGGTGAGCAGCGGTCTCGATACGCTGCTCGCCATCGCGGCCGCCGCCGCGCTCGGGTCGCTGTTCGCCTGGCTCAACGTCCCCGCCGGCCTGATGCTCGGCGCCGCCTTCGCCAATGGCGCGCTGCATCTTCTCGGCATCGTCGCCGGGGCATTGCCGCCGAGCCTTCTCGTCCCCGCCTATGTCGTCCTCGGCGCCGCCATCGGCGATCGCTTCGCCGGGGTCCGCGGGAGCGACATCATGGCCGTCCTGTGGGTCGGCTTCAGCGGCTTCCTGCTGTCGCTCGGGATTGCGCTCGTCGGCGCGGTGGCGGCGAGCCGGATCGCCGGCGTGCCGCTTGCCGATGCCCTGGTCGCCTTCGCGCCCGGCGGCCTCGAGGCGATGTCGGCCCTCGGCATCGCGCTCGGCCTCGACCCTGCTTATGTCGGCGCCCATCAGATCGCCCGCTATCTTGGCCTCAGCATCGCGCTGCCGCTGGTGACCGGGCTGTTTGCCCGGCGCTGGGTCAGAGGTCGAAGCCAAGATTGAGCCCGGCAAACGGGTTGAGCACCCGGCCGTGGCGGCCGCCGGCGAGGCCGAGCTCGCCGCCGAGGAACAGCTCCCGGATGGCCGGCAGGACGATGCGGTAGCCGCTGCCGAACAGCCCGACGCGGAAGGGCGCCTCGTGCTGCAGGGGCGCCGCCGCCGCGACGGCGCCGAGCCGCCGGCAATTGCCGAGATCGAGCCACGGCCGCACCTCGAGCCAGGCTTCGCCGAAGGCCGGGCGCAGCAGCGCGCTCGCGGCCAGGCCGCCGCGGCCGCCCGCCGCCTCGAGCTCCGTCGCGATAACCGGGGTAAGCCGCGTCCGCCCATCCTTCCAGCCATCCTGCCGGCGCGCCTCGAGGCCGCCCAGGACGGCGCCGCTGAACCATGGCGCCGCAACCGACCAGCCGGCTTCAAACCTTGCCGAGCCGTCGTGTCCGCCCTCGTTCAGGAAGAGGCGCAAGCGCGGCCCCGCCGCGTCCAGGCCGGCGAGCGGCGCGCTGGTCGCCGCCTGCCAGGCCTCGAGCCCGGCCGGGTCGAAGCCGGCGCCGGTGGCGAGCCACAGCCCGCCCGCCGCGGCGGCATGGAACGATACACCGGGAGCGACTGTCGCAAGGAGGAAGATGGCGAAGAGACGGTTACGCAAGAACATGCTGCAAACTACACCCAAAAGCAACCCAAGATTGCATAATGCACGGGTTTCGCATTTCGTGCAAATGGGATTGCAGGCGACGCCCCGATCGATGAAAAGGGTGCATAAAAGCGGGATCTTTCGCGTTTTGCTCACCTTAGCCAAATTTTCTTGCACAGTTCGAAGCGGCATGAAGCACGGCACCGACGCTTCCTTCGAGGACAGGCTGCGCCACGCCCGGCTGGCGCAGGCGGCGCATCTCGATGCCCTGACCGGCGTCAGGGACGCCGAGCTGCTGCGCCTGCAGGCGTTGCGCGATGATCTCGCGGCGGTGGTCAGCCGCGACAGCCGCCTCGAAGGGCTTGCCGACCTGGCATTGATCCCGGACGACCCACCGAAATTGTGGATCGACCTCGTGACGCATGTGGTGATGGCGCCCGATCCGCGCAGCTACTGCCTCGTCGAGGACTGCGCCACAGGCCGTGAGTCGGTGTTTTCCTCGCGTGATCGGTCAGAAATGGTCAAGTCGATCGCCGAGCGTCTTGCCCATCGCCTGGTGGAACGAGAAAGTATGTGGCAACCGAGCAACAATCGACGATCAATCGTTGGACATTCATCGGCCTCTTTGCTGCTCGCTTGGCTGTCTGGACTGTGCTTAGGGGCCGTTCTATTGCTGATTTTACTGCAGTTGCTGGCCAAGCCTGCCTGATGTGGTTTTCCAGCGTTATATTTTGAAACACCAATTGATTTTGCCCCCCCAAATGCGACTGTTAGCAATTAATTCACGCTGATTACGGGTCCAAACCGAGTCGGCGATTTGGGGAGACCACGCTGGTCCAGAACAGCGCGGTCGCAGCGGGTCGCGGAGGGGTCGTCGTGCGGGTCGAAACGACGTCGGGGATCATTATACGTGCGGATCGGGCAGCCGTCTCGGCGCCCACGCCGCGAACCAATATCGGACTTCAGCAGCAAAACGGCCCGTTCGGGACATTGTGGCAGGCCCTGGACTATGCGGCCCGCGGCAGGACCGGCATGAATTTCTACAACAGCCGCGGCCTGCTGGAACACGCCATGCCTTATGGCGAGCTCCGCGAGCGCGCGCTGCGCACCGCCCATCAGCTGATCGCGGCCGGCTTCCGGCGCGGCGATCGGGTGGCGGTCGTCGCCGAGACCAGCCCGTCCTTCATGGAAGTGTTCTTCGGCTGCCAATATGCGGGCCTTGTGCCGTGCCCGGTTCCCTACAGCATGTCGGTGGGCGGCAAGGACACCTATGTCGAGCGCATTGCCGGCATGTTCCGCAGCGCCAAGGTGTCGGCAGCGATCACCTCGCCGGAGTTTGTCGGCTATCTGACAGAAGCGGCGGGTCCGTGCGGCAGCGTCCGGGTGCTCACCCATGGCGAGCTGAACGAGCTGCCCGGTGCCGGGCAGCGGCTCGAGCCCTTCCGGGCGGACGAGGCGGCCTATATCCAATATTCCTCCGGCTCGACCTCGGCGCCCAAGGGCGTCCTGATCCCGCAGCGGGCGATCTGCGCCAACTCCTTCGGCATTCTCGAGCATGGGCTGCAGTTCCGCGAGGGCGATCGCGCCTTCTCCTGGCTGCCGCTCTATCACGACATGGGTCTCGTCGGCTTCTGCATCTCGCCGGTCGTGGCGCAGGGCAGCGTCGATTACCTCGCCACCTCGGCTTTCGCCCGCCGTCCCGGCCTGTGGCTCAAGCTCATGTCGGAGAATCAGTGCACGATCGCCTATTCGCCGTCCTTCGGTTATGACCTCGCGGCCCGCCGGGCCGGTCCCGATGTCGGCAGCTTCGATCTCGCCCAGTGGCGCATTGCCGGCATCGGCGGCGACATGGTGCGGCCGGAAATCCTCGAAGCCTTTGCCGCGGCGCTGGCGCCGGCCGGGTTCGACCGCCGCGCCTTCCTGCCGAGCTACGGCATGGCCGAGACCACGCTTGCCATCACCTTCGGCGAACTCGACCGCGCGCCGCGCATCGATGTCGTCGACCGGGCCCGCTACAAGCTGCGCCGCATCGCCGTGCCGGCATCGCCGGCATCGCGCGAAATGCCCGGCCGGACCCGCGCATTCGTCGCCTGCGGCCGTCCGCTGCCCGGCCATGAAATCGTCGTCGTCAACGACAAGGGCCGGCTGCTCGCCGACCGCGAGATCGGTCATATCCTGATCCGCGGGCCGAGCGTCATGGCCGGCTATTTCGACAACCGCCTCGGCACCGAGGAGGTGATGTGCACCGACGGCTTCCTGCGCACCGGCGACATGGGTTACTGGCTCGATGGGGAGATCGTCATCACCGGCCGGGCCAAGGATCTGATCCTGCTGAATGGCCGCAACATCTGGCCGCAGGACATCGAATGGGCGGTCGAGCAGCTCGATGCGGTGCGCAGCGGCGATGTCGCGGCCTTTGCCGTCGAGACCGACGATGGCGAGGACAAGGTGATCGTCCTGGTGGAATGCCGCGCCAGCGACGCCCAGGAGCTGGAGCAGCTGCGTGCCATGGTTGCCCGCCGCGTGCGCGAGGTTGCCGGCATCGATTGCGAGGTGCTGCTGGTAGCGCCGCGCACCCTGCCATTCACCTCGTCGGGAAAGCTGTCGCGTTCCGGTGCCCGGCAGCGCTACCTGCAGGGGCTCGCCGACATTGCGGTGTCGCCTGCGGCCGGCTTGTCCCGGGAACCCGAAATGGCCGTCGCGTCGTGACAACCGACCGGCGCCGAAGCGCCTGACCCGAGGCGCCCCGACGGCCCGGGTGGCCGGAACAGACGATTGCTGCCAAGCGCTTGAGCTAGCAGGCTTTTCCCTCCAATCTGGAGCCTGAATGACCACAGTTGCGATCACCGGTGGAACAGGCTTTATCGGGCGACATCTCATTGCCGCGTTGGCCGCCTCGGGGCAATCGCTGCGTCTCCTGGCCCGCAACCCGTCGCAGGTCGTGGCCGGCGATCGACAACAGGTCGTGCCGGGTTCCCTCGCCGATCGCGAGGCCCTGGCGCGGCTCCTCGACCGGGCGGACACCGTCATCCATTGCGCCGGTGCAATCACCGCCCGGGGCCGCTCCGGCTACGCCACCGCCAATATCGAGGGCACCCGCAACGTGGCGGCCGCGGCAGCCGCCGCCGGCGTTCGCCGCTTCGTGCATCTGTCGTCCATGGCGGCCCGCGAGCCCGGCCTCACCGACTATGCCTGGAGCAAGGCTGAAAGCGAGCAGGCGCTGGCCGCCGAACTGCCAGGCTCCTGCCATGTCGTGCTGCGGCCGCCGGCGGTCTACGGTCCGGGAGACCGCGCGACCCTGCCGCTGCTGCGCCAGCTTTTGCAGCCGCTGGTCATCCTTCCCGTCGCCGCCGACCAGCGGGTTTCGCTGATCCACGTCGCCGACCTCGCCGCCGCCATTGCCGCGCTCGCTGCCGTCCCCGCCTGTCCGGCGGGTCCGTTCGAGCTCTCGGATGGCACCGTCGGCGGCCATGCCTGGCCGGATCTCGTGGCGGCCGCCGCGCACCTCTCCGGCCGCCGCGCCAAAGTCCTGTTCCTGCCGCCGGCGGTGGCGCGGTTGGCGGCCAATGCGGCGATGCTTGCCGCCCGCCTCAGCGGCGCTCAGCCAATTCTGAGCCCCGACAAGCTTCCCGAGCTTTACCACCGCGACTGGGCAACCCGTGACGCGGCCTTGCTGGCGGTCATCGACTGGCGGCCGCGGATCGCCTTCGCGGAAGGGCTGGCCACAACCCTGGAATGGTACCGCCGCGAAGGATGGTTGCCTCGCAGCAATCGGGCGACTAGAAACCCGGTCGGTCAGAGTCAACACCGGGAGGGGCGGCAATGAGCGTCAGCGATCCTGTCATTTTCGCCAAAATCTGCGAATTGCTGCAGCCCTTCAACAAGAAGGGCGTGCCGCTCGAGCCCGATCTCGAGATCATGAGCGGCCTTGAAATCGACTCCGTCGCGGTGATGGATTTCGTTATGGAGGTCGAGGATCACTTCGATATCGACATTCCCTTGAACGTGCTTTCCGAAACCCGCTCAATCGAGGATCTGGTGAAGGTCGTCGCGGAGCGCACCATACGGGCGGCTTGAACATGCAGGATCTCTTCGACAAGCATCGCGGGTTGATGGAGCGCGGGGCAGCGCTCGGAAATTTCGGGGCCAATCCGCTGGGGGTGAGCAACAGCCAGGTGATCTCGCCGACCCGCGCCATCATCAACGGGCGCGAGACCATCCTCGCCGGCACCAACAATTACATGGGGGTGACGTTCGAGCCGTCCTGCATCGCCGCCGGGCAGCAGGCGCTGGCCGCGTTCGGCACCGGCACCACCGGCTCGCGCATCGCCAATGGCACCTATGACATGCATCTCGCGCTCGAGCGCGAGCTCGCCGACTTTCTCGGGCGCCGCCACTGCATCGTCTTCTCGACCGGCTATCAGGCCAATCTCGGCATGATCTCCGGCCTGGCCGGCCCCAAGGACACGATCTATCTCGATGCCGATTCGCATTCCTCGATCTATGACGGATGCACGCTGTCGCGCGCCCAGCTGGTACGCTTCCGCCACAACGACCCCGAGGACCTCGACCGCCGGCTCGCCCGCTCCGACAACCAGGGCGGCCGGTTGGTGGTGCTCGAGGGCATTTATTCGATGGTCGGCGATCGGCCGCCGCTGGCCGAGTTCATCGAGGTGAAGCGCCGCCGCGGCTTTCAGCTGCTCGTCGACGAGGCGCATTCCTTCGGTGTGCTCGGGCGCGACGGCCGCGGCCTCGCCGAGGAGGCCGGCCTCGAGGAGGAATGCGACTTCATCGTCGGCACCTTCTCCAAGAGCATCGGTGCCATCGGCGGCTTCGGCGCCGGCAACCATCCGATGTTCGAGATGCTGCGCTATGCCATGCGGCCCTACATGTTCACCGCCTCCTCGTCGCCGGCCAGCATCGCCACCTCGCTGCAGGCCTTGCGCGTCCTGAGGGGGCGGCCGGAATTGCGGGAGCGCATCGCCAGGAACTCCGAGCGGCTGTTCCATGGCTTCCGGGCGCTCGGGCTGTCGATCGGCTGTTCCGTCCCGAGCCCCGTCGTCGCCGTGCGCTGTCCGGACGAGATGTCGTGCTATGCCATGTGGCACGCGCTGCTCGAGCACGGCGTCTATGTCAACATGGCGATCCCGCCGGGAACGCCGGGCGGGCTGTGCCTGCTGCGCTGCTCGGTTTCGGCGGCGCATACGAGCGACGACATCGACGAGATCATCGCGCTGTTCGGCGCCGTGGTGTCGAAGGCACCGCGCCGGGTGGCCAATGGTTGAAGCCTGAGCGCTGGCTACTGCACCGTTTCGGCGCGGAACGCGATGGCGGCGCCCACGGCAGAATAGGCGAGCAGCGGGATCCAGGCGGCGAACCACGGGGTCACCATGCCGGTCTCGCCCATGGTCAGCGAGATGCCCTCGAAGATCGAATAGGTGAAACCGATCGCGAGGCCCGTGACGAAGATCGGTCCACCGGCGCCGCTGCGGCGGAACCGCACCGCCAGCGGCAGGCAGATCGCGATCATCAGCCAGGCGGTGAGCAGGATGCTGATCCGGCGGTGCCACCAGGTTTCATAAACATAGACCGGCCGGATTCCGAACCCGGCATTGCGGATGAAATAGCCGAGGTCGCCCAGGCTCATCTCCTCCGGATCGCCGGAGCGCGACCCGGCGGCCGCCGGTCGCATTGCCCCCGAATAGACCAGCCATTTCACGCGGCTGGGCCGCGCCGCCTCGACGGTGTAGATCACCGCATCCTCGAGCAGCCAGCGATTGTCCTTGAGGGTGGCGTGCGCCGCCATGATCTGTTCGTCCAGGATCCCCGAGGGATTGCGCCGGAAAATGATGATGTCGTCGAGGTGGCTGGCGACGGCATTGGCCTTGGCGGCGCGCAGGATGTCATTGCCCGACCTGAGCCAGATCGGGTCGCCCTCGCCAACCGCCAGCTTCTTCTTGCTGTAGTCGCCGATCCCCCATTCGACCAGCGCCGGCGTCACCCGCGGCACCGCCTGGTCGACGATCAGAAAATGCAGCCCGCCGAGCGTCAGGCCGATCGGCATCAGCATGAGAACGAGCCGGTAGGGCGAGACGCCGGTTCCCCAGATCGCCGCCAGCTCGTTGCGCGCCGAGAGCTCGACGAGGGTCAGGAGCACCGCCAGCAGCGCGCAGACGGCGACGAAGGTCGCGGCGGTGACCGGCCACAGCAGCAGGGCATATTGGGCAACCGCGATGAGCTTGTTGCCGCCCACCTTCAGAATGTCGTCGACCAGCGTGAACACCTGGAGCGTGATGACGAAGCCGGTGATGCCGACCAGGAACGCCAGGAAGCGCATCAGGATCATGCGGCTCAGCATCCAGCCGATGATCGTCATTGCGGGAGCCCCGCAGGCGCCAGCCGCCTCCACATGCCGCCGGTGAAGGCGGTCAGCGACTGCACCACCGGCTCAAGCCGGTCGCGCTTCAGGCGGAAGGCCGCATTCCAGAATCGCCAACCCGCAAAGGCGACGAGCGCGACGAACGGCAGCCACAAGGTGAGGATCGGCGACACGCCGGTCAACGCCGTTGCCACGGCGCCCTGCTCGATGGTCTCGTAAAACACCCCGAGCAGCACGGCGGCAATCACGAATCGCCAGGCCCGCGGATTTCGCCGCGACCCGATGGCGAAGGGCAATGCGAGGAAGGGCAGCACCAGGATCGTTGCGGCGATCACCATGCGCTTGTGAAATTCACCGCGCGCTTCATTGATCTTGGTGGCGCGCGGATCGGTGAAAAGCTTCGTGGCGAGCTCGGTCAAGGTCAGCTCGCGGTTGCTCTGGCCGCGCGGCCGGAAGGTCACCGGGTCGTTGCTGCCGAGCGGCGTGTCGGCGGTGTTGAACGAGCCGACGGTCGGCGGCGGCAGCGGCGCGCTGCCGGTCAGATCGGGCATTTTGGCGATCTCGAGCCGGTTGCCGTTTTCGAGCCGCAGCACCGGGCGTCCGGTCTCGGGCAGCTGCACCAGCGTGCCGCGGATCGCGGTGATCGTCTCGGCGCCGGCATTGCCGCGGTTGTCGAACAGGAAGATCCGCTCGAAGGCGGCATCGCCCCGCTGCAGCTTGTCGAGCATGAAGGTTCGCTTGCCCGCCTGCATGAACACGCCTTCCTCGGCGAGATAGAACACGTCGACATTCTCGACCGTGTTGATCAGCGCGCGGTAGGCATAGAGAGCGAAGGGCTGCAGCCAGCCGAACATCAGCACCGAGAAGGCACACATCACGGCGGCGAGTATGACGAGCGGCCGCGCGAGCTGATGCAGGCCGAGACCGGAGGCGAGCAGGGCGTCGAGCTCGCTCGAGCGCGACAGCCGGCTGAAACCGACCAGCAGGCCGAAATAGAGCGCGACCGGACCGGCGAGCCCGGCATAATGCGGCAGCCAGTAGGAGATCAGCTCGAACACGATCGAGAAGGAATTCTTTTTCCCCATGGTCTCGGCGAGAACGATCACCAGCCGCTCGGCGACCAGGATGAGGAGGCCGACGAACATCGCGGTGAGCAGCGGCGCCGTTACCTGCCGCAGCACATAGCGCTCCATGATGCGCAAGGGTAGAAGCCTCAAGCCGATGCTCCCCACGGGCGCCATGATCAGCGACCGTCAAGGCTGAATTGCGTCTCGTCCATCAAGGCCCGGCTCGCCGGATCGTAGCGTCTGACCCGGGCCTCGCAGCGCCACACCCCGTCCTGGCGCCTGATCTGGTAAAGATACCACGCCGCGGGCGGGTGGCGCGAGGCGCCATTGGCCGAGGCCGAGGCCGTCCCCATCACATGCACCGGACCATGGCGCGAATCGATGGACACCCGCGAATCCGTATGGTTGTGGCCGTGGAGCACAAGCTCGGCCCCCTCGGCCTCAAGCACGGACCGGAGTTCGGCGGCATCGAGCAGCTCCTTGCGCGGCTTGGTCAGCCCGGGCAGCGGCGGATGATGGATGAGGAGGATGCGATAGAAGCCACGCTGGCGAAGCGCGCCCAGGATTTCCGCCAGCTTTTCGATTTGCGAGGCGCCCATCCGCCCGGTGGCGTAGCCGATCGGCTGCGGCAGCGCCGTCGAGACTCCGATCAGGGCGATATTGCGGCGCTGGCGGACGAAGGGAAACGGAGTGGCGAGCCCGCTGGTGCCTTGCGCGCCGGCCATTCGCAGGTCGCCCGTCATATAGGCGGACCACAGGCCGAGACCCTTGTCCCACGCCATCGGCACATAGGCATCGTGATTGCCGGGCACGAAGGTGAGCTGGTCCGGCCGCCCCAGCGCCGCCAACCACTCGGCGCCGGTGTCGAATTCGAGCTTCGCGGAGAGGTTGATCAGATCCCCGGTCAGGGCGATATGGTCGGGATTGGCTGCTCTGACGTCCGCCGCGATGAGATTGGCGATTTCCTGCTCATGAATGTGGCGGCGGCGGAACCGCCAGGACTGATAGCCGAACAGCCGCTTGCCGCGCAGTTCCTTCATGGCGAGCGGGGGCAGCGGTGCAAGGTGAACGTCGGAAAGATGAGCAAGCGTCAGCATCACCTACTCGTATCGGACCAGCAGGCCTTGGTGCGCAAGGTCCTGTACAAGGTGGGTTCACGGTTCATCCTGCATCCCTGGTTCCGCCTGACCCGCGGCATCTCGCTCGGGGTGCGGGCGCTGGTACGCGACGAAGATGGCCGAATCCTGCTGATTCGCCACAGCTATACGCCGGGTTGGCTGCTGCCGGGGGGTGGCGTCGAGCGGGGCGAGACGGCCGAGGCGGCGGTGGTCCGGGAATTGCGCGAGGAAAGCGGCGTGGTGACGCTCGCCCGACCGCGGCTGTTCGGGCTCTATTGCAATGAGCGACAGTTCAGCGGCGATCATGTCGCACTCTACCTGGTGACCGCGTTCCGCCGCGAGCCGTTTACCGCCACGGCCGAGATACTCGAAGCGCGCTTCTTCCTTGCCGAGGAGCTGCCGGAGACGACGACCGGCGGGACGCGGCGCCGGATCGCCGAGGTCGAGGCAGGTTCGGCGCCGGCGGTCGAGTGGTGAAGATTTTTGTTCCACCGCGTGGCGATTTCTGATAATCGCGCAATCTGCGATCAATTGACGGACCGAGATGGATCACCGGGTCACAAGGATGGAAGCGCGACGACGAAGGGCCTAGGCCCTGTTCGCCACCGAACGCCGTGGTCGCAGCGGTGTTCTCCCCCTTCAGCCTTTCGGATGTGACCTCTCGATGACCGCGATCTCCTTCACTCTCGCGCCCAGCGCAAACAGCGATCATGACCGGATCGAGCGCCTGCTCGACATCTGCTTCGGCCTCGGGCGTCGGGCGAAGACCTCCTATCGCCTGCGCGAAGGCGAGCAGGCGGTCGAGGGGCTGTCCTTCGTCGCCCGCGCCGACCAGGTGGAGCTCGCCGGCGTCATCAGCTATTGGCGGGTGTTCATCGGCGAGCGCGCCCAACCGGCGCTGCTGCTCGGGCCGCTTGCGGTGCATCCCAATCTGCAGGGCCAGGGGATCGGCCGCGGGCTGATGCGCCACACGCTGGAAATCGCCAAGGGTCGCGGTGAACGGCTGGTCATCCTGGTCGGCGATGAGCCCTATTATGCCCGGGTCGGCTTCCGCCGGATCCCCGACGGGCGGCTGATCATGCCGGGCCATGTCGATCCCGACCGCTTCCTCCATCTCGAGCTTGTCGGCGGCGCGCTGGACGACGCCAGCGGGCTGGTGCTGTCGCCGTCGCGGTTGAAGCAGCAGACCGCGGGGCGCTGGCAGGGGCCTTGCGTCAGCGGCCCTCGCGGTACCACATCAAACTCACCAGCGCGAGCAGCAACGCCAGCGAGATCAGCGAGCCGAACAGCGGGAAGCGCGCAATTTCCTTGACCCGGTAGCTGTTGTTGGCCTTGAGGCCAAGCCAGCCCGACCCGGCCATCGAGCGACCGGGACGCACCATGGCGAGGCGCGGCACGGCGGTGCGGCCGGCGCCATTGTCGAGCCACATGATGGCCCCGCCGCTGGCCGCGGCGACCGGCGCAAGGACCGCTTCGGTGGCGACGACGTCGCCGCTCTCGCGCGGATCGGCGCTGCCGGCGGCTGCAACCGTCGACAACTTGCCGTCGGTCAAGCGATGAAGGCCGGCTTCGGCCACGGTCAGGCGTCCTTGGAAGACGCCGGGCTGGCGCTGATCGAGCTTGACCACCGTCGTTTTGCCGGAAGGCGAGGTCACCGTCACGTCGGCGGCCCGGTCGGCCATGGTGCGCCGCTCGATGATGAGGTCGTTGCCTTGCTGGCGGCCGCTCAGCGCCTCCTCTTCGAGCTCCGGCTCCTTCATCGACCAATGCGCCATGCGCCGCAGCAGCTCGGCCTGCGGGCCGCCGCCCTCGAAGCCGCGGGTCCACAGCCAGGCATGGTCCGAGAGGAGCAGCGCCACCCGTCCCTCGCCGGACCGCGACAGCACCATCAGCGGCTGATCGTCGGCGCCCGACATGACGACGTCGCCCTCGCGCGGCTCGGCCTTGATCAGCCGCAGCCAGCGCCCCCAGCTCGGCTCCTCGACAAGCTTGCCCTGGGCGTCGCGCCGGCCGGCGCCGGGCAGGCCGCGCGTCACCGGATGGCGCTCGCCCTTTGCCGTCACTTCCGGCTTGAAGGGCTCGCTTATCACATCGCCGAGCGGAATGGCCGGAAGCACCGTCGAGAGCGGCGTGTTGTAGAGGCTGAGGGCGGAGGCATAGTCGGGTCCGGCATTGACCAGCACCGCGCCGCCGCGTTCGACATATTCGGCGATGTTGGCGATATAGGCCATCGGCAGCACGCCGCGCCGCTGATAACGATCGAAAATGATGAGATCGAATTCGGAAAGCTTGTCGACGAACAGCTCCCGCGTCGGGAAGGCGATCAGCGACAGCTCCTTGATCGGCGTGCCGTCCTGCTTCTCCGGCGGCCGCAGGATGGTGAAATGGACGAGATCGACGGAGGCATCCGCCTTCAGCAGATTGCGCCAGGTGCGCTCGCCGGGATGCGGCTCGCCCGATACCAGCAGCACCCGCAGGCGGTCGCGCACGCCCTCGGTCGAGACGATGGCGCGGTTGTTCTGAAGGGTGATCTCGCCCTTGATCTCGGGAATCGACAGCTCGATCAGATTCTGGCCGCCATGGCCGATCTTGACGCTCGCCTCGGCCAGCTGGCCCGGCATCACCGACATCGTTCCCGAGGCATTGCCGTCGATGGAGATCGCAACTTCGACCGGGCCCTGATCGGCCGGCGCATTGTGGTCGTCGACCCGGAAGCGGATCTTCAGCTCCTGGCCGACAATGCCGAATTTCGGCACATGCACCAGCGCGATCCGGCGGTCGATCTCGCTGCGCTCGCCGGTGATGAGGGAATGGATCGGTCCGGCATAGCCGGGCAGCGGCTGGCCTTCGGGCACATCATGGACCTGGCCGTCGGTGATCAGAATGGCGCCGGCAAATCGCTCCGGCGGAATGTCCGACAGGGCGTCCCGCAAAGCCCGGAACAGCCGGGTGCCATCCTCGCCCGAGGTCACGCCGGAACGCGCGCTCACCACCCGCAGGTCGAGATTGCCGAGCGCCTTGGCTTCCGCCGCGATGCGCGCCGTCGCCTCGTCGGTGCGCTGCCGCCGATTGCCGATCGCCTGGCTCTGGCTTTCGTCCTTGACCAGCACCGCAATGTCGGGGAGGGGTGCGCGATCCTCGCGCTGCAGAGACGGGCCGAGCAGCGCCAGGATGAAGGCCGCCAGCGCCAGCAGCCGCAGGGCGGCGCCGCGCAAACCACCGCGCCAGGCGAGGAAGATCAGCACGACGCCGATCGCACCCGCAATGGCGAGCAGCAGCGGTGGAACGAGCGGCGAGAACGCGATATGCCATGCCATCGGCGGTCCTATTGTCCGAGCCGCTCGAGCAGTGCCGGGACATGCACCTGATCGGCCTTGTAGTTGCCGGTCAGCGCGTACATCACGATATTGATGCCGACCCGGAACGCCATCTCGCGCTGCAGCTCACCGCCCGGCACGGCGGGATAGAGCGGCTCGCCATTAGTCCCGGTGGACCAGGCCGCAGCGTAATCATTTGATCCGATGATGATGGTGGTCACGCCATCGGCATTGCCGGTGCTGCCACTGCTGGGGACGCCGCGCCCGCTTTCCGAGGCCTCGACCCATAGCTGGCCGCTGGCATAGCGGCCGGGGAAGCTCTGCATCAGATAGAAGGCCTTGGTCAGCACATGTTCCGGCGGGACCGGTTCGAGCCGCGGGATATCGAGCGATTCGAGTATCCGGCGCAATGCCCGCCCGGCCGGCGTCGTCTCGCCCAGCATGCCGGCCGTGCCGTCCTCGGCATCGCGCGTGTCGAAGAAAATGGTGCCGCCGTGCTTCATATAGGCGTCGAGCTTGGCTACCGTCTCGGGCGAGGGTGCGGGCATGTCCGGGGTGACCGGCCAGTAGAGCAGGGGGAAGAACACGATCTCGTCGCGCTCGATGTCGATGCCGACCGGCGTGCCGGGCTCGACCGCAGTGCGCTGCACCAGGATGTCGCCAAGGCCGGTGAGACCCGACAGGCTGATATCGTCGACCTGCCGGTTGCCGGTGAGCACATAGGCAAGCCGCGTCTCGCTCGCCGCCTGGACCGCGAAGCGCTCCTTCGGCGACAGGGTCTCCTGCTCCTGGGCATGGAGGCTCGCCACCGGCAGGAGCGAGAGGGCGAGCAGGGCGACGAGGGCGGCGGCGCTGCGTCCAGGGCGGAGCCGCCGGAGCATGCCGCTCAAGACCAGCATGGCGGCGCAGTCGGCGATGAGCGCCAGCAAAGCGGCGAAGAACAACGCCGGCGCGAGCACCAATGCGGCGCGCGGTTCATAGCTTGCAAGCCGGACCGAGGCGGGCAGCGCCGCGATGGGTGAAAGGGCCTCGCCGGTCGGGGCGATGTTGATGGCATGCTGGCCGCTGCGTCCGCCATAGAGCCCGGCCGGGTGGCGGATCGAGGCGGTGAGCTTGCCGATTTCCGCCGCGGTGATCGGCTCGGCATTCACCGACGGTGCGGTGAGCTCGCCGAAGCCGTTCAGCGTCCGGCTCGGCGCGAAGGCTTCGCCGCCGGTCGGAACGGCGCCTTTCGGAGCGCCGGCGCCGCGCGACAAATCGACAATGCGCTCCAGCATCGACACGAAGAGACCCGACAGCGGCAGGTTCGACCAGTCGGCATTGGCGGTCACATGGAACAGCACGACGAGCCCGTCGCCCTGCTGGCTGGCGGTCACGAGCGGCGTGCCGTCCTGCAGCGTCGCCCAGGTCCGCGCCGCGAGATCGGGCGATGGCTCGGCCAGCACCTGGCGGGTGACCTTGATCGAAGGATCGCTCGCCAGGCCGGCGAACGGCGTGCCGCCGGCAAACGGCGCGAGCCCCTGCGGTTCTTCCCAGGAGAGCGCGCTGCCGAGCGAGCGCCCGCCGGTGCGGAGCTCGACCGGAATCAGGTCGTCGGCGCCGGCCGCCAGGCGTGGCCCCGCAAACCGCACCAGCACGCCGCCGCCTTCGATGAACTGCGTCAGGCGGTCCTTGAGCTCGGGCGGGATGGTGCCGATATCGGCGAGCACGATCATCGACAGGCCGCGCTCCATGCGGGCCACGAGATCGGCCGGGTCATGGGCCTGCTCGATCTCGGCGGTCGGCTGCAGCGCACGGCCGACATAATAGAGCGGCGACAGCAGCGGTTGGGCCTGCTCGATATTCGAGCCGGCGAGCAGCGCCACGCTCTTGCGCCGGTAGCGGTCGTCGAACAGGAACACGCTGCCGGCCGAGCGCCCGCCGGCGATCTCGAGCCGCGCCGCCTCGTTGCGCAGCTCGATCGGCAGGTCGATATCGGCCTCGGCATGGCCGGCATTGCCCGCAAAGGTGAGCTCGAGGCTCGCCAGATTGCGGCCATTCAGCGCCGAAAGATGCACGATCTCGCTGCGCGACCCGTTTTGCGGCACCCTCAGCGCCTTGATCTTGAGGCGACCAGAGGCGAGCGCCGGGGCGGCGAGCGCCAGCGCCGTGTCGGCACCACTGGGCAGCAGCACCTCGACCCGGGCCTGGCCGCCGGCGAGCCTCGTCAGCTCTTCGGCAAAGTTGCGCGCCGTGCCGTCGTCGATGCCGTCCGCCAGCCAGGCGACGCGCAGCGGTTCCGCCTTGGCAAAACCGGTGGCCAGCCGGCGGGCCAATGCCGGCCGGTCCTGCTCGACCGCCTGCGGTTCGACGGCCGCGATCCGGCGTCGGATCTCGGCTGCCGGCAGCAGGGTGATGTCGTCGCGGGGGCCGCCGGCCGCCGTCGTCGCGAAAGCCACTGGCGTGGCGCTGGCCTCGGCATCCGCGAGCAGTCGGTCGAGCGCGTCACGCCGCTCTTCCCATTTCTTGCCCGATGCCCACCCATTGTCGAGAACGATGAGCAACGGGCCCGGTCCCGACAGCGCCGTCCCGCCCCGGTTGAACGATGGCCCGGCCACCGCCAGGATCAGCAGCGCCGCCAACAACAGGCGCAGAAGCAGCAGCCACCACGGCATCTTGTCCGGCTGCTCCTCGCGCGCGATGAGGTCGCGCAGCAGCCGAAACGGGGGAAAACGCACAACCAGAGGTCGCGGCGGGGTGAACCGCAGCAGCCACCAGATCGCCGGCAGGGCCAAGAGCGCGAGGAGCGCCAGCGGATTGGCAAAGGTGAGGGCGGCGAGGCCGAAGGGCATCTCAGCCCACCGATCTCGGGCGGTCGTACTGCCGGCCGGATATCAGTCCATAAAGCGACAGCAGGACCCCATGGGGCGGTCGATCCGTGCGGTGGATGGTGAAGCTCCAGCCGAGCTTGCGTGCCAGGTCCTTCAACGCGGCGCGATGAAGCGCCAGGCGGTGGGCGTAGGGTTCCTTCAGCGTCTCGGCGCGGCCGGCGATCAGCCGCTCCTCACCGTCGAACTCGACGAATTCGGTGCGACCGACATAGGGCAGGGTCTCTTCCGCGGGGTCAACCACCTGCACCAGATGGCCCCTGACCCCCTCGGCCGCAAATCCGGTGAGCAGGGTCGTGGTCTCGGGGATCGGGGCGAAGAAGTCGCTGACCAGCACGCAGGTCGCATAGCGCGGCAGCTTCACCGCCTGCGGCAGGTCGCCATGGGCGCGCCGCGGATCGGCCTCCAGCCACTCCGCCACATTGGCCACCGCCGCGCGGGTATGGCCCGGCGGATGCGGGCTGCCGAGCGCCGTGACCCGTTCACCGCCGCGCACCGCCAGCGCCGCCAGCGCCATGGCGAGGAGAGTCGCGCGGTCGCGCTTGGTCACCTCGGACAGCGACGAGCGGAACGACATGCCGGGCGCCCGCGATGCCCAGACATAGAGCGTGTTGCTGGCGGCCCATTCGTTCTCGCGGATCAACATCCGCTCCGAGCGCGCCGATTTGCGCCAGTCGATGCGGTTGGCGGCATCGCCGAAGCTGTATTGCCGATATTGCCAGAAATCCTCGCCCGGTCCGGCGCGCCGCCGTCCATGCACCCCCTGGATGACCGAGACGGCAATGCGGTCGGCGGCCACCAGCAGCGGCGGCAGGGCGGCGCCCGCGAGCTCGCCGCGATGGCGCAGCGCGTCGGCGCGTTGGCGATGGGCCGAGCGCACCTCCATGCCTCAGCCGAGCGAGCCGGTCAGCCGGTCGATGACATCGTCGAGGCCGGTGCCCTCGGCGCGGGCCGCAAAGGTGACGGCCATGCGGTGGCGCAGCACCGGCTTGGCGAGAGCCGCCACGTCCTCGAGCGACGGCGACAGCCGACTATCGAGCAGCGCCCGTGCCCTGACGCCGAGCATCAAGGCCTGGCTCGCCCGGGGACCGGGCCCCCAGGAGACGGTATTGTTGACATAGGCGCTCGAAGCGGCGCCGGGACGGGCCGAGCGCACCAGATTGAGGATCGCATCGGCAACCGACTCGCCGACGGGAATCATCCGCACCAGCCGCTGGGCCCGCTTGAGCTCGGCGGTCGAAAACACCGGCGGCGCTTCCGGCTCCTCGTTGCCGGTGGTAGCGAACAGCATCCGCCGCTCGGCGTCGAGATCGGGATAGGGCACGTCGATCTCGAGCAGGAAGCGGTCGAGCTGCGCTTCCGGCAGCGGGTAGGTTCCTTCCTGCTCGATCGGGTTCTGGGTCGCCAGCACATGGAACGGGCTTGGCAGGTCGTGCCGGACGCCGGCCACGGTGACATGGTGCTCCTGCATGGCCTGCAGCAGCGCCGACTGGGTGCGCGGGCTCGCCCGGTTGATCTCGTCGGCCATCAACAGCTGACAGAACACCGGGCCGGGGATGAAACGGAAATGCCGTCGACCCTGCTCGCTCTCCTCGAGCACCTCGGCACCGACGATGTCGGCCGGCATCAGGTCAGGGGTGAATTGCACCCGCTTCTCGTCGAGGCCGAGCACCCGCCCGAGATTGATGGCAAGCTTGGTCTTGGCGAGGCCCGGCGCGCCCACCAGCAGCGCATGACCACCGCCCAGAATGGCCGTCAGGGCGAGGCCGATGACCTCGTCCTGGCCGTAGATGACGCGACCCATCGACTCCCGCACCCGTTGCAGCCGGTCAGCCGTGGCTTCAAGCTCGTCGAGGATCCGCCGGTCCGCTTCGTTGATGCTGTTCATGGCCGTTACTATAATCTCCAGGTTTCGGGTGCTGAAGGCGCTCGCGCCGAAAGGCCGCATTCCGACCGACCGTGGACGCCAGGCGGCAATTGCCTGGACAGTTTCGTGTCGATCTGCACTGTTTGCGGGAAGCGTGGCCGCACTGTGACCGGTGGGCCGCCCCTTCCTGCACAAAGTTAACGACGCCAGCGCTGCCAGACGATCAACGCGACATGTCCGACACACAGCAATTTGATCGCAACACACCAGCCGCAGATCCAGGGGCCGCTGCCAACCCCCTCCGCGGTCTGCCGGAGATCGGCCGTGCCGGACGCGGCAAGGTCGCGCCGGAGGCCTGGAACCCGCCATTCTGCGGCGACATCGACATGCGCATCGCCAGCGACGGCACTTGGTATTACCTCAACTCGCCGATCGGAAGGAAGCCCCTGGTGCAGCTCTTTGCATCGGTCATGCGACGCGACGAGGACATGCGCTATTACCTTGTAACGCCAGTGGAAAAATGCGGTATCCGGGTCGACGATGCACCCTTCGTGGCGGTGGCGATGGCGGTCGCCGGCGAGGGCCGGGAGCAGCGGATCACCTTTACAACCAATCTCGACGACGAAATCACGGTCGATGCCGCGCACCCGTTGCGCTTCGCGGCCGAGGCCGAAACCGAGGGTCTCAAGCCCTATGTCCTGGTCCGCGGTCGTCTCGAGGCTCTGGTGGCGCGTCCGATCTTTTACGATCTCGTCGCGCTGGGGGCAGTCGAGCGGCAGGACGGGGTCGACTGGTTCGGCGTCTGGTCGGGGGCGCGGTTCTGGTCGATGGCCCGGGCCGAGGAGATCGACATGGGAGCCGGCCATGGCTCAAGCTGAGGCGGTTTCGGGGTTGCATTTCGACTGGCGGGAATTCGCCGAGCGGGCCCGGCACGGCCTCTACCAGGAGGTGCCGCGCGAAGGCCACGACCTCACGCTCAGGGCGGCGCGCGGCGATCACGATCTCAACCCCGGCGCGCCGATGGCCGATGCGGACGGCAGCGGCACGCGGGCCGCGGTCCTGGTGGCGATCGTCAAGCGCGAGCCCGAGGCCAGCATGCTGCTGACCCAGCGACACGCCGGCTTGTCGAGCCATGCCGGGCAGGTCGCATTCCCCGGCGGCAAATTCGACCGCGACGATAGCGATGCAACCGCCTGCGCGCTGCGCGAGGCGTTCGAGGAAACCGGGCTCGAGCCGCGCTTCGTGCGGCCGATCGGCTATCTCGATCCCTATCACACGCGCACCGGCTTCCGGGTGATCCCGGTGGTGGCGCTGGTCGACACCGGTTTTGCGCTGGCGCCGGCTCCCGACGAGGTCGATGCCGTCTTCGAGGTGCCGCTCGCCTTCCTGATGGATCCCCGTCACCACCGCCGCGAAACCCGGAGCTGGCAGGGAAGCGAGCGCCAGTTCTATGCTATGCCGTGGGGCGAACGCTACATCTGGGGCGCCACCGCCGGCATGATTCGCAATCTCTATGAACGTCTCTATGCCATGTCATGACGATGCGCCGGCCGATGCTGCGGCAGCCCGCGACCGGCCGCCCAGCCTCGCCCGGCATGCGTTCCTGCAGGACCCGCTGCTGCGCCGGGCGTTCGCCGCGCTCAATGCGGATGGGGGTGAAGCCCGGGTGGCGGGCGGCGCCGTCAGGAACGCGCTCCTTGGCGAGACCGTCACCGAGATCGATATCGCCACCCCTTCGCCGCCCGAGCGGGTGATGGCGCTGGCCGGGCGGGCCGGACTTGTCGTCCATCCGACCGGTCTGGAGCATGGCACGGTGACCGTCGTCGTCAGCGCCGAGGGCAGGATGCGCTCCTTCGAGGTGACGACGCTGCGCCGCGATGTCGAGACCGACGGCCGCCATGCCAGGGTGGCGTTCACCAGCGACTGGCTGTGCGATGCCGAGCGGCGCGACTTCACCATCAATGCGCTTTATTGCGACGCCAGGGGCACCGTCCACGATCCGCTTGGCGCCTATGGCGATCTCCTCGATCGCAAGGTCCGGTTTGTCGGCGACCCGCAGGAGCGCATCCGCGAGGATTATCTCAGAATCCTGCGCTTTTTCCGCTTCCACGCGCAATATGGCAGGGGCCGTCTCGACAAGGAGGGCCTCGCCGCCGCCACCGCGCTCAAGGCCGGCGCGCGCGATCTGTCAGGCGAACGCATTGCGGCCGAGCTGAGGAAGCTGCTGCTGGCCGGCGGGGTCACCGCCGTCGTCAATGTCATGGCGCGACGGTCCATTCTGGCGGCGGTGCTGCCGGGGCCGTTCGACACCAGAGCGCTCGCGGCGATGGTGGCGATCGATGCCCAGGCCGACGAGACGCCCGACGCCATGCTGCGGCTGGCCGCCCTGACGCGGGCCAGCCCGGACAAGCTCAAGGACGGGCTCAAGCTCGCCAATGCCGATTGGAAGCGGCTCCTCGCCCTCAATGCCGCGTCCGACATCACGCCGGCGCTGTCCGAGCCCGAGCGCAAGGTGGCGCTCTACCGGCTGCACAGCACCGATTTCCGCGATGCCGTGCGGCTCCGCTGGGCGCGCTCCGGGGCGCCGGCCGACAGCGCCGAGTGGGGCGCCCTTCTGAAGCTTGCGGCGCGATGGGCGGTGCCCCACTTCCCGGTGACCGGCGCCGATCTCCTGGCGCGCGGCTTCGCGCCCGGACCGGCGGTCGGGCAGGTCTTGCGGGCGCTCGAGGACTGGTGGTGCGCGCAGGGCTTCGAGCCAGGCAAGGAGGCGATACTCGACGAGATCGCGGCGGTAACAGGAAAGGACCGGGAGATTGGCTGAGAAGATCATCTTGATGCGGACCGAAGGCGCCTCCGCGCCGTCGCCCGAAAGCGACCGATCGACCACCACATGGAACCACTGGACGAGCGAGGATGGGCGGCTCCTGTGCGGCATCTGGGAATCCGAGCCAGGCAAGTCCGAGGTCGATTATACGGAATGGGAGTTCTGCCATTTCATCGCCGGCAAGGCGGTGCTGACCAACGAGGCGGGCGAGAGCTGGACGCTGGAGGCCGGCGACGGCTTCATCATCCCGCCCGGCTTCAAAGGCAGCTGGGAAACGGTCGAGAAGGTGCGCAAGCATTATGTGATCCTCCTGCCGAAGCGGTGACCGGCCAGCGCACGGAAACGTGCGCACCTTTTCGACAGTCGCCGTCAATTTCCTCTCAACCGGAAGCGGAATCGGGTGTAACATCGCGAATCTCGAAAATCGCGAGATTTCGCGGCGGCTGGGGGCTCATATGGCATCGACCGGACGATTGGCCGATGACTGTTCCGGTATCGATGAAGCTTTGGGCGTACGCGGTGATATTTCATTTGCCATCCACGGCCAGCTAGCGCCGGTAATCGAGATCCTGCTGCCGCCGGGACAGTCGCTGCTCGCCGATTTCCGTTCGCTTCTCTCCTTCGGGGAGACCATCCGGACCGAAGGCAGCGTTGCCGGCGACGGCACGGGTCAGCGACTTGCCAATGCCGCCGATGCCGAGTTTGCGCAGCGCGTCATCCTGGCCTCCGGCGAGCCCTGCACCATCGGTGCCCATGATCTGCGCCGCTATGGCGGCAGGCTGCTGGTGCCGCAGCCGGCCCTGATCGCCGCCGGGCCAGGCGTCTCGCTAGGTCTCTATGCCCGCTTCAAATCGCTGAAGAGCCCGGCGCGTCCCAACGGTCTCGAGCTGCTGCTGGCGGAGGGCTCCGGCTGGCTTTTCGCCCGCTCGCGCGGCGACGTGCGCGAGATGACGCTTGCCCCCGGCCAGGTGATCTGTGCCCGGGTCCTCGCCATTTCGGCGCTCACCGCAACCGTCGACATCGATCTCCTGGACGGCTCCGAGAGCGTCGATGCCGAGGGGCTTACGCTGCCGGTCCACATCGCCCGTCTGCGGGGCCCCGGCCGGATCTGGCTGCAGTCGATTCCCTTCGATGACGATGGCCCGGCGGCGGTGCCGAAGCCGTCGCTGATCGAGCCGCCGGCGACCCTGGAAGAGGGCCGTCCGGCCGAGCGCCAATCCGGTTGACCGGCGGGGCTTCCAATTTACATCTCGGTGGCCTTTCCTACATATAGCCCGCCATGCAGGTCGAGGACGAAGGGGAAGACGGGATCGCCGTCGAGGAACCGGCAGATGCGCCCGCCGAGGCGGCCTGCGGTCCGGCGGCGATTCGCCGCTTTGCCCGGCTATTGCCGAACCAGCCCGGCGTCTATCGCATGCTCGACCGCAAGGGCGATGCGCTCTATGTCGGCAAGGCGCGGAACCTGAAGGCGCGGGTAGCGGCCTACACACGCACCGGTGGTCACACCAACCGAATCGCCGCGATGATTGCACTCACTGCGAGCATGGAGTTCGTCACCACGGCGACGGAAGCGGAGGCGCTGCTTCTCGAGGCCAATCTCATCAAGAAGCTGAAGCCGCGCTTCAACGTCACGCTGCGCGACGACAAGTCGTTTCCCTATATTCTCGTCGCGCGCGACCATCCCGTTCCGAAGCTTGCCAAGCACCGCGGCGCCCGCAGCCTGCCCGGCCGCTATTTCGGGCCCTTCGCGTCGGCCGGCGCCGTCAACCGCACCATCAATGCGCTGCAGAAGGCCTTCCTGGTCCGCTCCTGCTCCGACAGCGTGTTCGAGAACCGCACCCGCCCGTGCCTGCTCTATCAGATCAAGCGCTGCTCGGCGCCATGCACCGGCGAGATCTCCTGGGAGGATCACGCGATCCTGGTCCAGGAGGCGGAGGCGTTTCTCGGCGGCCGCAGCCAGCTGGTCAAGGCGGAGCTCGCCGAAGCGATGGAGCAGGCCGCCGAGCGGCTCGATTTCGAGCAGGCGGCGCGCTATCGCGACCGCATCTCGGCGATGAGCTTCGTCACCGCCCAGCAGGGGATCAATCCCGAGGGGATCGAGGAGGCGGATGTGTTCGGTCTCGCCCAGGAGGGCGGCCAGTTCGCCATCCAGGTATTCTTCTTCCGCTCCGGCCAGAACTGGGGCAACCGGGCCTATTTTCCGCGTGCCGACCGCACGCTCGAGGCCGGCGAGGTCCTCGGCGCCTTCCTGGCGCAGTTCTATGACGACAAGCCGGCGCCGCAGCTCATCCTGCTGTCGCATGAGGCCGCCGAATGCGCCCTCATCGCCGAGGCCTTGACCCAGCGCACCGGCCGCAAGGTCGAGATCGCCGTGCCGCAGCGCGGCGAGAAGCGCCGCATCGCCGAGCATGCCGCCATCAACGCCCGCGAGGCGCTGGCCCGTCGCATGGCCGAATCGTCCTCGCAATCGAAGCTGCTGGCCGGGGTGGCGCGGGTGTTCGGGCTGGCGGCGCCGCCGCGCCGCATCGAGGTGTTCGACAATTCGCACATCCAGGGCAGCGATGCCGTCGGGGCGATGATCGTGGCCGGGCCGGAAGGCTTCATGAAGACCAGCTATCGCAAGTTCAACATCCGCTCGCAGGAGCTCACCCCGGGCGATGACTTCGCGATGATGCGCGAGATCCTCGGCCGCCGCTTCGCGCGGCTCCTCAAGGAGCATGGCACGCGGGATCCCTTCCCGCAGGAGGATGCCGAGGAGGGGACCGCCCAGCCGGCGGTGTGGCCGGACCTCGTGGTGATCGATGGCGGTGCCGGCCAGCTCGGGACCGCATTGGCAGTGCTGCAGGAGCTGGGGCTCGGCGACCTTCCCGTGGTGGCGGTCGCCAAGGGGCCGGACCGCGATGCCGGGCGGGAGCATTTTCATCTGCCCGGCCGGCCCTCCTTCATGCTCGAGCCGCGCGAGCCGGTGCTCTATTTCATCCAGCGGCTGCGCGACGAGGCGCACCGCTTCGCCATCGGCACCCACCGGGCCCGCCGCCTCAAGGGGGTGTCGGCGAATCCGCTCGACGAGGTGGCCGGCATCGGGCCGGAGCGCAAGAAGGCGTTGCTCCGCGCCTTCGGATCGGCCAAGGGGGTGAGCCGCGCCAGCATTGCCGACCTCGAGAATGTGGAGGGCATCAGCCGTTCGCTGGCCCGCAGCATCTATGGCCATTTCCATGAGGGCCGCGAATGATGGACGCGCGCCGCTCGATCGATGCGCTGCCCAAGGCGAGCCGCATCAACCTGCCCAATCTCCTGACCTATGCCCGCATCGCCGCCGTGCCGGCGGTCGTCGCCTGCCTGCTGAGCGGGGGCGACGATGCGCGCTGGCTGGCGCTCGGGCTGTTCATTGCCGCCGGGGTCACCGATTTCTTCGATGGCTTTCTGGCGCGGCGCTGGTCGCAGCAATCCTCGCTCGGGCGCATGCTCGACCCGATCGCCGACAAGCTGCTGGTGTCGGCGACCCTGCTGATGCTGGCTGCCGACGAGACCATCGCCGGGTTGAACCTGATTGCGGCGATCATCATCCTGTGCCGCGAGATCCTGGTGTCGGGCTTGCGCGAATTCCTCGCCGAGCTGCAGGTGCCGGTTCCGGTCACCCGCCTTGCCAAATGGAAGACCTCGATCCAGCTTGTCGCCATCGGCTTCCTGATCGCCGGCTCGGCCGGCGACCGCATCTTCCCCTGGACGACGGCGATCGGCCTGTCCGGCCTGTGGATCGCCGCCGGCTTCACGGTGGTGACCGGCTATGATTATTTCCGGGTCGGCGTCGCGCATCTGATGGACGAGAACAAATGAAACTTCTGTATTTCGCCTGGGTCCGCGAACGGATGGGCCGCGCCGAGGAGGAGGTCGCCGTCCCGCCCCATGTGCTGACGGTCCGCGATTTGATCGGATGGCTCGCGGACCGCGATGAGGGCGGCCGCCTCGCCTTCACCGATCCGAGGGTGATCCGTGCCGCCGCCGACCAGGAGCACGTGCCGCTCGACCATCCGCTTGCCGGCGTCCGCGAGCTGGCGCTGTTCCCGCCGGTGACCGGCGGTTAGGCGGGCAAATAGGCAATAGGCAATAGGCCCTAGGCAATAGGCGGCTGCAGGCTCGGTCGCAAAAAGAAAGGGCGGCCCGAAGGCCGCCCTTTCCGTGCGAAACGGAGGATTTAGAAGTCCATCCCGCCCATGCCGCCGCCCGGGGGCATGGCAGGGGGCGCATCCTTCTTCGGCCGCTCGGCGACCATGGCCTCGGTGGTGATGAGGAGCGAGGCGACGGAGGCCGCGTCCTGCAGCGCGATCCGGACCACCTTGGTCGGATCGATGATGCCGGCCGAAACCATGTCGACATAGTCCTCGGTCTGGGCGTCGAAGCCGAAATTGCCCGACTTCTCCAGCACCTTGCCGACCACGATCGAGCCTTCGACGCCGGCATTCTGCGCGATCTGCCGGATCGGGGACTCGAGCGCCTTGGAGACGATGTTGATGCCGGCCTGGATGTCGGCATTGTCCGACTTCAAGCCGTCGACCGCCTTCTTGGCGCGAAGGAGGGCGACGCCGCCGCCCGGAACGATGCCTTCCTCGACCGCGGCGCGGGTGGCATTGAGCGCGTCATCGACGCGATCCTTGCGCTCCTTCACCTCGATCTCGGTGGCGCCGCCGACCT
The DNA here is from genome assembly GCA_963744915.1 of uncultured Alphaproteobacteria bacterium. Lineage (GTDB taxonomy): Bacteria > Pseudomonadota > Alphaproteobacteria > Rhizobiales > Aestuariivirgaceae > DATAFF01. The sequence goes on from CAVUUY010000013.1 coordinate 289,330, forward strand.
TGATCACGGCAACGCCGCCAGCGAGCTTGGCCAGCCGCTCCTGCAGCTTCTCGCGATCGTAGTCGGAGGTGGTCTCCTCGATCTGGGCCTTGATCTGGTTGATGCGGGCCTGGATCTCGGGCTTCTTGCCGCTACCGTCGACGATCGTGGTGTTCTCCTTCTCGACCCGCACCTTCTTGGCGCGGCCGAGCATTTCGAGCGTCACGTTCTCGAGCTTGATGCCGAGGTCTTCCGAGATCACCTGGCCACCGGTGAGGACGGCGATGTCCTCGAGCATGGCCTTGCGGCGGTCACCGAAGCCCGGCGCCTTGACGGCGGCAACCTTGAGGCCGCCGCGCAGCTTGTTGACGACCAGGGTGGCCAGCGCCTCGCCCTCGACGTCCTCGGCGACGATCAGCAGCGGACGCCCGGACTGCACCACGGCCTCGAGCACCGGCAGCATGGCCTGGAGGCCCGACAGCTTCTTCTCGTGCAGGAGGATGTAGGGCTCCTCGAGCTCGGCAACCATCTTCTCGGCATTGGTGACGAAATAAGGCGAGAGATAGCCGCGGTCGAACTGCATGCCCTCGACCACGTCGAGCTCGGTCTCGAGGCTCTTGGCCTCCTCGACGGTGATCACGCCCTCGTTGCCGACCTTCTGCATCGCACTGGCGATCATCTGGCCGATTTCCTTCTCGCCATTGGCGGAGATGGTGCCGACCTGGGCGACTTCCTCGGAGGACTTGATCTTCTTGGTGCGCTTCTTGAGGTCGTCGACGACGGTGCGGACCGCAAGATCGACGCCGCGCTTCAGATCCATCGGGTTCATGCCGGCGGCCACCGACTTGGCGCCCTCCCGGACGATCGCCTGGGCGAGAACGCAGGCGGTGGTGGTCCCGTCGCCGGCGACATCGTTGGTCTTGGAGGCGACTTCGCGGACCATCTGGGCGCCCATGTTCTCGAACTTGTCCTCAAGCTCGATCTCCTTGGCGACGGTCACGCCGTCCTTGGTGGTGCGGGGGGCACCGAAGGACTTGTCGAGGATGACGTTGCGGCCTTTCGGACCGAGCGTCACCTTTACGGCATTGGCGAGAATGTCGACGCCGCGCAGCATCTTCTCGCGGGCATCGGAAGCAAATTTGACGTCCTTAGCAGCCATTTATCGGCTCCTTGAAATGTGGAAACGGTGGTTCGGGGTGTGGCTTCAGGCAGCGGCCTTGCGGGCGGTGGTGCGGCCTTCGAGAACGCCCATGATGTCGGATTCCTTCATGATCAGATATTCGACGCTGTCGATCTTGACCTCGGTGCCCGACCACTTGCCGAACAGGACCACGTCGCCAACCTTCACATCGATCGGAATCAGCTTGCCGGCCTCATCGCGTCCGCCTGGGCCGACAGCAATGATCTCGCCCTGCATGGGCTTTTCCTGTGCCGTGTCAGGGATTATAATCCCACCCTTCGTCTTCGTGTCTTCGTCGACCCGGCGCACGACCACGCGGTCGTGCAAAGGACGGAACTTCATGCGGTATCTCCTCAGCTTTTGGGTAATTTTCCTCGCAGCGAAGGGGGCTCCCCTCCGCTCTGCTGGCACTCCTATCGAGTGAGTGCCAACAGTCGGTCCGGGACATAAGGCAGCCAAACGCCGGCGTCAAGTCGCCGACCGTCAAATTTTTCCTTCGGCCTGCAATTTTCCAAGCGGGAACGCCAGCATGGGGTCATCGCGCTGGTTAATGGCGGCGGCGCTGGCGCAGCTGTCGCAATCGAGGGCAATCTGGGCGGCGAGCGATGCGACGTCCTTGAACGCGCGGTCCGGTCGGATGAAGGCGACGAACTCGACCAGGAGCTCGCGGCCATAAAGGTCGCCGGAGAAATCGAGCAGATGCACCTCGAGGAAGCGCCGGTCGCCGTCGAAGGTGGGGCGTGACCCGATATAGGCGGCGGCGGCCCGGGCGGTCCGCGGTGCCGGGCTGGCCGCGTCGCGCACCCGCACGGCATAGATGCCGTCGCGGGTGTCGGTGCCGGGTTCGAGCACCAGATTGGCGGTCGGAAAGCCGATGGTGCGGCCGCGTCCGTCGCCGGCGGTGACGCAGCCCAGCACCGACCACCAATAGCCGAGCTCATGGGCGGCAGCGGCAACCGCGCCATGGCGCAAGGCCGAACGGATGGCGCTCGAAGAGAAGGGGGCGCTGCCGGCGGGATCGGTGACCTGGTCGAGCTGGGTCAGGGTGAATCCGAGCCGCGGTCCGAGCGCCTGCAGGAGGTCGGCATTGCCCCTGCGGCCCTTGCCGAAATGGAAATCGAGACCGGTCACCACATGGCCGGCTCCGACCATCGCCGCAATCACGCGTTCGACGAAGAGCTCGGCCTCGAGCCCGGCGAGGGCGGCATCGAAGGTCAGCGGCACCATGAAGTCCGTCCCGAGGGCGGCAAGCAGGCGGGCCTTCAGGGGTTGCGGCGAGAGGCGGAACACCGGCTCGGCGGGGCGGAAGAAGGATCGCGGGTGCGGCTCGAAGGTGATGACGCCGAAGGGCCGGCCGGCTGCCGCGGCGGAATCCGCAGCCGCCGCCAGCAGCGCCTGATGGCCGCGGTGGACGCCGTCGAAATTGCCGATGGCAACCGATGCGCCGCGCAATTCGTCCGGCAGCCGGGCGGTGGGATCGACGATGATCATGGCCGGCCCCAGCGCAGCCGATCCATATATCCGTGGATGACGATGCCGGGCGCCGCCGCGGCGATGAGGGAGGCGAGGCCCGCCTCGTCGATCCCTTCGATCTCGTCGCGGTGGATGCCCTGGCTGATGAACAGGGCAGGGATGTTGCTGCCGGCCGCCCCGGCCATGTCGGTGGCGAGGCTGTCGCCGATCGCCAGCACCTCGTCATTGGCGAGGTCGCGCCCCAGCACCTCGCGGGCCTCGGCGAGCGCCGAGCGATAGATCGGCGGGTAGGGCTTGCCGGCCATCTCGACGCGGCCGCCGAGCAGGCCGTAGCGCTCGGCGAGCAGGCCGGCGCAGGGGAACAGGCGCTCGCCGACATGGACCACCTTGTCCGGGTTGGCGCAGATCATCGTCATGTCGCGGCGCCGCATCTCGGCGAGCATCGGCGCGTAATCGGCGACCGATTCGCGGTGGTCGTCGACGAGGCCGGTGCACAGCACGGCATCGGCCTGATCGAAGCCGGTGAAGGTTACCGGCAGGTCGACGGTAAGGTCGTGGTCGCGGTCGGGACCGAGATGGAAGATGTTCTGGCCGGCGCGCATTTCGATCAAAACCCTGGTGACATCGCCCGATGACACCACACGATCGTAAATACCAGGTGGAACGCCGAGGCGTTCGAAATAGGCGACGACCCGCGGCCAGCGGCGCGGTGCATTGGTCAGGAGCACGACGACCCCACCGCCGCGGCGGTGGCGGATCAAGGCATCGCAGGCCTCGGAAATGGCGGCGGCGCCATTGTGGACCACGCCCCAGACATCGCACAGCCAGACCGGGTGCCGGCGGCTCAGCTCACTGGCTGAATCAAGCTTTGCTAAGGGCAATGCGCTCCACTCCGGCATCAATCGTTTGTGGGGGGTGGCTAACAGCGCGGCTCCAGCCGGTCAAGCGACCGCCGATTCGAGCGTCGTGGTGCCGGCGTGGTGCAGCACCCGCCGCGGCGGCGAAAACAGCGGCCCGCGCGCCAGCGAGGCGTAGCTCAGAACCGCCTCCAGCTCCCGTTCGCCGGCGACATTGGCTGCGATGACGCTGACGCCATGCTCGCCAGCCTCGCGGAAGAGCCGCAGCGCCGGCTCGCGCACCGACAGGTTGGAGGCCGTCGCCGCCCTGGCGATGATGCCGGCGTCGATATCGATGAACTGGAAGCCGAGATGGGAGAGGGCGGGAATATCGGGTCCGGCGACATCGGTCTGGGACATCGAAAAGGCCGCCCCGAGCTCGGCGAGCCAGGCGAGGCCTTCGAGGCCGCTCTCCTCGAGGGTGGCGAGGCCTTTCTGGGTGATGTCGACCACCAGCCCGCCGGCGACGTCACGCTCCTGGCGGATAAGATCGAGCAGGCGGGCGATGAACTCCTCGTCGCTGAAGGAGGCCGGCGACAACGGGCAGAAAATGCCGATGATGCGGTTGCGGGCGCGGAAGCGGCGGGCCACCGGCACGACTTGCCGGAAGCATTCGAAATCGAGGGCCGGGGTTTTGCGCACCGGGATATAGGTGCCATCGGCACCTGGCTCGGCCAGCGAGGCGCGATAATAGACGGTGCGCGCTTCCTTGATGCGGACGATGGGCTCGAGAAAGAGCTCGACCTCGGGGCGCGGGACATCGCGGGCGGGCCGGCGCATCGGCGGTGCCGCCGGCGGCGGCTCGGGGACGTTTGCGGGGATGGCGGCGCGGCCGGCAGGAGCGGGAACGTCGATCGCCCGCTCGATTGCGTCGCCATGCTGTTCCAGCTGCGGCGGCCGGGGCTCGAGGTTGAAGCGCTCGATCGCCGCGAGTTGCTCGGCGAGCTGCTCGAGCTTGTCGCCGAGAGCGGCAGTCGCGGCGCCATATTGCTCGAGGCGGCCCTGGGTCGCGAGGAGATCGGTTTCGCGCTGGGCGGCGATGGCGCGCCGGCTGTGACGCCGGCGCCAGACGATCGACAGCAATTGGGCAAGGCCGAGCAGCAGGATGGCACCGGTCAGGGCCACGTCACTGCGGCGCCACACAAGCAGCCCATAAAGGCCGAGCACGACCGCCATGAAGGCAAGCAGCACGACCAGTAAGGCAAGCGCGGTGTGGCTTCTGCTCATGATTTCCCTGACCCCGGCCCGCTGGCGCGTTGCAGGGGTGAGAGTAGCAACAGCCAGCCGCCGCTGACAACGGAAACCCCGCTGGCTGAGCGGCCATGACCGTGTTAGCCTGCAACACCCTCGAACGGGAGGACCCCTATGCAGAAAATCCTGCTCGCCCTGCTCTTGATCGCCGCGGCAACGCCCGCCTTGGCGCAACAGGTGCCGATGGCCAGCACCGACAATCCGGCATCGTCCTTCATCGAGCGCAATGGCGATGGCGGCACATCCTACTCCGATCCGTCGGCCCAGGTGGCGCCGGGGGAAGATGCGGCAACCATGGAGGGCACAACCCGAACGCTGCCGCAGAGCCGGATGGAGCATGGCTGCCACGGCTCCGAGAGGGTGGAGATGCCGGCCCTGACCAATTGACGGCCGAACGCGGCCGAGCGGCCGCCCCGGCCTTCCAGGTTTTCCTTAGCGGATCGCGTCCAGGACGGCTGGAAGACGCTTCGAAAAGATCTCGTCGATCTGGGCGCGGCTGATGATCAGCGGCGGCGACAGCGCGATCGTATCGCCGCTGATGCGTAGCATGATGCCATGGTCGTGGAAGCCCGATTCCATGGCCTGGTAGGCGCGCAGACCCGGCGAGCCCTCCACCGGACGCAGATCGAACCCGGCGACCAGCCCCAAGGTCCTGATATCCTCGACCAATGGGTGATTTCTGAGCGACATGGCAGCGTCGGCCCACTCCGCTTCGAGTTCGTTGGCGCGCTCGAACAGGCCCTCGTCGCGATAGGTGTCGAGGGTGGCAAGGGCAGCGGCGGCAGCCATCGGATGGCCGGTGTAGGTGTAGCCGTGGAACAACTCGATGACATGCTCCGGCCCGTGCATGAAGGCGTCGTAGATGGGCTGGCGGATCATGACGCCTCCCATCGGAATGGTGCCCGAGGTGACACCCTTGGCGAAGGTGATCATGTCGGGCACGACCCCGAACCGCTCCGCCGCAAAGGGCCGGCCGAGCCTGCCGAAGGCGGTGATGACCTCGTCGAAGATGAGCAGGATGCCGTGCTTGTCGCACAGTTCGCGCAGCCGCTTCAGATAGCCCTTGGGCGGCGGCAGGACGCCGGTCGAGCCGGACATCGGCTCGACGATGACGGCAGCCATGGTGGAGGCATCATGCAGGGCAACCAGCCGCTCGAGCTCGTTGGCGAGGTGGGCGCCCCATTCCGGCTCGCCCTTGGTGAAGGCCTGCTGCTCCCGGTTGTAGGTGTGGGGCAGGTGGTCGGAACCGGGGAGCAGGGGACCGAACCATTTGCGGTTGGCGACCATGCCGCCGGCACTGATGCCGCCAAAGCCGACGCCATGGTAGGCGCGCTCGCGGCCGATGATGCGGGTGCGCGAGGCCTCGCCACGCTGGCGATGATAGGCGATGGCGATCTTGAAGGCGGTATCGGCCGCTTCCGAGCCGGAATTGGCAAAAAAGGCGTAGTTGAGATCGCCGGGGGCGAGGGCCGCCAGCCGCGAGGCGAGCTCGAAGACCTTGGGGTGGCCGAACTGGAAGGTCGGGGCGAAATCGAGCTCGGCGGCCTGCCTCTGAATGGCCTCGACAATGCGCGGGCGGCAATGGCCGGCATTGGAGCACCATAGGCCGGCGGTGCCGTCGAGAATTGGGCGACCGCCAATGTCGTAATAATGCATGTCCTGGGCGCGGGCGATGAGCCGCGGCCGCTTCTTGAAGGCGCGGTTGGGGGTGAAACCCATCCAGAAGGCTTCGAGATTGTTGGGTGAGGGGTCCCAACCGGCGGTTGAAAGTTTTTCAGGCTTGTTCATGGTTTGGACCTTCGTGCGTTTGGCGGACAGTATCAGAGCCGCCGGCTGGGCCAAAAGGCCAGAAGGGGGCTTTCCGCTGGCCAGAACCGCCGTTCAGCCACCTTGACCGGCGGCGGGATCGAGCAAGCGGTGGAGATGGACGATGAAATAGCGCATTTCGGCATTGTCGAGCGTTTCCCGTGCCTTGCGTTCCCAGGCGCGCTTGGCCTCGGCAAAATTGGGATAAATTCCTACGACGTCGAGCTTGCCGACGTCCTTGAACTCGACGCCGTCCAGCGATTTGAGCTCGCCGCCGAACACGAGATGCAACAGCTGCGGTTTCATCCTCGCCTCAACTCCGGTAGCCGCGCGCCAGGGGGATCATGCGGTCCATCAGGCGCGGGCCGCCGGCGACGACCCCGTTCTGGACCAGGCTCTCGCCGCCATAATGAAGCGGGTCGCCAGCGAGATCGGTCACCATGCCTCCCGATTCCTGCACGATCAGGTCGCCCGGAGCGACATCCCAATCGCTTTTGCTGCCCAATGCGACCATGCCGTCGACGGTGCCGTCGGCCACCCGGCAGAGCCTTAGCAGCATGGCGAAGGTCATGCCATATCTGACCTCCGGCCAGGGAACCGCCCAGCGCTCCGGCCGGCGCAGGCCGGCATGGGCGATGAGGTGGGCGCCGGGGAGCTCGCGGCGATCGCTGACGCGGATCGGGCGGTCATTGCGGCGAGCGCCCATCGCGGCGGCGGCGCTGTAGAGCGTGCCGGTGGTCGGCTGCAGGATCGCCGCGGCGATCGGCCGGCCGCGGGACAGGATGGCAACGCCGATGCACCACTCCTCGGTGCCGCTCAGAAAGGCGCGGGTGCCGTCGATCGGATCGACGATATAGGTGCGTTCCGCCCGGCGGCTCGCGACATCGTCCAGGGTCTCCTCGGAGAGCCAGCCATAAGTGGGGCGGGCGGCAAGCAGCCGGTCGGCGAGGAGGCGGTTGACGGCGAGATCGGCATCGCTGACCGGGGTGCCGTCGGACTTGAACCAGCCGGCGCTGCGGTTGCGGAAATGCGTAAGCGCCATATCGCCGGCGACGCGGACCGCGTCCTTGATCAGCGCCAGGTCGGCGGCCAGGGCCTCATGTTCCGGCAAGGGTCATCTCCGGCACGAGGAGGGAGGGAGCGTTGATGGCGCCGCGCAGCTCGAGATCGTCGGCCGCCTCGAGATCGCGGAACATCGTCTTGAGGTTCGAGGCGATGGTGATCTCGCTTACCGGAAAGGCGATGGCGCCGTCCTCGATCCAGAAGCCGGCGGCGCCGCGGCTGTAATCGCCGGTGACGCCGTTCACGCCCATGCCGATGAGCTCGGTGACCAGGAGGCCCCTGCCCATGTCGCGCATCAACGCCTGCGGATTGCGCCGTCCCGCCGCCAAGGTGACGTTGGTGGGCTGCGGCGAGGGCGGGCCGGAGGTGCCGCGGCTGGCATGGCCGGTGCTGACGAGGCCAAGCTGGCGGGCGGAATGCTCGTCGAGCAGCCAGCTGACGAGGCGACCCTCGGTGACCAGCGGGGTCAGGCGGGTGGCCCGGCCTTCGGCGTCGAAGGGCTTGGAGGCGAGGCCGCGGCGGATGGTGCCATCGTCGATGATCGCGATTTCGGGACGGAACAGGCTCTCGCCCATGCTGTCCTTGAGGAAGCTCGTGCCGCGGGCCACGGCGCTGCCGACAATGGCACCGAGCAGGTGGCCGACCAGGCCGCCGGCGATGCGGTTCTCATACATGACCGGCAGCGGGCCCGAGGGCACCTTGCGGGGATTGAGGCGGCGCACCGCCCGTTCTCCGGCGGTGCGACCGATCTCGGCCGGCGCCTTCAGGCTCTGCCAATGCAGGGCGGAATGCCAATCATGGTCGCGTTCCATGGCGGTGCCGGTGCCGGCGATCATCGAGGCCGCAACGGCATAGCCGGTGCGCTCATAGGCACCGGCAAAGCCATTGCTGGCAACGAGCAGAATGCGGCGGCGGCTGGCGGTGGCGGAGGCGCCGTTCGAGCGGGTCACCCCCGGCACGTCGCGGCCGGCCTGCTCGGCGTCGCGGGCGCGCTCGGTCAATGTCGCGGCATCGGGCGCGGCGGCGTCGGCCAGCATCAGGTCGGGCCAGGTGGCGGCGACGGTTTCGGCGGCGGCGAGGCCGGCGAAGCTGTCGGGCGGTGCGGCGCTCGCCATGGCGACGGCGCGTTCGGCGACCTGGCGCAGGCTCGTCACATCGTCGCGGCTGGTCGAGACGACGGCCTGACCCTGGCCAACCAGAACCCGCAGACCGAAATCCTGGTCCTCGGAGCGTTCGAGCTTCTCGGTGATGCCGTCGCGCATCTCGACCTCGAGGAACGCGCCGGCAACCGCCAGCACGTCGGCTGCGTCCGCCCCTACCTCCTTGGCCAGCGCCAGCAGCTTGCCAGCCGTGTCCGCCATCCTGTCGGTCATCAGATCGCCCCACCTTTCATCAGGCTGTCGAGCACCGCGCCGGCAAAGATCAGGAGGCCCAGATCGCGGTTGGAACGGAACAGCATCAGGCAGCGGTCCGGATCGGCGATGTCAAGCTGCCTGAGCTGCCATATGGCATGGAACGCGGCGGCGACAATGGCGATGGTGAAGACCCATCCCGCCCCTGCGAGCCAGGCGGCGAGCCAGATCAGCAGCAGCGCCAGAGCGAAGAACAGTGCGAGCCAGCGCGGCGTCGCGGCACCGAATTTGACGGCGGTCGATTTGAGGCCGATCAGCAGGTCGTCGTCCTTGTCCTGGTGGGCATAGATGGTGTCGTAGGCGAGCGTCCAGGCGATCCCGCCGGCATAGAGCAGGATCGGCGGGAGAGCCAGCGAGCCCTCCACCGCGGCCCAGCCGAGGAGCGCCCCCCAATTGAAGGCGATTCCCAAGAAGAGCTGCGGCCAGTAGGTGATCCGCTTCATGAACGGATAGACGGCGACCGGCGCCGCCGAGGCGAGACCGAGCACGATCGAGAAGGTGTTGAACTGAACGAGGATGAGGAGGGCGGCGACGCCGAGCGCGAGCATGAACAGGACGGCAGCGGCGGGGCTGACCTGGCCGGAAGGCAGCGGCCGGCCACGGGTGCGGGCGACCTTGGCATCGACGTCGCGGTCGATGAGGTCATTGAAGGTGCAGCCGGCTCCGCGCATCAGCACCGCCCCGACCAGGAACAGCGCGAGCAGCCACGGATCAGGCAGACCACCGCCATCATGGATGGTGGCGATGGCGATCGACCACCAGCCCGGCAGGAGCAGGAGCCACCAGCCGATCGGGCGCTCGAGCCGCGCCAGCCGCGCATAGGGCCGGGCCGCTTCGGGCAGCCATTTCTCGGCCCAGTGGCCTGCAACCGAATCGGCGACCTCGCCGCCGCCCGTCACCTTGCCTGTCATGGCTGTCGCGAATAGCGCGAAATGCCAGCCGTTACCAAGCCTATTGCACAGCGCCCCGAGGCTGCGGCCTACTGCCCGGCGCAATGACGAACCTGACCAAAAGGACTCCCCGGCTCCATGTCGATCCCGCGCTCGCCCCCGGCCAGGCGGTGCCGCTGCCGCGCGACAAGGTCCATTATCTCAACCATGTCCTGCGGTTGAAGGACGGCGACGCCGTGCGCGCCTTCAACGGGATCAGCGGCGAATGGCTGTGCCGGCTCGCCGCGCAAGGCCGGCGCGACTTCGTGCTGCGGCCGGAGGAGCAGCTCGCCCTGCCGCAGCTCCTGCCCGACATCGATTATCTGTTCGCGCCCCTGAAGCATGCCCGGCTCGACTATCTGGCGCAGAAGGCGACCGAGATGGGTTGCCGAAGACTGCGACCGGTGTTGACAGCGCACACCCAGCCGGAGCGGGTCAATATCGAGCGCATCAAGGCCAATGCCATCGAGGCGGCGGAGCAATGCGACATCGTGGCGGTGCCGCAGGTGTTGGCCCCGGTCCGGCTGGAGGCGGTGCTTGACGCCTGGGAGGACGATCGCCAGCTGGTATGGTGCGACGAGACGAGACCCGGCCAGGATCCGCTCGGCGTGCTGGCCGGGCTGAAGCGGGGCCCGCTGGCGATCCTCATCGGGCCGGAGGGCGGCTTCTCGGACGGCGAACGCGAGGCGCTGCGCCGTCATGGCCATGCCCACGCGATCGGGCTCGGGCCGCGCATCATGCGGGCCGACACGGCGGCGGTGGCGGCGCTCGCGCTGGTGCAGGCAACGCTCGGCGACTGGGGCGCGGCATGAGGCGAAACTTTACCTTGCCGGAGTTGTCGCGATGCCGCTACAGCATGGCGGGTGAGATCATGGCGAAAAGCAGCGAGACATGAGCGGACCCTCGCCGGAGACTGACGAGGCCCGGACCATCATCGGCAGCAAGGCCCAGCTCGTCGCCTATCTGGAGCAGGGTTCGCGGCAGCGCGATGCCTGGCGCATCGGCACCGAGCACGAGAAGTTTCCGTTTCTCACCGATTCGCTGCGGCCGGTGCCCTATGCGGGCAAGCGCTCGATCCGCGCCCTGCTCGAGGGCCTCAGCGCGCGCTTCAAATGGTCGCCGATCGTGGAGGGGGACAACATCATCGGCCTGTCGGAGCCGAATGGCGGCGGCTCGATCTCGCTCGAGCCCGGCGGCCAGTTCGAGCTTTCCGGCGCGATGCTCGAGACGGTCCATGAAACCTGCGAGGAGGTGCACGAACATCTGGCGCAGGTGCGGGAAGTCGGCGACGAGCTCGGCATCGGGTTTCTCGGCCTCGGATTCTCGCCGCTGTGGACGCGGGCGGAGACGCCGGTCATGCCCAAGGGACGCTATGCGATCATGGCGCCCTATATGGACCGCAAGGGCCGGCTTGGCCGCGACATGATGTTCCGGTCCTGCACGGTGCAGGTCAATCTCGACTTCGGCTCGGAAGCCGACATGGTGAAGAAGCTCAGGGTGTCGCTGGCGTTGCAGCCGGTTGCGGCCGCCCTGTTCGCGGCATCGCCGTTCACCGAAGGCAGGCCGAACGGCTTCAAGTCGTTCCGCTCGGCGGTGTGGCTCGACACCGATCCCGACCGCACCGGCATGCTGCCATTCGCCTTCGAGCCGGGATTCGGGTTCGAGCGCTATGTCGACTATGCGCTCGACGTGCCGATGTATTTCGTGGCGCGCAATGGCCGCTACATCGACTGCGCCGGGGAAAGCTTTCGCCGTTTCATGGAGGGGAAGCTGCCGCAGCTGCCGGGCGAGCGGCCGACCCTCAAGGATTGGGGCGACCACCTGACGACGATCTTCCCGGAGGTTCGGCTGAAGCGCTATCTCGAGATGCGGGGCGCCGATTCCGGGCAGTGGCGGCGGCTGTGCGCGCTGCCCGCCCTGTGGACCGGCGTGCTCTATGACGACCGGAGCCTCGATGGTGCCCATGAGCTGATCAAGGACTGGAGCGCCAACGACCGCCAGACGATGCGCGAGACGGTGCCGCGGCTGGCATTGCAGGCGCCGATCGGCGGCCGCACCGTGCAGGAGGTCGCGAAGGAGATGCTGGCCTTGTCGCGGGCGGGGCTCGACCGGCGTGGCCGGCTCGGCTGCAAGGGGAGGACCGAGGCGCAGTTCCTCGACGTGCTCGACGAGATCGCCGAGAGCGGCCGCACCCGGGCGGAGGACCTGCTCGGGCATTATGACAGCGACTGGAACGGCGACGTCACGCGGGTGTTTCGCGATTTCGCGTTCTGATCGCTATTCGGCGGCGATCAAGGATGGCCGCGCATTCGGCGACAGACTGTGGGCGATGTGCTGGGCGAGGGCATCGACGGCGCCGCTGCCGGAGATCGGGCTGCGGGCCAGGCCGATATCGAAGGTGCCAAGGTCGGGGAACCCCTCTTCGGGCGTCAGCAGCCGCATCCCTGGGCGCAGGCAAATCTCCGGGATCGCGCCGACGGCGAGGCCGCTGGTGACGGCGGCGGTCAGGGCCCCGGAATTGGCTGCCGAATAGGCGATGCGGTAGGGCCGCCCGAGATTTTCGATGCGGTCGAGGACGGTGGCTCGCCAGGAGCAGCCATGATGCGCCAGCGCGATCGGCAGGACCTCCCGCTGTTGCACGGAGTGGCGGGTCGAGGTGACCCAGACGAGCCGCTCGCTGCGGACGATCATGTCGGCATGGACATGGCCGGAGATGGTGAGGAGCGCCAGGTCGAGCTCGCCCTTGCGGGTCCGCTCGGCGAGATGAACGCTGCTGGCGCAGTCGACATCGACCTGGACCAAAGGATGGCTCTGGGCGAAGCCGGCGAGGATTGCAGGCAGGAAGCGGTCGGCATAATCCTCCGGCGTGCCGAGGCGCACGAGCCCGCTGACGTCGGGCTGGTGAAACATGGCGACCGCCTCGTTGTTCAGCCGCACGATGCGGCGGGCATATTCGAGCATGCGCTCGCCGTCGGGCGAGAGGCGGTTCAGCCGCCCATCGCGGAGGAACAGCGCGCGGCCGGTCAGCTCCTCGAGGCGGCGCACCTGCATGCTCACGGCCGACTGGGTCCGCCCCACCGCGGCGGCGGCGCGGGTGAAGCTGCCGGTATCGGCTATGGCGATGAAGGTGCGGAGAATATCGATGTCGAGATTGGGTAGCACGGTTAGACGCTCTTATCACAGTTATTGATGCATCTCATTACATATATTCGTTGGATTTATCAGTCAAGTTAACCCACCTGCAATTCATGATCCTGTAACGGGTGCAGCGCACCCATTGATCGGGCGGCAAAGGTTGGTCGCCGCCAAAGGAGGTACCGGTCATGAAAGCTCAGACCCGCCCTGCTTTTTCCAGTTCCGGCACGGGATTGGCCAGCATTGGCTCATTGCTGCGCCGCACCATGCGCCATTGGAACGACCGGCGCGCGCTGACCGCGCTGTCGGAACTCGACGACTACCTGCTGGCCGATATCGGCCTGACCAGGTCCGATCTCGACTGGGCGCTGCACCAGCCGAGCTCTGCTCTGCCGAGCGAGGAACTCACCCGCTTGGTGCACGAGCGGCGGGAGCGGCGCAACCGTAGGGTGATCTAGAGGGGAATGAGGAGAATTCACATGTACGATCTCATCGAATCACGCGCCGAGGCGCTGACCGAAGAACCCGAGGGCTGGAATCTCGCCCGGCTGTGGGACCACTGGCTGGCCCGTCGCTCGGTGCGGCGGCTGGCCGGCTATGAGGACCGCGTGCTCAGGGACATGGGCATCGAAAGAGCCGATCTCGAATGGGCGACGCGGTTGCCGATCTGGCGCAATGCGACCCAGGAGCTCGAAGAGCGTAGCCTGCGGCGGCGGCTGCATATCCGTGACTGACATGTCCGGAGCCTTGGTCAGCGGCGGCGCAGAGCGTCAAACGGGCGCGCGCTTTTCGCCTCTTTCATGCATGGTCCGCTCGATCTGGCCGGTCAGCCAATAGGCGGCGGCGACGGCAGCAAAGCCGAAGATCACCGAACCCAATGCGCTTCCGACCAGCATGCCGGTGGCACCGGCGAGCATGGCGCCGACATGCAAGAAGGGGACCGTGCCGATGGTGGCTCGGCCCCAGTTCGCGATTGTCGACCAATGCGGCCGACCGAGATTGTTGAAGGCCGCCTGGGCCACGAATTGCGCCCCGGTGAAGGCGAAGCTCACCGCGACATAGGTGCAGTAGAAGGTGACCAGCGCCGCCGTGTCGCCATGAATGTTGAAAACGACCGGAACCAAGTTGCGCAGGAGAAACAGCGCGAAGGCGGTGAGCAGCGTGTAGGTGCAGGCAAAGAGGATGGCATCATGCAGGCTCTGGCGCACGCGACCGAATTCGCCGGCGCCGAAATTCTGGCCGATGATCGGGCCGACGGCGCTGGAGAGGGAAAAGATGACGCCGAAAGCCACGGGCACCAGGCGGTTGATGATGGCGACGGCGGCGACGGCGGCATCGCCGAACTGGGCCGCGGTGCGGGTCAGATAGGCGGCGGCAAAGGGCGTTGCGAGCTGGGTCAGCATGGCGGGAATGGCAATATCGAAGACCGGCCGCAGATCCTCGCGGAAATGCTCGAAGCGGAACGGCGCGAGCATGCGGTGGGTGCGCTGGACACCGTAAAGGCCGACGAAGAGCGACACGACATAGGCGACAAGGGTGCTGATGGCGGCGCCCTGCAGTCCGAGGTGGAGCACGAAAATGGTGATCGGGTCGAGGATGCCGTTGATGGCGGCGGCGACCAGCGTGACATACATGGCGCGGGTCGGATCGCCGATGGCGCGCAAGATGAAGGAGCAGGTGACGGCGGCGGCGATCGCCGGGAAGGCCGGCATCAGCGTCAGGAGGTAGCGGCGGGCCTCTGCCGCCGCCTCGCCGGTCGCGCCGAGAAGCGACAGCAGCTGGTCGGTCGAGACGGCGGTGAGCACCGCCAGCGCGATCGAGACGAGTATGGTGGTGGCCAGCGCGCTGGTGGCGTAGCGCCGTGCCTTCTCCACCTCGCCGGCGCCGAGCGAGCGCGAAACCAGGGCCGAGGCGGCGATGCCGAGCCCGAGGCTCAAGGAGAGATTGGTGAAGGAAATGGTGCCGGCATAGCCGATGGCGGCGGTGATCTCGGTGCGGCCGAGAAGATTGAGGAAGAACAGGCTCGCCAGATCGACCAGGAACAGCGCCATCAGACCGACCGAGCTGGTCAGGGTCATGACGATCACATGGCGCATGGTCGAGCCGGTGACGAAGCGGGCGACGGGCGGTCTCGACGCAGCGTTCACGTCAAAGAACCTGCGCCGCGGCGAGATCTTTCATGAGCTGTCGCGCGGTCGAGAAGCGAACTGCGGTCAGCCCGGCGGAGGCGGCGCCGGCCACATTGTGGGCCTTGTCATCGATGAAGACGGCTTTGGCGGGCGCGACACCGAGACGGCTGGCGGTGCGGCGATAGATTTCGGGGCTCGGCTTCTTGATGCCGAAGGACCAGGAGAAAAACGAAGCGGGTCCGAACAGGGTGGCCGCTTCGGGGAAGAGCTCCGCAAAGGTCTCCTCGGTGAGCGGACCGTTGTTGGAGAGGAGCGCCACCGTCGCGGTCGGCCGCAACGCGGCGACAAGCTCCAGAACCTCAGGATTGGGCGTCATCGACGCCCGGCGCGCGGCGATCCAGTCGGCGGGGCCGATCGGATGGCCGAGCCGCTCGCCAAATGCCTTCAGATAGGCGGCGCCACTGGTATAGCGGCCGCTATCGGCATCCTCCTCGAAACCCGAACCCCAGATCAAACGCTCGACTTCCTCCGGCGACCGGCCCGACAGGCGTCCCAAGGCCTCGAGCCGAATTCTCAGATCGTAGCGGCACAGCACACCGTCCATGTCGAAAATCACGGCGCGCCGGCCTTGGCTGGTCGTCACATTGCACGTCCTAGGGTCGCGCGGTGCCGCCCACGGTGATGCCGTCCAGCCTTATGGTCGGCAGACCGACCCCGACGGGAACGCCCTGACCCTGCTTGCCGCAAGTCCCGATGCCGGGATCGAGCGCCATGTCGTTGCCCACCATGCTGATGCGGGTGAGCGCATCGGCGCCGTTGCCGATGAGGGTCGCACCCTTGACCGGCGCGCCGATCCTGCCGCGCTCGATACGGTAGGCCTCGGTGCAGGAGAAGACGAATTTGCCGGAGGTGATGTCGACCTGGCCGCCGCCGAAGGAGACGGCGTAGAGGCCGCTGTCCACCGAGGCGAGAATCTCGCCAGGGTCCCTGTCGCCGGCGAGCATGATGGTGTTGGTCATGCGCGGCAGCGGCTGATGGGCATAGGACTGGCGGCGGCCATTGCCGGTCGCTGCCACTCCCATCAACCGGGCATTGAGGCGGTCCTGCATGAAAGCGACGAGCCTGCCGTTCTCGATCAGCACGGTGCGGTGCGACGGCGTCCCCTCATCATCGATGCTGATGCTGCCGCGGCGGCCCGGCAGGGTTCCGTCATCGATGACGGTGACACCGGGAGCGGCGATCTGCTGCCCCATGAGACCGGCGAAGGCCGAGGTGCCCTTGCGGTTGAAATCGCCCTCGAGGCCGTGTCCGATGGCCTCGTGCAGCAATATGCCCGGCCAGCCCGGTCCCAGCACGACCGTCATCTCGCCGGCCGGCGCCTCCTCGGCGGCGAGCGCCACGAGACTCTGGTCGAGGGCCTGGCGCACCGCCGCCTGCCAGCGATCCTCGCCGATGAAGTCCTGATAGTCGGCACGGCCGCCGACGCCATGGGTGCCGGTGGCCTGTCGGTCGCCGTCACCTGTCACAATTGTGACGTTGAAGCGCACGAGCGGGCGCACGTCGCGCAGCCGGTGGCCGCCGGGCCTTATGATCTCAACCGATTGCCAGTCGCCGGCGAGGGACAATGACACCTGGCGCACCCGGGAATCGATAGCGCGGGCATAGGCGTCGGCAGCGGTCAGGAGTTGGACCTTGTCGGCAAAGCCCATGGCGGCGACCGGGTCGCGATCGCCGTAGAGACGGCGATTGGTGCCGACCGGCGGATCGGCAATGGTGCCGGAATGGCCGCTGTGAACAGCGCGGACGGTTTCGGCGGCGCGACGCAGCGCGGATTCCGAGATCTGCGTCGAATGGGCAAGTGCCGTGGTTTCGCCGCGGATGGCCCGGAGGCCAAAGCCCTGGTGGCTGTCGAAAGAGGCCGAGCGCAGCCGGCTGTCGTCGAAGCTCAGGACCTCGCTGCGGCGGATTTCCAGGAACAGCTCGCCATCATCGGCACCGGCCAGCGCCTCATCGACGATGCTCTGGGCCCGTTCAGGTGCGATCTCGCCCTGTTCGAAAACCGATTGACCGGTGGTGTCTGACGCCATCCCGAAGCTCCCTTCTCGGGCAACAGCCGCAATGTAGGGAGGCACGGGAGTGAAAGCCAGTCCTTAAAGTTTGGCGAGCTCGGCCAGCCCCTTGCTGAAGCCGCCGAGGGTGATCGGCAGGCGGATGCCGACCCCAGGCGCTTCATAGATGATGAAATTCGCCTTACCGCCCTTTTTGAGCTTCTCGAGGGTCGGCGGGGTGGCCTCGGCAAAGGCGATGCACACCTGCGGCAGGCAACGGGTGAAGGGCACCCGCCCGACGGCGGCACCGTCGATCTCGAGAGCGACGCCGGTGGGCAGGAAGACCCCGATCGGGGCCATCACCCGCATCATCGTGACTTTCTTGCCTCCCTGCTCACCGGCGACCAGGACCAGGGTGAGGCCGATATTCTGGCGCTTCTCGTCGCGCACGGTCTGCACCATGCCGCATGGCCGCTCGCCGCCGGGGCCTGCGGGCTTGGCTGCCGGCGCTGCTGCATCATTGCCGGATGCGGCGGTATCGCTCGAGGCGGTGTCGGGCGCGGCGTCCGGTGCTTGGGCAGGCGCGTTGGCGGCCGCCGCCGGCGCCTTTTCGCACTGCACCGTCCAGTCGCCGAATTTGCCGATGACCTCCGGCGGGGGGACGCGTTGGCGCTGCTGACCCGGCTGGCCTACCACTTGGCCCAGCTGACCGGCCTGCGGCCGTTGGGCACGCGGTCCAAATGCCGGCGGCGGGAGCTTGCCCGGTGCCTGCTGGGCGGCCGGCTGTTGCTGCGCCTGCGCTGCCGGCCCCGGCACAAAGACCGCGGACCCGCAGACGGTTCCGGCAAGAGCGATGATGAGGTTGCGACAGACCACGCTGATCGTCTTCACGATTGCTCGACGCTCCCTAGCAATTGCGCCGATGCTCGCGGCGCGGATGACCCAGCTGCCTGGCTGAGCCGACGGATGCAACAGAAATGCCTTGAACGGCCACTGCCTGTGCCACCCGCATGTCCCCGTGGCGGCAGCCTTGTCAATTCCCGCGAACTCCCCATCAGCTTTCGTGTCAAATGGTCGCAACACGCGTCCGCTCGGGCCGCGTTGATCGGTGACAAATTGGGCGGAATTGCGATTGACCGCTCCGCCTGTCCATGGTGTTGATCGACGCGCCGGCATGGAACATGGCGCGCGTGGTTTTGCCGCGCAGACAACCAATTGCGAGCATTGGGGGATTATGGTTCACACTCGGCCGCGCGCAGCCCGGCTGCAACAGCAGCGCGAGCGCAGATGAACAGGACAGCCGAGGCAGTGTTCTCAGGGGCGAAATCGCAATTTACGCATGATTTGCGCCGATCCGGCGAAGTCGCCCCGGCAGCGGCAGACGGGTGCTTTGCCGGGAGCAGGCGATGGACCGGTGCGGCGGCGGCGGCGGTCGTAGCCCTGTCGGCGGCGCAGGCGCAGGCGCAGCCACTGCCGTGGGAGATGGGCCTGCAGCCGGCGGCGACCCCGGTGATGGCCAATGTCCACGCCTTCCACGACGCCTTGCTGGTCCTCATGGCCCTGATCAGCGGCTTGGTGCTGGTGCTGCTGGTCTATGTGATCACGCGCTTCAATGCGGCGGCGAATCCGGTGCCCACCCGCACAACCCACAACACGCTGGTGGAGGTGGTGTGGACGGTCGTTCCGGTGGTGATCCTCATCGCCATCGCCATACCCTCGTTCCGGCTGCTCTACTTCCAGCGCGAGATCCCGAAAGCCGACATGACGCTGAAGATCACCGGCAATCAGTGGAACTGGACCTACGATTATCCCGACAATGGCGCCATAAACCTTACCGCCTTCGTCAAGCAGCGGGCGGAACTGAAGGAAGGCGAGCCCTATCTGCTCACGGCCGATACGCCGACGGTGGTGCCGGTCGACAAGACCGTGCGGATCATCGTGACGGCGAGCGACGTCATCCACTCCTGGGCGATGCCGGCGTTCGGCGTGAAGATCGATGCGGTTCCGGGCCGGCTCAACGAGGATTGGTTCAAGGCGGAGAAGGTCGGAACCTATTACGGCCAATGCTCGGAGCTGTGCGGCAAGGACCACGCCTTCATGCCGATCATGGTGCAGGTGGTGCCGGAGGCGGATTTCAATGCCTGGGCGGCGAAGGCCAAGGCGGCGGGGGTGGAGAAGGCGCGGAAGCTCCTGGCGGCGCGGCTTGCCACAAGCGGGATCGTCGCGGCAAGCGATTGAATGACGGGCCGCCGCCGGCGCCGGCGGCGCGGTTGAGAGAGGTTGCGGACGATGACATATGAGCACGCTGTCGCCGGCGAGCACGCGGACCACCCTGTCGGGTGGCGGCGCTATGTCTATTCGACCAACCACAAGGACATCGGAACGATGTATCTCGTCTTCGCCATCGTGGCGGGGGTGATCGGCGGCGTTCTGTCCATCGTCATGCGGATGGAGCTGCAGGAGCCCGGGATCCAGATCTTCCACGGGCTTGCCTCCATGGCCTATGGCTTCGCGCCCGGCGAGGCGGCGCTCGATGCCGGCAAGCACATCTACAACGTGTTCGTGACCGCCCACGGGCTGCTGATGATCTTCTTCATGGTCATGCCGGCGCTGATCGGCGGGTTCGGCAACTGGTTCGTGCCGCTGATGATCGGGGCGCCCGACATGGCCTTCCCGCGCATGAACAACATCTCGTTCTGGCTGCTGCCGCCGGCCATGCTCCTGCTCCTCATCTCGATGTTCGCCGAAGGCCAGAGCGGGCCCGGCGCAGGTTCGGGATGGACGATCTATCCGCCGTTTTCGGAGCAAGGCGGGCCGGCCATGGACTACGCCATCCTGGCGCTGCACCTCGCCGGCGCGTCGTCGATCCTCGGCGCCATCAACTTCATCACCACCATCTTCAACATGCGCGCGCCGGGCATGACGCTGCACAAGATGCCGCTGTTCGCGTGGTCGGTGCTGATCACCGCCTTCCTGCTGCTGCTGGCGCTGCCGGTGCTGGCGGGCGCCATCACCATGCTGCTGACCGACCGCAATTTCGGCACGAGCTTCTTCGTGCCCGACCGCGGCGGCGATCCGCTGCTGTTCCAGCATCTGTTCTGGTTCTTCGGTCATCCGGAAGTGTACATCCTGATCCTGCCGGGCTTCGGGATCGTCAGCCAAATCGTGTCGACCTTTGCGCGGAAGCCGGTGTTCGGCTATCTCGGCATGGCCTATGCGATGGTGGCGATCGGGGTGGTGGGGTTCGTGGTGTGGGCGCACCACATGTTCACAGTCGGCCTCGAAGTCGATACGCAGGCCTATTTCGTCGCCGCGACGATGGTGATCGCGGTTCCGACCGGGGTGAAGATCTTTTCCTGGATCGCCACCATGTGGGGCGGCTCGCTCGAGTTCCGGGCGCCGATGCTGTGGGCGGTCGGCTTCATCTTCCTCTTCACGGTGGGTGGGCTCACCGGCGTGGTCCTTGCCAATGCCGGGCTCGACCGGGTGCTCCATGACACCTATTACGTGGTGGCGCATTTCCATTATGTGCTTTCGCTCGGGGCGGTGTTCGCCATCTTTGGCGGCTGGTATTACTGGTTCCCGAAAATCTGGGGCTACGAATACAATGAGAGGCTGGCCAAGCTGCATTTCTGGGTGACGTTCATCGGCGTCAACCTGCTGTTCTTCCCGCAGCACTTCCTTGGCCTCGCCGGCATGCCGCGGCGCTATATCGACTATCCCGAGGCGTTTGCCGGCTGGAACTACGTGTCGTCGCTCGGCTCCTATATCTCCTTTGCCGGCCTGCTGATCTTCTTCTACGTGTTCTTCGAGGCGCTGGGAGCGCGCCGGGTGGCGCCAGACAATCCTTGGGGCGAGGCGGCGACGACGCTCGAATGGACGCTGCCGTCGCCGCCGCCGTTCCATCAGTTCAACACGCTGCCGGTGATCAAATGAGCGTCGAGGCGCTGGGCTCCGCCGCGTCGGTCGGCGACTATCTGCAGCTGCTCAAGCCGCGGGTGATGTCGCTCGTCGTGTTCACCGCGTTCGTCGGCCTGACATTGGCGCCCGGCACGGTCCACCCCTGGGTGGCGGCGGTGGCGATCCTGTGCATCCTGATCGGCGCCGGTGCGGCCGGCGCGCTCAACATGTGGTACGATGCCGACATCGACGGCCTGATGGCGCGCACGGCGCTCCGGCCGGTGCCGCGGGGCAGGGTGAAACCGGGCGAGGCGCTGGCGTTCGGGTTGTTCCTCGCCGGCACCTCGGTGTTCATGCTGGGCACGCTGGTCAATTGGACGGCGGCGGCGCTGCTCGCCTTCACCATCTTCTTCTACGTCGCCATCTACACCATGTGGCTGAAGCGCCGGACGGTGCAGAACATCGTGATCGGCGGCGCCGCCGGCGCCTTCCCGCCGATGATCGGCTGGACGGCGGTCACCGGCTCGCTCGATCTTGCCAGCCTGACGCTGTTCCTGGTCATCTTCGTGTGGACGCCGCCGCATTTCTGGGCGCTGGCGCTCTATCGCGCCGGCGACTATGCGCGGGCCGGGGTGCCGATGCTGCCGGTGGTGGCGGGAACCGAGGAAACCCGCCGGCAGATTCTGATTTATTCGGTGGTGATGCTGCCGGTTTCGGTGCTGCCGGCGCTGGCCGGCGTTGCCGGCTGGCTTTATGCCGCATCGGCGATCGGGCTGTCGGGGCTGTTCCTGGTTCTGGCCGGTGCGGTGTGGCGCGATCGCGACGGCCGGCTTGCCAATCGGGCCGCCAAGCGGCTGTTCGGCTATTCGCTGTTCTATCTCTTTGCCCTGTTCCTGGCGCTGCTGGTCGAGCGGGCGGTCGGGATCGCACCCTTCGCGCCGGTCATGGGCCTCGCATCATGACCGGCCAGGGCGAGCGAACAGCACCGAGCGCCGAGGAGCAGGAGCGCCGGCGCCGCGGCCGATCGATCGCGATCGCGCTGGCGCTTGCCGCCATGGCGGCCCTATTCTTCATCACCACGATCGTGCGCCTCGGCGGCAATGTTGCCGACCGAGCCTTTTAGGCCCGCGGCCGATGATCCCCGGCGCGGCGGGCAATGGGCGGCTGTCGAGGAACGGCATCGTGGCGGTTCTGTGCGCCGCGCTGGTCGCCGGCATGGTCGGCCTGTCCTTTGCATCGGTGCCGCTCTACCGGCTGTTCTGTCAGGTCACCGGCTATGAGGGGACGACGCGCCGGGCAAGCGTTGCGCCCGACATCGTCGTCGAGCGCTCCCTCACCATCGATTTCGACGCCAATGTCGGGCCGGGGATCAGCTGGCGCTTCGAGCCGGTGCAGCGCCAGCAGCAGCTCAAGATCGGCGAGCAGGGGCTCGCCTTCTACCGGGTCTCGAACCGCTCGAGCACGCCGCAGGTCGGCATGGCGGTGTTCAACGTGACGCCGCACAAGGCCGGCAGCTATTTCAACAAGATCGAGTGCTTCTGCTTCACGGCGCAGCGGCTCGCGCCGGGCCAGAGCGCCGAGTTGCCGGTGGCCTACTTCATCGATCCGGCGATCAATGACGACCCCGATCTCAAGAAGCTGACAACCATCACGCTCTCCTACACCTTCTACCCGGCGGGCAAAGTCCCGGTCGAAGCCTCGGCCGTGCCGTCGGAAATCAAAGCGAACTGAGCGGAGCACGGCCATGGCCGACACCCACGCCAAGCATCACGACTATCATCTCGTCGATCCGAGTCCCTGGCCGGCGGTCGGGGCGACCGGCGCCTTCATCATGGCGATCGGCGCCATCAACTGGATGCACAGCATCTGGCCGATCTGGGTCATGCTCGCCGGCATGGTGGTCGTGCTCTACACCATGTTCATGTGGTGGCGCGACGTGATCCGCGAGTTGCGTCGCGGCGACCATACGGGCGTCGTCCAGCTGCATCTGCGCTATGGCATGCTGCTGTTCATCGCCTCGGAGGTGATGTTCTTCGTTGCCTGGTTCTGGGCATTTTTCGACGCCTCGCTCTTTCCCGGCGCGGCGATTCAGGAAGCCCGGCTGCAGGTCACGGGCGGCGAATGGCCGCCGAAGGGCATCATTCCGTTCGATCCGTGGCACCTGCCGCTGCTCAACACGCTGATCCTGCTCACATCGGGCACCACGGTGACGTGGGCGCATCACGCGCTGCTCAACAACGACCGGCGCGGGCTGGCGTGGGGGCTCGCCCTGACGGTGGCGCTCGGCATGCTGTTCACCTCCGTCCAGGCCTATGAATATGGCCATGCGGCATTTGCCTTCAGCCGCGAGCATGGCGGCAACATCTACGGCTCGACCTTCTTCATGGCGACCGGCTTCCATGGCTTCCATGTGATCGTCGGCACGATCTTCCTTCTCGTCTGCCTGATCCGGGCGCTGCAGGGTCAATTCACGCCGGAGAGGCATTTCGGTTTCGAAGCGGCGGCGTGGTACTGGCATTTCGTCGATGTCGTCTGGCTGTTCCTGTTCGCCTGCATCTATGTCTGGGGCAATGGCGGCGGCGGGGAGATCGCGGCGGGCCATTGAGGAATGGCGGCGCCGCCGCGCACCGCATCGCTGATCATCGCCTCGGTGCTCGGCATTGTCATGCTGTGCACGCTCGGGGTGTGGCAGCTCGAACGGCTGCAATGGAAAACGGCGCTGATCGCCGAAAGGCGGGCCGAGCTGTCGGCGCCCCCGGCAACGCTGGCAGCGATCATGTCGGAGATCGATGCCGGCCGTGCCGTCGGCTATCGGCCGGTCAGGCTGTCGGGTCATTTCATTGCCGGCAAGGATCTGCGGCTGTTCAGCACGGCTTATGGGCCGGGATGGGAAATCGTCTCGCCGTTCCTCACCGACGAGGGCATGGTGGTTCTGGTCGACCGCGGCTTCCTGCCGGAGCTGACCGGCAGGGAGACGACGAGCCCGGCGCCGCCGACAACGCCGCTTTCCCTTTCCGGCTTCGCACGCCAGGGTGCGGCGGGCAGGCCCGCCTTTGCGCCGGGCAACGATCCGGAGCGCAATCGCTGGTTTTGGTGGGATGTGCCGGCGATGGCGGCAGCGGTGGGCGGGCGGGAAGCAGCCGCGGCCGCACCGGTTTTCGTTCAACTCGCCGGGGCGCCGCTGGGGGAAGCGGGGCGCCGCGGCCGGTCACCCCGGTAATCGCCATTCCCAACAATCACCTGTCCTATGCGCTCACCTGGTTCGGCCTGGCGCTGGCGCTCGCGGTCGTTACGGTGCTGGCGTTGCGCTCATCGCAACATGGCGCCCGCGCTTGAAGGCGATTGGGGCCGCAGCTACTGTTGTCACTCAGGCAGATTGGGCGCGAAGGGCGAGGACAGGGATATCTTGCGTTACATCTCGACGCGTGGCGAAGCCCCGGTCCTCGGCTTCGAAGATGTGCTGCTCGGCGGACCGGCGCGCGACGGCGGGCTGTATGTGCCGGAGAACTGGCCGGAGCTCGCGCCGGAGCGGCTCGCGGCGCTTGGCGGCGCGGCCTATGTCGATATCGCCGAAGCGGTGATGGCGCCGTTCGTCGACGGCGCCATTCCGCCGGCCGATTTCCGTGCCATGATCGAGCAGGCCTATGCCGGGTTTGGCCACCCGGCGGTCACGCCGCTCAAGCAACTCGATGCCAATCTGTGGTTGCTCGAGCTGTTTCACGGGCCGACGCTTGCCTTCAAGGACCTGGCCATGCAGCTGCTGGCACCGATGATGGACTGGGCGCTCACCAAGCGCGGCGAGCGGGTCACCATCATTGGCGCGACATCGGGGGATACCGGCGGCGCGGCGATCGAGGCGTTTCGCCAGAGCCGGCGCATCGAGCTCTTCATGCTGCATCCGCATCAGCGGGTGAGCGCGGTGCAGCGGCGCCAGATGACGACGGTCGAGGCAGCCAATATTCACAACATCGCCATCGAGGGCACGTTCGACGATGCTCAAGGCTTGGTCAAGGCGATGTTCGCCGACCAGCGGTTTCGCGACGACATGCGCCTCGTCGGGGTCAATTCGATCAATTGGGCGCGAATCATGGCGCAGGTGGTGTATTACGTCGCGGCGGCGCTGGCGCTTGGAGCGCCGCGTCGGCCCGTCAGCTTCGTGGTTCCGACCGGGAATTTCGGCGACATCTTCGCCGGCTATGTCGCGATGAAGATGGGCGTGCCGATCGACCGGCTGGTCATCGCCACCAATGTGAACGACATTCTCGACCGGGCGTTGCGCAGCGGCGCCTATGAGACCCGGCCGGTCAAGGCCTCGTCGAGCCCGTCCATGGACATTCAGGTTTCGAGCAATTTCGAAAGGCTGCTGTTCGAGACGCTCGGGCGCGACAGCGCCGCGGTGCGCCGGCTGATGGCCGACCTTGCCGGACCATCGCATGGTTTCATCATCCCCGACGCGGCGCTGGCACGGATCAGGGCGAAGTTCGGTTCAGGCGCGTGCAATGAAGCGGAGACGGCGCGCGAGATCGCCAGGGTGCTCGGCGAAACGGCGGAACTCGTCGACCCGCACACGGCCGTCGGCTGCCATGTCGGCCGCTTTCACATGCTGCGCGACACGCCGATGGTCGTGCTGGCGACGGCACATCCGGCGAAATTTCCCGATGCGGTCGAAGCCGCTTGCGGAATCCGCCCCTCGCTTCCCGGGCGTTTGAGCGATCTCATGGCGAAGCCGGAGCGCTTCGATATCCTGCCGAAGGAACTCGGTGCCATCCAAAGCCATGTGGTGCAGCGCGCGTGAGCGAGAACCCCATCGAAATTTCGCGGCTCGAGAACGGGCTGACCGTCGTGACCCACGCCATGCCGGAGCTGGAGACGGTGGCGCTCGGCATCTGGGTCAGGGCAGGGGCGCGCGACGAGCAGCCAAGCGAGAACGGCGTTGCGCATTTCCTCGAGCATATGGCCTTCAAGGGCACCGGGCGGCGATCGGCGCGCGACATCGCCGAGGAGATCGAGGCGGCGGGCGGCGACATCAATGCCGCGACGGCCATGGAGAACACCGCCTATTACGCGCGGGTGCTCAAGGATGACTGGCGGCTCGCGCTCGATGTGCTGTCCGACATAATCATCGATCCGGTGTTCGATCGCGAAGAGCTCGAGAATGAGCGCGACGTCATCCTGCAGGAGATCGCCGCCGCCAACGACACGCCCGACGATCTGGTGTTCGACCTGCTGCAGGCGCAGGCCTGGCCGGAGCAC
The DNA here is from genome assembly GCA_963744915.1 of uncultured Alphaproteobacteria bacterium. GTDB lineage: Bacteria > Pseudomonadota > Alphaproteobacteria > Rhizobiales > Aestuariivirgaceae > DATAFF01. The sequence continues at coordinate 315,783 of CAVUUY010000013.1, forward strand.
CCGCTCGGCCGACCCATTCTCGGCACGGCGGAAGGGGTTGGCGGCTTTGACGTGGCGGGGATCACCGATTATCGCAAGCGCCACTATTCGGCCAACCGCATGGTGGTGGCGGCGGCCGGCCATATCGACCACCGGCAGCTGGTGGCGGAGGCCCGGCAATTGCTGGCGGGCCTCAAGCCGGCCAGCGTGCGATCATGGCGCGCACCGCGATTCGTCGGCGGCCCGGCGCTGGCCGCCCGGCCGCTCGACCAGACCCATGTCGCGCTTGGCCTGCCGGGGGTCAGCTATCACGATCCCGACGTCTACACCATGCAGGTGCTGTCCGGGGTGCTCGGCGGCGGCATGTCGTCACGATTGTTCCAGGAGCTCAGGGAGGAGCGGGGTCTGTGCTATGCGGTCTATTCCTATGCCGCCTCCTATGAGGACAGCGGCATTCTGACGGTCTATGCGGCAACAGCCCCGGACAAGGCCGAGGCGCTGGTCACGGTGATGAGCGACGTCATGCTGTCGCTCACCGACGCCATCCCCGAGCGGGAGGTCGCCCGCGCCCGGGCTCAGATCAAGGCAGGGCTGGTCATGAACCTCGAAAGCGCAGCCGGCCGGGCCGACCAGATCGCCCGCCAGTTCCTGGCCTTCGACAGGGTGCCGGAGATCGCCGAACTGATCGCCCGCATCGACGCCGTCGAGGCGGCGCAGGTGAGCGCCCTGGCGCGCCGGGTGCTGACCGGGTCGCCGCCGGCATTGTCGGCGGTCGGGACGATCAGATCGCTTGCGCCCTATGAGACGATCGCGGCAAGATTCGCCTGAGCAAGGATCAACGGGGTCCCCGAGGTCATGGCATTCCTTCGCGCAACCAGCTACCTCGATCCGCAGCCCGAGCTACGCGGTCGCGGCGTCCGGCTGCGGCTGCCGACGCTGAACGACCATGAGGAATGGGCGGCGCTGCGCGAAGAGAGCCGGGCCTTTCTCGGCCCGTGGGAGCCGGTTTGGCCGCCCGATGATCTCACCCGCTCGGCGTTCCGGCAGCGGGTCAAGCGCTACCTGCGCGACATGCGCTCGGATACCGGTTATGCCTATTTCGTGTTCGGCGCGGAATCGGGCCGGCTGGTGGGCGGGCTGACGCTGTCCAATGTGCGCCGCGGCGTCGCCCAGACCGCCTCGCTCGGCTATTGGGTGGGGATGCCGTTCGCCCGGCGGGGGCATATGTCGGCGGCGGTGTCGGCGGTGGTTGCCTATGCGTTCGACCATTTGCGGCTGCATCGAATCGAGGCAGCCTGCCTGCCGGTGAACGAGCCCTCCATCCGGCTCCTCAAACGGTGCGGATTTGCCGAGGAGGGCTATGCCCGGCGCTATCTCAAAATTGCCGGGAGCTGGCAGGACCACCTGCTGTTCGCCATCCTGGAAAACGATCCCCGGCCGTGAAACGGGCACCCTCGGCAATCAAATTGGGGCCAAACCATAGTGGACGGTCACAAAATTGCCGTGCGCGACCGCTTGCCTGCCTGTCTGCGGCCCTGTAGGTAGGGGTGGGGTCGAAGCGGGAATCGACGGTTAAGACGTGAGCATGGTGCGTCTACGCTGCCATTTCATGAGGTGGCTGTTGCTGCTGCTCGCGATGCTTGCGCCAATGCCGGTGGGCGCGATCGAAGTGGTCGACACCTCGTTTTCCTCACCTTTCATCGATCTGATGCCGGCGCTGCATGGCGTCGAGAGCGGCCGTGCCAACATCTCGATCGAGCTTCCGACCGATGCCACGGGGCAGCGAAACCGCATGCCGCTCGAGGCGCGCCGCGGCGGTCCGATCCATCGCTGGGCGGTGCTGCATCTGCGCAACCCGAAGACCGAGCCCGAAAATCTGGTGCTGGTCATCCCGCATCAGGGGTTCTCCGATTCGGGGGTGTTCTGGCCGTTCGGATCGGGAACCCGCATCCACAGCTTCCAGATCTCGGCCGGGCAGTCGGTGCAGCCGCTCAGGGTGCCGGGGGCCGATGTGCTGGCGCTCACCATCAATCCCGGCTTCTCGGTGACCTATGCCATCGAGCTTGGCGATGCCGGGCTCGACGGGCTGCTGCTGTGGCACAGGCAGGCCTGGGACGCGCAAGTGGGCTCGCAGGCCTTCTTCAACGGTGCGGTGCTCGGCATCGCCATCCTGCTGGCCATCGCCACTCTGTGCCTGTTCATCGTGCGGCGGCGGGCAGTGTTCCCGGCGGCGGCGCTGTTCGCCGGCCCGGCGGTGGCGTTCCTCGCGGCAGAGATGGGCTATCTCGGCGTGCTGGCGGCGTGGCTGCCGATCGGCATCAACGAGGACCAGCTCAGGGCGGCGATCGAGGGGTTCATGCTGGCCGGCATCACGGCCTGCCTCGTGACCTTTCTCGAGCTCAGGCGGCGGCTGCCGCTGGTGGCGCTGCTCGGGCTTGCGGTGATGGCAGGGGCGATGGCGCTGATCGGCTACGGGCAGGTGCAGCCGGCGATCGCAACCGGGCTCGCCCGGGTGTTGTTCTTCCTCGTCGTGCTGTCGGGATTCGGGGTGATCGCCTGGCTGTGGCGCGATCGATCGATGCGGGCGCAGGGCTCGCTCATCGTGTGGTCGGTGCTGACGGTATGGACCGTGATCGCGGCTGCCGACTGCCTGGGTCTGATGACCGGGCGGCTGTCCACCCCGGTGACGCTTGCCGGCCTCGTTCTCGTGCTCCTGACCATGGCCTTCACGGTCACCCAGTTCGCCTTCGGATCGGTTATCGCCTCCGGCCGTTCCTTCGAGGACATCGCGCGGCGGGCGCTGGCGCTCGCCAATTCCGAGCAGTCGGTGTTCGACTGGCATGTCGACAAGGGGCAGCTGTTCGTCGGGCATGAGCTCGAAAGGTCGCTGGGGCTGCGGCCGGGAGCGCTGGGCGGCGGCCTCGAGCCATGGATGGAGCTGATCCATCCTTCGGATCGCGTGCCGTTCAAGGCGGTGATCGAGGGCGCCGAGCGCCGCCGTCGCGGTGGGCTGTCACAGGAATTTCGTCTCAGGCGGGCGGATGGCAGCTATCGCTGGTACCAGCTCAGGGCCAGGGTGATCCCGGGGGATGACGGTCTGGCGGCACGGATCATCGGCACGCTCGCCGACGTGACCGCGTTCCGTCGCTCGGAAGACCGCATCCTGACGGATGCGGTCCGCGACCGGGTGACCGGGCTTCCCAACCGGGCGCTGTTCATCGATCGGCTGGAGCGAACGCTCAAGGGGCCGAATGGGGCGGCGTCGGAAGTGCATGTGGTGGTGATCGATCTCGACCGCTTCAAAGCGGTCAATGACGGGCTTGGCCATGAGGTCGGCGACAGCCTGCTGCATGTCACCGCCAAGCGGCTCCTGACCTTGACCGGCCCCGACGACACGCTGGCGCGGCTGCCGGGCGACCAGTTTGGCCTGGTGGTGCAGACCGGGCGGTCGAAACCGGACATCCAGGCCATTGCCGAGCAGATCCGCCGCACCATCGCCCAGCCGGTGCGGGTGAGGGCGCAGGAGATCTTTCTCACCGGGTCGCTCGGCATCGCGGTGCCCCGGCCCGGCCGCATGGCCGCCGAGGAGCTGCTGAAGGACGCCGAGATCGCACTCTACGAGGCCAAGCGGCGCGGCAAGGACACGATCGAATATTTCCGTCCCGGCATGCATGACGACCGGCCGCAGCTTCTCATGCTCGAGCAGGACCTGCGCCGTGCCATCGAACGGGCCGAAATCGAGGTCGTCTACCAGCCGATCATGCGGCTCGGCGACCGGGAGCTTGCCGGCTTCGAGGCACTGGTGCGGTGGCGGCGCGGCGGCGAGCTGCTGCAGCCGGCAGCCTTTCTCGGCATTGCCGAGGACACCGGCATCATCCGCGATCTCGGCCGCTATGTGCTGAACGAGGCGGCACGCCAGCTCGGCATCTGGCAGCGGGCATTCCGGCCCTCCGACCCGCTGTTCGTCGCGGTCAATGTGTCGTCGGCGCAGCTGGTGAACAACGATCTCGTCGACGAGGTGCGGGCGATCCTGGCGCGCGAGGACATCCGCGCCGGAACGCTCAAGCTCGAGATCACCGAGTCGCTGGTGATGGAAAACCCGGAGCTGGCCGCCAAGGTGCTGGCCCGGCTGCATCAGCTTGGCGTGGGCCTCGCCTGCGACGATTTCGGAACGGGCTATTCGGCGCTGGCCAATCTGCGCCGGCTGCCGTTCGACACGCTCAAGATCGATCGCAGCTTTCTCGACGTCGAGCCCGATGACGAGCAGGCCTCGATCATTCTCGAGGCGATCATCCTGCTTGCCCACGACCTCAGCCTGAGCGTCGTTGCCGAGGGGGTGGAGAACGGTGGCCAGGTGACGCGGCTGAGCGAGCTCGAATGCGATTATGCGCAGGGCTTCTTCATCGGCGAGCCGGTCACCGCCAAGCAGGTGATCGAGGCGCTTGGCGGGCTGCCCTACAATGTGGCGCAGCGGCGCTCGGGCATGGCAGCCTTCTGGGACCGGCTGCTGGGCCGGGACGAGCGGATGCCAGCGGCGCCGCCGGCGCCCGACCTGACGGACGGCCCGCGGGTCCAGGATGTCGCAGATTACGAGGAGGATGAGGCGCGACCTCCGCGCCGGAGCGCAGCGCTGCCGTCACCGCAGCCGCAGCCGCCGGTCCGCCCGGCGGCGTCGGGGGGAGAGAGGCTGCCAATGGCGCCGCGGCTCAGGGTCATGCCGGCCCCGGCGGCACAGCCGGAACCGGAAGCCGTGGCTGAGGAGCCGCCGGTAAAGGGCCGTTCCTTCGGGCTTTCCTCCTTTGCCTGGCGGCTCAACCGCCCGACCATGTCGGCCAATGACGAGACCACGCCGCCCGCCGGTCCGGTCGGCGCGGCCGAGCCGGTCGGGTTCGATGACGAGGGCGGCATGCCGGCGGAATTGGCGCCGACGGAGCCGGAGCATGCAGCCGAAACCGCCCAGGAGGGGGAGGTTGGCGTCAGCGAGGAGGAAGCGGGCGAGGGCGACCAGGCCGAGGGCGATGGTCAGAATTCCGGGGCGCGCGAAAAGGCGCGGCGGTTGCGGCGGCGGCTGCGCGAGGCGGCCCGCGGCCGAACGCCGGCAGGGCAGTGAATCGGCTTCGTCAGGCGTGACCGGCCTGCCCCGACAGCTTGGTCAGGTCGATGCCGATCTTGCGCATGGCGCGCTCATATTTGCCGTCGAGGTTGCCGTCGAACACGATGGCGTCGTCGGCGGCGCAATGGAGCCAGCCATTGCGCTGGATCTCGGTCTCGAGCTGCCCCGGACCCCAGCCGGCATAGCCCAGCGCCATCAGGGCGCGGCGCGGGCCGCGGCCACGGGCGATGGCCCGGAGCACGTCGAGCGTGGCGGTCAACCCGATCTTCTCGTCGATCGGCAGGGTCGAATTGGCGGCAAAATAGTCGGTGGTGTGCAGGACGAAGCCGCGGCCGGTCTCGACCGGGCCGCCGAACTGCACATGCATGCGGGCAATGCTCGGCGGCAGGCTTATGCGCTGGCCTTCGGGAACGATGTTAAGTCGTTCCAAAAGCTCGGGAAATGTGATTCCCTCCGCCGGCTTGTTGACGACGATGCCCATGGCGCCTTCGGCCGAATGGGCGCAGAGATAGATGACCGAGCGATCGAAGCGCGGGTCGCCAATGCTCGGCATGGCAACCAGAAGATGCCCATCCAGGAAACGAGGTGCGTCCATCACAAGTACCATTCCCACGCCAGAAGCCTACCGCGGAATTGTGTCGGAGCAAAGCCGTGGAGGCGGTCGGCGGTTCCTGACAGAGACGTGATTCGCGCTTAAGGAATGGTTCACCAATGTGGGGCGGCAAGCGCCGATGGCACAGAAACATGCTCGTTTGGAGTGATAATGGCAGTCAAAATGGCGTGTTTTGGCACGGTTTTGCGACGCTTGGCGACCAGCCTAGCAGCGGTCGTCCTGGGGGGTGCCTGGGTCACCCTGGACGCCGCCAGAGTCCGGCTGGTCGATGGCGGGATGACGCAAGGTCACCGTCTGGCCGGCGTCCAGATCGAACTCGATCCCGGGTGGAAGACCTATTGGCGGGTGCCGGGCGAGTCCGGCGTCCCGCCGCTGTTCGACTGGTCGGGATCGGACAACCTGAAGCACGCAGAGGTGCTCTATCCGGCGCCGACACGGCTCAATGATCAAGGCGGCGAGGCGATCGGCTATAAGGACCGGGTGATCTTCCCGGTCGCGGTCGAGGCCAGCGATCCGGGGAAGCCGGTGGCGTTGAAGCTCGACCTGCATTTCGCCGTGTGCCAGGCGATTTGCGTTCCGGCGGAAGCGGCGCTGTCCCTGACGCTCCCGGCGACGCCGGCGCCCGATGCCGAGGCCGGGCTGGTGGGCGCGGCAGTGGCCAAGGTGCCGGCAGCAGCCGCGGGAGGCCTCGCGGTGACCGCGGCAAGTCTCCGGCCGGCGCCGGCGGGGGAGGGCTATGATCTGGTGGTGCGGCTGGAGGGGAGCGACGCGAACGAGGCCGACATCTTCGTCGAGGGTTTTCCCGATGCCTATTTCGGAAAGCCGCGGCCGCTCGAGGCGGCCAGCCGATCGGCGTCCTACCGCCTGCCGGTGCTGGGGCTCAAACAGCCGGAGGACCTCGTCGGCAAGACGCTCACGCTGACGGTGGTGGCCCGCGACAGCAGCGTGGTGCGGTCAGTGGCCGTTGGGGGAGTGGCGAGGGGGCAATAGGGGGTGGTGAGAGGGAGTGAGTGGTGAGTAGTGAGTAGTGAGTAGTGGGCAATAGGCAATAGGCAATAGGCAGGGATACTGCCCTGTTTCCTACCTCACTACTCACTACTCACTACTCACTACTCACTACTCACTACTCGGAACGGGTCTTTTCTTTGCCCGCTGGCCAAGGCCGCGGTACCGCGACATGAGCACCTTGCGGAACGGCTCCATTTCTGGCCCCGGAAGCTGGGCGGCGGCCAGCTTCCCAAGCCGCGCAAGGCCTTCCTCCGCCCGGCCGAGACCGGACAGGATCAGGGCGTGGAAGCAGACCACGACCTGATTGTCGGGATATTCCGCAGCAGCCCGCTCGATGGTGGACAGCGCCTCATCGAAGCGCTTGCGGTTGCGGTAGGAGGACGCAAGGCAGATGAGGCAGTTCACCCGATCGTCGGGAGAGAGCCCAAGGGCAAGCGCCTTGGTGTATTGAACGATCGCTTGTCCCTCGCGGGACAGGCTGTCGAGCAGATAACCATATTCGAGATGCACCGCCGCGCTTGCGTCGGCTTCGCTGACCAGTTCCTTGAACAAGCGCAACGCTTCATCGGTGTTTCCTTGCTTTCGAAGGTTGGCGATGAGCCGAAGACGCCGATCGATCACCAGAAGAAATCCTAGGTTCTGGGAAAGAAGGCGAAGTTCTTTCCCGCATGCTTGAACTGGAACGGATAGTTCGCGCCCGACCGGCGGATTCCGATCCGCTGCTGCTTGACCATCAGATTGCAGAGCCAGCGGGGCGAGCGGAAGCGATTGACCCGCAGCACCGGGAAATTCTCGATGGGCGTTCCCCGCAGAATGTTGATCACGTCACTGCCGGCGACGAAATCGGGATTGCGGAGGTCGAAATGCATGCGCATCTGATTGATCGTCGTCATGCCCATCAAATTGTCGAAGATGTGCGCGATGCCGCGACCGATGACCAGGCTGCGGTCGGGGTCGCCCCTGAAGTCCAGAGAGCATGATTTGTGCAGCGTCGGCGAACCCTTGCGGCAATCGACGAAGTGTCCGGACATCACCCGCTCGTCATGGGCAAGAAAGGTCAGCACATCGTCCTGGCCAAGATGGCAGCCATACACCTCGTAACCGCCATGGCTGCTGTCGCTGAAGTCCTCAGCATGGAATACCACCGTGAACAGGCTCTGGCCCGGGCTCGGCAGCAGGATCCGGGAAAGTGCCGTGGTCCTGTAATAGTCGTTGCGCTTCCAGAACAGGCCGGGAATACCGGTTTCCTCCACGATCTCGTCGGCCTCCTGGTAGTCAGCCAGCCGGCTAAGCATGTTCCTCATCATCAATTTCCTGAATTTGCTCGCGGGAGTGCTCCGGAACGAAGCCGCTCGGCCCGGAACACTCCCGCCTCCCCCCAGTTGGTCCGGCTTCCGAACCGCGGTCAGGCGCCGTCAGGTGACAACGAGCCGATAGCCCGCGTCATCTGCCATGGCCCTGATCGCCGCCTCGGACTTGCCGGTCTGGATTGCATCCTGCAGATGGACGATCGACAGCGCGGCGAGCTGGACGGCGGTCGTCGCAGCCGTTTCCCCCGACAGGCCGGCATGAGCCCTGCCGCCACCGCCCCCCTTGCCGCCGCCGCCAATGCCGCCAATTCCTGCGACCGCCATGTTCACATGCGAGACGGCCGTGATGATCGCGGCCGAAGCCAGAAGCACACAAATACGCGCCATTACCCGGACAACCCTGCCAACTCTCAAACGCATGCCCGTCACTCCCTTCGTTGAACATCGCCGCTCAACCTGGCACACGCCAGGGTTGTTGGCAAGGCGTATTGTGGGGGTGGGGGTTGTGGGGGGTTGGGGGAAGGGGGAGGGGGAGGGGAAGGGGAAGGGGGAAGGGGGAGGGGGAAGTAGGCAATAGTGAGTAGTGAGTAGTGAGTAGTGAGTGGTGAGTAGTGAGTAGTGATTGGTTACAGACAGGAGAGAAGCGCCTTGCCTATTGCCTATTGCCTACTTGCCTATTGCCTACTCACTACTCACCTGTTCTTGAACGGCAGCAGCGCTTGGCGGGCCAGTTCGTCGGCTCGCTCGTTCTCGGCGTGGCCGGCATGGCCGCGGACCCAGGCCCATTCGATTCGGTGCGGCGCCATTGCGGTTTCGAGGCGTTGCCACAGATCGGCATTCTTGACCGGCTTGCGGTCCGCGGTCATCCAGCCGTTCCGGCGCCAATTGGTGATCCAGCGGGTGATCCCGTCCCGCAAATAGATCGAATCGGTGTGCAGCCGGACGCGGCAGGGCCGCTTCAGCGCCTCGAGCGCGGCGATCGCCGCCATCAGCTCCATGCGGTTGTTGGTGGTCAGCTGCTCGCCGCCCGACAGCTCCTTCTCGATCGTCTCGAAGCGCAGCACGGCGGCCCAGCCGCCAGGCCCGGGATTGCCCGAGCAGGCGCCATCGGTGAAGATGTCGACGACGGCGCCAGACTTCACTGGACCGGGCTCACGGCCTCTTCGCGGGGGGTTTCGTCGCGCCGCAGCTCGCGCGGCAGCTTGAAGGAGACATGCTCGTCGCGGGTGCGGACGATCTCCACGGTGACGTCGTAGCGCGACTTGAAGGCCTCGATCACCTCATTGACCAGCACCTCGGGGGCCGAGGCGCCGGCGGTGATGCCGATCGTCTCGGCATTGCCGATTACCGGCCAGTCGATGTCGCCGGCCCGCTGCACCAGCATCGAGCGCTCGCAGCCCTGCTTGCGCGCCACCTCGACCAGGCGCTGCGAGTTGGAGCTGTTGGGCGCGCCGACCACCAGGATCAGATCGCATTTCGGGGCGATGGTCTTGACCACTTCCTGGCGGTTGGTGGTGGCGTAGCAGATGTCCTCCTTGTGCGGCCCGTGGATATCGGGGAAGCGCCGCTCGAGAATGGCGATGATGTCCCTGGTGTCGTCGACCGAGAGCGTGGTCTGGGTGATGTAGGCGAGCTTGCCGGGATCGCGCGGCGTAAAGGTCTCGGCATCCTGCTCGGTCTCGATCAGGGTGATGGCGCCTTCCGGCAACTGCCCCATGGTGCCGATCACCTCGGGATGGCCGGAATGGCCGATCAGCACGATCTCGTAGCCGTCCTCGAAATGGCGCGCCGCCTCCATATGGACCTTGGAGACCAGCGGGCAGGTGGCATCGAGGAAGAACAGCTGGCGCAACCGCGCCTGCTCCGGCACCGCCTTGGGGACGCCATGGGCCGAGAAAATGACGGGATGCTCGCCGTCCGGCACCTCGTCGAGCTCCTCGACGAAGATGGCGCCCTTCTGCTTGAGGTCCTCCACCACATAGCGGTTGTGGACGATCTCATGGCGGACATAGACCGGCTTGCCATAGCGCTCCAGCGCCCGCTCGACGATGTCGATCGCCCGAACGACACCGGCACAGAAGCCGCGCGGGGCCGCCAGAACCAACCTTATCGGCCGCTTTGCTGCCGTCGTCATGTCACCTCGTCAACCTTTGCAGCGGGTTTTCATCCTCTAGATGCGTGATGCCGACCAGCCATGTCAAGTTTCGGGGGGAGGGCGCCCTCTCACACTTGACTGCAACCGGAGGAGAGACTACGTCCGGAGCACCCAACGCGGGAGAGATCGTGGAGTCTCACCGACGTCACGGCGCCGAAGGAGCAACCGCCCCGGAAACTCTCAGGCAAAAGGACCGCGTGGCCAAGTTCTCTGGAGAGCAGCGGACATCTTGTGCCGCTCACCGAAGGGGGTAAGTCCGGCCTCGGGCCCGGGCGAAATCTCTCAGGTCGTATGACAGAGGGGGCAGGGTTCGGCAGATGCGGCCGGATTCCTCGAAGCCCGTTCTGTTGCACCTGGAGGAAGCGGGATGACGGCCGAGCCTGTCGATCCTGGCACATTACGCCAAACCCCGCTCGGCGCGGCCCATCGCCGGCTCGGCGCCCGCATGGTCCCGTTCGCCGGCTATGAAATGCCTGTCCAGTACCAGGGCATCGTGGCCGAGCATCTGTGGACGCGGACGAATGCCGGGCTGTTCGACGTGTCGCATATGGGGCAGATCTTCCTGGCAGGCCGCGACCACATGGCGGTGGCGGCGGCGCTCGAGCGGCTGGTGCCGGCCGACATTGCCGGGCTCGAGCCGGGGCGCATCCGCTATACCCAGTTCATCGCCTCGACCGGCGGCATCATCGACGATCTCATGGTCAACCGGCCCGAGCGCGAGGGCGGGCGGCTCATCCTCGTCGTCAATGCGGCGCGCAAGGCGATCGACGAAGCCTGGCTCAGGGAGAACCTGCCGCCGGAGATCGCGGTCGAGGTGCGAGACGACCTGGCGCTGCTGGCGCTGCAGGGTCCGCGCGCCGCCGAAGTGATGGGCGGCCTCAGCGCGGAAGCGGCGGGGCTCGGCTTCATGACCGCCACCGGCAGCCGCCTCGCCGGCATGGCGGCGCGGGTGTCGCGATCCGGCTATACCGGCGAGGACGGTTTCGAGATCTCGCTCGCGGCCGGCGATGCCGCAGCGCTGTTCGACCGCCTGCTCGGCGACGAGCGGGTGCGGCCGGTCGGGCTCGGCGCCCGCGACTCGCTCAGGCTCGAGGCGGGCCTTTGCCTCTATGGGCAGGATATCGACGAGAGCACGAGCCCGCTCGAGGCGGGCCTAAGCTGGTCGATCCCGGCGCGCCGCCGGCGCGCGCTCGACTTCATCGGCGCGAGCCGGATCGCGCGGGAGCTGGCCGAGGGCGTGTCGCGGCGGCGCGTCGGCCTCACGCCGCAGGGCCGGGTGCCGGTGCGGCACGGTTGCGCGATCCGCAATGACGAAGAGGCGGTGATCGGCGCGGTCACGTCGGGCGGGTTCAGCCCGTCGCTCGGGGCACCGATCGCCATGGGCTATGTCGCCTCGGACTTCGCCGATGAGGGCACGGTGGTCGAGGCGCTGGTGCGCGACAAGCCGGTCGCGAGCATCGTCACCCGGCTGCCCTTCGTGCCCCATCGCTACAAGCGCTGACGGGTGAAGAGAGCGATTCCACAGGAGGAACCATGAGCGACATTCGTTTCACCAAGGATCATGAGTGGGTTCGCCTCGACGGCAACATCGCGACATTCGGGATCACCGACCATGCCCAGGACCAGCTTGGCGACATCGTCTTCGTCGAGCTGCCGGCGGTCGGCACCACTTTGGCGCAGGGCGACGAGGCGGCAGTGGTCGAATCGGTGAAGGCGGCAAGCGAGGTCTATGCGCCGGTCTCCGGCGCGGTGACCGCGATCAATGGCGAGCTCGAGGGCAATCCCGGCCTGGTGAACAAGGAAGCCCAGGGCGGCGGCTGGTTCGCCAAGATCGCCATGAGCGAGCCCAAGGAGTTCGGGGGGCTGATGAGCGAGGCCGAGTATCGGGCGCTCCTCGCCGAAAGCGTCTAATCCTTTGAAGGGCAGCACATCATGGCATCACGGCCGAGCTTGAACGAACTGCAATCGGGAGCGAATTTCATTCCCCGCCATATCGGCCCGCGGGCGGACGAGATCGCCACCATGCTGAAGCAGGTCGGCGCGTCGTCGCTCGAGGAGCTCGTGCACAAGGTGATCCCGCCGAAGATCCGCTCGAGCACGCCGCTGGCGCTGCCGGAACCGCTGTCGGAGCGCAACGCGCTGTCGGAGCTCAGGCTGATCGCCGATCGCAACAAGGCTTACACCGCGATGATCGGCATGGGCTATTATGGCTGCGTCACGCCCAAGGTGATCCTGCGCAACGTCCTGGAAAATCCCGGCTGGTACACGGCCTACACGCCCTACCAGCCGGAAGTCAGCCAGGGCCGCCTCGAAGCGCTGCTCAATTTCCAGCAGATGGTGATCGACCTGACCGGGCTCGAGATCGCCAATGCATCGCTGCTCGACGAGGGCACGGCGGCGGCGGAGGCGATGGCGATGGCGCGCCGGGTGGTCAAGGTCGAGCGCAACACCTTCTTCGTCGATGCCGACACCCATCCCCAGACCATCGCGGTGATCGCGACGCGCGCCAAGGGCTTCGGCTTCGAGGTCGAAGTCGGCGATCCCGAGCGCGACATGAAGCCGGAGCGCCTGTTCGCGGCCCTCCTGTCCTATCCAGGCTCGTCGGGCGCGGTGCGCGACCTGCAGCCGGCGGTCGAGGCGCTGCACCGGCAGGGGGCGCTCGCCATCGTGGCCACCGATCTCCTGGCGCTGGCGCTCATCAAGCCGCCAGGCGAATTCGGCGCCGACATCGCGGTCGGCTCGTCCCAGCGCTTCGGCGTGCCGATGGGCTATGGCGGGCCGCACGCGGCATTCTTCGCGACCCGCGATGCCCATAAGCGGTCGATGCCGGGGCGCATCATCGGCGTCTCGGTCGACGCCACCGGCCAGCCGGCGCTCAGGATGGCGCTGCAGACGCGCGAGCAGCATATCAGGCGGGAGAAGGCGACGAGCAACATCTGCACCGCCCAGGTGCTGCTGGCGGTGGTCGCCGCCATGTTCGCGGTCTATCACGGGCCGGAGGGCGTCAGGAAGATCGCGCGGCGGGCCCATCGCTATGCCGAGATCGTCGCGCTGGCGCTTGCCCGGGCCGGCTATGAGGTCGTCACCAAATCGTTCTTCGACACGATCACCGTGCGCCTGCCGGGGCGGGCCCATGCGGTGGCGGCCAAGGCGCGCGAGCAGCTGATGAATCTGCGCGAGGTCGATGCCGACACGCTCGGGATCTCGCTCGACGAGACGACGCGGCGGAGCGAGGTCGAGCGGCTCATCTGCTGCTTCCGCCGCGATGCGCTGAAGGAGACGACGCTCGAGGCGCTCGATCGCGAGACGCGGGAGACGATCCCGCCGGCGCTGGCCCGGCAGACGCCGTTCATGACCCACCCGGTGTTCGCGCAGCATCGCAGCGAGACCGAGATGCTGCGCTATCTGCGGCGGCTGCAGAGCAAGGACATCGCGCTCGACCGCTCGATGATTCCGCTCGGCTCATGCACCATGAAGCTCAACGCCACCACCGAGATGATTCCGATCACCTGGGGCGACTTTGCCCATATGCATCCGTTTGCGCCGCTCGATCAGGCGCAAGGCTATCAGCATCTGTTCGAGGATCTCGAGGGGTGGCTTGCCGAGATCACCGGGTTCGATGCGATCTCGCTGCAGCCCAATGCCGGAAGCCAGGGCGAATATGCCGGTCTCCTGACCATCCGCGCCTATCACGCGGCGCGCGGCCAGAGCCAGCGCGACATTTGCCTCATCCCCTCCTCGGCGCATGGCACCAATCCGGCATCGGCGGTGATGGCCGGCCTCAAGGTGGTGGTGGTGAATTGCGACGAGGCGGGCAATATCGACATTGCCGATCTCACGCGCAAGGCCGAGCTCCATGGCGCGCGGCTGGCGGCGTTGATGATCACCTATCCCTCCACCCATGGGGTGTTCGAGGAGGGGGTGAAGGAGATCTGCGCCATCGTCCACGACAAGGGCGGGCAGGTCTATCTCGACGGGGCCAATCTCAATGCGCTGGTCGGGCTGGTGCGGCCGGCCGAGCTCGGGGCCGATGTGTGCCATCTCAATTTGCACAAGACCTTCTGCATCCCGCATGGCGGCGGCGGGCCGGGCATGGGGCCGATCGGCGTCAAGGCGCATCTCGCCCGCTTCCTGCCGGCGCATGCGGTGGTGTCGGGCGTCAACCCGGCGGCGGAACGGTCGGCGACGGTCGGGCAGGTGTCGTCGGCGCCGTGGGGGTCGGCGTCGATCCTGCCGATCTCCTGGGCCTATATCGCGATGATGGGCGGGGAAGGGCTGACGCGGGCAACGGCGGTGGCCATACTCAATGCCAATTACATCGCGCGGCGGCTCAAGCCGCATTATCCGATCGTCTATACGGGGCCGCAGGGCCATGTGGCGCATGAATGCATCATCGATCTCAGGCAGATCAAGGAGAAGACCGGCATCACCACCGAGGATGTCGCCAAGCGGCTGGTCGATTACGGCTTCCACGCGCCGACCATGTCGTGGCCGGTGCCGGAGACGCTGATGATCGAGCCGACCGAGAGCGAGGGCCTTGGCGAGCTCGACCAGTTCTGCGAGGCGATGATCGCGATCCGGCTGGAGATCGCCGAGGTCGAGCGCGGCGAGGCGGATCGCGAGAACAACGTGCTGAAAAATGCGCCGCACACCCATCGGGCGCTGATCGCCGAGTGGACGCGGCCCTATTCGCGGGCGAAGGCGTTCTTCCCGATGCGCTCGCTCGGTGACGACAAATACTGGCCGCCGGTCGGGCGGGTCGACAATGTCCATGGCGATCGCAACCTGGTCTGCGCCTGCCCGCCGCCCGACAGCTACCGCGAGGCGGCGGAGTAGGGTCGTCAGGGGTGGAAGATCAGCGGCGCTTCGGGCGGGGCGGGCGCGCCGCGCGCTGCGATTGCTGCAAAGGATTTGACGACGAGGTCCTTGGAGAAGTCGGTGTCGGCGACCGCGTGCCGGAAGGCGACGTCGAGAGCGCCGATCAGCGCGTCCGCCTTGTCGGCGGCCGCGAGATTGGCGAGATCCCGGCCCGCGCCGCGGTTGAGATTCACCAATCTGCCGGTGTAGGATTCCCCCGTGCCGAAATCGAAAAGCGGCCGTTCGGCAAAATAGTAATCCCTGACGATCGCGGCCATCCGATGGAGCACCGTTTGCGGCGGCCCAGCCTTTGTGTCGATACTGGCAATCTCTCCAGCAAGCTCGGTGTTCGGCTTGCCGTCTGAATCCTTGAGCAGGCTGGCCAGCATATGGATATCGGCATCGGTGATTTCGCCGCCGCCGTCGATTCGAGCGGCGAGCATCTTCAGGTGAGCGATGTTGACCGACAATCCGAAGAACTCATATTGGGATTGGACGTCCCTCTGCGACCAGTAGTCATCGGACGAGCAGGTCGCAAAATGATGCGCCATGAAATCGAACAGCTTGTCAGCCTCGGGCACGCGGCCAGCAATGGGCAGGTCCTGTGCGGCCGACAGAGCAGGGCCGGCGTCAAGCGCGCGCAGCCGCCCGATCAGTTGCTGGTTCGCCGGGTCGTCCAATGCGAACGGCTTGGGTTCGAACGTACTGGGCAGATGGCGCTTTTCAGCCTCGGCCATCAGAACGCCGACGAATCCCGAGGCGAAACCATGGAGCGCACTGGGGTTGCCATGGGTTTGGGCGATGGCCGACAGGAGTGCGCTGTTGCTCCTGATATTGTCGCAGATCTGACGAATCTCGCCATCGCTGAGGTAAGGCAGCGACTGCATCCACAGGTCGTCGCCGGCCTGGTGCTGCACCAGCTGGTTCAGCACGAGCTGCGGATCGACGCCCTCGCCGGCAAGCGGGAGCAGCAGTGCACGACCGAGGGTTCTGACCGCCTCCTCGTTTTGCTCGTCATCCAGGTCGAAGGGCTTGGGGGCGATATCGTCGGCGCGAATATCCCGCGCTCTCATCTTGTCGGTGAGCTCGCCCGCGATCTTGGTGGCATAGTCGTAGAGCGCGCTCGGATTGCCATGGGTCTGGGCAATGGCGGAGAAGACCGAGGCATTGCGCTTGACGTTCTTGTAGACCTGGACAAGCTCGGCATTTGTCAAATCCTTGACCAAATCCCCGACCGTCTTGCCGCCTTTCTTGCAGTCGAGCAGCTGGTCGAGGAGCGCCTTGGCACCCCGGCTGCCGCTGAGCTTGATCCCGGCCAAGCCATGCAATCCTTCGCTTTTAACAGGCCTCCCCCTGGCCGATATGGTTCGCAGATCGCCGCCGCGCACCTGTTTCAGGTTGATGGTGATGTCGGCCTTCAACCGCTTCAATCTGGCGCCATTGGCGCGCGGCTCAGGCCCTTTCGACCGATCGGACGCGATGCCCGCATTGGCCAAGTCTCTGCGACCGATATCGATGCGCGTCATCCGTTCCCCCCGATCTGGACAGGCAGCGCTCATCGCTATCATAACCGATGCGTATGGATAGGCCTGTGCCAAACAGCACAGCCTGGTGCAATCAGGGCTGGTTTCGGGCAACCAGCCAGGCGGGATCGAACCAGCGGTCGGCCTCGCCGTCATAGGGCAGGCGGGTGATGTCCCAATGGCGGATATAGGGCGCGTAGGCGTCCCACATTCTGGGGCCGCCGCCGACGAAGACGACCCGGTCGGGAAAGCGGGCGAGCACGGCTTGCGGCGGCTCGCTCGCATGGACGGCGACGATGGTGCGCTCGGCCCGGGCCCAGTGCGGCACCGCATTGGCGGTGATCGGGCCGGCGATCAGGACATGGCCGCGGGTGAGCTCGAAGAAGCGCTCGACATCCTCGATGAAGGCGCGTTCGCGGCGACCCTCCCAGGGCATGCGGCCGGCAAGGCCGAGCTGGCCGCGCTGACCGATGGCGCAGATGGTCCTGACGTCGCTCATGATCCGGCGTCAACGAGGAAGCGGCCAGCCAGGTTCAATTGAGCCTCGACTTCAGGCCGGCGATCGAGCTCTCGATCAGCTTGGCAGCCTCCGCGCCCTTGGATTCGGCAGCAATGATCCGCTCGGCGGCGGCGATGGCGAGGTCGGTCGCGGCGGCGCGCACATCCTTGACGGCCTCCGTTTCGGCATGGGCGATCCGGTCCTTGGCCATGCGGGTCCGGCGCTCCACCATGTCGGCCAGCTTCTGGCGGGTGTCGGCGGCAAAAGCCTCGGCATCGGCGCGGGCCCGGCGGATGATATCCTCGGCTTCCTTGCCGGCCTCGCGGCGCTTCGCCTCATATTCGGCAAGCAAAGCCTGTGCCTCCTCGCGCAGCCGGCGCGCATCGTCGAGATCCTTGCGGATCCGTTCGGCGCGGTGGTCGAGCTTGGCGGCGATTGCACTCGGCAGCTTCGCGCGGAAGACGACCGCCAGGAAAATCAGAAGGGCAATGAGGGCCCAGAAGGTTGCATCCATCAGCCTTGTCCCCGCTGCGCCACTATCGCCGCCTTGACCTCGTCCGGCGCCGGCGTTCGCCCGATCAGCCGGCTGACGATGTCGCCGACAATGCCGGTGATGATGGTCTCGACCTCGCCCAGCGCCTTGCGGCGGGTGGTTCCGATCTCCGCCTCGGCGGCGGCAATCCGGGCCGCAACCTCGGCTTCGACCCGGTTGCGCTCGGCCTCGACCTCGGTATTGAGCTTGTTGCGCATTTCGGCGGCGATGCCCGAGGCCCGACCGCGCGCCTCGGCCAGGGATGCCTCGTAGGCGGACGCCGCCTCCTCCGACTGCTTCTGCAGCTGGCGGGCGCCGGCGAGATCGTCATGGATCCGATGGCGCCGCCGCGCCAGGGCGCTCTCGACCATGGGCAGCAACAGGCGGGACAGCAGCAGATAGAGCAGGCCGAAGCTGATCGCCAGCCACAGCAGCTGCGAGGGATAGTGGCTCGAATCGAGCTGCGGCAGGCTGCCATGGCCGCCTTCGGCCGCGGTGGCCGCATGGGTCCCGGCGGGGGCCGCCGGGGCTTGCGCCGGTGTCTCGGTGGTGGCCATCGCCGGCGTCAGGTGAACAGCAGCAGGAGCGCGATGACCAGCGAGAAGATGCCCAAGCCTTCAGCCAGCGCCGCGCCGATCAGGGCATTGGTGAACTGGGCCGGAGCGGCAGAGGGATTGCGCAGGGCACCGGTGAGAAAATTGCCGAAGATGATGCCGACGCCGATGCCGGCGCCGCCCATGCCAATGCACGCGATGCCCGCGCCGATCAGTTTCGCCGCATCTGCTTCCATTTCAGATCTCCTTCATGCGCTTTGATGTTTCAGTGACCGGGGTGCAATGCGTCGTTGAGGTAGACGCAAGTGAGGATGGCGAAGACGAAGGCCTGCAGGAACGCCACGAGGAATTCGAGCGCAGTCAGGCCGACGGCCATGCCGAGAGGGAAGATGGCGCCGAGAATGCCGGTGATGCCGAAGGCCGACAGCGACACCACGAAGCCGGCAAAGACCTTGAGCACGATGTGGCCGGCCAGCATGTTGCCGAACAATCGCAGGCCGAGGCTGATCGGGCGCGACAGGAACGAGATGACCTCGATCGCCGAGATGAAGGGCAGGATCAGGATGGGCACGCCATGGGGCGCGAACAGGCGGAACCAGCCGAGGCCATGCCGCATCAGGCCGACGGTGATGACGAGCAGGATGATGAACACGGCAAGTGCCGCGGTGACGATGACATGGCTCGTGACGGTGAAGAAATAGGGGAACATGCCGAGCATGTTGGCGACGAGGACGAAGGAGAAGATGGTGAACACCAGGGGGAAGAACTTCATCCCGTCCTCGCCCATCACCTGGCGCACCATGTTGTGGACGAAATCGTACCAGATCTCGCCCACCGACTGGAGGCGCGAGGGCACGAGCTCGGGCCTGGCGAAGGCGGCATAGAGCACGGTGCAGACGAGCGCCACGATCAGCAGCATGAAGACCGAGGCATTGGTGAAATTGAACTGCACGCCGCCGATCCGGAACAGCGGCGCGATGACATGGATCTGGAATTGATGGAGCGGATCGGTCATTGCGGTCAGTCCTCGTCGTCGTCCTCGTCGAGCGGCGGGCCGGCTGGCGGCGGCGAGGCTGCCTGGCTGTTCGCCAGACGCTGCGAAGCCCGTGCCATGTTCAGGATCCCGGCGCCGAAGCCGAGGAGCAGAAGAATAATGAGCCCGAAAGGTGACGTTCCGGCAAGCCGGTCCAGAAGCCATCCCAGGCCGGCACCGACCAGGACGGCGGCGACGAATTCCGATGCGAGACGGAAGGCCATGCCGTAGCGGCCGCCCTGATCGGCGGCGACGGGAGCCCGCGGTGGCGCCTGCTCGTCGCTCTCGGCGGTGATCCGCGCCGAAAGGTCATGCAACCGCTTCGAGAGCCTCTCGGCGTCCGAACCGCCACCGGCGCCCCGCCGCGACCTGTCCTGAGGCGTCATGGCTGGTCCCCAACGCTTGGCCGCACATCCGGCCGTCGAGCAAACACCGTCTCGCGGGCTGTTGCCGCCGCCCCTCGAGCCGGGCGCACCATAGTGGCGCCCCCGCGCCCATGTCAATTGTCTGTGATGGGGCAACAAGCGGGCATCGCCAGCCTCACGCGGCAGCCGCTCAGCTGGCCTCGCGCAGGCCCTCGGCGGTCTGAAGATCGACCGAGACCAGCTGGCTCACGCCGCGCTCCATCATGGTGACGCCGAACAGGCGGTGCATGCGGGCCATGGTGACCGGGTGGTGGGTGATGATCAGGAAGCGCGTCTCGGCACGCTCCAGCATGCTGTTCAGGAGCGTGCAGAAACGCTCGACATTGTGGTCGTCGAGCGGAGCATCGACCTCGTCGAGGACGCAGATCGGCGAGGGGTGGGTGAGGAACACGGCGAAGATCAGGGCAAGCGCCGTCAAGGCCTGCTCGCCGCCCGACAGCAGCGACAGCACCTGTGGCCGCTTGCCCGGCGGATGGGCGAGGATCTCGAGGCCGGCCTCGAGCGGATCCTCGGATTCGATCAGCTGCAATTCGGCGCGGCCGCCGCCGAACAGGGTGGTGAACAGCGATCCGAAATGGCCGTTCACCGTGCCGAAGGCCGAGAGCAGGCGCTCGCGGCCCTCGCGGTTGAGATTGGCGATGCCGTGGCGGAGCCGCTGCACGGCCTGCAGCACGTCGTCGCGCTCGCGGACGATGCCGTCGAGCTGGCGCTCGAGCGCCTCGGCCTCCTCCTCGGCCCGCAGATTGACCCCGCCGAGGCGCTCACGCTGGTCCTTGAGGCCATAGAGGCGGGCTTCGAGCTCGGAGGCCTCGGGCGTCTCCTCCGGCGTGAAATCGAGCACCCGCGGCAGCTCGGCCGGCGTCGCGGCCGGACCCTCCGCGACGCGGCGTGCCAGCGACTGGCGCTTCTCCTCGGCCGCCTCGAGGCGGGCACCGCGGCGGGCCTGGTCCTCGCGGGCGGCGGCAAGCTGCTCCTGGATCCGGCGCATGTCGCGGTCGAGCGCGCGCAATCCCGTCTCGGCGGCGGCCAGGGCATCGCCGCTCACCGCCAGCTCCTGCTCGGCAGTGGCGATCAGGGCGAACAGCGCCTGCCGGCGCTCGGCGATGCGGCGTGGCGATTCGGCGATGACGGCTATGTCGTGGCGCAACTCGCCGCTGCGCGCCTCCAGCGCCTCGGTCTGGCGGGCGGCGCGATTGATGCGCTCCGCCCATTCGGCATGCTCGGCGGCGATGACGCTCAGCCGCTGCTCGCGGCGGCGCACCTCATTCTCGATCCCCTCGGCATGGGCGCGGGCGGCCGCATGGCTCGATCGCGCCGCCTTGAGCGCCTCGCGCAGGCCGTCATGGGAGACGACAAGGGCGTCGATGTCGGGCAGGGCGGCCATCTCGCCCAGGACCTCGAGGAAGGCTGCCTCCGATTCCTCGATCTCGCGCCTGACGCGGCGGCCGCCCTCGTCGAGGGCGCTGGCCTCGGACAGCATCTCGGCGGTGTCGCGCTCATGCCGGGCCATGGCGCGGCGGGCCTCCTCCAAGGCGCGGCCGGCGTCGCGCCAGGCATCGCGGTGCCGACGCTCGTCGCCCGCCGCATGCGCGGCAGACTCACGCGCCGCATCGCGGGCGAGGCGGCATTGCTCGGCGGTGGCCCGAGCTGCCTCGACCGCCTCGTTCAGGCCGCCGAGGCGGTTGCGTTCACCAAGCCGGCGCGCCGCCGCGGTCGGGGCATCGGCGGCAGCCGTGAAGCCGTCCCAGCGCCACAGGTCGCCCTCGCGCGAGACCAGGCGCTGGCCTGGCGCAAGCGCGGGCTGCAGCGCGGAACCCCGTTGGCGCGGCACCACGCCGGTGTGCGACAGCCGGCGGGACAGGGCCTCGGGGGCACCGATGCGGTGCCACAAGGGCTCGACCCCCTCGGGCAGCGGCGGCGGCGGCAACGGGGCGAGCGCCCGCCAATGGGCCGGGGCCCGCTCGTCGGCCGGCGCCTCGATGTCATCGCCGAGCGCCGCCGCGACCGCGGCCTCGTAGCCAGGCGCGACAGTCAGGCTGTCGACGAGCGTCGCCATCGCCGCGTCATCGCCGACATTGAGGATCTTGGCCAGCGTCTGCATCTCGGTCGCCAGCCGGTCGGCATGGCGTTCGGCCGTCTCCCAGGCCGAGCGGGCTTCGGCCTCCTCGGTCCGCTTGCGCCGGGCCTCGGCCTCGGAGGCAAGGGTCAGCCGCTCGGCCTCGGCGACCCGGGCGGCGGCGCTGTCGAGGGTGGCCGCGAGCTCAGCCGCGGCGTCGCCTATGGCCTCGCGCCGGCGCAGCGCCTCGCGGCGGCCGTCGATGCCGGTGATCTCGGCGGCGAGGCGCCTGATGCGGTCGGCCAGCTCCTGGTTGCGGCGGGTGAGCGCCTCCTTGCCGGCGCGGTGGGCGGCGAGGCCGGCTGCCGCGGCATCGGCGGCAGTCTCGGCGGCGGCAAGCGCGTCGGCTGCGGCGGCGAGCCGTTCGGCGGCGGCGGCGCGGTGCTCGACCTCGCCGGCAAGAGCCTCGCCCAGGGCGCGGGCTTCGCGGTCGAGCCGGTCGAGGCTCTGTGCCGCGTCACTCCTGAGCTCGCCCGCCCGGGTCGCATCGTCGGCTGCCTCGGCAAGGCGGCGGGTGAGCTCCTGGCGGCGCCGCTCGGCCTCCTGCTCCTCGCGCTCGAGGCCGGCACGCTCGGCCTCGAGGCGGCGCAGCGCTGCAGCGGCGACCGCGGCGTTCTCGCGCAATGCCGGCAGCGCCGTCTCGGCTGCCTCGTGATGGCGGCCGGCCTCGGACAGGGCGCGCGTTGATTCGGCGAGCTGCACGACCACGCCTTCGAGGGCTGCCTGCTCGCGCTCGACGATGGCCGAAGCCTCGACCCAGCCGGCATAAAGCTGCATCGCCTCGAGCCGGCGGATGGCGGCCGACAGCTCGCGGTACTTCACCGCGTGGCGGGCTTGCCGCTTGAGGCCGCCGAGCTGCTGGGTGAGCTGGCCGACGACGTCGTCGAGCCGGGCGAGATTGTCCTCGGCGGCCTTGAGCTTCAGCTCGGCATCGTGGCGGCGGGTGTAGAGCCCGGTGATGCCGGCGGCCTCCTCGAGGATGCGGCGGCGCGCCTGCGGCCGCGCGTTGATGATCTCGCCGATCTGGCCCTGCCGCACGAGGGCCGGCGAGCGGGCGCCGGTCGAGGCATCGGCGAAGAGCAGCTGAACGTCGCGGGCGCGGGCCTCGCGACCATTGATGCGGTAGGTCGAGCCCCGTTCGCGGTCGATCCGGCGGGCCACCTCGATGGCGTCGGAATCGTTGAAGCCGACCGGCGCCAGCCGCGCGGCGTTGTCGAGGGTGATGGTGACCTCGGCGAGGTTGCGGGCGGGGCGGGTGGCGGTGCCGGAGAAGATGACATCGTCCATGCCCGAGGCGCGCATGTTCTTGTGCGAGCTTTCGCCCATGACCCAGCGCAGGGCTTCAAGCAGATTCGACTTGCCGCAGCCATTGGGGCCGACGACGCCGGTCAGGCCATCCTCGATCTCGATCTCGGCCGGTTCGACGAAGGATTTGAACCCGGTGAGCCGCAGCCGTCTGAATTTCATGCCCCGTCCCAGGTCCCGTCACAGCTGCCCGCTGCGACAGCGGACCGAATCGCGCCCCTCAGCTCGCCTCGCTGATCATCTTGCGGAACTGATCGATCGAATGCTCGCCGCGAAGCTCCTTGCCATTGACGAAGAAGGTCGGCGTCGCCGCGACCCCGAAGGTATTCGCAGCCTTGTCGCGGATCGCCATGATGCCCTTGGCGATGTCCTCGTTCTTCAGGCATTTGTCGAAGCCGTCCTGGCCGATGCCGGCGAGCTGGGCGATCTTGCCAAGCTCGGTGCGCGCGTCCTTGCTGGCCCACACCTTCTGCTGCTCGAACAGCACGTCGATCATCGGGAAGTACTTATCCGGCGGGGCGCAGCGCGCCAGCATGAAGGCGGCGAGCGCCAGGTCGTCGAACGGGAACTCGCGGAAGATGAACCTGACCTTGCCGGTATCGATGAACTCGGTCTTGAGCTGCGGGAACACATCCTTGTGGAAGGCGGCGCAATGGGGGCAGGTGGCGGAGGCGTATTCGACGATGGTGACGGGGGCATCGGTGCGCCCCAGCACCCGGTCGCCCAGCGCCGGAGGCTCGAGCAGGGTGGACAGATCGGAGGCGGCGGCCCTGGCGCCGGTCACGCCGCCGATGGCGGCGAGCCTGTCGCCGCCCAACAACCAGGCCGCGAGGCCGCCGGCCACAACCATACCGCTTCCGAAAATCAGCAATTGCCGGCGATCGAGTGTCATAACCCTGGTTACCTACCGATTTTCCATCCGTTTGCAAGCCCTTGCTCGCCAAGCCTGCCAAGCGCCTCGCGCAGGCGCTCGTCCGGAACGGCCTTGAGGCGCGCTTTGAGCTTCAGGCGATCACCCGCGGCGAGCCGGTGCGCCGGCTCCCCGACCGGCTCCGCGGCCGGCTGGTCGACCAGCGTGTCGTCGGCGAGGATCTTCAGCCGCTCGACCACCTGATAGCCGAAGGCGGAATTGATGCGCTCGACGAGGCGGGGCGCATCGTGGTGGACGAGCACGGCATGGCCGGGGGCGACGCGCAGGGTGAGGACGCTGCCGCCGCCGCGCCCGGCCTGGCGCAGGCGGTCGGGGCGGCTGATGCGGGCGAGGGCGTCGCCGGCGAGCGCCGGCCATTGCCGCAGGAGCTCGGCATAGGCGTGGCCGAAGCGGGCGAACACCGCTTGGGTCAACTGGCGAAAATGCTTGTCGAGACGATCCATCGCGTACCGATCGAGGGGTTGGCTTTGCCGGCCGCCCATTATACGACGGGTGGCGGTACGGGGGTAAGGGCATGACCAACCATCGTCAACATGATCCGGTCGCTGGTCGCGTGCTCGCCTGGTATGACCGCAACCGCCGGGACCTGCCGTGGCGGGCGCCGCCGGGGCAGGCGGGCGACCCCTATCGGGTGTGGCTGTCGGAAGTCATGCTGCAGCAGACGACGGTGGCGGTGGCTGGCCGCTATTTTGCCGCCTTTGTCAGCCGCTGGCCAACCCTCGACAGTCTCGCGGCGGCACCGCTCGACGAGGTGCTCGCGGCCTGGGCCGGGCTTGGCTATTACGCGCGGGCCCGCAATCTCCATGCCTGTGCCAGGGTTGTGGTCAGGGATCATGGCGGGCGCCTGCCGGCAAGCGAAGCAGGGCTCATGGGGTTGCCCGGCATCGGCCGCTACACGGCGGCGGCGATCGCCGCCATCGCCTTTGACGTTCCGGCAGCGGCGGTGGACGCCAATGTCGAGCGGGTGGTGGCCCGGCTGGCGGCGATCGACATGCCGCTGCCCGAGGCCAAGCCGCAGATCAGGGCGGCGGCGGCGCGGCTGGTTCCGGACCGCCGGCCCGGCGATTTTGCCCAGGGGATGATGGATCTCGGGGCGCTGGTGTGCACGCCGCGGCGGCCGAACTGCCGGGACTGCCCGGTGGCCGGGCAATGTGCCGGCCGCCGCTCGGGAGCGCCGGAGGGATTGCCGGTGAAGCGGCGGCGGGGGGTGAAGCCGAGGCGATTCGGGGCGTGCTTCTTTGCCGAGCGCGGCGACGGCGCGGTGCTGCTCAGACGGCGCGAGGAGCGCGGGCTGCTCGGCGGCATGCTGGAGTTCCCCTCGACCGACTGGGGCCCGGCGCCACCCGGCGATCCGCTGGCGGCGGCGCCGGTGCCCGGCGCCTGGCGGGCGGTGCCCGGCCAGGTCGAGCATTCCTTCACCCATTTCGACCTGGTGCTGACGGTCCACGCGGCCAAGGTCGGGCCGGCGAGCGCGGGGCCGGATCCGGCCTGGCGCTGGATCCCTGTCGAGGCTCTCGATCAGGCGGCGCTCCCCAGCGTCATGCGCAAGGTCGCCGCCCATGTGCTGGCGCCGCAGCTCGAACGCGGGCGCCGGCTGCAGGTCAGGCGCCGTCGCGGGTGAGCTTGGTGCGCAGCGCCTGGCGCAGCAGGTCGATGGGGATCAGGCGGCCGCTGCGGCGAATGTGCCAGAAGGTCCAGCCGTTGCAGGCTTCGGCACCCTGGACATGGGCGCCGATCTGGTGGATCGAGCCCGAGGCGTCGCGGCAGGCGATGGTGCCGTCGGCCCGCACCCGCGCGGCATGGCGCTCAAGGGGATCATGCAGCAGCTCGCCGGGCAGTATGAGGCTGCGCTCGACCAGCATGCCGAAGGGAATGCGGCGCTCGGCGCGCCGGCCTTCGGAGATGGCGAGGGCGGCATCGTCGATGCAGGCCGTGGCCTCGAGCCGCTCGAGGGCGGCGGCGACGTAAGGCGGATGGCGCTCGACGCCGACGAAGTGGCGGCCGAGCCGCTTGGCGACGACGCCGGTGGTGCCGGTTCCGAAGAAGGGATCGAGGACGACATCGCCAGGGCGCGAGGCGGCGAGGATGACGCGGTGCAGCAGCGCCTCGGGCTTCTGGGTGGGATGGATCTTGGCGCCGGCCGCATCCTTCAGCCGCTCGCTGCCGGTGCAGATCGGCAGCAGCCAGTCGGAGCGCATTTGGAGGCCGTCATTTAACGCCTTCATGGCATCATAATTGAACCGATAGGTCTTCTGGTCGGCATCCTTCATGGCCCAGATCAGGGTCTCATGGGCGTTGGTGAAGCGGCGACCGCGGAAATTCGGCATGGGATTGGTCTTGCGCCAGACCACGTCGTTGATGATCCAGAAGCCGAGATCCTGCATCTGCGCGCCGACGCGGAAGACGTTGTGGTAGGAGCCGATCGCCCACAGGGTGGCGGTATCGGTCATGACGCGGCGGCAGGCGGCGAGCCAGGCGCGGGTGAAAGCATCATATTCGGCGAAGCTGGCAAAACGGTCCCAGGGTTCCTCGACGCCATCGACCAGCGTCTGGTTGGGCCGCTTGAGGTCGCCCGCGAGCTGCAGATTGTAGGGCGGGTCGGCAAAGACCAGATCGACCGATTTGGGGGGAAGCTTGGCGAGCTCGGACAGGCAATCGCCGACCAGCACCTGGTCGAGAAACGGACGGATGTCCGGCGTCCTGGTCAATCCCATCTTCGTGCCCACGCTCGCGCCACTCACTGTGACGGGCATGGTGAATCCTCGACGGCTCGGCGTGAATCCAATTCTTAAGAAATGGTTAACGGGTCAATTGCCGATTTTCGCCGAGCATTGAAATGCATCTGACTGTCAACTAATTGATATTTACGGAACCTGCTCGACGATTTTCCGTTGAATTTCAAGGGACTTTGCACGAAACTGTTGCGGATCAGGCGGGAACCATGTCTTCTAAGACACGCGAGCAGGGGAAGGGTGGATCGATGGGACGGGAGCTGGAAGAGCTTATTTCCAGGGCGCGTGGTGTTACCATGTCGTCGACCGATGTGCAGGAGCAGCGTCGGAGCTTCGCCTTTGGGAACGCTGGATTCGAGAACCCAATCATCACTCGAAAGATGGTGGATGAGGAGGACGAGGCGCGGCAGGCCAGCCCCAAATAGGCTTGCATGCAGGAACCGCGCCACAGTCAGGCTGTTGAAGCCGAACTGATCCTGGACCCCGAAGAAAGAGCGAGGCGGGAAGCATCCAATGCACTTGAGCAGACAGCTCAAATGCAGTCGCTCATAGCTCAGACCGTGGCAGACGGCCGACCTTTCAGGCTCCGGCCGTCAGTGCTTCTTGGCCTAAATCGCGCCGCGCTAAAGGGCATCAGTTTGTATGCAGGCCTGTTTCGCCCAGGGGATATTGCGATCGACAAGAGCAAGCACGAACCGCCAGGCGCGCATCTTGTCCCAGAGTTGATCGAAGACCTTTGCGATTACGTCATGGACAACTGGGGAAAGGCTATGCCGATCCACCTTTCGGCCTATGTGATGTGGCGCATAAATTGGATCCATCCATTCACAGACGGGAATGGCCGAACAGCGAGGGCAACATCCTATTTGGTCTTAAGCGTAGGCACCGGCATGCTGCTTCCTGGAACGCGAACCATTCCTGAGCAGACTATCGCGAATTGTGCCGCCTATTATGCGGCGCTCGAAGAAGCCGATGAGGCGTGGAAGGAACGCAATGTTCTCGACCTGTCGGCAATGGAGAATTGATCGCCGAAATGCTAGCCGGACAGCTGCTCTCCGTTGCTGAATTAGCAGGCGCTACAAGGGCATCCTAAAGCAGCCGCTCCCGCACCGCTGCCACGAAGGGCTTGACGGCGGGCGTTCGCATGCGGGGGCGTGAAATCATGTGGGGTCGAAATGGCGCGACAGGCGCGTCATGCTGTAAGCGATATAGTTTCTGCTGGCGTAGCCGATCGCATGGGCGTCTCCCACTTTCAGCGCGCGCCTGAGCTCGGTGAGCTCGGCTGCGAGCGCCTCCAGCGCTTCGGACCAGACATTCTCGACAATCTCATACCACACCCGCGAGGTCTGCATGTAGAGGCTGTCGTGGATCTCCCGCAACGGCTCGTTGTCGATCAGGCTGTTTATCAGCCTGTGCCGGTCGCTCTCGACCACCCAGAACGCCCGCAGCTCCGAGATGTTCTCGAGCTGCTCAGCGCGGGCGATCAAGTCCTCGATTTCGACGGCGGCCTCCTTGGCGCGCTGCATGTCGATGAAGTCGCCGAGAAGTGCGGTGATGCGCAGCCTGAGATCATAGACATCGCGCAGCCGGCGAAAGTCGACGCCGGTGACGATCGTCCCCACACCGTCGCGGATTTCAACGAGGCGCTCGGATTCGAGCATCTGAAGGATCTGACGAATGGGTGTGCGGCTGACGCCAAACTCCTGCGCCAGGGAGGCCTCCTTCAGCACCATCTGGGGAGGATAGTCGAAAAAGCAGATGCGGTCGCGCAGGCTCTGGTAGATCGAGCTGATCCGCGTGCGACCCCCCTTGCGCACGGCTCCATCCGGGGCGGCCGACCCATTGTCGGTTGCGGGCGAGGGTTCCGAGGCGGTTCGCAAGGACTTCATGGGGTTTCGTCCGTGGTCCTGCCGGTCAACCGCGCGCTCCGGCGGCGGAGCAGCTCGACGGCGCCAAGGAACAGGATCGATGTAACGAGGAGCAGCGTGGCCGCGGCCGTGACGATCGGCCCCGTGTTCTCCTTGATGCCGGAGAACATGACGAGCGGGATCGTTTTCTGGGCGGGCGCGGTCACGAAGGAAGCCACGACGACCTCGTCGAGCGAAATGGCGAAGGCGAAGACGGCGCCCGTGAGGACGCCCGGCAGAATGATCGGGAGCATGACCCGCCGGAACGCCGTGACGGGCGAGGCTCCGAGTGAAGCCGCGGCGCGCCAGAGATTGTTGTCGAAGCCCTGCAACGCCGAGAGCACGCTGATGACAACGAAAGGCATACCGAGCATGGCGTGCAGAAAAATGGCCGCCCAATAGGTGTTGTTGAGCCCGATCTTCACCATTGCGAGGTAACCGCCGAGCGCAGTGATCACTATCGGAACCATGAGAGGAAAGAGGACGAGCACCAGGATGGCAAGCCTGGAGCGTGGCGACAGACGGTTGATGCCGAGCGCCCCCTGGGTGCCGATGACGGTCGAAAGGGCCGCTGCCGCGCAGCCGATGATCAGGCTGTTTCCGACGCCGGCCTGCCATGCCGGAGCGGTGACCACCTCCGCGTACCAGCGGCTGGTATAGCCGGGGAAAGGAAAGGCAATGATGCTGCCGGAAGAGAACGAAACCGGGACGACGATCAGCGCCGGCGCCACCAGGAAGACGAGCATCACCACCGTGAAGGAGCGGAAGGCCCAGGCGGGCAGCGGCAGGTCGTAGCGGTCAACCACGGGCCCGCCTTTCCGCAAGTGCGGTCCCCGGCCTCAGGATAAGGGCCATGGCCCCGACGAGCGCCAGGAAGATGACCAGGAATACGACGCCGAGTGCTGCCGCCAATGGCTGGTTGCTGTAGCGAAGTGCCGCGAGCTCGACAAAGGTGCCAAGCATCTGATCGGCGCCGCCTCCGATCAGAGCCGGGGTGATGTAGTAGCCGCTGGCCGAGGCGAAGACCAGCAGGCATCCGGCAGCGATTCCCGACCGGCACTGCGGCAGATAGACCTTGCGGAAGACGGTAAAGGGCGTGGCCCCGAGCGAGCCGGCGGCGCGAAGCTGGTCACGTGGGACGGTTCGCATGGAATTGTAGGCGGGCAGGATCATGAAGGGCAGAAGCACATGCGTCATGGCGATGAGGACACCGGCGCGGTTGAAGACGAGGCGCAGCGGCTCGGTGACCAGGTGCAGGAACATGAGCGTCTGGTTCACGAGGCCGCTCGTCTGGAGGAGAAGGATCCAGGCCATGGCGCGCACCAGGACCGACGTCCAGAGCGGCAACATGAGGACGAGAAGCAGGGGAACCGCCTTCCTTGGGGACAAGGAGGCAAGGTATAGCGCCACCGGAACGCCGAGCAGGAGGCAGAACCCGGTCACCATGATCGCAACCGTGAAGGTGCGCAGATAGATGTTTTGGTAAAGAGAGCCGGGAACGAAGCCGAGTTTGCCCTGCGCATCACGCTTGAGATCGACGGCGGCAAGCAGGAAGCGGTCCGTCCACGGCCCGCTCGCATCGCGGATCGCACGCCAGATTTCCGGCTTTGCCCAACGGGCGTCATGGGCGATCAGCACCACCTTCGGGTCCCGGCCGTCCTGTTCATCAAGCGCCCTGAAGCTTCCAGAAAGGAGACTGAGCGCGCCCGGCATGTCGAGGTTGAGGCGGGTCGCGGCCTTGCCCCGCGATGAGCCGGCGACCTTCAGGTCCTCGGCAAGAGCCGCGTATGCCTCGTCCGGCACCGGCTCTGCAGGCTGCCAGCTCTTGAGCGCTGCAAGTGTCCGCGGCAGTGCGACCGCCACCTCCACATCCCGCGCGCTCGCCACCACCATGAGCAGCACAGGTATGACCAGGGTCGCCACGAGAAAGACCACCATCGGGGCAAGCAGGACAATGCTTGCGAGGCGATTTCTGATGGTCATCGTGGTCCGCTCCCGCCCTGTCCGGATGCCGGAGGGCCGACCGGCCTCCGGGCGATAAGGAGCGACGGCCAGCCTGCACGGACTGGCCGCCGGACTGAAAGCATCCGGCGCGGCACCAGGTCGCGCCGGTCCGACAATGCCGTACGGCTACTGGCTGGCAAAGAGGTTGAAGCGTTCGGTCAGAGGCTGAATGTTGTCGGTCCAGAACTTCGAATCGAGGCTGAGGGCGCCCTCGAGGTTTTTCGGAAAGGTCGGGAGCTCGGAGGCGATGTCCTCCGGCAGCTCGCTGGTCGCGACCTTGTTGGTCGGGCCATAGGCGACCTTGAGCGGCAGGATCTTTTGCTGCTCGGCCCGCGCCGCGAAGTCGAGGAATTTCATCGCCGCCTCCTTGTTCGGGCTGTTGCGCAAGATCACCCAGGAGTCGACCGCATAGATGCTGCCCGGCCAGATGAACCGGAAGTTCCGCTTGTCCGACTTGTTCGCAGCCGTGATGCGGCCGTTGAAGGCCATCACCATCGCCGCCTCGCCGGAGGCCAAAAGCTGCATCGCCTGTCCGCCGCTCTCGAAGAAGAGAAGATCAGGCTTGATCGTCTGAAGCTTGGCGAAGGCCCGGTCCACGCCTTCCGGAGTCCGCAGCGTGTCATAGACCTTGTCGGCCGGAACACCGTCCGCCATCAGGGCGATCTCGAGAGCATATTTCGGGCCCTTGCGGATGGCGCGCTTGCCGGGAAAGCGCTTGGTGTCGAAGAAGTCCGCGACCGAGGTCGGGGCGGGATTGAGGCGATCCTTGTCGTAACCGATGCCCGCCGACCACACCATCGAGCCGACGCCGCATTTGCTCACGCCCTCCGGGATCAGCCGGTCCTTCTCCTTGATCTGCGCCCAATCGATCGGCTCGTAGAGGCCCTCGGCGCATCCGATCTGGACCTCCTCCGCCTCGCCCTGGACCACGTCCCAGCCCGGATCACCGCCGGCCTCGACGCGGGCGCGGATCGTTCCGACGCCGCCGTTCCAGGCATCGTCCACGACCTTGCCGCCGGATTCGGCAGCGAACGGCGTGAAGAACGCCTCACGCTGGCCGTCCGACACGGCGCCGCCCCAGGATATGATGGTGAGATCGCGAGCGACTGCAGGCTGAGCGATTCCGGCCGCCAATGCCACGGCCAGCAGCGATAGACGCAGCTTCATGGTCGTTCCTCCCTATGGGCCCTTCCTGGTGAAGTATACGGTCAGTATACAGCGCCGAGTCAATATGCATCTACCGGCCCGCCAGGGGCGGCGGGCGCATGGCGGGGGCGAATGCCGCTTCGATCGCTGCGGCCACCCGCAGGACGAGATCGTCGTGGCGCAGCCGGCCGACAAGCTGGATCCCGACGGGAACGCCCGCCGAATGCATGGCGCATGGCAATGACAGCGCCGGATTTCCCGTCATGTTGAAAAAGCTCGTGTAGCGGGCAAGCGCATTGCCGGCCGGTTCGTCGACCGCGCCCAGGCGGATCGAGGTCGTACCGACAGGCGGCGCCGGCACCGGGGTGGCGGGTGTCAGCAGCAGGTCGACCGTGTCGAACACCGCCCGCATCTCGTCGCGATAGACGGTGAGGAAACGCTTTGCCCTCACATAATGCTCGGCGAGGATGAACTGGCCAAGCGCGAGGCCCGAGCGCAGGTCGTCACCATAAAGCTCCGGGCGATCCGCGAGATACGGGGAATGAAAGCTCAAGGCTTCCGGCATCTGGATCGTGAGGGACACCGTGCGCGCCTGCCCGGGATCGGCAAGCTCCACCGGGCATATGACCGCGCCGGCGCGCTCCAGAAAGCGGATCGCCTCCTCGCCGGCTGCCAGCACCTCCGGATCGGCGTCCTCCCAGTAGAAGCGGCGCGGGATGCCGATCCGCAGCCCCGATACCGACTCCTTCCCGTGGCCCTTCTCGGAAACGCCGAAGGGCTCGTGAGCCTGGCCGGTGCAGACCGCAAGAAGAGCGCTGCAATCACCAACCGTGCGGGCGATGAGACCGACATGGTCGAGTGACCATGAGAAGGGCAGGACGCCCTTGGTGGAGATGCGCCCGATCGTCGGCTTCAGGCCCACGAGCCCATTCAGAACGGCTGGAATCCTGGTGGACCCGCCGGTATCCGTGCCGAGTGCGGCCACGGCCAGGCCGTGCGCCACGGCAGCGGCGGAGCCGCTCGATGAGCCGCAGGCAAGCCGCGCCGGATCATATGCGTTGCGGGCCGTGCCATAGACTTCGTTGCAGCCGGTGGTGCCATAGGCAAATTCATGCAGGTTGGTCTTGCCAAGGCCGACTGCGCCAGCGGCAAAGAGGCGGCTGATCACCGCGGCGTCGCTCGTCGCGACGTTGTCGCGCAGCACGCGCGAGCCGGCGGTCGTCGCAACGCCGGCGATGTCGATCATGTCCTTCGTGGCGAAGGGGATGCCAAAGAATGGCGACGCCATCAATCCGTCCACGCGGTTTCGGTCGCACCAATCGGCGCGCCGCCGTGCATCCTCCTCGGTCGTGGTGATGAAGGCCCGGCAGAGCGGGTCGAGCTTTCCGATCCGCGCGATGAACATATCGACCAGTTCGCGGACACCGAACGCCCGCCGCCGCAGCCCGCCGGCGAGCTCCGAGGCCGGCCAGAAGGCGATGTCAGACACCGGCATCCGTCGTGTCGTCCGGCGGAACGGCCGCCGCCGGCGGGATCAGGCCCAGATCCACGCGTCGCAGCCGGTCCAGCTCCTGCAGCAGCTGCTGCAGGCCCGAGATCACACCATGGCCAGGGTTGACGAGCCCCGCAATGTCGGCGTCCGACCAGCGCAGAGCGGCCATTTCGTCACGAACCGCGCGCAGCGTCCGCTCGTCCAGTGTCCGCACCGCCGATCTTCTCCCAATAGGTGCCACAACTCACGATGTATACAGATATAGGCGGCGCCGCAATGCTCCCATGAGAGGTTTATTGCCATGCGGGCTACACGGCTTGACCAAGCGCGGATTCGATCTTACCACTACCGAGAATACGACGTGTATGCAGCTTGGAGGCGCGGAATGATCGCAGCGGACGAGTACAAGTTTCGGACACAGGCTCTGCAATCGGGGCTCGCCGATGCGGGCATCGACCTCGCGATCCTCACCGACCCGGATTCGGTCACCTATTTTGCAGGCTACTGGAACTATCTCGGCGTCGAGTTCGGACGCCCGACACTCGTCCTCGTGCCGCGCAGCGGCGAGCCCGCCGTCGTGACGCCGCTCATGGAAAGCGAGATGTGCGGGAACATGAGCTGGATCGGCGACGTGCGGCCCTGGGCCGACGGCATCGAGGGGGAATGGGCCGGAACGCTCGAGCGTTATCTCTCGGCCGCGCGCTACGGGACCATCGGTTTCGAGAAGCGGACCATCCATCCGAGCGTCGCTTTGCGCCTCAAGCCGATGATCGAGGGGAGCCGGCGCATCGACCTCCATCCCATCACCACCCGCATCCGTATGCGGAAGTCTCCCGCCGAGCTCGCGATCATGCGCGCGGCGGGCAAGGTGGCGGTCGCAATGCTCGAAGGTGCCCGCGACGCGATAGGCGTGGGCGTGCCGGAGTATGAGGTGGCGCTTGCCGCCATCGCCGGCGGCACGCGCAAGGCGGCGTCCCTGCTCGAGGATCCGCGCCACCGCTTCGTGTCTCCCACCATCTACAATCTTCAAGTCATGCAGTCGGGGCGAGATACCTGCATGGTGCACCGGCGTTCGTCCACCAAGCGTTTGGCGGCGGGCGATCCGGTCTATCTGTGTTTCTGCGGGGTCGCGAACTTTCACAATTACAAGCTCGGCTTCGACCGCGAGTTATATGTGGGCTCGGTTACGGACGAACAGGCGAAGGTGCAGGAAGCAGCCGTGAAGGCGCAGCAGACGGCGCTGGCGCAGATCAAGCCCGGGGCCGTCTGCGAAGACGTAAACCGGGCCGCCGAGGAGGTCTACAGACAAGCGGGCTTCGGTCCCTCCTACCGGACCGGGCGCTCCGTCGGTTGCTCGTTCCTGGAGCCGCCGGAGCTCAAGCGCGGCGACAAAACAGTGATCGAGCAGGGGATGACCTTCGCCGTGGACGGCGGCATCACCGTCGAAGGCAGGTTCGGAGGCCGCATCGGCGACTCGATCGCGGTGACGGAGACGGGTTTCGAGTATTTCACGCAGTACCCTCGCGAACTGACGGTGCTCTGAACCGCGGGCCCTCATGCCAGGCAAGCGCTTCTTCTGGATCGATGCCTTCGCCGCCGAACCCTTTACGGGCAACCCCGCGGTCGTCTGCGTGCTCGAGGAGGAGGCGGATGCCGCGGCCATGCAGCGGGCAGCGAGCGAGTTCAACGTGTCCGAGACGGCCTTCGTGCGCGGCGGCAATGGCGCCTACGACATCCGCTGGTTCACGCCAACCTGCGAGCTGCCGCTGGTCGGACACGCAACGCTCGCCGCCGCGCATGCGATCATGACCGCGGTCGAGCCGGGATTGGAGACAGTCGTCTTCAATTCCCGCCTCAGCGGACGCTTGCCCGCCCGGCGCAGCGACGACGGCGTCGCGATCACGCTGCCAGCCGACGCGACGACAGCGTGCAGGCTGCCATCGGCGCTCCGCGACGGGCTCGGGCTGGTTCCTACGGAAACACGCGTAGGACGCCACTATGTCGCGGTGCTGGATTCGCCAAGCGAGGTTGCGGCCGTCAAGCCCGATTTCGCGGCGCTGGCGCGGCTCGACCGTCCGACGATCGCCGTGACCGCCGCCG
Organism: uncultured Alphaproteobacteria bacterium; assembly: GCA_963744915.1. Lineage (GTDB taxonomy): Bacteria > Pseudomonadota > Alphaproteobacteria > Rhizobiales > Aestuariivirgaceae > DATAFF01. The sequence goes on from CAVUUY010000013.1 coordinate 351,117, forward strand.
GCCAAGGCGATGACTACGTGTTACGGTTCTTCGCTCCCGCCAACGGCGTGCCCGAGGACCCGGTTTCAGGCGTTGCGCAATGTTCCCTCGTCCCGTACTGGGCGGAGCGGCTCGGCCGAAGCCGGCTTTGCTCGCGTCAGCTTTCGGAGCGGGGCGGCAGGATGATCTGCACGCTGACGGAATCCGGCGTGGTCATCGCCGGTCCCTGCCACACCCTTGCAGAGGGAAGGCTTTTCGCCTTCTGACCAAGATCGCGATCGAGGAGAAGGATAGTCCGTGACCGGATCCATACCCAAGACCATGGCGGCCGTGCTTCTCACGGGACACGGAGACCTCGACAAGCTCGTCTACCGCACCGACGTCGCGGTGCCCTCACCGGGCCCGGGCGAGGTGCTCGTCGCCGTCTCGGCGTGTGGCATGAACAATACCGACGTTTGGGTCAGGAAGGGAGCCTATGGCACGGATGCAGATCCAGCGGCGGTTGCGAGCTGGAGACGAACCGCCGAGGCGCCGACCCTCACCTTCCCCCGCATCCAGGGCGCCGACATCGCCGGCCGGATCGTCGGCGTGGGCGAAGGCGTGGCCGCCGCGCGCATCGGCGAGCGGGTGATGGTCGACTTCAGCATCTACAACACCGACAGCGATAGTCTCGCCGATATCGACTATATCGGCCACGGCCGCGATGGCGGTTATGCGGAGTATGTGGTCGTGCCGGCCGAGAACGCGCATGTGCCCGACACGCCTCTTGGCGATGTCGAGCTCGCGACCTTTTGCTGCGCCTACCTCACAGGCGAGCATATGCTGGACCGGGCCGGCGTCGCTGCCGGCGAACGGGTGCTGGTGACCGGTGCCTCGGGTGGCGTCGGCTCGGGTATCCTGCAGCTCTGCCGGGCGCGGGGCGCCATCCCCTATGCGGTGGTCGGCCCCGGCAAGGAGGCGCAGGCGCTTTCGGTGGGCGCCGAGGCAGTGGTGACGCGGGGCCGCGGCGACCTGGTGGAGGAAGTCAGGAGGGTCACCGCCGGCCGGCCCATCGACGTGGTGGCCGATGTCGTGGCCGGACCGCTGTTCAGCGATCTGCTGCGCCTTCTCCGGCCCGAGGGGCGCTACACCACAGCCGGGGCCATTGGGGGGCCGGTGGTTCAGCTCGACCTCAGGACGGTTTACCTCAAGCATCTCGCATTGCACGGCTCATCCCAGGGGACGCGCGCCGCCTTCCGGCGCCTCGTTCGCTATATCGAACAGGGCTTGATCCGGCCGCTTGTCGGCGGCGTCTACAAGCTCTCGGACTTTCACCGCGCGCAGACCGACTTCATGGAGAAGCGGTTCTTCGGGAAGCTCGTAATCGTGCCGGACTCGAAGTGCTAGGCTGGCCTTGGCGCCTCAGCGAGCGAAGAGCAGGAAGCCGGGCTTGTCGCCAACGACCGTGATGTGCCCCTTGCAAGGCGTGGTGTCTTCCAACCGGACCATGTCACCAGGATTGAGCTGCCTCGTCTCGCCATCCGTCGTGGTAATCGAGAATTGACCCGCGAGCACGGTGAACAGCTGGACTGCGGGAGCAGGATGGTTGAGATGGGTCTTCAGGTCGACAGCGCCCCAATGCGGCTCGAATCCCGCGATGAAGGCGCGGGAAACCGGCTGATTGCCACCGATGGCGATCGGGGCTGCGGGCGGTGCGAAATTCTCCTTGCTGAGATCGACCGTCATGTCCGTGAAGTGAGACTCGTTGTCCGGCGTGCAGTGCAGTCGCACATAGGTGAACCGCGAGGCAGCATCTTCTGCTCTTGCGGTTGAACTCAAGTTGCTCACACCGAGAACCGCGACGGCCCATATCGTCGTCGAGATGACGGCCAGGCATTTCGTTAGTTTTCCATTCATATCGCCGAGAACTCTCCTCTCAGAAGCATGCCAGGCAGCAAAGCGCCGGTGGGGTTTGCAGCGATCAGGCCACTGCCAGCACTGGCCCGCGGGCGGCACGTTCGGCGACCGGAGCGAAGGACAGCCGATGATGCGGGCTCACCCCGAGGCGCTCGAGCGCGGCGCGGTGCTCCGGCGTGCCATAGCCTTTGTGCTGGTGGAAGTCGTAGCCGGGGCAGGCCTCGTGAAGCGCGCACATGATGCGGTCGCGGGTGACCTTGGCGATGATCGAGGCGGCAGCAACCGAGACCGACAAAGCGTCCCCCTCGATCACGGTGCGGATGGCGCAGTCAAGCGGCGGCGCCCGGTTGCCGTCCACGAGCGCGAGGTCGGGCAGACAGGGGAGCGCGCATATGGCGTCGCGCATCGCTTGCAACGTCGCCTGCAGGATGTTGATGCGATCGATGGTCGCGACATCGGCGATGCCGACCCCCACCATGGCCTTGGCCATGATCTTGTCATAGGCGACCTCGCGGGCCATCGCGGTCAGCTTCTTGGAATCATCGAGGCCGCGCGGGATGCGGCGGCCCTGGAAGACGACGGCGGCGGCCACCACCGGCCCGGCCCAAGGTCCGCGGCCTGCCTCGTCCACCCCGGCGATGATCCGGTAGCCCTGTGCCATTCCTTCCGCCTCGAACCGGGTGGTCGGCCGCATTCACCATCCCCGCGCTGATTCCCCGACGGGAGTGTATCAGGGACGGGGCGCGAAGGAAGGGTGAGGCCGGCGGGTTTCCACCGGAGGGCGGCGCGGCTCATGGCTGACGCCGCGTCACAATAGCGCGAGCTGTTCGCCGGGCTGCGGCGGCCGCCTGAAGGCATCGGTGGCAAGCTTGATCTTGTCGCGGTTGATGCCGAGGCGGGCGCAGGCCAGCTCGAAGCGGCGGCCGATCGTCCATGCATAGGGGCCGCTGCCGGTCATCCGGCGCCCGAAGGTCGCATCATTTTCCTTGCCGTCGCGGGTCTGGCGGATCAGCGACAGCACATGGGCGGCCCGTTCGGGGCGCGCTGCGGTCAGCCATTCGCTGAAGATCTTCTTGACCTCCAGCGGCAGGCGCAACAGCACATAGCCGGCCTCGCGGGTGCCTGCGGCATGGGCGGCGGCAAGGATCTTCTCGATCTCGCTGTCATTGAGGCCAGGGATGATCGGCGCCACCATGACGACGGTCGGAATGCCCGCGGCGGCGAGAAGCCCGAGGGCTTCCAGGCGCTTGCCGGGGGTTGCGGCGCGCGGCTCCATGGTGCGGGCGAGCTTCGCGTCGAGGGTGGTGACGGAAACGGCAACCTTGACCAGCCGCTTCTTTGCCATGGCGCTCAAAATGTCGATGTCGCGGGCCACCAGCGCGCTCTTGGTGACGATGCCGACCGGGTGATCGAACTCGGCAAGCACAGACAAAATCTGCCGGGTCACCCGGTATTGCCGCTCGATCGGCTGATAGGGATCGGTGTTGGCGCCAAGGGCGATCGTCTGCGGCCGGTAGGCCGGGTCGGCGAGCTCGTTGCGCAGCAATTCGGCGGCGTTCAGCTTGGCAAAGAGCTTGCTCTCGAAATCGAGCCCGGGCGACAGGCCCATATAGGCGTGGGTCGGCCTCGCATAGCAGTAGCTGCAGCCGTGCTCGCAACCGCGATAGGGATTGATCGACCGGTCGAAGGAAATGTCGGGCGAGCTGTTGCGGGTGAGAATGGTCTTGGGCTGCTCGGCGATCACCGTGGTCTTGAAGGGCGGCAGCTCCTCGAGGCTCTGCCAGCCGTCATCGACCAGCTGGCGGGCCAGCGCCTCATAGCGCCCGGAAGCGTTCGACCGCGCGCCGCGGCCGCGGGCCAGCTTGGTTGCCAGGCGCACCGCCTCGGTGGTGTCGCCTTCGAAGCCGAGGGAAGGTCTCGTATCGTTGTGAACCGTGGTCATGGGCGGGACCTCTAGCACGTCAGTGAGAACAAATCAAGAACCAAGGCGTTCCAGCGCCAGCCGCCTAGTCCTTGCGGCGCTGCAGGTGCTCTTCCAGGCGCGGCATGATCTCGATGAAATTGCAGGGCTGGTGGCGATAATCGAGCTGGGCCTCGAGGATGCCTTCCCATGCGTCACGGCAGGCGCCGGGCGAACCGGGGAGGCAGAAGACGAACTTGCCCTTGGCAACGCCGGCGGTCGCCCGCGACTGCACGGTGGAGGGACCGATCTTGGGCCAGGAAACCATGTGAAAAGCCACGCCGAAGCCGTCGATTTCCTTCTCGAAAAGGAACCGAAAGGCTTCGATGGTGACATCGCGGCCGGTCAGGCCGGTGCCGCCGGTCGACAGGATCACGTCGATGTCGTCGCGCTTCAGCCAGTTGCGGGCGGTGCGGCGGATCTGCGCGACCTCGTCCTTGACGATGGCGCGCGCCGACAGCTGATGGCCGGCGGCGGCGATCAGCTCCGACAGCAGCTGGCCCGACCGGTCGTCCTCGAGAACGCGGGTGTCGGACACCGTCATAACGGCGATGCGGACCGGGATGAAGGCGCGCCCGCCGGTGCCCGGGGTCTCGCGGCCGTCGCTCATCGCCGGTCGCCCCGGTCGGCCTGGAGGGCGGCGCCCAAGGTCAGGAAATCGCGCCAGGCGAGGCGCTTCTGGGCCGGCTGGCGCAGCAGATAGGCCGGGTGCAGCGTCGGAAGGAGGGGAATGGTGGAACCGTCCTCAGTTCGATGTTGTCGCCATTTGCCTCTTAGCGCGAGAATGCCCTCGGTGGTTCCGCTGAGACGCTGAGCCGGGGTGGCGCCCAGGCAGACGATGGCGCGCGGCCGGGCGAGCGCGATCGTGCGCTGGACAAAGGGCAGGCACATCAGGGTCTCGGCCTCGGTCGGCTTGCGGTTGCCGGGCGGCCGCCAGAAGATGAGATTGGTGATGAGCACGCTCAGCTCCGGCGCGGCTGCGCTGCGCGACAGGCCGAGCGCTGCGAGCATCTTGTCGAGAAGCTGGCCGGAGCGGCCGACGAACGGCTTGCCGGACAGGTCCTCCTCGCGCCCCGGCGCCTCGCCGATGAAGAGAAGGCGCGCCTCGGGATGGCCGTCGAGATAGACGAGGCTGGTGGCGGTCCGCTTCAGGGGGCAGGCGTCGAAGGTGGCGAGCACGGCAGCGATCTCGGCAAAGCTGTTGCAGGACGCAGCGAGAGCCATGGCATCGCCGGCCGAGCCGCCAAGGGCCGTCGGTTGCCGCAGCGGCAGGGGCAGGGCAGGGGTGGCGGCGACGGTGCGCTCGGGGCGTGGAACAGGCGGCGGAGCAGGACGCGGTGGCGGGGCGGGGGCGGCGGCGACGCGCTCGGCCTCGGCAAAGCGGTCGAGGCCGGTTGGGCCGATCGCCTCGTCGGCTCCCATGGAGATCAGCCAGCGCAGCATGGCCAGCGCCTCGGAGCGGTCGAGCTGATCGAAGGCGGGGTTGCTCATGCCAGGGCCCCCCGTTGGCGGATTGCGATGCGGTTCTGCCGCAATCGGGGAATTGTCTCGCCGCCGCCGTCCACTATAACAGGCGCGATTGCGGTTGAGCCAACAGGCGATGGGACACGATGGAAGCGCAACAGGTCGAGCGCGAGTCGATGGAGTTCGACGTGGTTATCGTAGGCGGCGGGCCGGCCGGCCTCGCGGCGGCGATCCGTCTCAAGCAGCTCGCGGCGGCGGCCGGCACCGACATCTCGGTCTGCGTGCTCGAGAAGGGATCCGAGATCGGGGCGCACATTCTTTCCGGAGCGGTGATCGATCCCATCGCGCTCAACGAGCTCATCCCCGACTGGCGGGAGCGCGGGGCGCCGCTCAATACCGAGGTCAAGGAGGACCGCTTCTACATGCTCGGCCCGCGCGGGGCGCTGCGCATCCCCAACGTCCTGCTGCCGAGGCTCATGAGCAACCACGGCAATTATGCGGTGTCGCTGGGCAATGTCTGCCGCTGGCTGGCGAAGGAGGCGGAGGCGCTCGGGGTCGAGGTCTATCCGGGCTTTGCCTGCTCCGATCTGGTGTTCGGCGATGATGGCGCGGTGCGCGGCGTTGTCGCAGGGGTGTTCGGGCTCGACCGCCAGGGAAAGCCGAAGGCGGATTACCAGCCCGGGATGGAGCTCATCGGCAAATATGTGCTGATCGCCGAGGGGGCGCGCGGCTCGCTTGCCCGGCGCATCATCGAGCGCTACGAGCTCGAACGCGACAGCGAGCCGCAGAAATTCGGCCTCGGCATGAAGGAGCTGTGGGAGGTCAGGCCCGAGGTGCATCGCCAGGGTCAGGTCACCCACACCCTCGGCTGGCCGCTCTCCAGCGACACCGGCGGCGGCTCGTTCATGTACCATCTCGAGGACAATCTGGTTGCGATCGGCTTCGTCGTCCATCTCAACTACGCGAACCCCCATCTCTACCCCTATATGGAGTTCCAGCGGTTCAAGCACCATCCGCTGATCGAGCCGGTCCTCAAAGGCGGGCGGCGCATCGCCTATGGCGCCCGCGCGATCACCGAGGGCGGGCTCCAATCGGTGCCGCGGCTCTGCTTCCCGGGAGGCGCGCTGATAGGCTGTGCGGCGGGTTTCGTCAACGTGCCGCGGATCAAGGGATCCCACAATGCGATGAAATCGGGGATGCTGGCGGCGGAGAGCGCCTTTGCCGCGCTCCAGGCCGGCCGTGCCGGCGACGAGCTCGAGGACTATCAGACCGCCTTCGAAGGCTCCTCGATCCACCGCGACCTCAAGGCGGTGCGCAACGTCAAGCCGCTATGGTCGAGGCTGGGCCTTGTCGGGGGGCTTGCGGCAGGCGGCTTCGACATGTGGACCAACGCGCTTTTCGGGGTGTCGCTGTTCGGCACCTTGAGCCATGGCAAGCCGGACCACGCGACGCTCGTCGAGGCGCGCAACGCCCGCCCGATCGACTATCCGCGGCCCGACAATGTGATCTCGTTCGACCGGCTGACAAATGTGGCTTTTTCGGCCACCAATCACGAGGAGGACGAGCCCGTCCATCTGAGGCTGATAGATCCGGCAATACCGATCGTGCGCAACCTCCCCTTGTATGACGAGCCGGCGCAGCGATACTGCCCGGCCGGGGTGTATGAAGTGCTGGAGGACAGCACGGGAGGAAAGCGCTTTCAGATCAACCACCAGAACTGCGTCCATTGTAAGACATGCGACATCAAGGATCCGGCCCAGAACATCGTCTGGGAGGTGCCGCAGGGCGGTGAAGGCCCAAACTACCCGAACATGTGATGCCAAAAAGTGACACCGCCTTGCGGTTGCTGCAATCGGTTGGTGATTGCCTGTGAATAGCCAAGATTCGACCATTCTGTTGCCCGCTCTTGAGGAAAAGTGGGTGGTCGGGGAAGCATTGAGTCTCGCGAACGCATCTTCGGGGTTCCCACAGTCTTCCTGAGCGTAAGCATCAGAAGAAAGAGGGCGTCATGCGCGCGTATATTGCCGCTGTTCTGCTTGCGGCGGGGTTGGTCGTTCCGGCAGTGGCCGAAGCGGCGCAACCGCTCGCCAATGTTCAGCAGCCGGCGGCGGAACAGGCAGCGCAGCTGAAGCGGCAGAAAGCGTATCGGCGGGCGGTGACGACGCGGGGCGCCCGCGCGAGCCAGCCGCGCACCGCCGCGGGGACGGCGGCGCGCACGGCGCCGGCCAGCGGACCGACCCGCATCGTTCCAACGACCGTGGCGGCCCCGGCGGCCCGCCCTTCGGGCTGGTCCAATTCGATGCTGAGCTGGTGGCGCGGCGAATCTACCCCGACCGGGACCGGGCAGGTCGACAGCGAGCAGGTTTCGGCCGAGCCGGCAGCGGCGCGGGTCGAAACCGCGGCGGTGGTGGCCGAGCCGGCCAAGACCAGCCGCCGCAAGGGGCGCCGGACCACCAAGAGCAAGTCGACGGCGACCGGTGCGGTGCCGGAGGCGGCGCCGGCCGAGGTCAAGCCGGAAAAGCCGACGCGGAGCAAGCGGCGCAGCGCCCGCCGCAGCAAGTCCCGCGCGCACCAGGTTGCATTGCGCTCGAGTGGGCAGGCCGAAAAAGCGGCCGGCGGAACGCCGCCGGAACCGCGCAAAAAGCCGGAAAATCTCGCAGGCAAGGCCTCAAGCAGCAAGGCGGCCAAGCCTGACGCGTCGGAAGCCGATGCGGCGGTCGGCTCGATCAGCCCGGCCGAGCCGACAGGTGGCGCACAGCAAATGGCGGCGGTCAGCCACGAGCATGATGCGACCGGCGGGGAAGCCACCTGGTGGCAGCGCCAGGGAAATCCGGTGGTGTTCAATTTCCGCGATTGCGTCGCCTCCTATGCCTCGCGCGAAGCCGCGCGCAGCAAGGAGGGAACCTGGGCCGACCTGCTGATCCGGGCCACCGAGAGCGATTGCCGGGCGCCGTTCGACGAGATGGCCCGGACGCTCGCCAAGCGGTTCGGCGAGGCCAGGATCGAGCCGGTGATGCGGGAGCTGATCGATACGACCTTCCTGCCGGCCGCCAAACAGGCTGCAGCGGCAGGGACCCCGTCGTCCGACATTCCGCCACTTCCGGCCATTCCGGACGGCACGCCGACCCAGTAAAAGCTGTTTCTTGCCAGTGGCAAATCCTGCGCGAAAGCTTGCCCCTGGCGCTAAAAAGCCGCAAATTCGGTGCACCTCGCCGGCGCGATGTTCACCGGCCGACTGGCGGCCATCTCGACAGGATCCCCGATGACAAGCATGCTGAAGCTTCTGTCCGCATTACCGATCGGTCTTTCCCTGTCCATCGTGGCGGCGGCCCCGGTTCTTGCCACCCAGGGTGCGACCGACCAGGGGATCTCGCAGGCTTCGCTGTCGGGCAGCTACCTGGCCGGCCGGTTCGCCGGCAAGCAGCGCGACAACGCCATTGCGGCGCTTTATTTCCAGCGGGCGCTCGAGGTCGATCCCGGCAATCCGGTGCTGGTCGAGCGGGCCTTCGTGCTCGATCTCGGGGCCGGCAACATGGCGCGGGCCGAAACCCTTGCCGAGCAGGTGGCGAAGTTCAACCCGCAGCACCGGATGGCGCGCATCGTGCTCGGTCTCAAGGCATTCCGCGAAAAGAACTACAAGACGGCGCGCGAGCATTTCTCGAAGGCGGCGTTCACCCCGGTCGGCGAGCTGACCTCGGGCCTGCTCAATGCCTGGGTCTATGCGGCGGAGGGCAAGTTTCCGGAATCGATGCGGGCGCTCGACGTTCTCGACAAGCAGGAGGCTTTTGCCAATTTCAAGCTGTTCCATGCGGCCCTGATCGCCGATGTGCTGAAGTCGGAGACCGGTGCGAGCGGGCGATACCGGACGGCTTACGACAAGGCCGGGAGCTCGTTGCGGGTGGTGCAGGCCTATGGGAATTTCCTCGAGCGCCAGGGCAACAAGGACGAAGCGCGCAAGATCTATGGCCAGTTCCTGGCGGTGTCGCAGCGCAACCCGCTGGTGCGCGAGCAGCTCGACGACCTCAATGCCGGCAAGCAGCCGCGCCCGTTCATCGCTTCGGCGAATGATGGAGCGGCGGAGGCGTTGTTCAGCCTGGCAAGCGCGCTGTCGGATGAGCAGAGCATCGACATTGCGCTCGTCTATGCCCAGCTCGCATTGACGCTCAAGCCGGATTTCGCGGTGGCGCGGACGCTGCTCGGCGAAATCTACGAGGACATCCAGCGGCACGACCTCGCGATCGTAGTCTATCAGAAGGTGAAGGAGACTTCGGTGCTGCGGGCAAGCGCCGAAATCCAGATCGCCACCAATCTCGACGCGCTCGGCAAGAGCGACGAAGCGATCGAGGAGCTGCGCAAGCTGGTCGAGCGCGAGCCCGGCAATTACGATGCCCAGCTGTCGCTCGGCAATGTGCTGCGCTCGCATGAGAAGTGGGCGGACGCGGCCGAAGCCTATAGCAGTGCCATTGCGGCTCTCGGCGCGTCGTTCGGCAAGAAGCAGTGGTCGCTGCTCTATTTCCGCGGCATCGCCTATGAGCGCGCCGGCGCATGGGACAAGGCGGAGGTCGATTTCCGCAAGGCGCTCGAATTCGAGCCGGAGCAGCCGCAGGTGCTGAACTATCTGGGCTATTCGCTGATCGACAAGGGCAAGAGCCTCGGCGAAGCATTGGAAATGGTGAAGAAGGCGGTCGAGCTCAGGCCCAATGACGGCTACATCGTCGACAGCCTGGGTTGGGCGCATTACAAGCTCGGCGACTATGAGGAAGCGGTGAAGCAGCTTGAGCGGGCGGTCGAGCTCAGGCCCGAGGACCCGGTGATCAACGACCATTTCGGCGATGCGCTGTGGCGGGTCGGGCGGCGGCTCGAGGCGAAGTTCCAGTGGCAGCATGCCAAGGACAACAAGCCCGAGCCCAAGGATCTGGAGATCATCGAGCGCAAGATCAGCGAAGGCCTCGGCGATCCGCCAAAGCCGCTGCCGGCGGCCAGCGGCGAGCAGCAGCGGAAGCTGTAAGGCTGCGAAAGGGAAAGCCGCCAGGCGGTGGGGGTTGACGCCGCGGACCGGCAGTGTCTAAGCGTCGCGGCATGATCGTCGAAGCGGCGCGGGCCAAGGTCAATCTGGCGCTCCATGTGGTCGGCCGCCGTGCCGACGGCTTTCACGATCTCGATTCCATCGTGGTGTTCGCCGACATCGGCGACCGGCTGACGCTCACGCCGGCGGAGAATTGGTCGCTCGACATTGTCGGGCCGTTTGCCGGCAGTCTCGCCGCCTCGCCGGACAATCTGGTCATGCGGGGCGCGCTGGCACTCGAGGGGCTGCTCGGCGGGCGCATCGGGCGTGCGCGCCTCAGGCTGGAAAAGAACCTGCCGGTGGCGTCGGGGATCGGCGGCGGCTCGGCCGATGCGGCGGCGGTGATCCGCGGTCTCCTGGCGCTGGCCGGCATCAAGCCGGAGGCGGTCGCGCTCGAACGGCTGGCGCTGACGCTGGGGGCCGACGTCCCGGTCTGCCTCAGCGGCAAGGCCTGCCGCATGTCGGGGATCGGCGAGCGTCTCGCCGAGCTCGGCGAGGTGCCGGCGCTGCCGGCGCTGCTCGTCAATCCGGGCGTGGCGGTGGCGACGGTCGAGGTGTTCGGCAGACTAGGATTGACGCTTGGTCAGGCTGGCTTTGCGCCGATCACGGAACGGCGGAGCGATTTCCTGGAGTGGCTTGCCGCCTGCCGCAACGATCTCCAGCAACCGGCCGAGGCGCTGGTGCCGGCGGTGGGCATGGTGATCCAAGCGCTCGCGCAGGCCAAGGGTTGCCGGCTGGCCCGGATGTCGGGATCGGGTGCCACCTGCTTCGGGATCTTTGTCGATGCGGAGAGCGCCGGCGCCGCCGCGCAGGCCTTCAGGGGGCGCGGCTGGTGGGCGGAGCCGACCGTGCTCGGCTGAGCCAGCGGCCGATCCTTATCAATGCAGCCGGTTGATGCAGAACAGGACCGCCTGGGCGAGGGCCCGCTTATGCGGCCCGGCGGGGAAGATCGCCAACGCATCGAGGGCGATGGCGCCATAGTGGCGGGCCCGCTCGATGGTGTCGCCGATGGCGTTGTGGCGCTCCATCAGGCGCTGCGCCGTAGCGAGGTCGTCCGCGCCCTGCTCGCCATCTTCCAGGGTGCGCTTCCAGAAGGCGCGCTCGCTCTTGTCGCCGCGGCGATAGGCGAGCACCACGGGGAGCGTGATCTTGCCTTCGCGAAAATCATCGCCGACCGTCTTGCCGAGCACCGCCTGCTTGCCCGAATAGTCGAGGGCATCATCGACGAGCTGGAAGGCGATGCCGAGATTGCGGCCGTAGGATTCGAGCGCCGCCTGCTCCTCGCGCGGGCGGCCGGCGATGATCGGGCCGACCTCGGCAGCGGCGGCAAACAGCGCCGCCGTCTTGGCGATGATGATCTGCAGGTAGGCGTCCTCGGTGGTCGAGGTATCCTGCTGGACGGTGAGCTGCAGAACCTCGCCCTCGGCGATGATGGCGGCAGCATTGGCAAGCACCCGCAAGGATTCGAGCGAGCCGGTCTCGACCATCATCTTGAAAGCCTGACCGAGCAGGAAGTCGCCGACCAGAACGCTTGCCTGGTTGCCCCAGATCAGGCGCGCCGCCTGCCTGCCGCGGCGCAGATGGCTCTCGTCGACGACATCGTCGTGGAGGAGGGTGGCGGTGTGCATGAACTCGACGGCGGTGGCGAGCTTGATATGCGAGTCGCCGCGGTAGCCGCCCATCTGCGCCGTCGCCAGCGTGAGCATCGGGCGCAGCCGCTTGCCGCCGGAGGCGATCAGATGGCCGGCAATCTCGGGGATCATGTCGACATGCGAGCGGGCATGCAGCAGGATGGCCTCGTTGACCCGCGCCAGGTCCTTGGCCACCAGCTGGACGATCAGGTCGATGCTGGGCTCGCGGTCTTCGCCGCCATCGAACGGTACAACGACTCCCACGGGCGTCCTCGTCATGTCAACGCAACGGCATGGGAGCATAGGAGCCAGCCAGAAAGGCGACAAGGGCGACCGATGGCCGCGATAGGCTCAATAAGGCCGCCCCCTACCTTTCCCCTTGAATTCGGTCAGTTGAAGGGTCCTTTCTCTAAAGTGCCGGGGTTCTCGAAGTTTCGGTGTTCACGTCGTAGGATCGTTTTGCAATGATCGAACTGTTGCGGACCAATGATCTGGTGCTGCTGACCTTTGTCGCGCATGTCCTCGACGAGGCCGGCATCGCCCATGTGATATTCGACAGCCATATGAGCGCTGTCGAGGGATCGATCGGGATCCTGCCGCGGCGTCTCATGGTGGACGCCGATGATGTTCCTGCCGCCCGGAGGCTGCTCGAGAGCGCCTGCCCGGAAGGCTGTAACATTGCGCTAACGATCAACGAACAATAATGTGAATCCATGGAGATGACCGGTTTTCCCGCTTCCACCGCCCCGGGTCGCGACCCGCCGCCAGCCTCGCTCACCGAGGACGGGTTCCTGGGCGGGCGGCTCAAGGTGCTGCAGCCGGAGAAGGGATTCCGCGCCGGAATCGACTCGGTGCTGCTCGCCGCGAGCATCCCGTGCGGCGAGGGCGAGAGCCTGTTCGAGGCCGGGATGGGGGCCGGCGTCGCGGCGCTGTGCGTCGCCGCCCGGGTGCCGGGGGTCCACATCACCGGCATCGAGATTGCGCAGAGCTATGCCATGATGGCCGAGCAGAACGCCCGGCGGAACGGCTATGGCGAGGCGATCCGGGTCATCCGTGGCGATCTCAGGGAGGCGCTCGGCCGCGACCGCGCCGACTGGCCGGTGCATGGCTCGTTCAGCCACGCCTTCGCCAACCCGCCATTCTTCGAGGAAGGGACGACGACCCCATCTCCCAACCGCCTCAAGTCGGCGGCAACCACTTTTGCGCCGGACGACATCGATCTGTGGCTGAAGGTGCTTCATGTCATGCTGGCGCCGCGCGGCAGCGCGACGGTGATCCACCGCAGCGAAAATCTCGGCCGGCTGCTGGCCGCGATGGAGGGCCGGTTCGGCGACATCAGGGTGGCGCCGGTGCATGGCCGCGCCGACATGCCGGCCTCCCGCATCATCGTGCAGGGCATCAAGGGCTCGCGCGCGCCGCTGCAAATTCTTCCCGGCCTGGTCCTGCACTCGCGCGGGGCGCAGTTCGCTCCGGAAGCCGAGGGCATTCTGCGTCACGGCCAGCCCTGGCGCCTCGGCGCATGAGCGAAGCTCGGACGTTCCTCAGCCGGCTGGTGCCGCCGCCGTGGCGGGCCAAGCCGCCGGTGGTGCCGGTGATCCGGCTTTCGGGCACCATCGGGTCGGTGACGCCGCTGCGCACGGGGCTGGCGCTCAGCATGCTCAACGAGGTTCTCGAACGGGCCTTTCAGCGCAAAGGCATCGTCGCGGTGGCGCTCGTCGTCAATTCGCCGGGCGGCTCGGCGGTGCAGGCCTCGCTGATCGCGGCGCGGATCCGGGAGCTGGCGGCCAAGCACGAGGTCCGGGTGTTCACCTTCATCGAGGACATCGCTGCCTCGGGCGGCTATTGGCTGGCCTGCGCCGGCGATGAAATCTATGCCGATGCCAGCTCGATCGTCGGGTCGATCGGCGTCGTGTCGGCGGGTTTCGGCTTCGTCGAGGCGATCCGCAAGCTCGGCATCGAGCGGCGCGTGCACACGGCGGGCGCGAACAAGGCGATCCTCGACCCGTTCCGTCCCGAGCGGCCGGAGGATGTGGAGCGGCTCAAGTCGCTGCAGCTCGACGTTCACGAGGAATTCAAGACGCTGGTGCGAAACCGCCGCGCCGGCCGGCTCGACGAAGGCAATGCCGATCTCTTCACCGGCGCCTTCTGGTCGGGCCGGCGCGCGATCGAGCTCGGCCTCATCGACGGGCTCGGAAACATGCACCAGATCCTGCGCGAGCGCTATGGCGCCGAATTGGTGCTCAAACTCATGGAACGGTCGCAGGCAGCGTGGTGGCGCCGCTTCAATCCGTTCGGCGGCGCGCCGCTCGAGGCGGTCGTCGAGGCGGTCGAGACACGTATCCTGATGAGCCGGTTCGGTCTATGATGCGGGTCAACCTGCGGGAGAGACGAAGATGATTGTCAAACTTCTGACCGCGGCCATCGCCATCGCATTGACGTTGCTGATCGTCAGGAAATTGGCGGCGCTCGCCGAGCGGGTTCGCGTCGGGGTAAAGACCGAACGGCGGCGCCAGGAGCGTAGCGTCACCCTGCGCCAGGACCCGGACAGCGGGGTGTGGCGGCCGGAGAAGTGAGGCGGCCGAAAATCGGTTGCGGTTTTTTGCGCTGATGCTTTAGGGTCCGCCCGTCTCACCGGGCCGACCATGACCGTTTTTTCACCGGATCCCAGCCGATCCTTTCAAGATCTCATCCAGGCGTTGCAGCAATATTGGGCGGCGCAGGGCTGCGTCATTCTGCAACCCTACGATCTGGAAGTGGGGGCCGGGACCTTTCACCCGGCGACGACCTTGCGCGCATTGGGCCCGCTGCCGTGGCGGGCCGCCTATGTCCAGCCGTCGCGCCGCCCGAAGGATGGGCGGTACGGGGAGAATCCCAACCGGCTGCAGCATTATTACCAGTTCCAGGTGATCATGAAGCCGTCGCCGCCGGATTTCCAGGATCTCTATCTCGGGTCGCTGGCGGCGATCGGCATCGACGGTGAGAACCACGACATCCGCTTCGTCGAGGACGATTGGGAATCCCCGACGCTCGGCGCCTGGGGGCTGGGCTGGGAGGTGTGGTGCGACGGCATGGAGGTGTCGCAATTCACCTATTTCCAGCAGGTCGCCGGTCTCGACTGCGCACCGGTCTCGGGCGAGCTCACCTATGGGCTCGAGCGCCTCGCCATGTTCGTGCAGGGGGTCGACAATGTCTTCGAACTCAATTTCAACGGCGGCACCGGGGCCGACCGCATCAGCTATGGCCAGGTGTTCAGGCAGGCCGAGGAGGAGTATTCGCGCTACAATTTCGAGTTCGCCGATGCCGGCATGATCGAGCGGCATTTCGACGATGCCGAGGCGGAATGCCGGGCGCTGCTGGCGGCCGGCGGCGACACGGGGGCCGCGATGGTGCTGCCGGCCTATGATCAATGCATCAAGGCTTCGCATCTGTTCAACCTGCTCGATGCCCGCGGCGTCATCTCGGTCACCGAGCGGCAGGCCTATATCCTGCGCATCCGCGAATTGTCGAAGGCCTGCGGCCTGGCGTGGCTCAAGACCGCGGGCGGCGGTGGCGGAGCGCAACCCGACGGGCGAGGAAGCGGCTGATGCCGGAGCTTCTGGTCGAGCTTCTCTCGGAGGAGATACCTGCCCGGATGCAGGAGCGCGCGAGCGAGGATCTGCTCAGGCTGATGGTCGAAGGTCTCGCGCAGGCGGGCCTCGAGGCACTGGGTGCGCGGGCCTTTGCGTCGCCGCGGCGGCTGACGCTGGCGATCCACGATCTCCCCGATGCGGCGCCCGACACGGTGGAGGAGCGCAAGGGGCCGCGCACCGATGCGCCGGCAGCGGCGCTCGATGGCTTCCTGCGGCAGGCCGGCGTCACGCTCGCACAATGCATCGTCGAGGAGGACCGCAAGGGCTCGTTCTACGTGGCGCGCATCGAGCGCCCGGGACGGGCGACGCCGGAGATCGTGGCCACGCTTCTTCCCGAGGTGATGCGGAAATTTCCCTGGCCGAAATCGATGCGCTGGGGCGCGCGGCAGCTGCGCTGGGTCCGGCCGCTGCATTCACTGCTCGTCACCTTCGACGGGCAGATCGTCGACGTGACGGTCGAGGGCCTGCGCGCCGGCGCCACCACCCGCGGCCATCGCTTCATGGCGCCGCATCCGATCAAGGTCCGCCGCTTCGAGGACTATGAATTGAAGCTGCGCGATGCCTGGGTCATGCTGGATGGCGCGGAACGGGTCGCGACGATCCGGGCGGAGGCCGAAACGCTTGCCTTCGCCAAGGGCCTGAAGGTGGTCGAGGACGAGGGGCTGCAGAAGGAAACGGCCGGGCTCGTCGAATGGCCGGTGGTGCTGATGGGCTCGTTCGACGCGAAGTTTCTGTCGCTGCCGCCGGAAGTGATCATCACCTCGATCCGCAGCCATCAGAAATGCTTTGGCTTGCGCGAAGCGGATGGCGCGCTATCCAATCATTATCTTCTCGTATCAAACATGATCGCCAGGGATGGCGGCAAGGAAATCGTCGCCGGCAATGACCGGGTCATCGCGGCGCGGCTTGCCGATGCGCGGTTCTTCTTCGACCAGGATCGCCGGACGCGGCTTCAGGATCTCCTGCCCAAGCTCGACCACGTCACCTTCCATGCCAAGCTCGGCACGCAGGGCGAGCGGGTGCGCCGGATCGAGGCGTTGGCGGCCACGATCGCCGCGATCATCGGTGCCGACAGCGATGCGGCGCGGCAGGCGGCGCGGCTCGCCAAGGCCGATCTCGTCACCGGAATGGTGGGGGAGTTTCCCGAGCTGCAGGGCATGATGGGCTACTATTATGCCATCGAGGAGGACCTCGACCACACGGTGGCGGCGGCGGTGCGCGACCATTACAAGCCGCAAGGTCCGACCGACATCGTGCCGGCGGCGCGGGTCACCCTGGCGGTGGCGATCGCGGACAAGCTCGATACGCTGATCAGCTTCTTCGCCATCGACGAGAAGCCGACCGGGTCGAAGGACCCGTTCGCGCTGCGCCGGGCGGCGCTAGGCATCATCCGGCTGGTGCTCGACAACCAGCTCAGGCTGAGCCTGCTGTCGCTGTTCGAGCTCTATCGCAAGCGTCACCTGCCAACGCTGCCGCGCGGCGCTTCGGTCAATTTCGATGCGGCCATCCTCATCGATTTCTTTGCCGACCGGCTCAAGGTGCATCTGCGCAGCGAGGGGGCGCGGCTTGATTTGATCGATGCGGTGTTCGCGCTCGGCGGCCAGGACGATCTCGTGATCGTGGTGAAGCGGGTCGAGGCGCTGGCCCGGTTCCTCGACAGCGACGACGGGCAGAACCTGCTCGCCGGCGTGCGGCGGGCCTCGAACATCCTCAAGATCGAGGAGAAGAAGGACGGGCGCCGCCATGATGGCGTGCCGGACAAGAACCTGCTGGTGCAGGGCGAGGAGAAGGCGCTGGCCTCGGCCATCGATCGCGCCGAAGCGCAGGCCAAGGTGGCAATCGCCAACGAGGACTTCGAGGCGGCAATGCGGGCCATCGCCAAGCTGCGCGCTCCGGTTGATGCGTTTTTCGACAAGGTCACGGTCAATGCCGATGACCCGAGCTTTCGCGAGAACCGGCTGAGGCTGCTCAACCGGATCCGGGCTGCCACTTCGGCAGTTGCCGACTTTGCCCGAATTGAGAGGACGTGACGACGATGGCGGCAGCGCAATGGGTGTATCGCTTCGGGGGCGGGACGTCCGAGGGGGATGCCTCGATGCGCAATCTCCTCGGCGGCAAGGGCGCCAATCTGGCGGAAATGGCCAATCTCGGTGTGCCGGTGCCGCCGGGCTTCACCATCACCACCGAGATCTGCACCGAATTCTACCGGTCGGGGCAGCGCTATCCGGAAGGGCTCGAGCGCCAGGTGAGCGCCGCGGTCGAGGGGATCGGCGCGGCGGTCGGGTCGTATTTTGGCGATGCGGAGCGGCCGCTGCTCGTGTCGGTGCGCTCGGGGGCGCGGGTATCGATGCCGGGGATGATGGACACCGTGCTCAATCTCGGCCTCAATGACGCAACCGTCGAGGGGCTGGCGCGCCGCTCGGGCGATCGGCGCTTCGCCTATGACAGCTATCGGCGGTTCATCCAGATGTATTCCGATGTGGTCCTCGGGGTCGAGCACCGGGGCTTCGAGGACATGCTGGAGGATTTCAAGGATTCCCAGAACGTCGTCCTCGACACCGATCTCGACGCAGAGAACTGGGCCGAGGTCATCGGCCGCTACAAGGCCCATGTCGAGGAGGAGTCCGGGCGGGCGTTCCCGCAGGATGTCAACGAGCAGCTGTGGGGCGCGATTTCGGCGGTGTTCAAGTCGTGGCAGTCGGCGCGCGCCGTGACCTATCGGCGGCTTCACGGGATCCCGGAGGACTGGGGCACTGCGGTCAGCGTGCAGGCGATGGTGTTCGGCAATATGGGCGAGACCTCGGCCACCGGCGTCGCCTTCACCCGCAATCCCTCGACGGGCGAGCGCGCGCTCTTTGGCGAGTTTCTGGTCAATGCCCAGGGCGAGGATGTCGTAGCAGGGATCAGGACGCCGCAGAACATCAGCGAGGCGGCGCGGATCGCGGCGCAGTCGGATGCGCCCTCGCTCGAGCGGCTGATGCCGGAGACGTTCGGCGAGCTCAAGGCGATCTTCGATCGGCTGGAACGCCATTACCGCGACATGCAGGATCTCGAATTCACCATCGAGAACGGCCGGTTGTGGATGCTGCAGACCCGGTCCGGCAAGCGCACGGCGCGGGCGGCGCTCAAGATCGCGGTCGACATGGCCGATGAGGGGCTGATCAGCCGCGACGAGGCGGTTGGCCGCATCGATCCGGCTTCGCTCGACCAGCTGCTCCATCCGACGCTCGATCCCAAAGCGCGGCGCGACATCATCGCGAACGGGCTGCCGGCGTCGCCGGGCGCCGCCACGGGTGCGATCGTGTTCGAACCCGACGAGGCCGAGAAGGCGCGGGCGCAGGGCAGGGCGGTCATCCTGGTCCGCATCGAGACGAGCCCGGAAGACATCCACGGCATGCATGCGGCGGAGGGTATCCTGACGACGCGCGGCGGCATGACCTCGCATGCCGCGGTGGTGGCGCGCGGCATGGGCAAGCCGTGCGTCTCGGGGGCCGGCGGCATCTATGTCGATCAGGCCAACGATCAGATCACGGCGCAGGGGCAGGTCCTCAAGAAGGGCGAGATCATCACCATAGACGGCTCGACCGGCCAGGTGATGCGGGGCCAGATCCCGACCATCAAGCCGGAGATGTCGGGCGACTTCGCGACGCTGATGGAATGGGCCGACGCGGTGCGGGTCCTCGGCATCCGCGCCAATGCCGACACGCCCGCCGATGCCCGGCTGGCGCGCGAGTTCGGGGCGGAGGGGATCGGGCTGTGCCGCACCGAGCACATGTTCTTCGACACCGAAAGGATCGCCGCGGTCCGCCAGATGATTCTCGCTTCGACGCCAGAGGGCCGGCGGGCGGCGCTGGCCAAGATCCTGCCGATGCAGCGGCAGGACTTCATCGCGCTGTTCGAGATCATGGTCGGGCTGCCGGTGACGATCCGGCTCCTCGATCCGCCCTTGCACGAGTTCCTGCCGAGCGGCGCCGAAGAGATCGAGGAGGTGGCGCGGTCGATCGGCGCCGATCCGGCAACGCTTAACGCGCGGGTGGCGGAGCTTCGCGAGTTCAATCCGATGCTCGGGCATCGCGGCGTGCGGCTGGCGATCTCCTATCCCGAGATCGCCGAGATGCAGGCCCGGGCCATTTTCGAGGCGGTGGTTGAGGTGGCGCGGCGCACCGGAACGCCGCCGGTTCCCGAGGTGATGATCCCGCTGATCGCCACCCGGGCCGAATATGAGGCGGTGGCCGAGCGGATCGCCGCGGTGTGCCGCGCGGTCGAGGCGGACGCCGGCAGGCCGATCAACTATCTCTGCGGCACGATGATCGAGCTGCCGCGGGCCTGCCTCAGGGCGGCCGACATCGCGGCCGCGGCCGAGTTCTTCTCCTTCGGCACCAATGACCTCACCCAGACCTGCTTCGGGATCAGCCGGGATGATTCGGCGCGCTTCCTCGGCGAATACACGGCCAAGGGAATTCTGCCGCAGGATCCCTTCATCTCGATCGATACCGATGGCGTCGGTGAACTGGTGCGCATCGGCGTCGAGCGGGGGCGCAGCGCCCGACCCGATCTGAAGCTCGGCATTTGCGGCGAGCATGGCGGCGATCCGGCGTCGATCCACTTCTGCCACGCGGTCGGCCTCGACTATGTCTCGTGCTCGCCCTATCGGGTGCCGATCGCGCGGCTTGCCGCGGCGCAGGCAGCGCTCAAATCTTCCGAGGAATAAATTGCGGCGAAACCATGTGCCGCCGGGGCTGGCGTCGCCGGCGGCGATTGCAATCCCAAAGTGAATGAAATCCACCGAAACACCGGTTTTCCTACCAATGGTCGTGTTAACGATTGCCCGTTAAGGTTAACCCGTGCTAAAGGCATAAACGGTATTTTCACGGGGTGTGCGATTTAGGTTTCGGCTCGGGGAAGGGCCGTTGGGTCGCCAAATACCGAGGGGTCATGTGAAGTTGTACGACCGCGGGGTTCGGCCGTCTCGAGACGTCTTCAGCCTTCCTTCGGAGGGCGAGGGGGAGTTCCCCCTGTCGCAGTTCTTCTCCTATGCGCTGGGTGGCATCGCGCTGGTCGCGGCCTTTGCATTTGCCGGGCACTATATGGGGCAGAATGCCGCCGCCAGGAGCCTGCCGGAGCTCGATCTGCGGCCGGTCGAGAGTTCGCCGGTTTCCAGCATCTCGACCAAGGCCTCGCTGCTTGCCATGCCGTTCGAGATGGAGGCACTGCCCGGCAGCGGCCGGCAGAACGAGCAGATCGTGCAACTCGCCACCAAGGGCGATTTCTACATCGACGACACCATCCTGCCGAATGAGGACACCACCGCCCGGCTCGCCAGTCTTTCGGTCACGACGCCGCCGTCGTGGAAGCTCGAGGAGTCCTTCAAGCTCCGTCAGGATCAGAAGAACAAGGTTCTGGCCGAGCGCAAGAAACGCCTGGCGGAGCAGTCGTGCCTGGCCACTGCCGTCTATTACGAGGCGCGCTCGGAGTTGGAGCTCGGCCAGCTGGCGGTCGCCAAGGTCATTCTCAACCGGGTGCGGGATCCGGGCTATCCCAAGACAATTTGTGGTGTGGTCTATCAGGGCGCCGACAAGGGCCATGGCTGCCAGTTTTCCTTCGCCTGCGACGGGCGGGCGGAACAGCCGCGCTCGGGGAAGGCGTGGGACGAGGCGCGGCAGATTGCCAGCCGGGCGATGGCCGGCGAGGCTGATGTAAAGATCATCTCCACCGCCACCCATTATCACGCCGATTACGTGCAGCCGCGCTGGGCTGGGACGATGAAGCGCCTCATCAAGATCGGGCGCCATGTCTTCTACCGCGACAGTTGACGCAAGCCGGCCCGCTGCCGCTGGTCGGCGTGAGCGCCGTGGTGCTTCACGATAAAACGGTTTTGCTGGTCGAACGTGGCAAGCCGCCATGGCAGGGCCTGTGGTCGCTGCCCGGCGGTCATGTCGAATGGGGCGAGACTTTGCGCGCTGCGGCCGTTCGCGAAGTTCTGGAGGAAACCGGCATCGCGGTCGCGATCGACCGCCTGGTCGATACCATCGACGTGATCAATCGCGACGCGAGCGGTCTGATATTGTCGCATTACGCGCTCACGGTGTTTGCAGCGCATATGGTCGGCGGGGTGCTGCAGTCCGGCAGCGATGCGGTCGGCGTCACATGGGCTGATCTCGCCCGACTGCCGAGGATGCCGCTTCTTCCCGGCACCCGGGAGGCGGTCGCGAAGGCTCTGGGGTCCGTTCCCTAGGCGGTCGGCAACGGTTTGGCCATTAACCCTTCCCATAGGTGCATGCTATCGCGCGGCTCCGACGGTTGCTAAAGTTCGAACGAATCGCGCGCACCGGTGGGACGGCAGTCGCGCCAATCAAGGGGAGCGCGCCGGTGGGCTCGACAACATGCAAGATGGCCGATGGAATGGACGGGCTGCAGCAGGAGCGGGAGCCGCGGCAGGTGGCGTTGCGCTACATTCTCGATGCGTGGGAGGAGGCGATCCATGACGGCGTCGATCCCGACTGCATCGCCACGGCGGCGATCTTTGCCGCCTTGTCGGACATGATTGCAACCTATGGCGAGGAGCCGGTTGCAAGAATGGCCGAGCGTCTGTCCGAGCGAATCCGCATTGGCGAGTTCACCATCATCCGCAGCATGCAGTAGCGGTCCCCGGCGGAGCCCTCACAGATCGACCACGACGCGGCCGCGCACCTTGCCGGCGACGATCTCCTCGGCGATCAGCGGCACGTCGTCGAGCGGGACCTGGCTGGTGATCACGCCGAGCTTCTTCAGGTCGAGGTCCCTGGCAAGCCGTGACCAGGCGCGTTGGCGGCGCGCGGTCGGGCACATCACCGAGTCGATGCCGGCGAGCGTGACGGCGCGCAGGATGAAGGGCGCCACCGAGCTCGGCAGGTCCATCCCCTGGGCAAGTCCGCAGGCCGCGACCGTACCGCCGTAGTCGATCTGCGACAGCACGTTGGCGAGCGTGGTCGAGCCGACCGAGTCGATGGCACCGGCAAAGCGCGACTTGGCCAGCGGCTTGACCGGGCCGGCAAATTCGCTGCGGTCGACGACAGCGGCGGCGCCGAGCGAGCGCAGATAGGGCTCCTCGGCGAGCCGGCCGGTCGAGGCGACGACGCGATAGCCCAGCCCGGCGAGCAGGACGATGGCGATCGAGCCGACGCCGCCGGCTGCACCGGTGACCAGGACATCGCCGGAGGCGGGAAGCACGCCGTGGTCCTCGAGCGCCATCACCGCGAGCATGGCAGTGTAGCCGGCGGTGCCGATTGCCATGCTGCGGGCTGAATCGAGGGTCTCCGGCATGGTGACCAGCCAGTCGCCCTTGACACGGGCGCGCTGGGCAAAACCGCCATGATAGAGTCTCCGCCGATGCCCCAGCCATTGAGAATCACCCGATCGCCGGCAGTGAAGGCATCATGAGTTGAGCTTATGACAACGCCGGCGAGATCGATTCCGGGGATCAGCGGAAAGCGCCGGACGATCGGCGCCTTGGCGGTGATGGCGAGGCCGTCCTTGTAATTGACGCTCGAGTGCTCGACGGCAATGGTGACGTCGCCCGCCATGAGCTCCGACTCGGTCATCTCGGCGAAGCGGAATGCCTGCCCCTTCTCCGTCTTGTCCGATTTGTCGATCAAGATGGCCCGAAAACGTTCGCTCATACGTCCTCCGCATTCCGCCTGGGCAGGCATTCGAGAAAGGTGATCGCCTCGCCGGCCGGGGCGTCGGCAAGGGTGCCTTCCCACATCGCACGGGTGCCGCGCACCAGCGTGCCGACCGGCCAGCCCTGCACCGTCATGCCGTCATAGGGGGTCCAGCCGCAGCGCGATTCGATCCAGTCATCGGTGATGGTGCGGCGAGCCTTGAGATCGACGACCGTCAGATCGGCATCATAACCTTCGGCAATGCGTCCCTTGCGGGCAAGCTGGAAGAGGCGGGCCGGGCCATGGCTGGTGAGATCGACCAGGCGTTCGAGGGTGAGGCGGCCGGCGGCGACATGGTCGAGCATGAGCGGCACCAGGGTCTGCACGCCGGGGGCGCCGGATGGCGAGGCGGGGTAGGGCTTCGCCTTCTCCTCGCGGCTGTGCGGTGCGTGATCGGAGCCGAGAACGTCGACCAGGCCGGAGCCGACGGCCCGCCACAGGGCGGCCTGGTGCGCCGCATCGCGCACCGGCGGGTTCATCTGGGCGAGCGTGCCGAGACGGCGATAGGCATCGGGCGCGACCAAAGTGAGGTGGTGCGGCGTGACCTCGACCGAGGCGACGTCGCGATGGCGCGCGAGAAGCTCAAATTCGCCGGCCGAGGTGACATGCAGCACATGCACCCGCTTGCCGGCGGCGCGGGCGAGGCGGAGCAGGCGCTCCACCGACAGGCGGGCCGTCTCCTCGTCGCGCCAGTCCGGGTGGCTCGAGGGGTCGTCATGGACCTGGTGTGAGCGCCGTTCGGCGAGGCGGTACTCGTCCTCGGCATGGAAGGCGGCGCGGCGGGCGATGCGGCGAAGGATGGCCGCCACGCCGTCGTCGTCATGGACGAGGAGCGAGCCGGTGGAGGAGCCCATGAACACCTTGACGCCGGCACAGCCGGGAAGCCGCTCGAGCTCAGGCAGTTGATCGACATTCTGCGCCGTGCCGCCGATGAAGAAGGCGAAGTCGCAGAACATGCGGTGACGGGCGCGCGCCACCTTGTCGGCCAGGCTCTCCGCCGATGTGGTCGGCGGCTGGGTGTTCGGCATTTCGAACACCGCCGTGACGCCGCCGGCAACCGCAGCGCGGCTGCCGGTTGCAAGGTCCTCCTTGTGCTCGAGGCCGGGCTCGCGGAAATGGACCTGGGTGTCGATGAC
Source organism: uncultured Alphaproteobacteria bacterium (assembly GCA_963744915.1). Lineage (GTDB taxonomy): Bacteria > Pseudomonadota > Alphaproteobacteria > Rhizobiales > Aestuariivirgaceae > DATAFF01. The sequence goes on from CAVUUY010000013.1 coordinate 375,577, forward strand.
GCCGGGGAGGATGTGAAGCCCGCGGCAGTCGACGGTCTCGCCGGCGTTGCTCGCCGGAATTTCGCCGATTGCCGCGATTCGGCCGGCGGTCACCGCAATATCGCGCACGCCCGATCCGTCATGGTTGACGACGGTCGCGCCTTTCAGCAACAGATCGCAGGTGGCCGGCATAGCGCTATCGTAACATCCTTGAAGTCCCGGCTGGGCTTACGTAAATCTGCTGACCGAGGCAAGTCGATCTCAACGTTTCGGACAGCGATGGCGGATTTCAAGGCGACGGTTCTCGGCGACCGGGCGGTGCTCAGGCTCAGCGGCAAGGATTGCGCGAGCTTCCTGCAGGGGCTGGTCACGGCGGATGTCGCCGGTCTCGCCGTGGGCGGGGCGGGCTGGGCGGCGCTGCTCACCCCGCAGGGCAAGATCCTGTTCGATTTTCTGGTGCTGGAACAAGGTGATGGCTACCTTCTCGACTGTGCGGTCACGCAGTTGGAGGAGCTGAGGAAGCGGCTCGCCTTCTACAAGCTCAGGGCGGCAGTGAGCATCGAGCCGTTGTCCGGGAAGAGGGTGGTTGCGCTGCCCCCGGACGCCTCACTCGACAGCGCGACGGCGATCGTCTTCGCTGATCCTCGTATTTCCGAAATGGGCAACCGCGCTATCATTTCCGACGATTATAGTTCGACCGTCGGTGACGATGGCGCTGCGGCTTACCGGGCGCGGCGGATCGCGCTTGGCATTCCCGACACGATCGAGGATATCGGTTCGGGCGTGCTCTTTCCGCATGAGGCCAATCTCGACCAGCTTGGCGGCGTCAGCTTCAGCAAGGGCTGCTATGTCGGCCAGGAGGTGGTGTCGCGCATGGAGCATCGCGGCACGGCGCGCAGCCGGATCCTGCCGGTCGCGGGCGATGGGCCCCTGGTCAGCGGGAGCGGCATCGCGGGCGGTGGGCGCGCGCTCGGCCAGGTCTTGTCCACGGCTGATCGGCGGGGCTTGGCGCTCATCCGGCTCGACAGGCTGGCAGAGGCGCTCGCGGCGCACGAACCGATCAAGGCCGGCGAGGCCTCGGTCACGGTCGAGAAGCCGGGCTGGGCGCGGTTCGCGGTGCCGGGCGCCGCCGCGGCCTGATCGTCACGAGGAGAGCCGATGGCGCGCAGTGCACAAAGCCGTGAAGCCAAGCCCGTCGTGCGCTGCAGCTGGTGCGGCACCGATCCCGTCTATGTCGCCTATCATGACGATGAATGGGGCGTGCCGGAGCGCGATTCGCAGGCATTGTTCGAGAAGCTGCTGCTCGACGGCTTCCAGGCCGGGCTTTCCTGGATCACCATCCTGCGCAAGCGGGAGGCGTTCCGCGCCGCCTTCGACCGGTTCGATCCGGCCAAGATCGCGCGCTATGGGACGGCCGAACGCGAGCGTCTGATGGCCAATTCCGGCATCGTGCGCAATCGCGCCAAGATCGATGCCAGCGTCGGCAATGCCATTGCCTATCTCGCGATCGAGGAGAAGCAGGGCTTTGCGCCCTATCTGTGGGGGTTCCTCGACGGCAAGCCGATCCAGAACGCGTTTCGCGGCGCAGGCGAGATTCCGCCCGAGACGCCGCTTGCCCGGACCATCTCCAAGGACCTGCAGCAACGCGGCTTCAAATTCGTCGGGCCGACCATCGTCTATGCGTTCATGCAGGCGGTCGGCATGGTCAACGACCATGTGGTAACCTGCCACCGCCACGCGGCGGTGAAGCGGCTGTCGGTGCGGGGAGGATGATGGCGATGCAGCGCGGCACCGAGGCAGCGCCGAGGGCCTGGCAGCGCATGTTGTCGGGCCGGCGTCTCGACCTGCTCGACCCCTCGCCGCTCGACATCGAGATCGAGGACATTGCCCATGGGCTGGCGCGGGTGGCGCGGTGGAACGGCCAGACGAGCGGCGATTGCGCTTTCTCGGTGGCGCAGCACTGCATCATGGTGGAGGAGATCGCGGTGATGGTCGAGCCCGAGCTCGACCGGATGTGGCGGCTGGCGGCGCTCCTGCATGATGCGCCGGAATATGTCATCGGCGACATGATCTCGCCTTTCAAGGCGGCGCTCGGCCTCGACTACCGGGCCTTCGAGAACCGGCTGCTCAGGGCCATTCATGTGCGTTTCAGCCTGCCGCTCGAGGTGCCCGAGCCGATTGCCCGCACCGTCAAGCGGGCCGACAAGGCGGCGGCGTTTCTCGAGGCGACACAGCTTGCCGGCTTCAGCCATGAGGAGGCGGAGCGCTTTTTCGGCCGGCCGCCAAATCTGGCGGGCCGGCGTGCCAGCCACCTGACAAGACTGACGCCCATGCCGGCGGAAGAGGCGAGCCAACGTTATCTGGCGCGCTTCCGGGCGCTGGTGTAGGTAGTTCCCGCAATGATCATCGTCTGTCCGCTCAATGCCGTGCCGGGCCTGGTCGCGAGCCACAAGGTGTCGCATGTGCTGAGCCTGCTCGGGCCGGAGATGACGCCGCCGACCCTGCCGCTGCCGCATGACTGCCATTTGCGGCTGACGCTGCACGACATTACCGAGCCGCTCGAGGGCTATACCCATCCCGAGCCGTGGCATGTCGAGGAAATCCTGGATTTCGTGGGCGGCTGGGACCGGTCCGGGCCGCTGCTCATCCATTGCTATGCCGGGATCAGCCGCTCGACCGCGGCCGCTTTCACGGCCATGTGCGCGCTGCAGCCGCGGGCCGACGAGGCGGAGCTTGCCTGGGAGCTCAGGGGCCATTCGGCGGTGGCCAGCCCGAACCGCCGGATGGTGGCCATTGCCGACGAGCTGCTCGGCCGCGACGGCAGGATGGCCGCGGCGGTGACGGCGATCGGGCGGGGTGCCGATGCCTTCGAGGGCGTGGTCTTCTCGTGGCCAGTACGGCCCTCATGACGATTGTCATCGCGGACCCGGCAGTGGCCGCGGGCCTCCTCAGGGAGGGCGCGCTGGTGGCGTTTCCGACCGAGACGGTCTATGGGCTCGGCGCCGATGCCACCAGCGACGAGGCGGTCGCGCGGCTGTTTGCGGCCAAGGGACGGCCGCGCTTCAACCCGCTGATCATCCATGTGGCGAGCCGCGCCGCAGCGGCGGAGCACGGGATGTTCAATCCGGTGGCGCACCAGCTCGCCGAAGCATTCTGGCCGGGGCCATTGACGCTCGTGGTGCCGCGCCGGGATGCATCGCCGGTGTCGCGCCTTGCCACTGCCGGTCTCGATAGCGTCGGCCTGCGGCTGCCTTCCCATCCGGTAGCGCAGGCGCTGCTGCAGCTGACGGGCCGTCCGGTGGCGGCGCCGAGCGCCAATCCGTCGGGGCGGCTCAGCCCGACATCGGCCGATCATGTGGTCGGCGCGCTCGGGGGTCGGATCGCGGCGGTGCTGGATGGCGGCGCAACGGCGATCGGCGTCGAATCGACGATCGTCGCCTGCCTCGACGGCGAGCCGGCGCTGCTGCGGCCGGGCGGGGTGCCGCGGGAAGCGCTCGAGAAACTGCTCGGTCGCCCGTTGCTGGCAATGGAGGCGGACCCCCGGCGGCCCACGAGTCCGGGCCAACTTCCAAGCCATTATGCGCCGCGCGCGTCGCTGAGATTGAACGCGGCTGCGGCCGAACCCGGCGAGGTGCTGCTCATTTTCGGGGGGGCGGCGGCAAGCCAGCGCGGCGAGACGGCGACCCTGTCGGCGCGGGGCGATCTGGTCGAGGCGGCCGGCAATCTGTTCCGGGTGCTGCATCAGCTCGATCAGCGCAATGTCGCGCGGATCGCGGTGATGCCGATCCCCGAAACGGGTCTCGGACTCGCGATCAACGATCGGCTGCGGCGGGCGGCAGGCCGTCGGTCGTAGCCGGCCCATTGCTTGGCGCGCGCTCGGCGGCGGCCTCGGCGAAAAGCCAGTCGCGAAACGCCCGCACCTGCGGCCGCTGCAGCGAGGGATAAACGATGTAATAGGCGAGGCCCGCCGGCAGGCGCATGGTGAACGGCCTGATCAAACGGCCCGCCGCCAGGTCGTCGCCGACAAGCGCGCTGCGGCCGAGGACGACGCCCTGGCCCAGCACGGCGGCCTGCACCGCATGCTCGGAAGAGTAGAAAGAAGGGCCGCGATGGGGGTCGATTCCGGTGATGCCGGCGGTGCGCAGCCACATCGACCAATTCACATGAAAATCGTCGTGTATCAGCGTGTGATATTTGAGATTTTCGGGATCGTGGAGGGGGTGTTGACCGGTCAGCAGCGCGGGGCTGCAGACAGGTGACAAATCCTCCTCCATCAGCAGCTCCGACTGCAATCCGGGATAGCGGCCCTGGCCATAGCGGATGGCGATGTCGATGCCGTCGGTGACGAAATCGGCGAGGCGTTCCGACGTCGACAGGCGCACGTCGATGTCGCCATGAATGCGCCGGAAGCGGAACAGCCGCGGCACCAACCATTTGGCAGCGAAAGAATCGACGGTGGTGACGTTGAGCAAATCTGATGATCGTTGCCGCGCCACCGACGTCGTGGCGGCCGCCAAAAGGTCAAGCGCGCTGCGGATTTCCTGGGCATAGGCGGCGCCGCCCGGGGTGAGGTGGACGGATCGGGTGGTGCGCTCGAACAGCCGAATTCCGAGATCGCCTTCCAGCTGGCGGACAGAACGGCTCACCGCGCCATGGGTCACGTTCAGCTCGTCGGCGGCCTTGGAAAAGCTCAACAGCCGGGCTGCCGCCTCGAAGGCGCGTAGCGTATTGAGCGGCGGAAGATGGCGGACCACACGCAACTCCATTTGTGAGTGGTTGTCACAAATATAGGGCTGATTACTCGTTTGTCGCAACGCATTTTCGTGGTCATTTTCTGTACATTGGAGAGCGAAAAAGGTGACCAAAATGACCATTGAGTACATCGAAGCCCGGGCGGGCGCGCTCGGCGAAATCACCACCTTCCTCAACCTCGGCGCGCTGTTTCGGCATTGGCAGGCGCGGCGGTCGGTAAGGCACCTGGCAAGTCTCGACGACTATGTCCTGAAGGACATCGGCCTCAAGCGCAGCGACGTCGAATGGGCGGAGCGGGTGCCGCTCACCCGGAACGCGGTGCTGGCGCTCGAGGAGCGCGTCCGCCGGCGGCGCCGGTCCGTCGATTCCTGAGCACGTGCTCGTGCCGAGGGTCGTAGAGTGCTGAGTCGCGGAAACGATGGCTGTCAAGGACGTGCCCGACCAGGATAAGCGCCGTGCGCGTGATCCTGGCGGCACGGACCTTGCCGGCGATGGTGGCAAGGGTGCCACGGACGATCCGCTCGTCCGGCCAGCTGGCGCGGTAGACGACCACAACCGGGCAATCGCCGCCATAATGCGGCGTCAGCGCGCGCTCGATGAAGCGCAGGTTCCTGACCGAGAGATGGATGGCGAGGGTGGCGCGGGCGCGCCCGAGCTGGGCGAGCTCCTCGCCCGGCGGCATGGCGCTGGCCTGCATGGTGGTGCGGGTCAGGATGATCGTCTGGGCGACCTCGGGCAAGGTGAGCTCCAGCTTGAGGCTGGCGGCAGCGGCGGCATAGGCGGGGACGCCCGGGCAGACATCATAGGGAATGCCCAACCGATCGAGGCCGCGCATCTGCTCGGCTATGGCGCCATAGAGCGAGGGATCGCCGGAATGGACGCGGGCAACGTCCTCGCCCTTTGCATGGGCCGCCGCCATCTCGGCCAGGATGTCGTCGAGGCACATCGCGACGGTATCGAGAACGCGGGCGCCAGGCGGGGCCGCCGCCACGATCTCCGCCGGCACCAGCGAGCCGGCATAGAGGCAGACCGGGCAGGAGCGGATCAGGGCATGGCCGCGCAGCGTGATGAGGTCCGGGGCGCCGGGCCCGGCGCCGATGAAGTGCACGGTCATGCCGGTTCTTCCCGCATCAGCCCATAGCCGCGCGGCGTATAGGCGACCGTGCTGCCGTCGCCGCGCGCGAAGCTGCGGCTCTGCCGCGACCCGACAATGACGATGGTGAGCATGTCGACGGCGTCGGCGTCGAAATCGCCAAGGGTGGCGATGGTGACCCGCTCGCCGCTGCGTCCGAGATTGGAAGCCGTCACCACCGGTGTGGCGGGCGGGCGATGCTCCGCGAGGATGGCGATGGCCCGGTCGAGCTGGTCGCGCCGGCGCAGCGAGCGCGGATTATAGAGGGCGACGACGAAATCGCCGGCGGCGGCGGCACGGAGCCGGTTCTCGATCACCGCCCAAGGGGTCATGAGATCGGACAGGGATATGCAACAGAAATCATGGCCGATCAGGGCGCCGGCCGCGGCAGACGCTGCCTGAAAGGCCGAGATGCCGGGGATGATCTCCAGCGCGACCCGCCGGCAGGACGGCTCGACGGCGGGGGAGCGGCCCTCGTCGAGCATTTCCGCAGCGAGGCTCGCCATGCCGTAGATCGCGGCGTCGCCGGAGCAGAGGAGGGCGACATCGCCGCCCCGACCGGCGAGCATCAGGGCGTGGCGGACGCGGTCGGCCTCGGCGCCGAGCGGGAAGCGATGCTGCTGCTGGGTGGTGGCGAGATCGGCGGCAAGGTCGAGATAGAGCCCATAGCCGACCCAGTCGGTGGCGCCGGTCAGCGCCGCGACGGCGGCGGGGCTGCGCCAGGCGCCGCCACCGGGTCCGAGCCCGACCACCGACAGGCGGCCGCGGCGGTGGCCGGGCAGGTCGACCAGCGGGTCGGGCGCCCTGGCCACGGCCAGCGTGGCGCGGGCCGAGCGGGTCTTCTCGACCAGGAGGGAAGCGTGCGGCCCGGCCGCAGCGAGTGCGGCGGCCTCGGCGACCCCGGCGACGCCGACCTCGCGCCGGACGATCTCGGAAGGGTTGGCAAGCCGCGGCGTCTCGGCCGCCAGCTCCTCGGCCGAGAAGAAGCGGACGGGAACGGCAAGGGCGCGGCCGAGCGCCAGCACCGCCGCCTCGTCGGATTTGAGATCGAGCGAGAACACGCCGGCAACCGCCATCGTGCTCAGGTTGCGGGCGGCAAGCGTGCCGGTGGCAAGCGCGATCAGCTCGTCGGGGCGAATGCCGCGCTCGCAGCCGACACCGAGCGCCAGGGTGCGCGGCACATAGACGAGCTCGCTGTCGCTGCCCGGCGAGGGCTGTTCGTCAATCCGGATGGTGAGCCCGGCATTCGGCGCGACCGGCAAGGCGGCGAGCCAGGGGGCGCGGCCGATCAGGCGAACCGCCGCGCCATCGAGCAGGGCGGCGGCAAAGCGCTTGTGATGCTGCGGGTTGGCAAGCCACCAGCCGGGCGGCGGATCATCGAGGGCGACGCCGAAGCGGGTCTCGCTCGCGGTGGTGATGGCTGCCGTGCCGCCCAGGAGATGGGCGATGGTGCGGGCAAGCGCATTGGCGCCATGATGGCCACCGAGCAGCGGCACGGCCGCCGAGCCGTCTTCCGCCACCGCCACGACAGGCGGGTCGTGCGCCTTGTCGCCGAGATGGGGGGCGAGCGTGCGGATGACGATCCCGGCGGCGCACAACGCAATGACCGGGCGGCCGGCGCGAAAGGCGGCAGTGAGCGCTGCGGTGCCGGCCAGGATCTCGCCGCCAAGCCGCGACGCGATCGCCTCGGCGAGCGGCGCGCCGGCGCGGGTGACAACGACCACGGCAGGGCGGCTCACCATGGCGCGCCGCCCTTATAGACGAGGATGATCGAGAAATAGGGCTGCTCGCCATCGGGGAGCTCGGCAAGCGGGGTGATCTTCTGGCCGGGCTCCGTGGCATGGGCGATGACGATGGCACGGTCGGCAAGACCGGCGGCGGCGAGGAGGGCGCGAATCTTCGGGAAATGGCGGCCGATCTTGACGATCGCCACCGAATCGCTGCCGGCGATGGCGCGGCTCAGCCGTTCGGCATCGAGCGGGGCGGGGAGAATGGTCATCACGTCGTTGCGCGATGCCAGGGGGCGGCCGGCCGCCGCCGCCGCCGCCATCAGCGAGGGCACGCCGGCGACGATCTCGATGGCGAAGTCGCGCTTCAGCAGCGCGTGGAGATACATGAAGCTGCCATAGAAGAAGGGGTCGCCCTCGCACAGGAAGGCGACGGCGCGGCCGGCCGCGAGATGGCCGGCGATTGCCGTCGCGGCGCGCTCGTAGGCCGCTTGCGCCGGCTCGCGCGCGACGACCATCGGCAGCTCCACCGGCAGCTCGACGATGCCGGCCGGCAGATGCGGCGCGGCGATGCGGCGCGCCAGGCTGTCGCCGGATGCGGTCATGGGATAGGCGACGACCGGCACGGTGCCGATCACCCGCCTGGCCTTGAGCGTCAGCAATTCCGGATCGCCAGGGCCGACGCCGACGCCATAAAGGGTGGCGGGCGCTACCATGGCTTCTGCACCCGCCATTGCAGCACCGGCATGGTCGGCCGCAAGCCCCGCCATTGGCCGAGCGGCTCGAGATGGGCGATGGCGATGCGGACGAGATCGCCGCCATGCTGCTTGTGCAGCGCGATGAGGCGGGCTTCGCCTTCGAGGGTGACGGTGTTGGCGACGAGCATGCCGCCGGCGGCAAGGCGCGGCCAGGCGGCCAGGAAGACCGTCTCGTCGGAGATGCCGCCACCGATGAAGACGGCGTCGGGGGCGGGCGCATCGGCAAGGCTCGCCGGTGCCGTTCCGGGAACGATGGCAAGATCGGGAACGCCCAGCGCCTCGGCATTGGCGGCGATCATGGCGAGCCGCGACGGCTCGCGCTCGAAGGCGAGGGCCCGGGCATTGCGGGCGGCGCGCATCCATTCGATCGCCACCGAGCCGCAGCCGGCGCCGACATCCCACAGCAGGCGATGCGGCGACGGCGCGAGCGCGGCGATGGTCGAGGCGCGCACCTCGCGCTTGGTCAGCTGGCCGTCATGGCGGAAGGCCTGATCCGGCAGGCCGGGAAGCCGCGGCAGGATGATGGCATCGGGGCCGGCGCGGCAGGCGATGGCGAGCGTGTGGAAGTCGGAGAAGTCCGCCTTGGCGGCGGCGTCGGCGGCGGCGAAGCTCGTCACGCGCTCGGCCTTGCCGTTCATGTGCTCGAGCACGGTGAGCCGGCTGTGGCCGAAGCCGCGCCGTTCAAGGCGCCCGGCCACCTCGGCAATGGTCGAGCGGTCGCTGGTCAAGGCCAGGATGCGATTTTCCGGCGCGATCAACGGCTCGATCAGGCAGGACGGGCGGCCGTGCAGCGAGACGGTGTCGACATGCTGCAGCGGCCATTTGAGGCGGGCGGCGGCAAGCGTGAAGGCCGATGGCTGCGGCAGGATCACCAATTCGTCGGCGGCGCAATGGGCAAGCACGGCCTTGCCGATGCCGAAGGTCATGGGATCGCCGGTGGCGAGAATGACGGTCGGCGCGCCGCGCCAGCCGGCGATCCTGTCGAACATGCCCTCGATCGGGCTCGGCCAGGCATGGGCATCGCCGCGGACGGCGCCGAGCAGCGCCAGCTGGCGGTTGGAGCCGACGAGATGCGCCGCGGCATCGACGGCGGCGAGAGCCTGGCGGCCGAGGCCGTCGCGGCCGTCCTCGCCGATCCCGACAATGGTGATCCAGGGCGTGGTCATGGAAAATGAGCGTGGGCGATGGCATTCACCGCCGCTCCCGCCATGGCGGAGCCGCCGCGCCGGCCGAGCAGGGTCAGGAACGGGACGCCGCGGCTGTGGCGGACGAGCTCCGCCTTGGCTTCGGCGGCGCCGACGAAGCCGACCGGGAAGGCGATGATCGCCGCCGGCTTCGGCCAGCCGCGATCGAGGCCCTCGAGCAGCGCGAAGAGAGCGGTCGGGGCGTTGCCGATGACCGCTACCGCGCGATCGAGCCGCGGCGGCCACAGTGTCACGGCGGCGGCGGAGCGGGTGGTGGCGAGGCGGCGGGCGAGATCGGGCACGCGGGGATCGTTCAGCAGGCAGACGATCTCGTTTCCGGCGGGCAGCCTGCCGCCGCCGATCGCCTTCACCGCCATCTCGCAGTCGGTCAGGATCGGTGCGCCGGCGGCGAGGGCGGCGGCAACGCTTTCAGCAACCGATGGATGGTAGCGCAGCTCGGCAACGATGTCGGTCATGCCGCTGGCATGGATCAGCCGCTCGGCAATGGCGGCGATCGGCGCAGGGAGGCCGGCGAGCTTCGCCTCGGCACGGATGATCGCGAAGGACTGGGCATAGATCCGGTCGGGATCGCGAAGATAGTCGAGGGGCGGGGCGGTGGCCATTCAGCGGCTCTTCAAGGTGCGCGGCCCGAGCGGGTGATCGGCATGAGGATAGTGGGCGCGGTGATGATGGTGGTGATGGTGGTCGTCATGGTGGTGATGATGGTCGTCATGGTGGTGATGATGCGTGGGCGGAAGGCTCGCCTCGTGCTGGCAGGCGCCGGTGCAGGCGCCGTCGCACAGGCCGCAGCCGCTGCCGATGCCCTCGACATGATGATGATGGCTCATCTGCGGCGTTCCCACCTCGGCTTCGAAGCCGAGCACCTTGGCGCGGTATTTGCAGAGGCCGCAGTTCATGTTGGTGTCGCCGGCGAGTATCTGCGTGACCCGGTCGCGGAAGGTTTCGATGACCAGCGGGTGGTCGTTGAGGTAGGGCGCGTTGATGAATTCGATGGCGGGATGATCCGCGGCGACGCGGTCGGCATGGCGGTAGATGCGGCTGACGAGCACGCCGGTGAACAGGAAGTAGGGAAAGACCACGATGCGCGGAAAGCCAAGCTTGACGGCATGGCGCAGGCCGGGCTCCACGAGCGGGAAGGTGACGCCGGAGTAGAAGGTTTCGCCCCAGCCGAAGCCGAAGCCCTCGACCAGCATGCGGGTGATCTTGGCGACGTTGGAATTGGCATCGGGATCGGAGGAGCCGCGCCCCACCACCACCAGCAGCGTGTCGCCCGGCGGCACCGGCTTGGGGGCGGCGGCGAGCGCCTGGCGGATGCGGGCGGCGGCGGCCTCGATCATGCGGCGCTCGATGCCGAGCTCGCGGCCATAGTCGATGGTGACGCGGCGCTCGGCGGCATAGCGGTTGAGCACCGAGGGGATGTCGTTCTTGGCATGGCCGGCGGCGAAGAGCATGCCGGGGACGGCCAGGATGCGGGTGACGCCGCGGGCCACCAGGGCATCGAGGCCGTCGCGGATGACGGGCGTGGCAAATTCCAGATAGCCGTGCTCGAGCGGCCAGTGCGGGAAGGCTGCGCCCAACCGGCCGGCAAGGTTGGCGAATTGGGCCGTGGCCAGCCGGTTGCGGCTGCCATGACCGCAGACCATGACGCCAAGGGTCATCGGAGCGCCGCGGCGATGAGGCTCGGGTGAAGATGACGGCCTGGCATGGCGAGCTCCCCTTAAGATATCGGCAGGGTCCGCACAGCCCACGCCGACCCATGCCGGCTTGGCCATCTCCTTGGCAGCCCACGGAATTGGCCCCGCATTGGGTCGGCCGCACCGGGATTGCTTTCAGTTCCGATCGTGCTGGAACGCTGCAGCGCATAAGTTTAGGGGCCGACCCAAGGCGGGGTCAAGGCGTAAGGTCGTCGGTTCAACACACGTCGTAAAGCCCTCAGCGTCGCCATCAAGCCTGAAGAAGGTTACGAGCTGAAGGCTTTGATAGGTCTTGGCCAAGCTTGGCATGAGCTGCCCATGCCATTCGGCCTCCCAGCGAAGGCCCATCCCCTCGCCCAGCCCTGAACCCGTGCGAGGGGGATGCGAAACTGCGCGTTGAGCCGACTACCGCGATAGGTCGGGCAGAGGCAGTGATGTGCGATCGAAGCGGCCCCAGTCAGGCGATCGGGAAAATTCCCTGCTAACAGGGAAATAACAGGGAATTTCGCCGGCGTTCGCAAAGGGGTGGGCGACAATCCCTTTGCACGTCACTGGAGCAACCAGGTTTAAAACCGACCGCGCCGCAGCCAATTTCGAAACATAGATGTGATCAGGGCGATGCCACTCCGGCCGATAATCTTTTGCAGTGAGCACGACACCGCTTACTGGCCGCGGCTTATAGGGGGGCGGCGCATTGTGGTTTTTCCAGAGCAGATTTTGCACAAGGGTGTCGACCTGGTCGTCGAAGACACTCGAGGGGAAGGCGAGGACCTCTTCGAGGAAACTCGCTTCCCATGGGGCATGGCGCTGGATCAGAACCCGCCGGCCCTCGATCCAGGGCAAGACGGCGCGGAACCGCTCAAGCTTGCTCATCGGCGCTGGCGGAAGACACTCGGTTGGGACAGAGGTCCGCCGTTCCAGCTCGCTCGCAAGGGCCGGCCCCAACCCGCTTCTTTCGACGAGGACGATCGATGCATTCCACCGCCTGATCATGCCGACAGCATGCTTGAGGAGCTCGAGATAGCCGACCTGACCGCGCCAGACGTCGACCAGATATTCGCGGTCGCGATGCGACCGGAAAGCCATGATCACGGAAAAGGAGGCATCGGTCCTCTCACTTGAGGCGGTATCGATGCTCAACAGAACGCCGCTGCCATAGGGCACCTCATCGAAGGGCGGGAAGTGATCGGCGGTGAGGCCGAATGTGCTGCTGCCCGGGCGCTGCTGATAGAGGCTGGCAAAGCTTGGCGAAGAACGAATGCGCTCGACCTCAGCTGGGGGATAGGCAGCTTGCCATAAAAGCTCGCCGGCCCGACGCTGCCATCGCTTCCCGAGAAACTCAAAGTCCTCATCCTGTTCGGCCAAGAACGGTAGCGACAGATGCTGCCAGCCCCCTTCTTAAGAAGGTGGCGGGTCAAATCATGGTGATGAAGGCGCTGCTGGATGACAATGATCCGCCCCGTTCCTTGGTTGATGAGGCGAGTGCGGATGATCCTGTCGAAGCGCTGATTGACTTCGTCGAGTTTTTCCGGAGAATCGGCATCACCAATGTCCGACGGGTCATCAACTATGATGAGATCGGCGGCAAACCCGGTGATGCCACCGTGGATCGAGATGGCCCGCAAAGCGCCGCCTGCCGTGGTCTTGAAGTCCGCGCGGCGATCCTCGCCCCTGGCAATACGGGTGGCAAAATTGGGCCTTGTACCAGGAAGCCTCGACGATCCTGTCGAATGGCGGTGGCAATCTAGACAGCCAGTTGGTCGCTGTGACAGACGATCAAAATCTGCGAGTGGGGACGATTGGCGAGCTCCTAGGCCGCCAGGCCAATTGAAGTTGATGAGGGTTTTGAAGTGCTTGGGAGGAATGTTAGGGGATCTCCGCCGCACATTGCCTTCGCCACCTGAACCGCGACGAGCCAATAGAAGATCGAGGTGAGGGGTGCTCGGAAGTTCGAGGGCTGCGTTGAGCGTCCTTGCAAATCGATGGAGGAAGAGCTTGAAGCGCCCCGGCGGGGACATCAGATCCAGAGACGTCGTCGGGTCCGTTCTGAAGGTGTCAGCCGCCGGCCATGCGAAGTTTACGCTGCTTGTCTTTGGTGCGTGCCTCAGGTTTAGTCGGCATCGTTGTACTCCCTGTCGGTACCTGCTTCTCGGAGCTTTGCGAGCTCCGCGGCGAGGCGCCGCTCGACCTCGGCATTGATCATGGCCTCGGTCGCCTCTTCAGAAAAGAGATCGGCGGCAGCGGACTCCAGGCTCGCAGAGTTCGCGGGCAAGCCGAGCAGGCCTTGTCTTGCCGCCCGGTCGCCATCAAGACCGAGCTCGATCAAACTTTCGCACCAGGGCCCGTTGGGTCGAGATCTTGGTGGTTTTCCGTTGTCCGAAATTCGTGACGATGCGGGCCAGCTCCTTGGCGAGATCGAGCCGCCAGATCGCGCGGCCGTTTCGGTCGGCCGCTGGGATTGCCACTGGTTCCGGGGCGAAACCGGGTCGCGAGCGGGGGCTTGCGATAGCCGACTTGGGGTGCCTTTCGCTTTTCCATTGCGCGTTCCTATCGAATAAGCGGCTGCTGCGGGATGTGGCAACACGGTTGCCCGGCCCGCAGCAGTCCCGCGGGTTTCAAATCTCACTTTGTCTTTAAAGCTTACAGCGCGCCCGCAACGGGCGTTTGGTTGAGGCGAAATGGCCAAGCTCAGGCTTGGTCTCGACTCAAAGCTCTCTTACAATATGTGGACAGCTAGGAAGTCTTGCGCGACACGTCAAGGGCCACTTTGCCCTTCTATTCTTAGGATTTGGGGCCGATATCGTCTATTCGAACGATAGGGTCGCGGAAATTCATCCCTAGGCCCGACAGATTTCCCGTGATTGAGACCCTGCAGCGATTGTTTTACGGGCTGTCATGCTGAAAGGCGCAGCAGACTGCCCCAGGGCATGCGGATTTGCGCCATCGGCGACCTCCATGGCCGGCCGACCTCCTCACCGCTCTTTTAAAGTATGATCGCCCGCGACTTTCAAGAGCGGGCGCTTGCGATCTTCAGGCCGGTGGCCTTTCAGCTCGAGCGCAGCCCGCGAAATTGACCCGCATTGGGTCGGTCGCACCGGGCCGCTTTCAGTTCCGGTCGTGATCGAACGCTGCAGTGAAAAGTCTAGGGAGTCGGCCAAGTTTGATCAAGCTAATGCAGGATTGTCACCTCACTCCACGAATGGTGCCACCTTATGCTCGAACAAACGTCTCGACGGCACGGCATAAGGTATCCCAGTCCGTGAACTCGTAGTCACCCTTGGCCCCCTTCACCTCGCGGCACTTCAACACGACATGTTCGATGATCTGAGCCTTGAAATAATCGTACTCATCATATCGCAGAGCGCCGGCGATGAGGAAAGACTGTGTAGGCTTCCAACCGGTGTTGACAAGGAATTCATCAACGTAGCTTTGCGCCTCTAACATTCCGTCGGGAAACGCTGCTGAGAGGCTAACAGACAAGAACAGCGTTGGTCGCTTTTGGAGTTCGGGCAAGCTTGTCATAACAAACACTTCGACAAACTCTTGGTGCCGTTGCTGGTGCACCGAACCAGCGACAATGACCTTGTCATATGAGCCTACATGCCTCTCCTCAAGGCTGGCGGTGTCAAAGAGGTGAGCATCATGGCCAAGCTCATGTATGCGAGCTGCAACGGTGTCGGCTATCTTCCGCGTCTGGCCTTCCGATGTTCCGTAGGCGATTAGGATTCTCATGTTATCTCCTCCACCCAAGCGCCAGACGCTCCAGCCGGCCACAGCAATCAGCACATAACGGACCGTCGAGACCGAAGCGAATATCTTCCCCATAGGTTAAAGGTGGCCGTGGCCAATTGCCCATACCACTCGCCCGGGGGCCGCGAAACGCATTGAAGACTGAATCCGACGGCAGATTGACCAACCTTACATCTTCAACATTGATATAGGTCAAAGCCTATGCCGGGCTTCGGTCCTCGAGAACCAAGGACTAGAGTTGGTGTTTAGACACACTGTTTTGCGATGGAGCACGGATCGTCCTCACCGGAGTTGGAATCGGATCGTTCAGCTAGTCGCTGCAGTCTCATCACAGCCGGGGATGTTTGACAAAAATCAATCCACCATTGCTTGACTGCACATAGGATTGGCTACGCTTGCCGAATTCGAGCTAAACGCTCGGGCATTATCGCAGGCTGGTAGAAAAACAATTTAAGGCCAAATTCGCGGGCGAGCCCTGTGGCGTCGCTGAGTTGTAATGGAGGTTGAGATGTTCAAAACAATCATCTGGGCCACTGACGGATCGAGAGCAGCAGAACTGGCTCTTCCCTATGCCAAGGGCTTGGCAAAGGCCGCGCGCGCCCGGCTCATCGTCGTACATGTGGACGAGTTCTCGATTGGAAAGAGCGGCGGATACTCGATCTATGTGGACGAGTCGGAGTCCCAGGCCGCGATCCGAAAACGGGTCGAAGAGCTAAAGCGGGAAGGTCTGGAGGTGTCTCTCCAGACGTCGAGCGTGTTAATGGGGGGCGCGGCACATGTGATCGCGGATATCGCGAAGCAGGAGCAAGCCGATTTGATCGTTGCGGGAACTCGTGGCCATGGCCCGGTTGCTGGATTGTTGTTGGGGAGCGTGACCCATCGCCTCGTGCAGATCGCGCAGTGCCCAGTGTTGGTTGTCCCTACAAACAACTTGACGACCTAGATATCCGACCAACTCGACCAGTGTCCAGAGGGGCCCATTTGGCAGTTATTGAGAGCACCCCCTTCGGCGGTCCCTCGAATGAAAGCAAGATCAGCGGATGCAGCCACTCAGTTTTCGCAACGATAGCAAACTGTTCGATGGTCATTGCGTCAGGCTCGATGCAATCTCTGGCAAGAAGGTTGTGCACTGTGGAATCACATTGGCAGCTCTGAAGCAGATCAATTCACATCTGCCTCATGAAGGCCTTCTTCCTTCAGAGTTGTTCGTCGAGGCGTTTGACCGCAATGCGGAACTGGGCAGCACGGTTGCCATTGTCGGCTCCGGACCGATCGGACTTGCGGCGCTGCTCACGGGGGAGTTCTATTCGCCGGCCGAGATTATCATGGTCGATCTCGACCAGAATCGATTGGATACGGCCAACGAGTTAGCGCCACGGCTACTGTCAACGAACTCGGCCAGGAAGCCGCACGGCAGGTTGTGGCGCTTACCTCAGGACGCGGCAATGACACCGCCCTGGCGCCGCATCATTCTTCCCTGACTTGAAAACCCTGAGGGTCATTGCCAGCAGTAGGGCGAGTTTGGTCTATTCGTAGAATTGTCGACTGTTCGCGTCGAGAGATACGTGGGTTCCCTGCAATGTTGGTCAGCACAGGAGGAGGTTCCTGCAGCGCCGCTATTGCTGCAAAGCCGCCCCTTTCGGTGGACATTGGCGGCTTCCACTTTCGGGCCCATAGCGCCAGGACCCCGGTGGTCCCAAAGCCCTCTGCGACCTGCAGCCGCTGGAGTAGCTTGCTCAGGCTGTTGCCCCGTGGAGGCCTGGCGAAATCCTTGATTCAAATCAATGAAGAACCAAGCGAGTTCCTTCTCTGTGTTCTGCACAACGCAAATGCCGAGTTAGGGAGGAAGAAGATCGCAATGAGTAACGCAAGACGAATCCTTATCTCTTTTGTTCCGAGCCTGCTAATCGCTCTACCGAGCGGTGGGGCGGTAGCTGCAACGGTGGTTCAGGCAGACTTATGGGACAAGGGAGCGAAAATGGAGATGCCAATCGGAATTACATATGCCGCTCCCGGGCTTGATCTGTCCAAGTCGACTATGGGAATAAAACTCGATCGAAGCAGCGCTCCGGCCGGGGTCGTGACATTCAAAGTCACGAATGTCTCAAAAGATACAATTCACGAGTTGATCGTCATGTACATGAACGATCCTAGGAAACCACTGCCTTATATCGACAAGGAGAATCGGGTTGACGAGGATAAGGCGGGCGATAAGGGTGAGGTGTCGGAACTCGATCCTGGTCAATCAGGAACTCTTTCGGTTCCCCTCAGGGTCGGGAAATACCTCCTAATTTGCAATGTGCCCGGTCACTATGCGGCAGGCATGTGGACCGAGTTCGAGGTCACCAAATAGCGTGAAGTCACCCGATTTCATACAAAGGCCCGCATTGATTTCCGTGGGCTGCCTGCTGTTGTCCGCTCCACAGCTTTGGGGTGATTGGCAGGGCCAAGATCGGCATCCAGAAGCTCAACCTGGCGGTCCAAGAGTGGCGACACGAGCGAACACTAAAAAAACGCACGCACCTAAGATTGGAGCCGTGCAGGCGTATCGGCATCGCCAGGTTGGAGCGTTTGGGTGCGAACGGTTTGCCTGGGCCGCGATATCGGCTTTATCGGCATCGCCAGCCGAAATGCTCGAAGTTTTCGGCAGCAGCTTAGGCGCGGTGAGGCCCCGGGCAAGGAAAGAGGAGTCGTTATGAAAGGGTTCGTGCAAGACATCGAAAGTCTCGCTGTCAAAAATAACGAGTTTCGCCAGGTGCTTTACACTGCAAAGCACTGCCAGCTCGTCGTCATGGCGCTAAAACCTAAGGAAGAAATTGGGGCGGAAGTCCACAAGCTCGACCAGTTCTTTCGCGTGGAGGAGGGAACCGGTGAGGCGGTTCTCGATGGCGTTCGGACCACGATCCGAGCGGGCTTCGCGGTGGTTGTGCCAGCTGGGGCCAAACACAACATAATCAATACCGGCAGTGTTCCACTGAAGCTTTATACGCTCTATGCGCCGCCGAATCATCGGGACGGAGTCGTCCACCATACCCGCGTCGACGCGGAGGCCGACAACGAACAGTTCGACGGCAAAACAACGGAATAGAGAGCGACAGGGTGGGCTGTTCCCTGTTATGTGGTGCTTCGAGGTTCCCCGTTCAGGCAAAATGGATCGTTTTTAGTCGCCGGGAGCATCTGGGGAATGCGCGTTGAAAAAGAGCGCTCGGGCCTGCTCTGTTATCGCTGCCGATAGACCTGCATCCGCTATGTCGAAGGCGCGATACGGTGCTTCGGGTCCGCCTGCGCGCTAACGGACTTGTTTGATCGGCCCGCGCGACCTCCTGCTGGTTTGCGTGGCGCTTTGTGGCCTCGTTGTGAGCGGTGGCTTCTGGTGGAGCGGCGCCGAAGCGGAAGCCGATCTGGCGTGGGACGCAGCCTGTCCGGTGTTGGCGACCCTGATTTTTCAGATCGTGACGTCTCTGCGGCGGGTCTGGGGTTGCATAAGATCCCGGGTGACCTCGTCCGAAAGAAAACGTCGCGATCACGACGCGAAACGACAACTCGAAGAGTTCTTCTGCCGCGCGCTGCCCTTCGATCGCTCGTCGATGACCCGCTGGCGCCAGCGAATGGGCGAGAAGCGGATCGCCTCGCTTCTCCAGGAGAGCCTGGCGGTGGCGGTGAAGACCGGAGCGATGAAGCCTGAGGACACAAAGCGGGTGATCCTCGACACCACCGTTCAGCCCAAGAACGTGATGTTCCCGACCGATGCCAAGCTCCTCAACCGGGCGCGCGAGAGCCTGGTCAGGCTGGCCAGAAAGGTTGGGCTCGATCTCCGCCAATCCTATCGGCGCGTGGGCAAGCTCGCACTGATCAGGCATCAGCGTTACGCCCACGCCCATCAGTTCAAGCGCGCCGGCAAGGCCTTTCGCAAGCTCAAGACCTATCTCGGGCGCACCATCCGCGATATTGCGAGGCAGATCGCCGGCGAGGACGAAATGCGGGACATCTTCCGACGGCCGCTGCATCTGGCGGCGCGGGTTCTTGAGCAACGGCAACACCAGCGCCGCAGGAAGGTCTACAGCCTGCATGCCCCGGAAGTGGAGTGCATCAGCAAGGGCAAGGCGCATGCGCCTTACGAGTTCGGGGTCAAGGTCTCACTCGCCACCACACTCAACCGCTCGAAAGGCGGCCAGTTTGCCCTCCACGCCAAGGCGCTGCCCGGCAACCCCTATGACGGCCACACTTTGGCAAAGATCATTCCCGACATGGAAGCGATGATCGGGGTCGAGCTCGAGCGCATTCTCGTCGATGCCGGATATCGCGGCCACAATGCCCCTTTGCGCCACAGGTTCAGGATCTACACCGCCGGCCAGAAGCGGCGCATGACGCCCGCCATCAAGCGCGAGATGAGACGCCGCGCCGCCATCGAACCGGTCATCGGCCACCTCAAGAACGAACACCGCATGCGCCGCAACTACCTTGCCCATGCGCAAGGCGACGCCATCAATGCCATCCTCGCCGCTGCCGGCTATAACTTCCGTCTCCTCCTCAACTGGGTGAGGCTTCTTTTGTGCTTATGCTTGGCGATCGTCTTCAATCAGCCGCGGCCGCTCGCGGTCTGAAACTCCAATTGTTCACGGCCGACGGGCTGCCCGGATGCCTCTTCTCGTGACGCCATACGCGCGCAAAGAGCGCGAAAAGGTTCAGATCAAAAAGAACGCGACTGCTGCAAGCGCCATGACCGATGTTGCGAGCCATCCGACCACAAGCATCGGGCGCGGGAGCGTCAGCCGGCCCATGATGCGCGGGTTCATGGCGATCACCATCATGACGGCCATCAGCGGCGCGGCGAGCACGCCATTGACTACGGCGGCCCAGTAAAGTGCCTTGACAGGATCAATTGGTGTGAAGTTTAGCGCCACGCCGCCAAGCGTGGCGACCGCAATTGTGGCATAGAACGATTTAGCCTCCCTGAGCCGGCGGTCGAGGCCTTCCACCCAACCAAAAAGCTCGCTCACTCCATAGGCCGCGGAACCAGCCAGCACCGGTACGGCTAACATGCCAGTCGCGATGATGCCGGCCGCGAACAGCGCGAATGTGAACACGCCGGCGATCGGTCGCAGCGCCTCGGCCGCCTGCGAGGACGTCTGGATATCGGTCACGCCGCTGGCGTTCAGTGTCGCTGCGGTGGCGAAGATAATGAACAGAGCGACGAGGTGCGAAAACGCCATTCCGACGATGGTGTCGGTGCGAATGCGGGAAAGTTCCGGCCCGGCGTCCCGGGGAGCGATGCACAGCGCCTTGACGTGGCGTCGATGCAGCTCCTCCACTTCCTGCCCGGCTTGCCAGAAGAACAGGTAGGGGCTGATCGTGGTGCCGAGGACGGCGACAATGGCCATGGCATGAGGCGCGTCAAAAACGAGATGCGGAATGAAGGTGCCGTAGAGGGCCGATCCCCAGGGCACCCGCACTGCGAAGACAACCCCTACGTAGGTGAACAGGCATAGCGTCGCCCATTTGAGCACCGCCGCATAGCGTGCGTAGCTGATGAAGGTTTCGAGCAGGATACAGATGACCCCGAACAACACAGTATAGAGAAGCTCGGGGCCGCCGATCAGCAGGCCCAGCGCTGCACCCATTGCGCCGAGGTCGGCGCCGAGGTTGATCACATTGGCGACGAGCAGCAGGAGGATGACCGCGCGCAGGAGCCATGGCGAGTAGTGACGGCGCAGGTTTTGGGCGATGCCATAGCCGGTAACGCAGCCGATCCTTGCGCTGACCGCCTGGATCACAGCCAACAACGGAAAGCTGAAGGGTATGGTCCAGGCGAGGCCAAAGCCGAATTGGGCGCCGACCTGGCTATAGGTCGCGATGCCGCTCGGATCGTCGTCTGCTGCCCCGGTCACCAGACCCGGTCCCAGGCTCTTCAGGAATCCGACCAGCTTCAGCGGGGGAGGCGCGCCGGTCGCGTTGGTCTTAGGGTGCGCGTGCATTTTCAGGTGCCTCGTATGCGAGCCACAAATGGCCGTCGCGTGCCGCGACGTCTCGACCGCACCCTAACAACGAAAGGCGACCATTTCCTACTGTGCGTTATGTGCGTCCGCAACGGGTCATCCGGGTCGTTTTGGACATACGCCGGGCACTTCCGGTCAACCCCGATAAGCACAGCGAGCGAGGACATCGATCCTGATAGGAGAGAGCCTGCCGACACGAACGCCTCTTGACGGTCGGAGGCGAGCTAGTCCATCGCCACTCGCCGCGAGCGTGCCTGACAAAGTCGTCTGGACCATTGCCTGGAAATCTATTTCGGGTGGGCTGAAGGCTTCGTAGCTAAAAAGGGCAGGACAACTTGACTGCGCTTGTCACGAGCGCGTATTCGACGTGGTCGGATGCCTTTTGCAGAGCCGGACTCAGCGAGGCCCCGTACCCGGGTCATGGGGATGACGTGGTCAGGTTCGGTCCACGACAGTCACGCCTGTGACAGGCGAATATTTCATATTCCCGGCCGGTGTCGGCGAATTTGATCGACATATCAGATTCCAGAACTGAAAGTGAGCCGCCGATCTCTGGCGGCCCACTTGGATAAAAAAGTCTTTATTGCGTTACCGTCAAGTGGGCGAGCATGCCGGCCTGATAATGTCCTTTCATATTGCAGAACAACAGGTATTCACCAGGCTTGAGATTGATACTCAGCTTACCGTCCTTTCCTGGATCGAGGTCAGAGACCTCTCCGAGAAGTCCTCAACCTCTTTTCATCAACGCGGTCGTTACCGGGTGAAACCGATACCGGCTGATTTCGATCTTTCAACTTCGCAATGATCACCTCATGTTGCTGGCTTTGTGCATCGTTTTTAACGTCGAACACGACGCGTCCGGCTTTCACGCTGTTGGTTTCGAGTTTCAGTTCCATTTGATCCGTCAAGGTGACGTGGACTGTCGTAGCTGCCAAGGCAGGCGACGTGAACCCCATTGTGCCAACCATCAAAGCCCAATGGATGAACTTGGTGTCGTGCATAAGATCCCCTCCGATGTCACACGGCTCGTGTATCATTGCGTCCAGAATGTGTAGGAACGCCCCGAACTGCCCGACCTATTTCTGGACGCGAAGAAGGCTTTTCCACGTTTGCCCGATTAATGTTTTGTAAGCTGCGAAGTGTCGACGGTGCTCGTCAGAAGAGCCGCGGGTGTCCGCAAGCTCATTGATGCTCTCGGATTTTCTTAGTGCTGAATGGATTGGAGGTAATATGTCAGTTCAAGGATACGGGCGCGAACAAGCGGTTCGGCGGTCTTGGAACGGTAGGGCTCTTGCATTTGTGTCTTTGGGAAATCCCGCATATATCGGTCGCCCCAGACCGGCATGTCGCGTGTCCCATGCGGCCCGATGGCGGCACGGCCGTCAATGACTCGCATGACATAGTCGAACGGGAATTTTCCGCCATTCTTCACAGCCAATGAGGTGAGATCGGGGGGCTTGACCTTGAGGAGGACAGCCATTGGTCCGTCGCCCTGTCCTTCAACTCCGTGACAAACGGCACAGGAGTTGCGGAATTCGGTCGCCGCAGGAGCCTGCTGGTGGTCTGCTTGTGCGAGGGTAACGGAACCGCTGTTCACAACAGGAATGGCGTTGCCATCGAACCGGACAAGCGCAAGACTTTCGAAATTTGCTACAGAGAGGATGGCCAAGAAGGTCATCATTATTGCGCGCATCTGAACCACCTGCCGAACCTGATCTGAAATCGTGTGTCAACTCGTCATTCTCTTTTCGTCGACCTCTTGTGGCAACAAACGTCTGATGGCCAGTTGACCGCTCCGGCCCTTCACGCGCACGATCTCTTCCGGACCGAAGCTTACCTCTGTGGCCATCTCTGCTGTCGCGCAGTCGGCGATAATTTCACCCGCTTTGGCAAGACCGCACAGGCGGGCGGCATTGTTCACACTGTCGCCGATCACGGTGTAATCGAACCGATGGCCTCCGCCGATGAGCCCGACGACCACCGGTCCATCGAAAAGTCCAATGCCCACCCGGCAAGAAGGCCTCGACGCCCCCAGTCCTTTCTGAATGGCGACAGCAGCGTCAATCGCATTGACCGCACGGTCGGCACCGTCAAACCGAGCGAGTACGGCATCACCGATCATTTTGTCTACATCGCCGCCGTGAGCCTCGATGATTTCAAGTTGCAGGCCGATGACCCGGTTTAGGAAATCGATCACCTCTTCAGGAGAATGGCGTTCTGCAAAGCCACTAAATCCACGCACGTCCGAATACAGCAGTGTAACGCGTAGCTTTTCAGGTTTCATGTGATTGGCTGCGCCGAGACGCATCGCGGCGACGGCCCGTGAGGAAACGAGGCTCTCGAGACGCTGCCGCAAAGACATGATTAGGTTGTTGCGCAGATCGATGTCTGCCTGAGCTCGGCTCACCAGCCATGCAAGCGTACTGAGGGTAATCAAAAATAGAGCCAGCGGGATGATCAGGACGGGGCGCACCACCTTCCACACCAAGGCATCAAATCTGGCAGCCGGCTCATAGAGTTCGAAGACGGCTGCGACGCGTCCATCGGACCGATAAGGTATGTAGAGTTCATGGAACGCTTCCCCGACTGAATCTGCTCCTCCAGCATTGATGCTTCGCCCAGTGCCAGGGCATTCCGAAGTTCCGGCTTATCCTCGATATTGCCGATCTCACTGGGCTCTGTCGCGAATACGGTCTTTCGATCACTGTTATACACCTTTAGCGTCGCGATTTTTGTCTCGCGCTGCTCGTGAGCGAATGCTTCTGCAAGGCTGGCAAGGTCAGCGTCCGTGAGGGCCTGGTTAGAGAGCAGCTTGTGCCAGGCATCCGGTGCTGACGCCTGGATCCCCATCGCAATGCCGTCGACCCTACGGGCGGCGAGTTGAAGGAGGACTTCGATCGTTGAAAGACGCGCGGTTTCGGTGGTTGCGTAGACGGTAGTTCGCAATAACCAGCAACAGCGCCGGCAGCACCCCGAGATAGAAATACCGCGCCAGCGGGAATGGAGCGTGTTTATCCGAAGGCATGATCGCGTGGACTCATTTTCCGAATCGGGCAGCTCAGGATGCAAACACCAGCGGTCAGAATCACGCACCAATCTGTTCGGATGCGTTGATTTAGATCAACCCACCAATCAGAGGCGAAACATATGTGGGCTCTATGTGGTCGTCTCGCCCGCGCGAAGGGATCGCAACACTTACTAACCATCAGTCTCCTCGTTGATCGGTCGAACATAAAATAATCCAAGACGGTTTTGTCTCGCTGGAGCTCTGGATCGAAACATGTTCTCCGAATTTTGTGTGACCATGAAAGAATACTGGATAGCCGAGCAATTTTCGCTGTCGAAACCGCTCCACTCCGTATAGCGATTGGAGGATACGAAGAAGATCTCTCGTGAAGACGCTTTCGACTTTGAAGATCCGGATTTGGAAATGCATGCAGACGATGTTCCCATACTTTCCATATGAAAAATAGGCGAGCGGCACGGTCCGATCTGGATCGTCACCTTGTTCATAGAGGTCGAGTGAATTGTCGGAATGCACGATCTTCAACCCGAGCCTTGTCCGCGCAATGGACGCGATCTCATCGCTCGACATTTTCAGCGAGAATCCGCCAATCGAACTTGCCTCTCGGCCCAGCGCTACAGGATGGGAAAGACAGAGAAGAGTGATCGGCAAAACCAACTTCAGTCGAAAGGGGCGGTTCGGACCCATGTGCGCTACCATCCTGGCACGCAATCTGCACCGTTCCAAAGGCGCGGCTATGATCTAAGTCAATGATCGCCGCTGTTGCTCCTTAGAATTAGAATATGGACTATTCTAGGGTGCGAACCCCATCCCTCGACGACGACGCTCCGCTGTACGCGCCGGCAATGGTTCTTCCCAATTCCCTATATAGATACATTTGGACCACCAGCCGGCGCCGCCAGCTCCGACTTTGTCTGATGACCTCCATTCTGGCGCCGCTCGGGATCGTACCGTTGGAACTCCAGCGGCGGATTGTAGATATGGCAATCAATTCCGCGCGCGTCGATTTTCCTCCTGGTATTGGGCGGGATCTACTTTGCCGTCGTTCTGCTTTACGGCGGCATCAAATTCACACTCAACATGGAAGGAGGCCTGGTGCTCGAGGATGTCACTCTCGATCTTCGTCAGCGAATGATTGACCACCTTCATGGGCCACAAGGATCTTCGTCACATGGCACGGGCCATATCGGTGATGACGGCGGAGGCAGAGGAAGTCGGAAATTTCGCTTCCGACAGCTTTGCGCACCCCCTGCTTCAGGAGGGTACCATTTTATGGACGCTAGGCTACCTCATTTGGGTTCAGCCCGAAGTCGCGGGCCTCGCCACCCTTGTCTACCTTCCACAGCTCCTTCTCGTACCGCGGCTTCAGGGTGCGATTAATCGACTGTCGCGCAGGAGAACTGTCCTACAAAGAACGATAGGCAAGAATATTATTGAAATGGGAAGGTTGGAACAACTAACAGCACCACTCGCGGCGCCAACATGCGCGGATTTTGGCAAACCAAATCTTTCGTACCCGAATCCGTATCTACAAACTCAAATATGTTCTGAATTTTCTGAGCAACTTCCTCCACTCATTGGGCCCTGTCCTTGTGCTTGTTGTTGGGGGATATTAGTCATCAGGGGTCAGACAGAGGTAAGCACGCTGGTGGTTTTCATGTCAGGTTTTAACCGAATTTCCGATCCTTGGGCCGATATCGTGGCATTCTATCGCTCACTTTCCCACGCCCATGTGGCCTACGATCTTGTTCGTTCGGCGCTATTAGACAGACGATAGGCCTCTGACGACAACGTCTGAAGCTTGCCTCGAAGAAAGTGAAAAAATTTCAATCCAGGATGCGCTCGCATTTCCAACTTGGTGGCGGAGTGATCCCGGAGGGCAGTCTCGTCGTATCGTCTCTGCAGGTGTCGGCAAGCTGAGCTTGCACCAAACCAGTCGAACGTGACAGGTCAGCCCCTCGCAGATCTGCGAGATAGAACTGAACATTTTGAAGATCGGCATTAACGAACCGTGCCGCCTGCAAATCAGTGCGGGCCAAAGATGCGCCTCTGAGGATCGTTCCAGTGAGTTCGGCGTCTATGAGGACTGCACGTTCGAGATTTGCCTTTTCGAAATTGCTCCGCCGAGACGTGAATTGGAGAGATTGGCACGTGTCAGGCTGGCTTTTACGAGTTGCGCAGAGCTCAGATCGGCGCCGCTGAGATCAGCGCGATCCAGCGTAGCCTTGGTGAGAATAACCCTTGAAAGGTCAGCGCCCGTTAAACGGGCTCTCATCAAAACTGCATTGGTCAGGTCTGCGCCACTTAGATCAGCACCGGCGAGATCGCTGTCGGAGAAGTTAACCCTGGTTAATTTTGCACCGTGAAAGTTGTAGCCGGTCATTATCCGATTCACCCTGGTGCATCCTGTCCAGTCGATACCTGGGCCTGGACGGTCGTCGCAGCTAGCCTCACTGATCGTGGGGCCGCTAAGCAGAGACAACAGGGTCAGGAATGCGATCAAAGATATCTGCAATTCCCAGGCAGTTCCGCGCCAGGCTGCTCGCCGTGGGCGATATGGAATATTTCGGCTGCCAGGACGTAGAACCATGGGGCGAGATGGGCGGTCTGCAACGTCGAAATATCGAATGTCACCTCGCGAGGAATACTCCCTTTGTCGAATTCGGAAGTGGGCAGAGCTTGTTCAAGACGCCTGAATCGGTAAAAGTCTTTGGTGCGCAAAACTGGCACTTTGGGACGACCCACCCAGCCGATGGGGACACGGGCAACCTGGCTGAGAACATGTATTTTCAACAATGAACGATGAAGGCGACATCGACGAGCCTGTCCAACGTAAGCTGGCGGCGATCATGTCAGCTGACGTTGTCGGTTATAGCCGGTTGATGGGATTGGACGAGGCCGAGACGCTCCGGCGCCTTTCCGATCTAAGGAAAGTCGTAGACACCCTTATTGAACAGCGTGGCGGGCGGATCGCCGGGACGGGCGGCGACAGCGTGCTGGCCGAGTTTCCCAGCGTCGTGGAGGCTGCGGCCTGCGCGGTGGAAATCCAGCAGGCTAACGGGGCCCTGAACGCGACCCACAGTGAAGACCAAAAAATGCTTTTGCGGGTGGGGTTGAACGTCGGGGATGTCATTGTGCAAGACGACACGATATTCGGAGATGGCGTCAATGTTGCGGCACGGTTGGAGGCCATGGCGCCGGCGGGTGGGATATGCATTTCGCAGCTCGCTCGCGACCATCTCCAGGACAAGGCCACTTATACCTTCGAGGACCTTGGTGCCTTGTCCTTGAAAAACATCGCCCGGCCGGTTCAAGCCTTCGCATTGATTTATGACGCAGATAGCACTCAGAACGAACCCGCAGGATCAGAAAAAAATCTGGACGAGGCCAGTCCAACGGAAATTGCTTTCTGGGAATCGATCCAGGAGAGCACTGGCCGTGAAGAATACGCTGCGTATCTTGAGCAATACCCTACGGGCTCCTTCAGTGCGGTCGCGAAGGCGAGGTTAGCAGACCTCGATATTGCTCCGGAACTTCCTGCCGAAGACGCCCTGAAAGTGGAACTGTTATTTTGGGAGAGTGTGAAGGACAGTTCCGATCCCGCACCGTTCCAGGCCTATCTGGACAAATATCCAGAAGGCCAGTTTGTCGACCTCGCTTTGGGCGCGGTGAAAAGGGATAAGACCTCATCCTAGAGGCCGTCCCCCTGCGGTTGAGAGAGGGTAGCTCACCCGACTGCGAAATCCCCCCACCCATTTTTATCGGACCGGTAGCTCGAACGTCGCTGCGCGCTCGCCGTGCGGGACGCCGATAACCGTCCTCGCCTCCTCGACCCATCCGATTTTGTCGCGCCGCCGATTGATCATTAGCGAATACTTTTGCAGCGCCTTTTCGACGACGGAATGCAATTGGCGGGTGTCGGTTCGCGAATATAGAGGCATCACAGTCAGGATGCCAATCATTGTCCCAGCATAGAGTCGCGCATCTTTACTCTCGTCCTCATCGCTGGCAACTCGCCTACAATATTCGGAAGCATTATTCTGATAGGAGGCCCCTGCCGGCATTTTGAGTCGAACAAGCTCATCGAGAGTAGCCTCTATGCGTTGCCGCCTTCCGCCTAGATAGTAGATCAATGTCTTTACGAGTTTGGATTTCAAGTGAATTAGCAAGCCGACACCCCAAACGGTAGCGAGTAGAATCAAAAAAGCCGAGCCGGGTTGGCGCGGCGAAAAAATCAGAGCAACGACGAAACAGAAAGCTATATCGAAGAGGGTCCCAACGGCTACGACAATCCAGCTGTTGCGCTTCATGAGAGAATCACTGCTCATGGCTTGCCTTCCAATCATCTTTCTCGGCCCGCCTCATTCAGTCCGCAACTAGGCTTACCTCTTTCGATAGTCCGGTTGTCGAGTGCTCCGTGAAGGACGGCTTAGCGATCAGCCTGAACCGAAAAATCGGGGCAGCCTGGCTTAGGTCGAAATCCTCACTCCGGTTCATCCTGACGAGAGCCAATCGGGAAAGTCGCGCCGGATCTGCTTCTCCCCGGTCAGCAAAATAGATGATCAGTAACGCCAATTCCCGGCGCATTCGGATCTCGCCCCTTCCTTCGTGCGGCAGCGCGTCCAAGGCGGCGTCGAAGGCCATTCCCATCGCCTTCAACGATTTCGGATCGTAAACACGATAATGCGGGGTCATTTTGCCCATTTCGCTCGCTCGCCCTCGCAAATCGCGACGGTCATTCATCGACACGTGAGGCAGCGTTTTCACGCACATGCGCGAATTTAGACCAGCAGAACCTATCGCGCTGTTCAGTTTTGCTCAGGTCGGACCAGGGCTGCTCTGCAGACGCGGAGGGTCGCCTCGTCTGAGCGGGGTTTTTCGGCTATCTGCACACACCCACAATCAAAGCGGAACGGGGGGCTTACACTGGGCGTTGGCTCACAAATAGGAAGAGACCACCATGATCGCCTATGTACCTGCCATCATTGTCCTGAGCCTTGCTGCGGGGCTTCTCGCGGCTGATTCATACGGCCGTAAGAGCTGGGAACTCGAAATCTGGGAAGCCGTGAGCGGCTTCTATCGGAAATTGACACCATAGATATGTCTAATGTCGTCGGCTCTCTTCGCAGGGACCTTGTTCAGAGTAGCCCCGCATATCCGAGAACTAGGGAAGCTTAATTCGCAGTTTGTTGATCAGGCGGATCGTGGAGGTTGTTCGGTGAAGACGAGGATTCAGAGGGCCGTTGTACCGTTCGTAATGCTGCTGGCCCTGACGGTGCAAGGGGCCGCCCAGGATCTGCCCGTATTGGGACAGGGTAACCTTTCCTGCACCTCGTGGACCGAACGTCGAGCAGGCGATGCGGTCGATGCCGCCACCATGATCGCCTGGGCGCTCGGCTATATGACTGCGTATAACCAGTATGGTGCGGAACCCAAGGGTGATGTGTCTGGCGGACAGCATACGGCGGAACTCGCGAAGTGGATCGACGATTACTGCCGCAAGAATCCGTCCGATAGCTTCTACGGTGCGACCGCTGCGCTCATTCGCAAATTCCAGAACGTTTCCAGCCCCTGATCGCGAGCCGGAAGCAAAAAACCATGTCCAGTATTCACATTAATGTTTCGAAGCTAGCCTTCGAGGAAGTGCCCCAGGATCTTCAGTGAGCGCACCCGATCACAGACGATCTTGACCATGGCCAGCAACGGAACAGCCAGGATGGCGCCAGGCACGCCCCACATCCAGAACCAAAACACGAGCGCCAAGATGACCAGCACTGGGTTTAATGTGAAGCGCCGCGCTAACAGCATCGGCGTCAGGGTTTCGCCCTCGACGAGGTGGATGCCGAGGTAGAGGCCCGGCGGCAGCAAAGCCCACAATAAGGTGTCGAAGCTCAGAAGTCCGGCGAGGAGGAAGATGAAGGTTCCAAACAGCGGTCCCAAATCGGAATGTAGTTGAGCAGGAAGGCTGTGGCCCCCCACAATAAGGGGTCTCCAAGCCCGCAAAGATACATCGCGGTCGCGGTGGCGACGCCGACCGCAGCATTCATGACCGTGATCGTCACCAGATAGGCAGAGATGTCTTCCTCGATCTGTTGAGAGATGTCGACGGCTTGTCGCTTGTCCTTGAACTTCGGCAGAACTTCGACGATGCGTCGAAGGAAGATATCGCCCGACACCAACAGAAAGTAGAGCACCAGGACGGTCGTAAACAGACCATCGAGGACTGCACGCGTTCCCGCAAACAGCGCGCCCGTCAGGCCGAGATCGCGGTGAACCTGAACGACAGAACCCGTAGTTCCGGTATCCGCGACCTGTTCGGCCTGTTGAATGACCTTCTGCAGCGCTTCGATTGGGGCCTTTAGGACCGCCAGGTGAGCTTCAAGGCGCGGTATGCCTTCCGGCAACCTCTGCGCCCAAGTCGCCGCAGGGACTGATAAGGCTGCCACAAGACCCACAAGCGATCCAATAACCAGCAGGATTGCCAAGAGCGCTCCGACGACGCTTGGTAAGTGCATACGCTCCAGGAGACGCACAGCGGGCTGCAGAAGGAGTTTCAACACGAAGGCGAGCATGATGGGGAGAATGATCGAGCTTGCGACGTAGAGCGCCGCCAAAACGCTCAACACGAAAAGACCTCCGAGAAAGAACGTCTGCGGACTTGGCAACGGCATCTCTGACTCGGACGCGTTGGCCTCTTCGTCCGGGCCAGGAGCTTCCGGGACCAGTGCGACAGGCGGCAGACGCGGTATTCTCGGGTCATCAACAATCATCGGCGCTTTCCAAACCCCTGTAGCGCGAAAGCCATTCGTGGCGCTATCTCGTCAAGGGAGTTGGCGTATTGAAAACAATCTCCGCCCAAACTGGAAGCGCAGATCCATAAAGAGGGCATGCAAAGCGATTACCAGTGTTGGTGGCGCTCCCCTCAACAGAGAAATTCGCCAAGGCAACCGGTTGATGCCTGTTGATGCCTATTGTCGTGACGTGGCAGTGCCGGTCGAAACCGCCAAGTCACTTATCACCCGACGTTAGCCAATCACTCGGACCGCCTACTGAGTCGCAGAGGACCATTGAGCTTTCGGGGTGAAGTTTCCTGACCTGCCAGCGCAAGAGCAACTATGGGATTGTAGCTATCGACCATTGATGTCGGGATCAGGATGCTCGCTCCACGCTCCTTCGTCGTTTCATAGATGATATTCATGGCGCGGAGCTGCAAAGCCGTCGGATTATCCGCAGAGATCGTGGCTGCCTCGACAAATTTTCCCGCTATTGCAGCCTCGGCCTATGGAGGCGGTTCCAAGGACTACCTTTCGTTTAGCCTGATCGGAATGCTTTTGCGCGAGGGGCAAATTCGGCGAGATGAGGAAATCGGACGCGGCCGCCATGTCGCGACCGTGCGGTAGATCCCGTTCTCGACGGATGTCGTTGCATTGTATCCAACTACAAGGAATGCGGCCGATAGAATTGAAAGGGTCCGCAACTTGAGCGCGGGGTTACATGAACGCGCGCCGTTTCATTGGAGTAGCGCCGCTCGCCTTGCGAGAGATTGCAACGAAGTCGAAGCCCAGATCGACGCAAACGTCGTTTGGGCGGCAGAATGTCCACGCGAAGAGCGACATTCATCAGGAACAATCGCCGCGACAGACGGAATGACGGTTGACGCGCTGAGAACGGTGTCAATTATCGGGGGTGCATATTGTGTGTGCCGCAACCGAAATAAGCACCCTGCGCAAGAATAAAGTTGAAACTGCCACCGATTGCATGGTGTGCCGCAATCTTCTCGCTCTGACATGATTTTATCCTCTCCTATCCCAACACGGCAGAAAACAAGGAAAACTTAGGGGGCGCTGGCCGAGTGAGGTCGCCACGGGACGATGGCACAAGCAAGCCTTGGTGCGGAGACACACGCGAAGCTAATCGGCGGCCTCGAAGCGTGACTTTCACATCTAACCAAATCCAACGGATCGGAGTAACGGCACGTGGGGCCGAGATAGAGGCTTGGCTGAACAGTTAGTCAAGCTAGGCTATACTTTGATTGAGACAGAAATGTAAATGCGGCAATGCACATTGCGGGAAGAGGGTGTGGCGAAGCGGTCGTCAGTTGGTTGGGGAAGCTAACCGCCCCACCCATGGCGGCTTCCCAATACGTGTTCTGTCGTTACTCCATATTGCTGGACCTGGAATCGACTTCGGTCTTGGCTCTTTCGGCCGTGAATTCGTTGTGCTTCTGGAGGTCGCCCTCGAGCTTCGTGCGTCGGCCCTTAATAACATCAAGATTCTCAGTGAGCTTGCCCCACTCGGCCTGAACCTTAGCGCTGAATTCCTTCCATTTTCCTTCGATTTGATCCCAATTCATGATGAGTTTTTTCCTCTCACAAGGGACTGTCAGGTGAGGGGTGTATATGCCGCCAGTCGCCCTAGCGACATTGATGTGGATCAATGACCTTACCCTTTTACGGACTCAGTTGCGGTGGGCAAAGGCGGGCAGGACATTTCCCCCAACAAGTTTTCCATCAAGCCAGCGGCTTAACATGGTAGCGGTTGGGAAGCCGCCCGCCATTGGCGGTTTCCCAACACAATATTCGGCGTCGTTTACTTCATCTGGTTGAGCCAGGAATCTACTTCAGCCTTCGCCTTCTCGGCCGCAAATCCGTAGCGCTTCTGGAGGCGCCCTTCGAGCTCCGTGCGTCGGCCTTTGATAACATCAAGGTCGTCAGCGGTGAGCTTGCCCCACTGGGTCTGAACCTTACCGCTGAATTCCTTCCATTTTCCTTCAACTTGGTCCCAATTCATACTGAGTATCCTTTATGAGGGGAATTGTCAGGCGAGGGAGCATATATGCCGCCAATCGCCCTAGCCCACATTGATGTGGGTTAATCCTCTTACTCTTTTTGCGGACTTCGGTGCGGTGGGCAAAAGGACGCCGCGTCCCTTTGTCGTCGCGAGCAAATGATACGAACACCACGACACCGCTGTGACAGTGCTTTCCGTCTCGAAGGCTGCACTGCAGCCATAACTTGTGGGACGAATCGCGTTGACTACTCCGCGCTCGGGAAGTCGCTGCTGTAGCCTTTGCCTTTGGGTCTAGAACTGTGCCAATGGCCGCGATCCATCATCTTTCTTGACATTCACTGCCACACGTATGAGTCATCGCCGCCCTTGACAAAAATCGTAACGGTAAGGCAGGGACACTTGGGCGGGGTAGCAGTGGATCATATCCTGACCTGTATCCTGAACGACAAAGCCGGTTCCACCAACGCCGCTGAAGCCCGGGCGTTGATTGGACGGCGGCAAATTGTGGGTCGGCACGGCGCCATATGCCGGTCGTTTAGGCTGCTCGCGTTAGCGGTGGAGGCGCTGCTGTGGCTCGTTCACGATGCGGATCTCGCGGCGTTCGAGACTGACGAGACCGACGTGTGCATGCATCGAACCCATGTACCGGTCGCGACTGACGGTGAGGTTGATTTGATGCAGACGCCGCTGCGGTACCGCGGCCGGCCCGGGGCGCTGCGCGTGGTCGTGCCAGCGGCCGCCTGATGAGATAGAGCAGGGGCAGTGCGCACCATCGTTCATCTCTCGGACTTGCATTTTGGCCGTATCGACCCGACGCTCCCGCCGGCCTTGCTGCGCGCGGCGGTGGAGGCAGCACCGGACCTCGTGGTGGTTTCGGGCGATTTCACGCAACGCGCTCGCGTTGCGGAGTTCAAGGCGGCGGCGCGGTTTCTCGAAATGTTGCCGGCGCCCCAGCTGACGGTCCCCGGTAATCACGACGTACCGCTCTACAATGTCCTGCAGCGATGGCTAACGCCGCTCGACCGCTATCGGCGCTACATCACGAGCGATCTCGCACCTTTTTACCAGGACGCCGAGATCGCGGTGCTGGGAGTCAACACGGCGCGCGCGCTGACGTTCAAGGATGGGCGCATTAACCGGCTGCAGATCGAGGCTGGAATGCAGCGTTTGGCACATTGCGGGAAGGATGTGACCCGGATAGTCGTCACCCACCATGCGTTCGACGCACCCGATCCCGCCCCGGGGGCCGTAGCGGCGCACAATGTTGTCGGCCGAGCTGACATGGCCATGGCCGGATTCATCGGCGCAGGTGTCGATATGATCCTATCCGGCCACCTGCATATGAGCGGCGTCGGCGAGACGACAAAGCGCTACCGGCTGCCGGGTCGAGCGGTACTCCTAATCCGGGCGGGGACCGCGTCGTCGACGCGTCGGCGTGGCGAGGTGAATGCGTTCAATGTCGTACGCATCGCCAGGATCGAAGTCGCGATCGAGTGCATGGTTTGGCTGCCGGATGATGGGCGGTTTCGGACCGCAAGCACCGAACGGTTTAGGCGGACGGACATCGGGTGGTCTCCTCTCCCGCCCGCATAGGGGGTACGCATAGCGTACGTCTAGATCGGGCTTATCGGCCCGCATGCCTACCGAGCCGGTGGGAACGGAACTCCTACTTGTGGTCGCCAACTCGCGGTGAGCAGGTTTCACCTGGGCAAAACGGACCGTCACTTTGCGATCACGGCGCAGCGTGAACGGATCTCCGCACGCTGTTGGCCCGAGAGGTTGTGGAAAAGCGCTTTGAAAGTCCCTTTGGCTAATGCCTGCCCGCCCGACCTCGATGTTGCCGAACGGTCGATCGGCGTATAGGTCATCCGCCGTCCATTGCTGTGCAGCGACAGGAGCCAAACTCCTGCAACGACCAACGCAGCCGCAACTGCTGGAGGAATATACCAAAGCCAAGGACGTGACTCGCCGCTGCTTGTTCATTGAGACGCTTGAAGGCGTCCTGGGAAAATCCAACAAAGTCATCATCGGGGGTGGAGAAAAGGGCCACGGGGTTGTGCCCTATCTTATCCTCCCGGAAATCGAGAAGAGATCAACCACTGCTGCGCCGATAACAGGCGTAAGGTGATGACGGCTGCATCGCTAAGGCGCAAAAGCGATTTCCACAGAACGAACTCTAGTCGTCCTTGTGGTTATGGAGGAAGCGGGCAATCTGCTCTCGCAATGCAAGGGTCTGATCTTCTTTGCTCAGCGATGCGGCCCGTTCGAACAGCTCTCGCTGTATGTGGGTGGGTAGCTCGTTCCATTGCATCAGCACCGCACCTCCAAGACAAGAAAGGACGAATTGTTCCTGCTCCCCCAACCCCATATGCTTTCCGCGCTGAGGTGCGGTGATTAATGAACCTCCCTCGGCCTCCCATTCACCGAGCGCTGTCTCATCGCCTGGTTCAGATTTTTTCGTATCTTTACTCATTTGATAGATGTGAGAACGACGTGGCGTTTCCGCCAGCGAAACCTCATCATCCGCCGCGCCCTGGACAAAGGGTGCTTTCCTTTGCGCTCTCGACGAGCGAGAGACGACAAAAGTTTGCGGTGTGATACCGGCTCGGGCTTATAGAGCCGCTTCCCTCCCTGGGCGTGCGACCGATCTCCTCCTATCATGCGCGCCGCCTCAGCTCAGTTTAGATCAGCACACATCCAATCGTGCCGCGCGCAAGCGACTCCCGGCACTGAGCACTGCAAGCCTCCAACACCGGCGGGATACATTTCACTAAGGTTGGTCATCGATCTGCAGCTCGGCTGCGCAGCCGACAGCTCTTGCCACGACCCGTATCGCTGCGGGGGATCCGACTTGTCGTGATAGAGATACGCAGTGGCGAATCCACCGAGACCCAAGGCAGTTGCCGTAACCAGCGCAACGAAATGCATCGGCTCCTCCTCGGCTCGCTATGAAAACTCATTCCGCGAAGTTCTTTGATCGATGCCCCATCCTGCCCAATCGCCGCGGCGACGGTTATTGAATCCAAGGTGGGAGCGTTTTAGCTTGCGCAAACTTAGAACGGCTACACGTCACCGCGCTGTTCAATTTTGCTCACATCGCGGTTTGCGGCTGTCATAGAGAACGACATTCAGTAAACTGCTCCCCTGAAATGTCCTCGCTTCGAGGTTAGCCTGCATCCTGAAGGAGGAGACAGGCAATGAAGTGATCAAGGTTTTCGGACGAGCAGATAATCGGATTCAAAAGGAGCATCAGGCGGGGCTTTCGGCCGCAGAAAGCGACGCGACCTTCTACACCTGGCGCAAGAAGTACGGCGGCATGGAAGTGTCGGAGGCCAGGAGGCTGAAGGCTCTTGAGGAGGAGATTGCCGCGCGCATCGTTCTCACATAATTCTTCGTGCAACAGGCACGGTTTTTGCCAGAGCTTACGATGCGCCGATCAACTGTATCGTCATGAGCCGGCCCCATCAACTGGCGGAAATCTGTTGTGAAACCGGCGGCGTCCTCAAGACAGCCATGGGCCGCCCAAGGATGGATGCTGCTTTGCGACAAATTTTGCCGGCGTTGGGCGATATGGTGGTCGATATATTCGCTTGCATAGGCCTCGTTGTTCATCAGGAAGGCCCGTTCGCTAAGGCCAAGATCCTGATCATTGGCGCACTACCGCCCGTGCGCAGGTAAAGCCGTCCCATGCCACTCGCGATCGGCGAGGCGAGCGCCTGGTTGATCATAATTTGCCGGCTCCCCTGCGTTTGCTCCATGGTGAAGATCGTACCGTTTGGTAGTACGCTGACCCAGAATCCGATGCTATTGACGATCTGCACGAGACCTAGTTCGCTTTGACGCAGCGTCGTCAGGATCTCTGTTGGCGAATTCGGCATTGCTTCGGTTGCAAGTCGTGTCCCTTGATTGGCGAATGGAACGTGGTCTCCCGATGCTGCACGACACATCGAGGCCGGGTCGGCCTTGGATTCAGGATAGAGTGCGACAAAGCAAATTAACCTGTGTTATCGGTCGGCGTCTCAGGCCGGTTCTCTGGCCTAAGCTCGGAATCGAACCCATGAAGAGAGTAGGCCAGGGAGGCAATCATGGCAGACGCGCTGTCCGAAGAGGAACGGGCACTGATCGACGCCTATTGGCGGGCTGCCAACTACCTCTCGGTCGGTCAGATTTATCTCTACGACAATCCGCTGCTCAAAAAGCCCCTCACAAAGGATCACATCAAACCGCGTCTCCTCGGTCATTGGGGGACCACGCCCGGTCTGAACTTCATTTACGTTCACCTTAACCGGGTAATAAGGAAATACGACCTCGACATGATCTATATCACCGGCCCCGGGCATGGCGGCCCCGGGCTGGTCGCGAATGCCTATCTCGAAGGAACTTACAGCGAGGTTTATCCCGATATATCTCCCGACGAAGCCGGGATGAAAAAACTCTTCACCCAGTTCTCTTTTCCGGGGGGCATCCCGAGCCATGTGGCGCCGGAAACGCCTGGATCAATACACGAGGGCGGTGAGCTGGGCTATGCCCTCTCGCACGCCTATGGAGCGGCCTTCGACAATCCGGATCTGATCGTTGCCTGTGTCGTCGGCGACGGCGAGGCGGAAACCGGACCATTGGCGACGAGCTGGCATTCCAACAAGTTCCTCAATCCGGCGACTGACGGGGTGGTTTTGCCGATCCTTCACCTCAACGGTTACAAGATCGCCAATCCCTCCATTTTCGCCCGGATCAGCCGTGACGAGCTGGACCATCTGTTCCGCGGCTACGGCTACACGCCATATTTCGTCGAGGGGCATGAGCCGGAGAAAATGCACGAGATGATGGCTGACACGCTGGACACGGTCATGGGGGTGATCAGACGGATCAAGGACGACGCGCTTCGGGATGGATTTACGGAACGTCCGCGTTGGCCAATGATCGTGCTCCGGACGCCAAAGGGCTGGACAGGGCCCAAAGAAGTCGATGGTCGGCGCACCGAGGATTATTGGCGCTCGCACCAAGTCCCGATGGGCCAGATGCACGAAAACCCAGCCCATGTCCGCATGCTCGAGGAGTGGATGAAGAGCTATCAACCCGCACAGCTCTTCGATGATCAAGGCAGGCTGCGGCCCGAGCTCGCCGAAATCGCCCCTCGGGGGACTCGTCGCATGAGCGCCAACCCGCACACCAATGGGGGTTTGCTCCTGCGCGACCTCCGCCTTCCAGATTTCCGCGACTATGCTGTCGAAGTGGCCGCACCCGGAGCCGTGATGGCCGAGTCTACCCGGGTCATGGGCGCATTCCTCCGCGACGTCATGAAAAGGAATTTGGAGTCACGAAATTTCCGGCTGTTCAGTCCGGACGAGAACAACTCGAACCGCTGGCAGGATGTACTCGAAGTGACCAGTCGTGCCTGGGTGGCGGAGATCTACCCATGGGACGATCATCTCGCCCCCGATGGGCGCGTGATGGAGATGCTGAGCGAACACCAGTGCCAAGGTTGGCTGGAGGGCTATCTCCTGACCGGCCGTCACGGCTTTTTCTCTTGCTATGAGGCTTTCATCCACATCATTGACGCCATGTTCAACCAGCACGCCAAATGGCTCAAGGTGTGTAACCACATCCCCTGGCGGCGACCCATCGCCTCGTTGAACTATCTGCTGTCGAGCCACGTATGGCGGCAGGATCACAATGGCTTCAGTCATCAAGACCCGGGTTTCATCGACCATGTGGTCAACAAAAAGGCCGAGGTCATCCGGGTCTATCTCCCGCCTGACGCCAATTGCCTGCTATCGGTCACCGATCATTGTTTACGCAGCCGAAATTACGTCAACGTTGTCGTGGCTGGCAAGCAGGCTGCTCCGCAATGGCTGACGATGGACCAGGCAGTAAAGCATTGTGAGGCCGGATTGGGCATTTGGGAGTGGGCGAGCAACGACCGCGGCGCCGAGCCTGATGTGGTCATGGCCTGCTGCGGCGACGTGCCGACCTTGGAGACGCTGGCAGCTGTCGAGCTGCTGCGTCATCATGCGCCGGAGCTCAAGATACGCGTGGTCAACGTCGTCAACCTCATGAAGCTGCAACCCGCCAGCCAGCATCCGCATGGTCTTTCCGACTTCGACTTCGACACGCTCTTCACGGTCGACAAACCGGTCATTTTTGCTTTCCATGGCTACCCATGGCTCATTCATCGGCTGACCTACCGGCGCACAGG
The DNA here is from genome assembly GCA_963744915.1 of uncultured Alphaproteobacteria bacterium. Taxonomy (GTDB): domain Bacteria; phylum Pseudomonadota; class Alphaproteobacteria; order Rhizobiales; family Aestuariivirgaceae; genus DATAFF01. Next base: position 414,581 of record CAVUUY010000013.1, read on the forward strand.
GCACAAGAACATCCATGTGCGCGGCTACAAGGAAGAGGGCACCACCACGACGCCGTTCGACATGTGCGTATTGAATGATCTCGATCGCTTTCACCTGGTAAACGACGTGATCGATCGCGTGCCTGAGCTGGGGCCGCGGGCTGCGTACGCCAAGCAGGCCGTACGCGACAAGCTCATCGAGCATAAGCAATATATTACGCGATATGGCGACGATATGCCCGAGATCACGGGCTGGCGGTGGGGGCAGGAAGCGGCTTTGGCCGGGCTAGGTTCCACCGAGGTTCACACTATCTGACCGGTAACCAGGCGACGGTGAGCGTCTTTGCCTTCAGCGCGCCGTCTTTTGAAGATCTAGGACGGGCCGTCGACTCCTGCCCGAGTGAGTTGTTCGACGAGCCTTGCGTGGATCCGTAAATGGAGCGCGAGAACGTTTCGACATTCCTGCAGGATTGTTTTGTCCGCCCTGGCGTCCAGCCCTCGTCCTTGCAGGGCTTTGATTCTTGCGCAATGCCACTCGATTCGCTTCTCGGCCTCGGCAACTCGCCGTTCAATCGCCGCGAGATCCAGTGAAAATACTACGTGGTCCATTCCGACGCCCATCTATAGCCATGTTTGACTATACCGCAGCTGTACGACGAGTTTCGGACAACGCAATGGTCTCCCGGTAGTAATGACTATTGACCACCGGGAGCAATTCATCACTTGCGACGGAAGCAGCCCATGAATACGCAATCCGATGCCTTTTCACGGCAAGCCTTCTCGGCGGAAGGTTTCGCCTCTGGCCTGAATCGCATAGGGGAGCCAAGGACCCAATTTGTGCCGCCGTTGCCGATCCCACGAGATCGCGCAGCTTCTCCCGGGATGGCAAGCGCCGCCGCCTGCTTCGACTTCACCGGTCGAGTACCGTGGCCGTTCGATTGACCACCCTGGTCGCTGTAGGTGTATGCACATTGATATTGATCTGTGCCGTTCCACGTCGCCCCCACGGAAGTGGGCAAGAGGGACGTGCTGAACATCGCCATCACCACAAGGACTTTCTTCAGGTTCATCTTTAAGACCTCTTCTATATGAACCCTCCTCTCGACGGCACGACTTGGTGCGCTCGCTATCGATTTACAGATGGTGGGGTTGGGAAGTTCGTATGTTGAAACGGCGGGCCGCTAATCGGACGGTTTTTGTCAGCCGCGTGACGCACTCACGACCGATCAGTAATAAAACGACGACAAAATCCTCAGCGTGTCAGCCTGAGCCGACGTCACACATTCGTTGCCGGCAGATTCCAGATGGCGTCGGGGACCGGGTCAGGATCTGGACTGATGGGTTTCCGCGCCCATGCTCACCACCTTCTTACTGACCCTTGGACGATGCCGTATAGCGCTGCGAAACAACTTCGCTGATCCGCTTCCGCGATTCGGCAGCATTGAGACTCGCATCCCCCTCGATCTCGGCTGCCTCCCGTGCGAGTTCGGAATCCTTGATGACGTCACGAAACCACTCAGAATAGTGGGCCGCCCTTAGATGATGCTCCCATGTCCGATCGTCCACGCCCTCGGCGATCTGGAGGAAAAGCATCAGATTTTGAGCCCGCAGATTGAGAGCGTTGTCGGGTCCTCGAAAATAGAAGCTGCGGTCTTCTCCCAGCTCGCCCTCGGCGTATTTGCGCGTGTGGCGCTTGTGGGCTTGCCGAGGTCGGTCGGCTTTGACCGCCCTTACCCGCTTTCCTGCGTCAAGATCCCAAACCAAAACGCGTTCCTTGTCATAAACAGAATCATCACCTGGAGACTCGATACCTGTCAGTTGGGAGAATTGTGCGAACACGTCGTGTGCTTAAGTCCTGCAGCCTTGTTCATGCCAGGCGGCAACACCATGACAGCTCCCTTGTTGAAGATAATCTGGAGCTCGAGACCGAGCTCGCGGATGACCTCGAGAACGATCGTCTGTTGCGGCTCCCATGTTGCTACAATGGAATGCCCGACCGAAAGCGGCTCGACGTTACGCTCTTTCAACCGCTCAACAAAGATTGCGGGTGGGGCTGCCGCAATGACCCGCTCCTCTTCGGTCGAGGGGTCGTAGATCAAGGCGCCATTCTCAGCCACCACGCGATCAAAGAGCTTGATTTCGGGGTAAGCTCTCTTGATGTCGGGCAACTCCCGGCCGGTCACCAGGATCAGACGTCGCCCCGTTTCCTTGCAACGTTTTAGTGCCGCCGTAGTCTCCGCCGTGACGGAGCCGTTGTGGGCAATCGTGCCGTCATAGTCAGTGGCTAGGGCTAGGAAATACATTCATCCTCATATTCGCACAGTTTATGGGGCCTCGACGGCGCGACGCCGGCCCTGCGTAAGTCGACGGGCCACAATAGGGCGAAGCCAACTCGGGTGCCAATGCCCTGGCCGTTCACGAATTCACGCGCTGTCATGGAACGGAGCACAGTGCTTGCCGTTTGCATCGCAGTCCCGCGGAGGATGTCATGATTGGAATTACCGCCTTGCTCCTAGTCGTGCTTACCGGGCTCGTGTTGACCACCGAGGCGAGCGAAAAAGACGGTTGGGAGTTGCGGCTTTGGAGCGCCGGCGAGCAGCTTTACAAGATGCTTCGCTAAAAGGAGTGGCAAAGTCATTTAAGCGCCGCCGCTTCGCTCAGCGGCTGCATAAAGGCGAAGGCTGACGCCGAATAGAAAAAGTGGGCGGTCACCACATGTCAGGAAGAAGGCCGCCCCAAGCTACGTCACCGGACAATCAAGCACGCTATCGGGCAGAGATGACGATGCAATTACAGGGCCGGTGCCAGTGCGCCGCCTCACCTGTCATTCTTCTGCATCCTGGATCGGCGTATAATCGGGGGTGTACGCGGTTTCGAGGCTGATATGTTGCAGTGGTGGAAAGAGCACCTCATCGAACTCGGTTTGGCCACGGTTGCAGTCGCTATACCCCTGTTGATTATCTACTTCGTGCTCCTCGCTTAGATCGTTGCACCGGCGCCAAAGGCCCGATGCAAGCGCCGGCGAAAGGAGACGGCCGGCCCTAAGTTGCGCATGCGCAACTCGCTTCCAACGGAACCGAAACACGCCTCGCGCTGTTTTTAGCACTCTTCCCATTAGAGTGCCAATGCGTCATTGTCCCCGGGCAAGATGTCCAGGGGCCGAGACGGGTGCGGTTGTGCCTTGCGCTTGGCGTTTGCTCTCTTCGGGATTCTCGCGCAGAAAGGCTGAACACCTTTGAGGGAGACAGTTCCTGATCAGCGCCCTTCGCAAGCTCTTTGGTGCCGGTTCGCCGTCCCTACGCGAGGGCCTGTCCGATGGCGCGCGGATCTATGCAGTGGGCGACATCCACGGCCGGGCCGATCTCTTGCGGATCATCCTCTCGATGATCGCGAGCGACCTCGAAAGAAACCCGTGCGCGTCGGCGGTGGAGGTGTTTCTCGGCGATTATGTCGACCGCGGACCAAGCTCGCGGGAGGTGATTGCGACGCTATTGTCCCATCCGCCGGTCGGCGACGAGCGCCACTGCCTGCGCGGCAATCACGAGCAGATCCTGCTCGACTTCCTTGCCGAGCCCGGCGTTCTCTTGGATTGGAGACGCCTCGGCGGCTTCGAAACGCTGCACTCCTACGGGGTTACGCCACGCATGTCTCTGCAGCTCGACGATGCGATCCAACTGCGTGACGCATTCATCGCAGCCCTGCCGGCGGCGCATCTAAGCTTTCTCAGATCGACCCGGCTCAGCCAATCGGCGGGAGGGTATTTTTTCGCGCATGCGGGGATCCGGCCGGGAACGGCGCTCGAGGCGCAAAGCCCCGATGACCTGCTGTGGATCCGCGAGCCGTTTCTCAACTCGGAGCGCAATCATGGGAAGATCATCGTGCACGGACATACACCGAGCCAGGAACCCGAGGTGATGCCCAACCGGATCAACATCGATACCGGTGCCTTCCTGACCGGGCGGCTGACCTGCGTCGTGCTCGAAGGCCAGGGCATGCGGTTCATCGACACGCGCTCGCGGGGCAGTAGGTGAGGATCGGGTGGACATGGCCAATTTCTAAGATAGGCTCTTCACCCGTTTGACATAGGCATCGATGTCGGTCTTGCGCTCGAGGCCGGCGGCCGTCATCGAGCGGACGGTGCCGAAGACCGGACGCTCCGGCCATGGCCGGTCATGCAGGCCGAAGCACCAGCCGACATTGGCGTAGGAGCTCGGATCGCGGCCGCACAGGAAGTAGCGGTTGTTGAGGAAAAGCGCGGTCGCGAAGGCCTGCTCGGGCGTGCGCGACCATTCGAGGATCTTCTTGCCCCAGTACATCCGCATGTGATTGTGCATGTAGCCGGTCAGCAGCATCTCACGCATGGCGGCATTCCAATAGGGGTCGGCGGTGGCGGCAGCTTCGAGCTCGTCCCTGCCATAGAGGTGCGGCCGCGGGTCGTCGCGGTGGTGCTTCAGGGTGCGGCGCGCCCATTCCGGCAGGGCATCATAGGAATCGTAGGACGGCTCGTATTCGACAAAGTTGATGGCGAGCTCGCGCCTGACGACCAGCTCTTCGAGATAGGCGGCGCGGTCCGGCTGATCGGCTGTAGCGGCGCGGATGGCAAGCGCGATCTCGACCGGCGAGATCTGGCCGAAATGCAGATAGGCGGCGAGGAACGACACCTGTGCGGTCGCCGGCTCGGCGCGGGCGCCGGCATAATTTGCAAGCGAGTGCGCGATGAATCGTTCGAGGCGCCGCTCGGCTTCGGCAGTGCCGCCGATGAAGTGCGTGACCGGGCCGACGGTGTGATCGATGCGAAGCGCGGCGAGGAGCCGGGCGATGTCGGAGAGGTCGATCGATTGCGCCCGATCGAGCCTATCGGCCGGCACCGCCACCGCGAGGGGCGGCAGGGGCCGGAGGTAGTCGTCGCGGCAGCGCAGGATCTTGGGGCGGATGGTGCGGGCGGCCGTCTCGCGCTTTTGCGAGGCGACCGCGACCGGCACGACAGCGTCGCCTTCGACCTGGACCACGCGACAGCCGACGGTACGCGCAATCGCGTCCCGCCAGGCCTTTTGGTGACGCAGGTAGCCGCGGTCGCAGACCATGACGGCGGCATTGCGGGCGAGCGCGATGGCGATACGCTCCGGGGAACCAAGACGCAGCTCGAAACCGATGCCGCGCTCATGGAGCGCTGCTTCAACCTCGCCCAGCCCCTCGAGCATGAAGGTGTAGTGGCGGGCATTGGCCTCGGGATAGGTATCGGTGAGGCCGAAGCCGACCAGCACCGGCAGGCCGAGACGGTTGGCGATGGCCACCGCCGTCTCGAGAGCCGGGTTGAAGCGGGCGCGCTGCGACTGCTGCATCCAGTAAAGGACGTAGGAGCCGGGGCGCTCCGGGCTGTCGTTCAGCTCGCTGATGCGCTCCGGCTCGACCAGCAGGCCGCCAGACAGGGTCGGGTTCCGCCTCAATCCGGCGCCATGCCCTTGTCGGCGAGCTCCTTGCGGGCGCCGGCATTCTTGGCGAGATGGGTGAGCTTCATGCCGCGGAGGACATTCTCGGCCTTGGTGAACTGGATATTATCATAGCCGATGATCTCGAAGCGGTTGCCCCAGGGATCGCGGAAGTCGAGAAAGGGTCCCGGCAGCGGCTCGACCCCTGCCGCGACGAGCGCCTGGCGCACTTTCTCCTTGTCGTCGACCACCAGGCCGAAGTGACGGCCGTCGTCGGCGGGCTGCCGCTTACCCTTCTGAAGCGCCAGAAACTGATCACCGAGATCGATGAAAGCGGAATTGCCGTCCTTGCCGCGCAAGGTGAAGTCGAACAGGCGGCCGTAAAATGCCAGAGCCTCCTCGATGTCGCCGACTTCGAGCGCGACGTGGTTGATGCCGATGGCGCGTGCCTTGGGTGCGGGCATGGTCTTTCTCCTGCAAGTCGATCAGACGTAACTCCACCACCAGCCCGGTCGATCCCGCTTCCTGGCGGCGAACCAGCGGCAGAGCGGATAAAGCGCGACGACGACGAATATTGTGACGAGGTAGATCATCGGCAAGCTCAAGCCGTAGCCGGAAGGCTTCGAGCCGAAGGATGCGCCCAGCAGCCAGGACGCATCGCCGACGCTGGCAAGGGCATAGATCACGGCAAGCGCATGAATGAAATAGATATGGACGACATAGAAGAAGAACGGCACGCGGCCGAACGTGGCGAGGAATTCCCATCGTCTGCCGGACACGCCGTCAAGTGCCGCCAACAGCAGCAGGGCCGGTCCAAGCGTCATCATCAGATACAGGAGCGACGGCGGGTATTTTTCGCAATTGATGAAGGCGAGGATCGTCGACAGGAAATCCGGCTGCGGCTTGAAGACCTGCGGATCGCCATAGAGATTGGTGGCGCGCAGCAGGACAAAGCCGATGGTGACCGCGATTCCCAGGCCGAACAGCATGACGACATAGAAGAAGAACGGCACGCGGCCGAACGCCGCGAGGAACTCCCATCGTCTGGCGGGCACGCCGTCGAGTGCCGCCAATAGCAGCAGAGCCGGTCCAAGCGTCATCATCAGATAGAGCAGCGACGGCGGGTATTTTTCGCAATTGATGAAGGCGAGGATTGTCGACAGGAAATCCGGCTGCGGCTCGAAGCCCTGCGGATCGCCATAGAGATTGGTGGCGCGCAGCAGGACGAAGCCGATGGTGACCGCCGTTCCCAGGCCGAACAGCAGCGCCGGCGGCGGACGTGGTCAGAACCGAAGACCGGGCCAAGGGCATAACCCGAAGCCATGACGCCGATCCATGGGATGAGGGGGTAGAGCACGAACAACGTCCTGTCGGGCCCGATCCTCAGCAATCCGGGCTCGTGCAGGAAATTCCACAGGAAGGCGAAGGAGCCGAAATCGGATGCCCTGATCGGATCGAGCAGATTGTGCCCGGCGATCATGATCAGAGCGACCGCCGCGATTAAGCCCGAGGGGAGATAAACCAGCACGGCGAGCGCCACCATCGAGGCACCGATGACCCAGATGACCTGCGCTGCGAAATGATTGAGGTCGAGAGAAAAGGACCAGCCAAAACGGACGATGGTGAATTCGATGGCGATGAGAAACAGCCCGCGGGTGAGGAGAAAGCGGCTGACCTGGCCAATGGTGCGGCCCTGGCTGCCATAGAGCCAGGCCGACACGCCGGCCAGGAAGATGAATGTCGGGGCGCAGAAATGGGTGATCCAGCGGGTCAGGAAGAGCGCCGGATCGGCGAGGTCGCGCGGATTTGCCCCGCTGTTGCCGAAGAAATCCCGCGTGTGGTCGAGCGCCATCAGCACCATCACCAGCCCGCGGAGGATGTCGATCGAGGGCAGGCGGGCGGCGGTGATCTCGCCACACGGAACCGATCGAGACCGATCGACCGGAAGCCGACCTTGGCAGTTTGACGCGGTTGCGCTCACTGGTTCTGCTTTCGGAGCGGCTTTCTCCCTTGCGCTTGCAATGCTAGATCACCGCCATGGGTTATCTCATCGATCTTGCGGCCGCAATCGCACTCATCGCCTTGCTCGCCGTCGCAGCTTCCATGGCGCCATCGCGGAGAGCGCTGATCGTCGCGGTGGGCTGTCTCGTGGCGGTCATTGGCGGGATCGTGTGGTAGATCGGCTCGACCTACCGGCGGCGGCAGCAAGAGCAGCAGAAGCTCGAATCGGTGATCGGCAAGAGCCAGGTCGAATTGAAGGATATGCCAACTGGTGGGCGACGAGATCTTCAAGCTCACAGGCAAGGATCAGGAGACCATCATCGTCGCAAGGCGACGGGGCCGAGATCAACGTCGCGGCGAGGCTTCGAGGCTCTGTGCCCGGCGCGACTGCGGCCGGGGCAGGCGGATGAAGGCAGGCGATGTCTCGGAATTCCAACTTAGCGTCACGATACCGCCAGGCGAGCTTGCGGGCGTTGGCAGCAAGAGGCGCGCCTGCCGAAGCGCACGGCGCGGTCTCGCGAACGCTCGACTGGAGCTACAGGATCGGCTGAAATAGCCGCCGCCGAGTGACCCGTGCTAGGCCTGGCGGTTCTAGCAATCTCGGCTCCTATTGGCTTCTTGCAGGCGGCTCACCCGCTGCTGCTCATCGTTTGTCGGTGATCGTCCTACCCCAAGATCTCAGCGGGGACGCTGAGCAGGCGTATTTTGCGAGGGCATCACGGATGATCTGACACCGCTCTGTCGCGAATTGAGGACAGCTTCGTCATCGCCCCGGCCACTGCCCGCGCTTACCAAGGCTTCGATCCCAAGCGTCTTGGGCGCGAACTCGGCGTGCGTTACATGCTGGATCGGATCAGTCCGGAGAACGGACACGGTGGTCAGGGTCAGTGCCCAGTTGATCGACACGGAAACAGGAGCGCAGGTCTGGTCGGATCGCGTCGATGGCAATTGGACGGCTTCGATGGAGGTGCAGGACGTCATCACTTCGCAGTTGGCGCGCCGGCTCGATCTCGAACTCACCGAGCAGGAAAGTCGCCGAGCCGAGGATCTGCGAGCCAGCAGCCCAGACGCGGTCGATCTCGCCATGCGGGGGTGGTCGGTTTTGAACAAGCCCTATTCGCGCGATCAGCTGGCGCAATCACGCGACCTGTTCGAACGGGCTTGGCAATCGATCCCAATTGCCAAAGGCTCTCGTCGGATTGGCAAACGTTCTTGCAATAGAGGTCAATTATCGATGGAGCACGGCGCCCAAGGATCAGCTGAAGCGTGCGGACGATTGCATCGCTCGGGTGTTGATCTGCTTTCCCCGACGACGCAATGGCGCATTTTGTCAAGGGCGAAGATTCAGAGAGCCCGCGGCAGGAACATCGAAGTCGCCGTCAGAGAATATGAGACGGCGATTTCCTTGAATGCGAGCCTCGCTCCAGCCTATGGCGCTCTGGGCGGCGCAAAAATCCGCTTTGGGCGGTCCAAGGAGGCTTTCGACCCTCTGCAAATGGCCATTCGTCTCAGCTCCCCGGGATCCACTGCGAATATCTGGTACTTCTATATCTGTCATGCGCACTCTCACCTTGGAGAATATGAAGAAGCCATCGAATGGTCCGCCGGTCCATCTCGGTGAAACCGTTCTGGATCGCCTATGCTGATCTTGCCTTCTGCATATGCCTGGCTGGAGCGACCGCGCGAAGCGCAAGATGCAGTTGCCGAACTGCGAAAGCTGATGCCCGACTATACCGTAGCCCGGTGGCTCGAGGACGGGAATGGCTGGTCGGACAACACGGTCTTTCTCGCCGAGTTTGACCGACTTGCCGAGGGTCTCCGGAAAGCGGGGCTGCCCGATGGAGGAACGTTAGCAGATCCGTGAGCCTAAGGTCTGCTTTCGGAGCGGCTTTCTCCCTTGCGCTCGCAATGCTAGATCAGCCGACATGGGTTATCTCATCGATCTTGCGGCCGCAATCGCACTCATCGCCTTGCTCGCCGTCGCAGCTTCCATGGCGCCATCGCGGAGAGCGCTGATCGTCGCGGTGGGCTGTCTCGTGGCGGTCATTGGCGGGATCGTGTGGTATATCGGCTCGACCTACCTGCAGCGGCAGCAAGAGCAGCAGAAGCTCGAAATCGGCGATTGGCAAGAGCCAGGTCGAATTGAAGGATATGCAACTGGTGGGCGACGAGATCTTCAAGCTCACAGGCAAGGTTCAGAACCATCATCCCGAGGCGACGGTGGCTGAGATCACCATCGCGGTCGAGCTTCGCGATTGTGCCCGACGCGATGCGGCAGGGGGATGCGAGAAGGCCGGCGATCTCGAATTCCCCCTTCGCGTCACCATACCGCCAGGCGAAATGCGGGCGGTGGCAGCCTATGCGCGCCTGCCAAACCGCCGGCGGGTCCGCGAACTCGACTGGAGCTACAGGATCGGCGAGATTGTCGCCGCCGAGGACCCTTTCTAGGTCTTTGCAATCGGAAATTGCCCGCTCTGACCGGCGCTCAGAAAGCCGACCAGCTATTGCGCGATGCCGCAACTGAGGAGGCACAGCGCCTTGCGGGCGGGCGAGCCCGGATCGGTGCCGGTCGCCCGCGCCTTGGGCTCGACCATGCAGGCGTCCATGCAGGTCGGCTGGGCGGAGGCAGGTTGAATGGAAGTCGAAGGCAGCCGCTCCTCATCGCCTTTCGCGACGCTCGTCCCCTCACTTGGCGGATAGCTCAGAATCTTGGACGGGCGTGATCCCTGCTGTTTCCATACCGTCGTGCGGCCCCTCAGGCCGGTCTTGCCGAGGTTCTCGGCGGTTGTCCCTGGCCTGGAGCTGCAGCGTTGAATGAACCGGTTGTAGCGGGCGATCCTGGCATCGTCCTTCAACCAATCGTCGCGACACTGGATCATCTGGTCGGGCGATATGGCGTTCAGGAGATGTTCCGGGCAGGCTTCGCCGAGCGGAATGCCGCGATAGGGGTGCAAATCGGCGGGGCAGACCTCGCTCTTGGCAATCTGGTCCAAATCATCCAGCGAGGCGGCTTGAACGGAAACGGCGCTCGCGCTTGGAAGCGCAATCGAAAGCGCTATCACCAAAGATCGCACTCATATCCTCCCGTCGCTCAAGACAGCAGGACACTACATCCGAATTGTCGCCAGGTCAGTATGGATCCGCCGGCAACCTAAGCAGGGCAAAGCGGCGGCCTCAATTGCTCAGCCGGCCCGTTTGCGTCCCAGTCCGATCTTCTTCGCGAGCCTTGATCTCGCCTTGGCGTATTTCGGAGCAACCATCGGATAATCCGCCGGAAGCCCCCATTTGGTCCGATATTGTTCCGGGGTCAGTCCGTGCATGCCCAAATGGCGCTTGAGGGACTTGAACTGCAGGCCGTCCTCGAGACAGGTCAGGTAATCAGGCGAAATCGAACTCGCCGACAGGGACAGCAGGGTCCTTTCCGACTGCTGACAGTTCTGTTTGCGGTTCATCAGCGAATGCCCGGCGGATCGCACGCACAACACTCTCGACCTGCGAAGGTTCGACGTTGTTGTTGCTGACATAAGCCACAAACATCTGACCTATGAGATTTCCGTCCGGATTGTCGTTAGGCATGGCCTCAGATTCCTATTTGCAATTAATGTTCGGAAATTTACGGACCCTATTTAAGTTAATTTACCAATGACGTCCAGTCCATGCCCCTGTCAAACCGATGCGGGTGTCGGTTTTGTTCAATTTTTGATGGTTCTCTGTTGTTAGTAGCCCCAAATCATTTCCTCTTGCGCCCTACACAATCTGTAATTGTCAGTTCCTACTACGGATGTAGATCACAAGCAAAGCTGGTTAGTCAGTCTGAGCGATGAAAATCAGACTTTAGGTCAAATTACCTCTTCGCCAAGATGGCTGATCTAAAACACTAGATCTTCCCGCGCCGGGCTGTGGGTTGTGGATGCTCCATGGCTGTTCGCCTTTGAACATCGTTCAGGCCTGATCGAGCGCTTAAAATTATCGGACCGATAATGCTTTTCAAAAGTGCCGTCGTGGGCTGGCGAGTTTGTCGAGTAGGTGCAAAGCATGAAACGAGTCGCGTGCTGGATTTTCGGTCATAGGTGGCGCGCATCACGGACCTATGGCGAGGTGTGCTGCCGATGCGGATTACGTCGGGTCGGCTGGATCTGAGTCAAGCGATACTGGCGCGAGCCCGTGCTCAAAGCTGCTGGATCTCAGAACGCGCCAACACGATCGGATCAATATAGCTGCCTAAAACAAGGCCTATCGCGGTCAAGAGGATTTTTGGCGACTGAGCTCAACCGGCACCAAGGATGGAACGGGTGCGTTTACCGTCGCAGCGCGACCCCACAATTTTAGTCGGCCATCGCGGCCACGAAGTTCATGCGGTCCGAGAGGACGGAAGACCCCGCGTGTCACCCAGCCCGAACTCGATCCGCGCAGCTGCGATCACCTCTTCGCTGGCGACGATGGCGAGCTGGAACTTGCGGGTCATTTCCTGAAGCCGGCTTGCCACGTTGACGGCATCGCCGATGACCGCGAATTCGAGCCGGCGCTCGCTGCCGATCTCGCCCAGCACGACCTCGCCGCGATGGATGCCGACGCCGATGAAGAGTTCCGGCAAGCCTAACGCCACCCGTCGTCGATTCCAGGCGGCGACCTTGTCGACCATCTGGCGAGCACAATTCAGCGCATTGGTGGAGTCCTGCGGCCCGACCCATGGCGTGCCGAATGTCGCCATCAGCCCGTCGCCGAGAAATTTGTCGAGGGTGCCGTTGTTGTCGAAGACCGCGTCTTCGACGAGGCTCAGGAATTCGCGCAGGAGCGCCATGACCTCAGGTCCCGGCAGGGTGGAGCTTGCCCGGGTAAAGCCCCAGATATCGGCGAAGAGAACGGTGACCGTCTGCGTCCTGATCCGGCTCTCCTCGCCTGAGGACAGAAGTTCATCGACGATGTTGGGGGAGAAATAGCGGGCGAGCTTGGCGCGGCGCCGTTCGGCGTCCTGGGCGAGCTTCTCGGCCCTTTCGCGCTCGATGGCGGCCGAGATGAGCCCTGCCGCCGTCTTCAAGACATCGATCTCGGCGGTGCTCCACTGGCGCTCGCTATGGCAATCGTCAAATCCGAGGAAACCCCACCATTTGCCTGCCGCCATGATCGGGACCGAGACAAAGCCGTAGGTGCCGTGCTCGAGAAAGACCTGACGGGCATAGCCGGTGAGCGCGCTCAAATTGGCGGTGATGATCTCGCCGCGCATCCGACGCCTGGTCCAATCGTCGAGGCTGCCATCGGGCTCGATCAACGGCATATTGTGGTAGCGGGAATCGTTGGAGATGGGGTCGAGCCCCGGCTCCGCCCAATCATAGCGGCAGCTCTGGACGAGATTGCCAGCGGCGTCATCATGGGCTTCAAAGAGGGTGACGCGGCTCATCTTGGTGGCCTCGCCGAGCCGCGCGAGAAGATCGGGCACGCAATCGCGCCAAGCCGGATCGGCGACGATGCGGGTCGCGGCATAGGCAACCGCGGACAGCATGGCGGTCCGTCGCGTCAGCTCGGCCATCGACGCGCTCGTGCCGTGGATATGCGAACCGTGCTCTGCTTGCTCTTCGGAGATGCGCTGCATCCCTCGTTCCCCCAAGCTCTTCAAATCGCTCTGAGCTCGGCTCAGAGTCCACTCGCCTAATCTCAGCGGTCATCGCAGAGCTCGCGCTCGAGAGCGCAAGCTCGGCAAGATGCGACGGCGAGATCCTCGATCTCGCATGTCGAAACCGGTGAAGCTTGACCAGGATGCGGCAGTCGCAGAGCGGCCGAGCTGTGACGACGTCTACGCGATCTTCGCTTAAGCCGCCTTAGTGGACGCTGCCGAGGCCACCGCCACCGCCGCCGCCTGCTCCACCACCGCCTCCGCCAGCAAAAGCTGCCAGGCACGCTCCCGAGTCTAAGCGAAATCGCGGATCCAATTGCGCTTCCTTGTCGGCGACCGGGAAGAGATCTTCAAGTTCCTCGGGCGTATAGACGTCGGTTGAGCGCTGCGGCTCAGCAAGCGGGCCGTGGGCATCAGCGACAAGAAGGTCACAAGGATCGTTGAGCCAACGGCAATTGTTGTCGCCCATGGCGCCGGCATGTCGGCGGTCGGCTCGATCCTCAGGGGCATGGCGCCGGGAGCAGCATCCCGGTTGCAGAACCAAACCTGGCCGTTCATCAGCATCAAATTGATTCTGCCGTTATAGATGCTGCCTTCAAAGGCGGTGCCGCGAACGCCGATGGTGCCCTGCGGGGTCAGGATGCGATAGGCATTTTTGTCAAGGTGACCAGTGATGAACCGGAAGGAACCGGCAACGGCATTGAGGCTGATCGAGGCAGGGTTGCCGCCGCCACCGGTCACAAATTTATCGACGGTGATCTGAGCATTCCTGCCGAGCACGAGCTTGGTACCATCGCCGAGTTCGAATTGTCCAAGGCCGGTCTCATTGGCGCGCAGCTTCTCATCGCGATAGATGGGATCGGCGGTGGCGATCGGTGCGGTCGCCGACGGCGCCTTGACCCTCAATCGTATCCTGGGCGGAAACGGTCGATCCGACCTGTTCAACACCGAAGGCGTTCCCAGCGGCCAACATTAGGAGCGATGCCATGGTGGCGGCGCGGAAAAATGACATGATGCGTCCCCTTCGGTGATAAACCCCTCAGAAATCAACTAACATAGTTCGGGAGAGTCGAAAATCAGATTGCCTGCCAAAGGCAGAGTGCCCGATCACTCAGTGCTCTGAGCGTTGCTATTTGGCAACGCATTTCGGGTTTTCGTCTCACTTCAAGCTAGCAGCCAATCAGAGCACAAATGAGGAAATCTGCCGCGGCACTGCGTATTTGATCCAATTACAAACAGTAAACCGCTGTGGCCGCTTGCCCCTCTTCGTCGGCTCTTTTCCCTAAACTCGCCCCAATTGTTGGTGAAGGAGCCTCAATTGTGGAATCCTTGACAGGATCTTCTATGATGTCTCGGTGAGCCCATGGGCGGTAAGGGGGCTGAGGGGAATGAGAACTCTTATTGGCGATCGGTCTGACCGGGCTCCTGATGTTGCAATTGGGCTGCGCCGGCAATGCCCCGACACTTGATTCTCGGCCGACGGCAGCGCTTTCTGCCGCCCCGACGGCAAGCACAACTGGTGCCCCGGACCTGGCGAGCAATGATTATAAGCTTGGTTCGGGTGACCGGATTCGGGTTTTGGTTTTCGGCGAGAGCAATCTTTCTGGCGAGTTTGAGGTCGGAGCCGCGGGGACGATCGATATGCCGCTCATTGGGTCGGTGCCTGCAATGGGGGTGACCGTTGGCCAGCTTCAAAGCGACGTCACGACCCGCTTGCGCAATGGCTATCTCAACGATCCCAAAGTTTCGGTCCAGGTGCTGAATTACCGGCCCTTTTTCATCACTGGCGAGGTGCAAAAGACCGGTGAGTTCCCCTATAAGGCGGGGCTTACCGTCCAGGATGCCATTGGGGTCGCTGGAGGCTACACTTACCGGGCCAATACCGGGCGGGTCTATATCCGCAGGGCGGGTGCTGCCCAGGAAGTCTCGGTCGATCTGACCCAGCGCATCAATGTCAATCCGGGCGACAGCATCCGCGTGCCAGAACGGTTCTTCTGAAAACCGTTTACACAAAACTAACGGTAATTTCAAGGATTGCAGGGACTTGCAATGTGGCAGTTGTGTCACTTTCCGGCCAAACTCGCGACACGATATTGCGGGACCGGAAATTGCAGTTGACCGGGGGAGTAGAGTTTAGGACAGTGGCGGTGAGCGGGCGGAGAGGGGTCTCCAATGATTCTGGCCTTGGGCAGGTTTGGACGCGGACACGCATCGTCTGGCAGTCTTCCCGTTGAGCCAGTCAGGGGAGGATGCCTTTCGAAACTTACGGCAATCGGGTTCCGGGGAGCCATAATCATGGCCACTAGACGGGCTGCATTGATGGCGGGAGCAGCGGTGGCTGCAATGGCGTTTGGCGGCGCCACAGCGCCCGCCTATGCCGCCGATCAAGGACCACCAGGATGGGACCGGCTACCATGCTGGGTCGTTCTGGTTTCTGCAGGAGTATGAGTTTGGCGGTTTTTACGACAGCAATGTCTTTGCCGAGCCCAATGATCCGCAAGGTGGTTTTGGCGGCTATATCCAGTCGAATCTGACGGCCAAATCCGATTGGGGTCAGCATGGCGTGCAGGTCCGCCTCTTTAGCGACTACTATCATTATTTCGAACCGGCAGATGAAAATCTCAATCGCGCCGATGTCCTTGGCGAGGTCCGCGGCTTTGTCGATATCACCCATGATACCGTCCTCAATGGTGGCGTGACACTGCAATATGATCAGTTGGCGCCAGGCGATGTGAATGCGCCGTTGACCGCCGAGGAAGTGACGCCGGTCGCGCAAGCGCGGGTTTGGGGCGAGTTGACCAAGCAGTTCAATCGGCTCTATGCGTCTATCGGGGCCGATTTCGAGCCGCAGCAATATGGCGATAATCCCGAATCGCGGTTTGGCGATGATCTTCTGATCAACACCAATGGGCTTGACGGCTTTGCGTGGTCGGGCGGCGGTCGATTGGGCTATGAGGTCTCGCCCGGTTACCGGGTGTGGGGCGATGTGCGCTACAATCAGGAGCGCTGGGATCATGAATTTGAGAATACCAATTCGGAGGGGATTTCGGGGCTGGTTGGGGCATCGTTCGAGGTCACGCGGCTGATCACCGGTGAAATCGGGGTTGGCTATTTCCAGCAGTGGTTCGAAGACAATGAGTTCGAAAACCCGAATGGGTTCGACTATCACGCGGCGCTGATTTGGAATCCCACACCTCTCGTGGCGGTGACGCTTGCAGCCGACCGAACAATCGAACCGGAATCGATCGAGGGTATTGCCGGATCGGTGCAGGATGCGGCCTCCCTCACCATCGCTTGGGAGGCGACGCACGCGCTTACGCTGACGCCGGTATTCCGCGTCTATAATGACGACTATATCGAGGAAAAGAACCACAAGAAAAACGAGGAAGAAGGGCAGGACAACATCGATATCGAGGATTTTGCCTGGCAGGCGGGGATCTCGGCTGATTATGCCTTGAACCGCCTGTGGAGTGTGGGGGCTCATTACACCTTCACTGAACGCGATGCCGAAGCAGATGATGTCGATCTTGGCTACGAGCGTCATTTCGTAGGGGTCTATGCTAAAGCGCGCCTCTGACGGTGCCGGTTCCTTTGGGCTGGTGCTGGTGATCTGAGCGAGCAACGATTCGAGCAGGCAGCGCCACAAGGCGGCGGGCTCGATTTTCGCGAATATTTGCGCATCGCTCGTCGGCGCGGACCGATGGTGGTGGCGATCGCCATTCTGGTCGGGCTTGATGGGCCAGCTCTATGCGCTGCAGCTGACGCCGCTTTATACCGCGCAGTGCGACTCTGATGCTCGATGCGGGAAAGCAGAAGATCATCAATTCAGAGGCGGTGCTTTCTGGCCCCGATTCGGGGTGTATGGCGCCATCGAAAGTCAGATGGAACTGATGCAGGTCGCGCGATGTGGTGCGGCGGGCAGTCGAAAAGCTCAATCTCCAGTCACGGCCCCGCCGGTCAATGAGCCAGGTCCATATCGCCAAAATCCTGAGTCTCATCATCCCGACCGGCAAGGAACGCGATCCGGTTGAGGATCGTGCTGCAGGAGACCGATGACCTCGAAGGGGCGATCGGCATGGTTGCAGGGCGGGCTCAGGGTCAGCCGGCGGGGATTTTCAACGGTCGTCGATCTTAGCTTCACCTCTGCCCAATCCGCAACTGGCCGCTTCCGTCGCCAATGCGCTGGCCGATGAATATCTCGTCGACCAGCTTGAAGCGAAATATGACGCGACCAAGCGAGCCACCGACTGGCTGAATGAACGGCTTGGCGAATTAAAGACCAAGGTGCAAGATTCCGAGCGGGCGGTCGAGCTGTTCAAGACGCGAGAACAATCTGGTCGAGGCGCAAGGATCGACTTTGAGCGAGCAGCAGGTCGCCAAGCTCAATGAGCAGTTGATCCTGGCGCGGGCCGAGACGGCGCAGGCCAAGGTCAAATTTGATCAGGTGAAAGAGGTGACCGGGCGCGGTGGCGATGCCTCGTCTTTTGCCGATGGCGCTGCAATCTGCCAGTGCTCGGTTCGCTGCGCGGCAAGGCGTCGGAGGCACGCCGCGCTCTTGGCCGAACTCACTTCGAAATATGGCTCACGTCATCCTTCGGTGGTGAGTGCGCAGGGCGCAGCTTGCCGATGCGACCCGGCAGATTAGCCGCTGAAGCCGATCGCATCATCACCTCGGCCGAGAATGAGTATCGGGTGGCGGTGAGTCGCGAGCAATCGATCAGCAAAAGTCTTGATGAGATGAAGGGGACGACGTCGGAGCTCAGCCAGGCGCAAATCAAGCTTCGCGAACTTGAACGCGATGCCGCTGCCAATCGGGCGCTCTATGAATTCTTCCTCAGCCGCTTCAAGGAAACCTCGCAGCAGGAAACGCTGCAGACCGCCGATTCGCGAATCATTGAGCGCGCTTCGGTACCTGGCGGGCCAAGTGCGCCAAACAAGGAACCGGATCGTGAAGATGGCGGTGATGTTGGGTCTCGCCTTGGGGAGCGGACTTGCCTATCTGCTCGAGAAGCTCGATGCCGGGATTTCGCAGCAACGATCAGATCGAGACAGTATCTTGGGCGTGCCGGTGCTTGGGGTTGTTCCGCGGGCGGAGGGTCATGCGATCGAGACGCGAAGCTTCTTGCAGCGGCATCAATATTTTCGCTCCCTCTGCTGCGGCTGTTCTGCGGTGGCAAGGGCAGGGCAGGGCGCAACAAGCGAATGGGGATTGCCCGTCTCGTTCATGACAATCCGTTGTCGCAATTCACCGAAGCGATTCGGGCGCTGCGCATGGGTATCAAATTCGCCAATGTCGATCGCCCGGCCAAGATCGTGCTGGTGACGTCGGCCCTGCCGGCGGAAGGAAAATCGATCATTGCGTCCAATCTGGCGCAGCAGGCGGCGATGGCGGGCGAACGGGTGATGTTGATCGACATGGATCTGCGCCATCCGGTGACCACCAGCATTTATGCCGCGGATGCCCGGCAGGGCTTTGTCGAGGTGATCACCGAAGATCTCGATCTCGGTCAGGTTCTGCGGGTCGATCAGGAGACGGGCCTGACCATTCTGCCATCGCCGCGCGTCAAGGGCCTCACCCATACGGCGGAGATCCTGGCGATCGCAGCGGGTGCGCGATTTTCTCACTCAAATGGCGCGGAGCTTTGATCTCATCGTCATTGATTCATCACCGCTTCTGCCGGTGACCGATGGGCGGGCATTGATCGATGCGGTCGATGGGGTGGTGCTGGTCATCCGGTGGGAGAAGACCCATCGCGAGGCGGTGCTGTCGGCCATCCGCCAAAGCCATGGCATTGGCGACAAGCTTCTGGGCGTTGCCTTCAACGATGTGGTGGCGCAACGGGCGCGGCTCTATGATTATTACAAGAGCGGGTACTATATGAAGAAGTACCCCCATTATTATGGTGCGGGCGGCAAGGCTTAAAGCACCCTCGATCCTGTTTCTCGGAACACTGCTGCTGATCGGCGGGCTGACGCTTGGATTGGGCA
This sequence comes from uncultured Alphaproteobacteria bacterium, assembly GCA_963744915.1. Classification (GTDB taxonomy): domain Bacteria; phylum Pseudomonadota; class Alphaproteobacteria; order Rhizobiales; family Aestuariivirgaceae; genus DATAFF01. Next base: position 433,589 of record CAVUUY010000013.1, read on the forward strand.
CAAAGGCCTTCTCCGACATCAGACAGATCTATCGGCCAGAGGACCTAGCCTACAGCGAATCCACTCAGACCTTTCGCTTGTGGTTTCTCGAGGCCGCGGCGGCATGCTGCCTTCCGATGATGCCCTGATTGCGGCGGTGGCCGAGCGGTTGCGCACCATGCGAATCGACAAGCGCCGGGCGCTTGTCCATGCCTTGATGTCCGATCGCTATCTCGAGAGCCTGTGGAGCGACAAAAAGGATCGGCGCGCCAATCTCGGCGCCTTGCTCAAAGGCGTGCTCCAGGCGCTGTCCTCCTCGCCTCTCGAAGGTGATCTGTGGTTGGCGGCGGCGCGGCTCAGGCGACGTTTCAGTGGCTTTGACGAGCAGGCGGAACGCTATCTTGCGGCATCGTTCCGCTAGCAATTGGCGATGTTTTTTTGCTTGACTAAGTTCCTATACCGGTGAGCGCGGCAGAACGGATGTACCACGACAGGTGTATCCGCACAAATGGCCCGCACTTCCTCAAAAGACAGTCCTTGAACAGGGACAATCAAGATAATACCATCGACGGCCCAGGCTTTGACGTTTTCCAGGGCTTCGCCAAGCTGTTTGTTCGGCTCCGTAATGTTGATGAGGATCACATCAAAGCCGCTGGTTTTAGCAGCCAGTTCGACGTTGAGGGCAATCTCCGCCAGACCGGGAAACCAACTTCCATACAAAACGATAGCAATGATCTTGGATGATTTCGATGCCAGCTTGGTCGCGGCCTTGCTGGGCCGGTATCCCAACGTATCAATCGCCGCCTGGACGCGCTGGCGAGTTTCTTTCGACACATACGGGTGATCGTTAATCACCCGCGAGACAGTTTGATAGGAGACGCCCGAAAGGCGGGCAACATCTAACATGGTCGGACGAGCAGGTTTAGCATTTGGCATCAGATTATCCGGTCATTGATAGGCGCACTGAACAGCGCCCAAATAGTAACGTAACTTGTCGCCGCGCCAAAACCGTTAGTTTATCCAATGAGCTGATCAACGTGCGCTGTGATCGGATCGGCGGCGGGATCATCTTCTAACATCGGCGCGATCTCGGCCTGGCTGACGCGGAGTAGTTCGGCGGTGGTCATTTTCATCAGCGCGTCGATCCCGCCGCCGCCCGCGTAGATGATCTCATAGTGCTGAACCGCCGGGTCCATGTAGATTGGCATTCGCGTTTTTAAGCCAATGGGCGGCACTGTGCCCACCGCATACCCGGCCAGTTCAAGCACCTGATCGGCGTTCGCCAGCTTAACACGCTTGCGGTTCACAGCAAGCCGTTGAGCCAACTTACGCGGATCGACGCGGCGCGTACCACAGCCGATGACCAGGAAAGGCCGATCCTCCACCAGGAAAATCACCGACTTCACGATCTGATCGGCTTCAACACCCAGGGCTTCGGCGGCAGCGGGAACCGTCGGCGTTGGCGCGCCGGGATACACGATCTCGGCGGCGATCTGGTGATTGTCGAGATAAGCCTGCAAATTCTCCGGCGAAAGCGGTTTAGGAGCCGCCGGTGGAACGATTTCCGCGAACAGCACTTCGACGTTCGCAAAACTCATTAAATCTTTACCCGCCGTGACGCCCTCTGGCGATATCAGCGCGGCGTCGAGTGCGGCGGCATTCTCGAAGAATACTTCAATGATCCGGTGATAGGGTGTTTCCCCCGCCGGGCCGCCCGTGACCATGTTTTCTTGAACAGTCTTCACGCCGGGCATTTTTTTGAGCAAATCGAGATGATGCCCATAACGGCGGTCAAAATCCGCGTTAGACTGGCTGCGTTTGAACAGCAAAACCAATTTGATCATCGAACCATACGCTTTCTGGTGAGTTGCTCATGGCGATCATGCCGCCACAAAGAAATGAAAATTCGTTTTTCTCTTGCTTTGCCTTCAAGAATCTCCGCGTCCACTGCGTCCTCTGCGGCGAATCTTTTATTTCTACAAAATTCTGCGCCGGAAATTCCGCCCGAAGATGACGCCGATCAGAAACGCAAATAGAACCGCCTGCCAGGGTTTCGACTGGACCACAATGGTAGCATCCCCGGTGATCTGGTCGAGCGTGTGGCCGTGCAGATAGACGGCGGCGCGCTCCAGGCTGTGCGAAAGCTGCTGCGCCTGCCGGATCGCTACTTCATCCCCGGAGCGAAACGCCTCGGCCCGGATACGCTCCGCCGCGACGATCAATTGATCGGCGGACGAGTCTTTGATCCCGTAGACACGCTGAACGGCTGAACGGCGAGCATCGCGCAGCGGCAGCCACTTAGGAGATACATCCTCTTGGGTCATGGTGCATTTTCCCTGTTTGCTTTTTGTCAGACGATACGCAAATATTACCCGAACCTTTTGCATCAGGAAACACCTATGTCCAAAACGCCGCGTTATGTGTTGATTGTTCTCCCCTTGCTGGCTGCCGTGCTGCTGTATGGTTACACCGTTCGTATGCCGTTTTTTCTGGACGATGGGCCGAATTTCTGGCTGGTGCAGGATATTCACAACGGGGATCACTGGGACGGATCGCGCGCTTTTCCGTTTTATCGCCCGCTGACGTTCTCGCTGTGGAAGTTCACCGTTACGCTGCTCGGTTACGAGCCGTCGATCTTCCACTTGCTGAACGTGTTATTTTTCGGCGCGACGGGTGTCCTCCTGGGGCGGATCACACAGCGGATTTTTCCGGGGCGACACGGGCCAATCGCCGGATTGGTGGCCGGGATCGGCTTTGTAATCTTTCCGTTCAGCTATCAAGCGGTCACACTGATCAGCGGCATGTTTCATATCATGTTCGCGCTGGGTCTGGCGCTGAGTCTGTGGTTCGCGCTGGTCTGGCTGGACAGGCGCGGCGGGCGACTCAGCCTGATTCTGTGCTGGTTCAGTGCGTTTATGGCTGTGTTCAGCCACGAAAACGGCCCGTTGATCGTGCCCCTGCTGGCCGGGTTGATCGCCGTCACCTATCGCGGCGTGTGGCCGTCGCGCCGCCGGATCGCGCTGGTGATCGGGCCGCTGATGCTGCTAGTCGGAGTTTATACACTTCTGTGGTTCAACGTACACCGCACGGGCGAGCAAGAAGCCCTGTTGATCACCAGCCGCTTCGACATCGCCTTAGCTCAACTGCTGCAAGGTTTGGCCTATCCGGTGGTGGCGCTGGCGCGGCTCGCCGTTGGAGCGGGTGATGTCGCGCCCGGTTGGGTGATCGCGCTGGTGATCGGGACCGTCGCGCCCGCGTGGAGTTGGGCATGGCGGCAGTCACGCGCGGCGGGGTTGATCGCCGCTTACGGCCTGGTTTGGTATGTGCTCAGTCTGCTGCCGTCGGCGGTGCTGCTCGCGCCGGATTACGTGCTCGGATCGCCGCGCCTGATGCTGGTAGCGTCGATGGGTGGCTGCCTGTTCTGGGGTGTGATCGTCGCGCTGATCGTCGAACGTGCCCAGACGGTTGATCGTCGGTAGGAATATGGGCGTGGCGACTGGCACAGGCGGTCTTTATCGTCGTGCCTCTGCTTATCACTCTGAATTTTCTCCGGCAGCGACGCGCGGATTTTCTTCACCTGAGCGATTACACCTGGCGTTTAATGGCGCTGATCGAAACGCAGGACGACGAGCAAGCCGGGATTTTGATCGTCAACACGCCGAACTACGTCGCGCCGGATGAGCGAACCTTTCTTCTTAGGCGCAGAGGGCGCGGCGTATATGCTGAACTCGCTGGAATATGCGCAGCAGGTTTGGCTCAACACGGGCCAACCGCGCCGCCTGAATCAGCAGGTCAGCGCGCTCGCGTATGATCAGACTATCAAGTATGAGGGCGGGAATTTTACACCGCACGAGGCATTTCTGAGCGGCAAGCCATTACTTAAACGCCTGCGCACAGCGACGACGATCTACACGACGTATTTTGAGGGTGATACGTTCTGGCCCGTGTATGTCGGCGGCGTGCAGATGCCCGGCCCCAATGAGCCTATCGCGGTTGACCAGCAATTGGTGATGGCCATGTCTATGTGCATCTACTCGTCGAGCGTATGCTCTCACCAGAACCCGCTGTTCCTCGATTGGATCCGGTGCTGCCCCTCTCCCGTCGACTCATGGTCGCCCCCCTCGGGTATGCGGCGCTGCAAGGCGAAGAACACCTCGAAGGCGGTCTCGAAGAGCGGGAAGGTGACGGCTGTTCTTGACGAGGGTGGCTCCCAAAGTCGCCTTCAACGCGTGCCGGTCCCCCACGTCTATCTCGCCCACCGCACGCATGGCATCAAGGCCCTCGACCATGAGAATCGGGATGCCAACCGTCCTCAGTTCGCCGATGAAGTCGGTGAGGAGGTCGAGCACGCCTCAGCCGGCCGTCAACTCGAGTTCTTTGGCGGTCTTCTCGATGTCGGACTGGTACTTGAGGAGGACGTGAAGCGTACCGGCGCTGCCTCCTCGTCGACGTGCTCGACCGACAGTACGAGAGGGTCCGCGCCCAGTCGATCGACTCGGAGACCGAGGCGCGCTTCTTGAGGTCGAGATCTCGAATTGACCGCACGACGCTGGCGACCTGCGCGGCAAGGTGCGGTGAGAGACCGGGAACGCGGGGCAGGAGGATCTCTGCTCCTCGCTCCGGGTTCCGGATGGCCGAGGTGGAGGAACAGGCAGCGCCGCTTGAGGGCCTCGACAGCTCCGGGTGTTGTTCGAGGTGAGCACCACGATCGGCGCGGGTGGCGGCCTCGACGGTCCCCAGCTCGGGGATCGACACCTGGAAGTCGGCAAAGGACCTCCAGCAGCAAGGGCCTCGGTCTCCACCTCCACCCGGTCGACCTCGTCGATGAGGAGGACGACCGGCTCCGGCGAGCGAATGGCGCCGAGCAGGGGCCGGGTGAGGAGGAAGTCCTCGGAGAAGATGTCCTCCTCGATGACCTCCCACTCGTGGCTCGGTCGGCCTGGATGCGAAGCAACTGCTTCTTGTAGTTCCACTCGTAGAGAGCCTTGGCCTCGTCGAGGCCCTCGTAGCACTGGAGCCGGATCGAGCCGCGGCCCGGATGACGCGGCGAGGGCCTTGCCAGCTCGGTCTTGCCCACCCCGGCGGGCCCTCGACCAGGATCGGCTTCTGCAGGCGGTCCGCCAGGAAGACCACCTGGGCGATCCGGTGACCGCCAGGTCGTCGGCCTCGGCCAGCGCCGCCAGCACCGCCTGGGGGTCGGAGAAGTCCATGGGCAGGGAGGTTCGGGGTGGGTACACCCGAGCTCGGGTGCCCCTGCCGCAGGCTGAAACTCGAATTCCAGTTCACCGATCTGCACGGTGTCCCCTGGTTCGGCTCCCGCTCCTCCAGCGCCTTGTCGACTCCCAGCCGGCGCAGCCGTTCCGCAGCCATGGCGGCCGCGGCAGGCACGGTCAGGTCGGCGAAGGCGACAGCCCGCATCGCCGCCCGGCCTTCCACCAGCCAGCCCGGACCATCCCTGGTCACGACGAAACCCTGCTCGACCGGCCGGTGCAGCAAGAACCCAGGGCGATCAGGTGACACCCGCCTGAGCTTCCTCGACGAGTTCGGCAATCCGGTGAAGAAATTCGGGGAGGCCGGCGCCGGTCTGGTCGCCGACAGTCCGATGGCGCCCGGTATGGAGCCGAGGGCCTGTGCTCCCTCGGCCAAGTCCATCTTCCCCAACCACCACCTGACGGGGACGCTCGAGCAGGTCCGGCTGGTACTCCTCCAGCTCGCCCAGCAGGATCTGCAGCTGCTCAGCAGGCGGATGTTCCTGGAGGGGAGAGGGATCGAGCAAGACCACCAGCGCCCTGGCGCGCTCGACGTGACGCAGGAACTCGTGTCCGAGCCCCTTGCCCGAGGCGGCTCCCTCGATCAGCCCGGGGATATCTGACGGACGAACTCATGGTCGTCGAAGTTGACCACCCCGAGATGGATGCGGGTGGTGAACGGGTAGTCGGCGATCTTGGGCTTGGCGGCCGACACCCGGGAGATCAGTGTGGACTTGCCGGCGTTGGGGAAGCCGATGAGGGCCGCATCTGCGGCCAGCTTCAGCTCGAGTTTGAACCACTCTTCGGGCCCGTACTCTCCCTGCTCGGCGATCTCCGGCGCCCGCAAGGCAGCCGAGACGAAATCGGCGTTGCCGGCCACCTCGGCCGCCCCGCAGCACGACGACCTTCGCTCCACCTCCACCAGATCGGCGACGACAGTGCATACTCCACGACCACGGTCCCCAGCGGCACCTGCAGGACAAGATAGTCCCTCTCTTGCCGTGCCAAATGCGTTGCATTACGATTTTAG
>CAVUUY010000014.1:0-137150 GCA_963744915.1 uncultured Alphaproteobacteria bacterium
CGAGTGGGATGATCTTCACGACGCCAGTGTTCACCAGTTCTTGGAGGGCGGTGGCAAGCTCGGGTTCCGGGCCGGTTGCGAATACCCGCCAACCATCGGCACCATACTGTCGTGTGAACTCGAACCCCAATCCTCGTTGGCACCAGTGATTAGGATTGATGGCACGATCGTTCCTCAAACTCTCGAGCGGTCTATGCCGGCGACGCGGGAGATGTTCCATATCTGCGTGGTGTCCGGCATGATGACGGTGTTTTCTCGCTTAACCCACCGACCTCGACCTGCCCTGGCCAGCATCTTCTTGGCAAGATCACTACGGTCAAGCAGTTCCACACCGTTGGCAGCCGCCAATTCTCGTGCTGAATTCGAATAGCTGCTGTTGGTTACAACCAAAGCTCGCTGCGCCGCATAGAAACCTTTTGCAGCCAAGACTTCTTGAACCGCCCAGTTTCCCACTTTGCCCTTATATCGCTTGGTCTGCACCACTGCGCGTCCTTCCTTCCTTCAAGGACGAGGTCGGCGCCTTGATCCCCTGATTGTTTTGGTAGCGGCAACCCTGAACCCATTCCGTCGAAAGATTTCAGCGCAAACCTCTTCGAACTCAATTCCTCTCATGCGATCGATGGCATGCATCTCTAGGCTACCCAACCCACGATCACGCAGCCAGAAGCCCCTCAAATCGTACGATACCCTGGCAAAAGCGCAGCCACTCAAGATAATGGCCATCGATATTGCTTCTCGGCTATGTGGATGCAAAGCGGCGTCGAGAGCCAGCAATAACAAAACGCCAAAAGCTAATACCAAACGTCAAAGTGGCTGACTTTCGGGATTCCCGAATCACTTGCAAAATGATTCAACCTGGCAAACGGAGGGATGTTTGCCATGGGAAAAGCTATTGCGGTGAGGTCGGACTACACGAGCAGGGAAGTTCGGCGGCTTGCGAAGCAGTCGAATGATGTCTGGCAGGCGCGACGACTTTTGGCGATCGCCACGGTGCTCGATGGCACCTCGCGCGAAGAAGCCGCGAAGATCGGCGGCATGGAGCGTCAGACGCTACGAGACTGGGTGATCCGGTTCAACGATGAGGGACCACAAGGTCTTAGCAACAAGCCATCTCGTGGAGCGCCGGGCAAGCTCGGCGCCAAGCACAAAGAGTTTCTCGCTCGTCTCATCGACGAGGGACCGATCCCGGCGATTGATGGCGTGGTGCGCTGGCGGGCCTGCGACCTGGTCAAGCAATTGTACGCTCAGTTCGGTCTGTCGGTATCGGATGCCACGGTTTACCGGGCGCTCAAGGAATTGGGTTTTTCGCATGTGAGCGCCCGGCCCAAGGCCTACAGGCAGAATCCGGAGGACATGGAAACGTTTAAAAAAATTTCGCAGGGCGCGTGGCGGAGGTCCGCGAGGAACTCGCGCCGGGTACACCGGTAGAGGTGTGGTTCCAAGATGAAATGCGAGTCGGACAGAAGAACAAGCTCACCTATCGCTGGGCGAGGAAAGGCTCGCGTCCCAGAGCAATCTACGATCAGCGCACGGAATCAGCCTATCTGTTTGGCGCGGTATGTCCTGAACGCGGCGCCGGTGCTGCCCTCGTGCTGCCGGCCTGCAACAGCGAAGCCATGCAGCTTCATCTCGATGAGATCGCCACCAAGATCACCCCTGGCGCCCATGCGATTGTCATCCTCGATCAAGCTGGCTGGCATGGCGCCAAAGACCTCGAGGTCCCAAGCAACATTTCGCTCTTGCCACTGCCGCCACGCTCACCTGAGCTCAACAGCCAGGAGAACATCTGGCAGTTCATCCGTCAGAACTGGTTGTCGAACCATATCTTCAAATCATTCGACGACATCGTCGATCACTGTTGTGATGCCTGGAACGCCCTGATCGATCAACCTTGGAAAATCATGTCCATCGCCTACCGCGACTGGGCAGTCACCGGTCAATCATTGTGACGATTGGTATAAGAGGCATGTGAAAAACTCGATGCACCGAACCATAGATTTGATCGGTGAACTACGTTTCTGCCTCTGACGCGCTCTTCCCGACGGTCGCCTCTTTCCAAGGTTGGCCAGCCTTGCCATAGATCACCCCTCCTCCGGAGTGGTATTCGCACGAAACCCTAGCTTAAATGAACCGCGAGAGAAAGCCGGGCCGATGGCGCCACCCCGATCAGTCAAGTGGGGATCCACTCGGGACTACTGCCACGCCCGCTGTGATGAAAAGGTACCATCGCTGGGGCATCATCTCGGTAGCGTTGGCGGCGGTATTCTGGTCTACCTCGGGATTCTTCGTACGCCTGATCAGCGTTGATCTTATGACATTGTTGTTCTGGCGCGGTATCTTCTCTGGCACTGCGCTTTTCGTGCTTTTCTTCATGCTGAAGGAATATCGCAGCGCTCCTGTCCTGGGCAAACTAAACTGGTCAACCGTCGGTGTGATGGTGGCCTCAGCGTTGGGGATGCTTTGTGGAATAAGTGCGCTGCGTTTCACCACGGTGGCAGAGGTAATGGTCATTTATGCGACCATACCTTTCATGACTGCGGCAGTAGCCTGGCTCGTCATCGGCGAGCGGCCTTCGTGGAACACAATCTCTTGCAAGCCTTGTCGCGCTATGCGGGGTAGGTGTGATGCTTATTGACGCCCAGTGGGGCAACAGCATGATTGGCAGATTTCTTGCTTTCGGCTCGACGCTCAGCATGGCCCTTATGACTACGATCATGCGGCGCAGCTGGGATGTCCCGATGCTTCCCGCAGTTGCCGGTTCAGCCTGGTTATGCTCTGCGTTTTGTCTCCCCTTCGCGATGCCTTTGGCGATCAGTCCTCTCAATCTGAGTCTGTGCGCTGTCTTCGGTGTCGTTCAAAATGCAGCAGGCCTCGCCTTCTACACTTTGGGATCAAGACGGGTGCCTGCTGCCGAGGCGACATTGATAGCATCTCTGGAAGTGCCGCTGACACCATTCTGGGTTTGGCTCGCCTTTGGTGAGACCGTCTCTCCTTCAACATTGATTGGCGGCGCAATGGTTCTTTCGGCGCTGGTCGGGCACATCCTGATAGCTAATCGACCTTTCACAACTCCGATAAATCAATGAAACCTGATGCTGTCACTTGCGCATTATTTCGCCGCCCGTTTTCGACCAAACCCGATCGCCAGTCTGGTCGCTTCGATAATTTGGAACCTCTATCACGCTTGATGGGCGTCCGGCGTAAGTCCATGAAGAGAAACGTGGCGTTTGAGCGATTTCAAGCACAGCTGTACGCGAGAGAATTTACAAAATTTTTCGATATTGAATGAAGCCGGGACGATCGGCGAGTTGATCGTAGAGCGCTCTGGCTGTGTCGTTTGTCTCATGAGTTAACCAGTAGACGCGGCTCGCCCCCTCCTTTCTGGCCAAGTCATAGACGGCCTCGATCAATTTGCGTCCTACTCCCTGTCCTCTTGCTTCTTTTGCGGTGAACAAGTCTTGAAGGTAGCAGTAGGGACCAATCGTCCAGGTGGAGCGGTGGTAGAGATAATGCACGATGCCGATGAGTCTTTGATCCAAATATGCGCCCAACCCGTGCATAGGCTCAGCGGGGTCATGGAGGCGGGCCCAGGTAGTGTCCGTCACAGCTGATGACAAGCTGGTGTTGTAGAAGGTGAGATAGCCCTGCCAAAGCGGCTCCCATTCATCGCGATCCTGCAACCCTAACGGTCGGACTTCAATCTTTGCCATTGCGTGCGATCCTTGGCAGCTTAGTCCTGCATCCCCCTCGAGGGACTCTAATCCCAAATCGATAACGTCAATGGACAGAGTTTAAGGCCAAGGAAGCGGACCAGTCCATCGACACGATGTCGAGGCTGCTCCGGATAGCGAAAGGAACCGGCGTCTCCTCGCTACCCAAGCAGTTCGCCAAAAACCGACGCCCAAGATCGAAAGTGTTCATGAAGCTCGCCTTAGAGGTCCTGAAGCTCCGCGTATCACCCACCCCTCATGGCTCGTCCAAGGTAAACGCGTTCCTTGATCGGCGGGGCTCTATTGTCTCGATAGATCGACCTTTCGCCAGCCTCTGCCGCGATCGAGCGTAGAGACGGTGCTAGCTCAGCAACAGGCATCGTCCGGTGCCACCTTGTTTACCTTTCCGGAATAACCTGCCTTAAAGCGACCGAGGCAGAAAGCAACGATGAAGTCGTCAGAATGGCGCGAGACCCGCAACCAGCGTTCCCGTGCAAGATTACTGAGAGCCTTACCGACACACTTCCCTGCACCGGTTCTGACTTGCGCGCTGAACCGACCCTTGATTCCTCCGACGCCTCGGCTTGCAATAGACACCTATTGGCGTGTGCATCCCATTCGTGCTGATCGATTAGCTCGCGCAATGGCCTCTCGGAGCGGAATTCCGATCGATTGGGTCTGGCGAGTGTCGCCTGATGCTAAAGACGAAGGTCTCCCTTCGACATTTCGGACACCGCCTGCTCCCTATCGCGAGCGGAGGTTCCGCGTCGGCGCTGGAAGCTGCTGTATTTGCGGCCAGCCTGTATATCGCTTCGGCTGGCACGTTGACCTTTGGAATCGTGGTTCGAACAAAAATTCCGAATGGCATTCCTGCTGCGTTGTCGCGTGGCAATTATGGAATACACCTCGGGACCACATGCGGGTTCTCAAACGGCTGCAAAAGGGGCGATGCGCGGCAAGCGGAAAACGTCTACTGAAAAGCGCAGAGGTGGACCACAGAATGCCTTTGTTTCAAGTCTGGCGAGACCATCGGGGCGCATCGTGGCCGCTATTGCTCTCCTTTTGGGGAGTGCCAAACCTGCAGGTGATCGATATGGAGGTTCATTCCGAGAAATGCGCCAGTGAAGCGAGGGGACGAGCATCTCATAGCTATCACAAAGCGAGACATCCAGGTGATCGCTCACCAGAATTGTTGGGAGGTGAAGCGTGAGCGTAGTTCTCGGGCAGTTGCGCACATGCAGCCTTGTTCAATAGCACTGCCGTCTCATCACTGACGGCCGGGAGCTGCAATAGGCCCGTAGCTACCACGGTTCAGTTCTCCCCGGATTTGGGCCCAGGTCGCGACCGAGGGGCAAGCCATTCGTTCAATTTCGACCAGCGCCGCCGTCCGGAGACGTTCTTCACCGCAATGGCGACAGCTTTCTTCTGCCCAACCAGGATGACCAATCGCTTGCCACGGGTCACGCCGGTATAGAGCAAATTCCGCTGCAGCATGGTGTAGTGCTGGGTCATGACGGGGATGACGACCGCTGGGTATTCCGAGCCCTGGCTCTTGTGAATCGTGGCAGCGTAGGCCGGCACCAGCGTGTCGAGTTCGCCAAAGCCAAAGATGACGGCCCGGCCGTCGAAGCTGGCAGTGAGCTCGCCCGCATCGGGATCGACATCGTCGATATAGCCGATATCGCCATTATAGACTTCCTTGTCGTAGTCGTTCTCGATCTGCATGACCTTGTCTCCTGGCGCGAATGTCCAGCCGAAGCGCTCAACTCTGCGCTCGCCGGCTGGATTGAGTGCCGCCTGCAGCTCGAGGTTGAGCGAGCGGGCTCCAACGCCGCCTCTGTTCATCGGGCAGAGCACTTGGATGTCGCGGATGGGATCGAGGCCGAAGCGTTGCGGGATGCGGGTCTTCACCAGGTCGATAATCCGCGGCACGGCCGTCTCTGGATCATCGGCCTTCACGAAGTAAAAGTCGCTGTCACCCTCGGGCTTTCCGAGATCGGGAATGGATCCCTGGTTGATTTTGTGAGCGCTGGTGATGATGCGGCTTTGCGCTGCCTGGCGGAAGATCTCGGTCAAGCGGACGACGGGGACGGCGCCGGAAGCGATGATATCGGCCAAGACCTGGCCCGGGCCTACCGAGGGCAACTGATCAATGTCGCCGACGATAAGCAGCGCGGCATTGTCGGGCACCGCCTTGAGCAGCGCCTGCATCAGGAGGACGTCGACCATCGAGGTCTCGTCGATGACCAGAAGATCGCAGTCGAGCGGGTTATCGGCTTCCCGCTTGAACCCTCCGCCCTTGGGGTCGACCTCCAAGAGCCGATGGATCGTCTTGGCTTCAAACCCGGTCGCCTCGGTCATTCGCTTCGCGGCACGGCCGGTGGGTGCGCACAGCAGCAGGTTGACCCCTTTAGCCGACAGAACGCGCAAGATGGAGTTGACGATGGTGGTCTTGCCGACGCCGGGACCGCCGGTGATGACCAGGACCTTCGACACGAGCGCCAGCCGGAGCGCGGCAATTTGGCTTTCGGCAAGCGACAGGCCGGTCTTCTGCTCGATCCAAGGCAGCGCCTTCGCCGGGTCGATGTCGGGCCAAGGCAGCTTGCCGTTGGCCAGGCGCAGGAGCCTTTCGGCGATGACTTTCTCAGCTCTGTAGAGCCCGCCAAGGAAGAGACAGGCCGTCTCGCCAACCGTGTCAGCGATGACCGTGCCATCCTTGAGCTCGAGCTCCATCGCGGTCAGAACCAGACCCTTGTCGACCGCCAGCAAGTCGACGGCAAGCGGCACCAATTCCTCGGTCGGCAGGCCGCAATGACCCTCGTCCATAGCCTCTGTGAGCGCGTAGGAAATCCCCGCACGGACGCGAATCATCGCCGTCCTCTCGATACCGAGCCTCATGGCAATGGCGTCGGCTGTCTTGAAGCCGATGCCGCGAATATCCCGCGCCAGGCGATAGGGGTTCTCCGTCATGACCTGGACGGCGTCCGCGCCATAGGTCTTGAAGATACGGACTGCGCGTGCGGTGCCGACGCCGTGGCTGTGCAGGAAGACCATGATCTCGCGCACGATCTTCTGTTCGGCCCAGGCGTCGGTGATGCGCTTGGCGCGGACGGCGCCAATTCCGGTGACCTGACGCAGCCGATCGGGCTCAGCCTCGATGATGTCGAACACCTTCTCGCCGAACGCCTGAACCATCTTCTTGGCGTAAACTGGTCCAATGCCGCGGATCATGCCTGAGGAGAGATATTTCTCGATACCGTCAATGGACGTCGGCGCTGATGTCCGCATAAACCGCGTTTTGAACTGCTGGCCGTGGGTGCGATCGTTGAGCCATTCGCCTGAGGCGGTGATCCACTCGCCAGCCGAGATGATGGCGGCGTGGCCAACAACAGTGACCAGATCACGGTGGCCGCGCGCCTTGATGCGCAGGACACAGAAGCCGTTCTCGACATTGTGGAAAGTCACTCGTTCAACCAAACCGGCGAGGACTTCCTGCTGGGCCGTGGTGCCCTCAGGCTTCATGGTTGCTGTTGGCGCTTCGCTGCACGCCAATCCAACGGTATGTTAAAATTTCTCGACCAGATGCCGCGCTTGGACAAGCGCGCTTCATCTTCATCCGAGACATAATCACGCGAGTACTTGCGGGAGGCAACGGCCCACCCAGCTGCGACCAGCCACCCGTTCAGATGGATCACCCTTGAAGCAGACAGCAACGATGTGGCCATACCGGTCACGATCACGCGATTCGCAGCATACGACAACACGGCCGATAAAGTCGGCAAGCGCGAAGCGGATTTCTGGTCACAATGCCACCTCGAACCATCCGGCCCCCGGCACAACTGATCGCTCTCTGGTGCATCGATGCCTTTGAGGCGATTGCGCGTGCCGTTGATTTCAACTGTGTCACCCTCGATCACGCTCGCAAATACCCTAGACGGTCCTGAGAGGCGGCAGGAGGACTCAACAACGGCGAGATTAGAGCAAGTAGCAGACCCCATCTCATCGCCCGACACGCCTCGGCTCTTCGACTTCTTCGGCGTCCTGCATTTCACCGTGAACTTCCTCACGGATGAGGCGATTAGTGATTTCGTTGAGATAGGCGGTGAGTGCGCTGCTCAATTCCTCGAATTCGGGCCAGAGGACCTGCTCGATAAAACTGCGTGGCGCCTTGATGATAACCGTTTGCTTGTGCATCCGGGGATAGCGGAAGGGTCGCAGCCCATAGCGACGGCAGAGGGCAATGAAGAGCTGTCTCGACCAGCTGTCGGGGACCGAGCACTTGATCTCCTCTGGCCGTTCGCCACGGGTTGCTTTTCCAAGACGGGCTCGAATGCGCTCGGCAGCAGCCCCAGCGGCGGCCTTTTCGCCTGCTGTGGCACCACCGGCAAAGAGAGTTTCGATCTTGCGAAGCTTAGCTCGAAGGCTGTCTTCGGTGTTCATTGCGTCCGCTCACAACCCATGTTTTTCGACTCTGGTTTTCCCACATAGTTATCGCCGTCAAGGGAGAGGGACCTGTTCGGCAATCGTCATCGTAGCCCGCTAGCTATCTCCACTTCCTCGCAAAAATGTGGTGGGCAGGAAGCAAACCGCTGCAGGAAGCAAACCACTACGGGGTCGACGATCCTGGCGGGCAGAATTCTCAGCTGATGTGGCATTAAGTGGAAATCTCTTCGATTGTCGTACTCGCTGGCTTCATCGCTGCTTGCTTCCTCACCTCTCTGACCGGCCTGCTACCGTCCGGGCAATTGGTACGAGCATTGGCAAAACCTGTCTGACGGCCGCCGAACTGGCTTTTTGCACCGGATCATCCCCTATCTGACCATCGCCGGTTCCGGCTGGTTGGTTTGGCGACAGACCGGCTTTTGCCGGCGCCGCATTACCGCTTTCGATTTATGCCGTGCAACTCATGTTGAACGCCGCCTGGACACCGCTTTTCTTCGGGCTGCACCGTCCCGATCTCGGCTTCCTGGACATCGTGCTGCTGTGGTTATCCATCATCGCCGCGATGGTGCAATTCTATCCTATTCACGCCCGGGCAGCGTTGTTGCTCCCTACCCTACCTCGCTTGGGTTGCCTTTGCCGCTGCGCGCAATTTCGCCATCTGGCGTCTCAACACCCGACGATCGTGCACTCGGTCACGCCCAACGCAGTGGCTCATCCAAACGAGTTGGCCGGTAAGGCAAGCTTCGTCACAGAAATCCTCGGCAAAGGCACCCGATCAAAATTCGAATATCAATGGATGGCGCGCACCGGATGCTGTGTTCAGCCGCGAGAAGCGATCCGGTTCCTGAATTCCGCTGTTCGCAAAACATCTGTTTTTCGAACTCCGCGGCTGAGCGAGAGTAAGCGCGGTTTTCCGCGGTAGAAAGCACCCACTTCTTGGATGGCTTTTTGAACACTGCCTCTGTGTCGGTTTGGCAACGCTTTTGCCCAATGGGCAATCTCATATCTCCTTCGAATAATCTGGATGTCGCAATAGGTCCGCTTTCGAGGCTATTGCGGAACTGAGCTTTCTCAAGTGCCCCTTCTGATTTGGACCACTTCCGGAATTTCGCGCCCAAACTGATGCTGCGCCGTGCTCAGTCCACAAACGGCTAACAGGCGGTCGGGCGCTCCGGATTATTGCGCAGGCATTGCCTGTGTCAGAGTGCTTGGGGAGGCAGGCGCGTGTATAGTGTCGTCGAAGCCGGTTCCAGGCGAGGCCACGCTACAGAAGGCCTTAATGAGACGCACGTGGACCATCATCGGAGTGTCCGATGTCGCTCGCAGCTTCGCGTGGTACCAGACGCTGTTTGGCCTGCCGAAATCGGCTCCAGCCCACGACTACTTCGGTCAGATCCTTGACGCGGATGGCACGGTTCTGCTCTGTCTTTGTCATCAGTGGGGGATCCATGGCCATCCCCCGCTAACCCGGCCCGACCCACCGCCGGGCAACGGCCTGCTGCTGTTCTTCCGGGTTGATGATTTCGATGAGGCGCTGCCGAGAGCGCGCTCTCTGGTATCCCGGCTCGAGGAGGAGCCGCACCGGAACCCGAGCACAGCAACGATGGAGTTCGCCCTTCGGGATCCGGATGGCTACTACGTGATGGTCAGTGCCCTCTCGGCCTGAAGTGCCGGGCCAGCAGCAAGATACGACGCGAAATCGAACCAGAATTCCAGCCGGACATGAGACGGGTGATCGAGTTCCATGCATCGCTCTCCGAACTTTAAGCCCCATGGCGTTCGTATTTGCGGTGGACCAGTGCGTGTCAGGCGCCTTCCCGGGCCTTGATCTCAAGGCGTTCTTGGAGGATGCCAAATTCCTGTATGATCTCGTAAACTAGGTGCTCGCGACGGTAGGCCATGACGTGTACACCCTTCACACCAGCAATCTCGCGCACCTGCTGGATCAACTCGATGCACAGCTTCTTTCCTTCCACGGCAGGGTTCGGCGACCTTTCGAGCCGGTCGATGATGGCCTCTGGAATGTGGATTCCAGGCACATTCCGGCGCATCCAGCGGGCGGTCTTAGCGGAAGCGAGCGGGCCGACCCCGGCAAGAATGAAAACGCGCTCGTCAAGTCCCATGTCGCGGACCCGTTTCATGAATTCGACGAACACCGGTAGGTCGTAGATGTAATTGGTCTGAATGAAGTCGGCACCAGCGCGGACCTTCTTTTCCAGTCGGTCCGCGCGCCATTCGAGTGGCGGAATACAGGGGTTTTCTGCCGCTCCCAAAAAGATCCGCGGTGGGGTTGAGAGCTTTCGACCGGACAGGAAGGTGCCATCGTCGCGCATGGTGCGCAATGTCCTTAGCAGCGACACCGAGTCGAGGTCGAACACTGGTTTGGCACCAGGCTGATCGCCGACCCCAACGCCGTCGCCAGTGAGGCACAGGACATTGCCGACCCCCATGGCTGCGGCTCCCAAGACATCCCCCTGAATGGCAATGCGGTTGCGGTCACGGCAGGAGATCTGCAGTACGATGCCGAGGCCGGCGCGAGAGAGAAGCGAGCAGATGCCCATCGACGACATGTGGCAGTTGGCACCAGACGCATCGGTAGCATTGACCGCATCCGCGACATCTTTCAGCGGCTCGGCGGCTCTGAGCACATCGCGCGGATCGGCCGAATCCGGAGGGTTCAGCTCGGCGGTCACTGCGAACCAGCCCTTGCGGAGCACCCGTTCAAGAATCGAAGCGGAGCGATGACCGGGTGGCGGTAGCAGGGGTGCGTGAATGATGGGGTCATAGGGCTCGGGCGTCTGAAGGCCGATCATGGCTAATCTCGCGTCTCGCTCCACCTGCCGTGAACACTGGTGTGGCCGGCCTCCGGCTGATTGCGCCGGGCCAACTCGGGTTCCGGAGCGATCGGCGCGGCAGCGGCGTCGAGTATGCGGGCCCGTGCAAACACCCGCGCGATCACCCTGCGCCCCAGGTCGGTGCTCGTCCTCGGTTGGGTCGCGCGCCGCTCCGCGGCTTTCTCGCGCGCCACCCTGAGCCAAGCGGAGGAACCCTCAAGTGCCCGATCGACGGGCGGTTGGACCGCCCGGATACGATCAAGTCCGTCGCGCATTCGCCGTGCCCCCTCCCATGCTTCGACCCAAACGCAGTGCATCTGGGGCTTGACCTCGCAAAAGCCACCATCGCGGACACCGCCGCATGGACCGTTGCGCAGATTCTTGGGGCAATTCATTGGACAGGACATGCCGGTCGAGGAAAGCACGCACTGGCCGCACATACGGCAGTCAAACAGGAAGCCCTTGATCAGCCGCTCTGTTACCGCCGTCGGTCGCTCCAGTCGCTGATAGCCGATCGCTTCGAAAACGGGGGCAAGCCCCACTACGGCGCGCTCGAAGATCCGGTATACGCTTTCGAAGAAGCGCGCATGGCGAACGGCGAAGCGACGAACGGCGTACATTGCGATTGCGATCTGTTGTTCGGGGTCAGGATGCTTACCGCATTGGTTAGGGCCACAAGGATATGTCGTCAATGCCGATGTCGGAGCCAAATTATGGGGAAGCAATCGCGGCACGATGGCCCGGCACCCCCAATATCCAGCCCTCGACCTGCGCCACCGCACGTTCGGCTAGCGAAAGCTCCGGCTTCAGGAACCCGCCAAGCGTGCCCTCGCGATCGGCGCGTGCCAGCTGGGCAGCGATACAGAAGGCGTCATGCTGGTCCGCGGTGCGACCTTCGTTCGCATAGCACCCGCGCCAGATCGACGGATAGACCTCGGCAATGACGGAACGCCCCGCAGGCACGTCCCATCCGTCGAATGGCCAGAAATGCACGCGGTCGACACAGTGATAGCGAATGAATCGCAGCCACGGAATTCCGGCGTGCGTCGACTTCGCCACCGAACCCTGCACGTCGAAATGAAACACCGACTTGGCGCCACGCGCCCGTTCATCCGTCAATCGCCGCCACCTTGTATTGCCGGTGCGCGCAGCTCCGTTGCCGATCACTCCCTCACGCACGAAATCCACATAGGCGTGATCATCGTCAGTCGGCCAATGGTGCTGGAAATCCTCGAGGAAGGCAGGCCAGTCGAGCTCTAACGCATGCGCCTCGAAATAGCGCAGCGGGAACGAAAAGCCGTGATCGATGCCGACCAGCGCCGGCGGGTCCTCGGCGAGCCGCTTGACCAAATATTCGGCGATGCCTCGTCGTGTCCAATATTTGCGGCGCGATGGTGAAGGAAGGATCTCGATCGGCACACCGTCGCCTTCGGCCATGTACACACGCAGGCCTTTCAGGCTGGCGGTCGGCGTCTCCGCCCCCGAATAGTCGATTCCGATGTGACGAACAAAGACTGACATCCTATTTCTGCACCCGTACCAATTGGCGCCGCAAATGTTCGTAAATTCTAGTTCGTTCTATCGCGATCACCCAATTGAAGGGAGCCCTGCTCGTGCGATTGGGAAAGGCGAAACTCGCGTCAGAATTCAACGTGGGACATGGTCGCCTTTCATCCCTGCGACAACCTGAGAAGGACAGCGATCAGTGCCTCGTCCCAGACAGGCCAGCGATCCTTTCCACCTGTCTCATGAGCAAACACTTCGCAATATCGCGCGTAGCGTAGTCGCGGGTTCTCTCGTGCCATCAGCCACGCCAACACTGTTGTGAATTCGACCTCACCAAGGATATTCGCGACCATCGTGATTGAAAAACTTGCCGGTTTGGGCCGGTCCGAGGGTCTCGATCACTCGTCTCATCGCACTTACGCTCTCCGTTGGAGTCAATGGCGCACTTGGACCGCCCATATCGGTTTTGACCCAACCCGGATTGATGACCACGGAACTGATGCCGCGACGGTGCGAGATCGATGGCAACGGTTCGCATCACCATGTTCACCGCTGCTTTCGAACTACGATAAGGGATGGAGCTGCCTGACGTGTTGTCGGTGATCGATCCCATGCCGCTGGTAATGGTCACGACCATCTTGCGTTCACCGAGAGCCAGGTTATTGATGAAGGCTTCGGTGACCCGCAGCGGCCCCATCACGTTGACATCCAGGACCTTCTTCCATGATTCATAATCGACATTTCCCGTCCTCTGGTCTGGCGGGCCCGCTATTCCCGCACAGTTGACCAGAAGGTCGAGTGCGTCATCCTTGATTTGGCTCGACGCTGCTTTGATGCTCTTCTGATCGGTCACATCGAGTGGGATGATCTTCACCACGCCAGGGTTCGCCAGCTCTTGGAGGGCGGTGGCAGAATTCGGGTTCCGGCAGGTCGCGAATACCCGCCAACCATCGGCACCATACTGTCGTGCGAACTCGAACCCCAATCCTCGATTGGCACCAGTGATTAGGATTGATGGCACGATCGTTCCCTCAAACTCTCGAGCGGTCTATGCCGGCGACGCGGGAGATGTTTCATATCTGCGTGGTGCCCCGGCATGATGACAGTGTTGCTCTCGCTTAACCCACCGACCTCGACCTGCCCTGACCAGCATCTTGGCAAGATCACTACGGTCAAGCAGTTCCACGCCGTTGGCAGCCGCCAATTCTCGTGCTGAATTCGAATAGCTGCTGTTGGTTACAACCAAAGCTCGCTGCGCCGCATAGAAACCTTTTGCAGCCAAGACTTCTTGAACCGCCCAGTTTCCCACTTTGCCCTTATATCGCTTGGTCTGCACCACTGCGCGTTCCTTCCTTCCTTCAAGGACGAGGTCGGCGCCTTGATCCCCTGATGACTTGGTAGTGGCAACCTTGAACCCATTCCGTCGAAAGATTTCAGCGCAAACTTCTTCGAACTCAATTCCTCTCATGCGATCGATGGCATGCATCTCTAGGCGAGATAGCCAACGATGACGCAATAAGTAACCAAAAAAGTCGTATAGGACCCTGGCAAAAGCGCAGCCACTCGCAAAAATCGGCCATCGAGATTGCGCCTCGGCTATGGGGATGCAAACTGGCATCAAGAGCAATCAATAGCAGAACGCCGAAAACCAAGAGGCATGTGGAAAACTCGATGCACCGAACCAGAGATTTGATCGGTGAACTACGTTTCCGCCTATGACGCGCTCTTCCCGACGGTCGCCTCTTTCCAACGCTGGCCAACCTTGCCATAGATCACCCCTCCTCCGGAGTGGTATGCGCACGAAACCCTAGCTTAAATGAACCGCGAGAGAAAGCCGGGCCGATGGCGCCACCCGATCAGTCAAGTGGGGATCCACTCGGGACCACTGCCTCGCCGGCTGTGATGAAAAGGTACCATCGCTGGGGCATCATCTCGGTAGCTCTGGCGGCGGTATTCTGGTCTACCTCGGGATTCTTCGTACGCCTGATCAGCGTTGATCTTATGACGTTGTTGTTCTGGCGCGGTATCTTCTCTGGCACTGCGCTTTTCGTGCTTTTCTTCATGCTGAAGGAATATCGCAGCGTTTCTATCCTGCACATACTAAACTGGTCAGCCGTGGGTGTGATGGTGGCCTCGGCGTTTGGAATGATCTGCGGAATCAGTGCGCTGCGTTTCACCACGGTGGCAGAGGTAATGGTCATTTACGCCACCATACCTTTCATGACTGCGGCACTGGCCTGGCTCGTCATCGGCGAGCGGCCTTCGTGGAACACACTTCTTGCAAGCTTTGTCGCGCTCTGCGGGGTCGGTGTGATGCTGATGGACGCCCAGTGGGGCAACAGCATGATTGGCAGATCTCTTGCTTTTGGCTCGACGCTCAGCATGGCTCTCATGACTACGATCATGCGGCGCCGATGGGATGTGCCAATGCTTCCCGCAGTTGCCGGTTCAGCCTGGTTATGCTC
The DNA here is from genome assembly GCA_963744915.1 of uncultured Alphaproteobacteria bacterium. Lineage (GTDB taxonomy): Bacteria > Pseudomonadota > Alphaproteobacteria > Rhizobiales > Aestuariivirgaceae > DATAFF01. The sequence continues at coordinate 14,959 of CAVUUY010000014.1, forward strand.
CGCGTTTTGTCTCCCCTTCGCGATGCCTTTGGCGATCAGTCCTCTTAATCTGAGTTCTGTGCGCCGTATTCGGCGTCGTTCAAAATGCAGCAGGCCTCGCCTTCTACACTTTGGGATCAAGACGGGTGCCTGCTGCCGAAGCAACACTGATAGCATCTCTGGAAGTGCCGCTGACACCATTCTGGGTTTGGCTCGCCTTTGGTGAGGCCGCCTCTCCTTCAACATTAATCGGCGGCGCAATGGTCCTTTCGGCGCTGGTGGGGCACATCCTGATCGGTAATGGACGTTTCTCAACTCCGATAAGGCAATGAAACCTGACGTTGCCACTTCCGCATTATTTCGCCGACCGTTTTCGACCAAGCCCGATCTTCTTGGCCAGTCTTGTCGCTTCGATAATCCTTTGGAACCTCCATCACGCTTGATGGGCGTCCGGCGTGGGTCCATGAAGAGAAACGTGGCGTTGAGCGATTTCAAGCACAGCTGTACGAGGGAAATTTACAAAATTTTTCGATATTGAATGAAGCCGGGACGATCGGCGAGTTGATCGTAGAGCGCTCTGGCTGTGTCGTTTGCCTCATGAGTTAACCAGTAGACGCGGCTCGCCCCATCCTTTCTGGCCAAGTCATAGACAGCCTCGATCAATTTGCGTCCTACTCCCTGTCCTCTTACTTCTTTTGCGGTGAACAAGTCTTGAAGGTAGCAGTAGGGACCGATCGTCCATGTGGAGCGGTGGTAGAGATAATGCACGATGCCGATAAGTCTTTGATCCAAATATGCACCCAACCCGTGCATAGGCTCAGCGGGGTCATGAAGGCGGGCCCAGGTAGTGTCCGTCACAGCTGATGACAAGCTGGTGTTGTAGAAGGTGAGATAGCCCTGCCAAAGCGGCTCCCATTCATCGCGCTCCTGCAACCCTAACGGTCGGACTTCAAACTTTGCCATTGGTTGCGATCCTTGGGAGCTTAATTCTGCAGCCCCCTCGAGGGGCTCTAATCCCAAATCGATGGCGTCTATGGACCGAGTTTAAGGCTAAGGAAGCGGACCAGTCCATCGATACGATGTCGACGGCTGCTCCGGGTAGCGAAAGGAAACCGGCCTCTCCTCGCTACCCAAGCAATTCGCCAAAAAAACCGACGCCCGGGGTCGAAAGTGTTCATGAAGCTCGCCTTAGAGCTCTGAAGCTCCGCGTATCACCCACCCCTCTTGGCTCGTTCAAGGCAAACGAGTTTCTTGATCGGCTGGGCTGGTGGAATGAGACCGTCTATGCTGCTTTTCGGGAGGCTGGAGTAATTTTTTGCTCCTGCATCGGACCCCAGCTTCCGCATGAACTCACTAAAACGGCTGATGATGTGTATGTCAGTTCGCAAAACCCAGGATCGCTCCCGCGCCTTTAATTCCGCGCCTGGGGATAGTCTTGGGACCTCGTGGTACCGGTGTGCGAAGAAGGCCCGTCGACGATAAGGAGCGGTCTGCGCATTGTTATCTGTTCGATAACCAGAGCAGCGCCGAGATGACGATGCTAATCAGAAGCGAAGTTGCGATCGGAATGTAAAGTGTGAAGTTAGCGCGCTCGATAACGATATCGCCGGGCAATCTGCCAAGGCCGAGCTTGGAGATGAGCGGCCAGAGCAGGCCGATGGCAATAAGAACGATGCCAAAGACGATAAGAGCGCGGCTCACTTTGGCCTCCGCTTCAGTTCCTTCTCAAGGACGACATCTTCAGCCCGCTTGTCGGTGCGCAGCCCCAGAAACACCGGGTGGCGCATCTCGCCAGCCGTCGTCCATTCAGTGAACTTGATCTCAGCAACGAGTTTTGGTTTTACCCACGTCGTAACGCCCTGATTTTTGACTTTGGTTGCGAACGGCGACTGAAGTGTGATGAGCGGCGTGAGCTTCTCGTGCAGTTCGGCAAGCATCGCTTGCCAAAAGCCCGCCCCGACATTGCCGACATAACGCCACTGCTTTTCGTCACGCACCGCAAGCACAAGTGCGCCGAGATGGGGGCGTGTCCCGCGGGGAGCCGTGAACCCAGCGATCACCGCCTCCTGCCGCTTTGTCGTCTTGATCTTGAGCCAGTTCGTGGTGCGCTCGCCGGAACTGTAGGTGCTGTCTGCCCGCTTGGCCATGATGCCTTCGAGACCGCGCTCTTCAGCTTCCCCGAAGAATTTTGAGCCCAGCTCCTTCCGGTGCTCGCTGTAAGCGACCAGCTTATGCTTCGGCAGAATCGACTTAAGACGCATCTTGCGCTCGGTGAGCGTGAGGCTTCGCAGGTCCCGGCCGCCGGCGAACATGACGTCGAACACGTAATAAACCAGCCGCGCTTCGTGCCTGAGCGCGTTCTGAAGTAACTGGAACCGCGATACGCCGCTCTCGTCGAGTGCTACGAGTTCGCCATCGAGTACGGCGTCACCCTTCACCCGTTCGAGCGCCCGCGCGACATCCTTATAGCTGTTGCTGACATTCTTGCCGTTGCGGCTGTAAAGCGTGACCTTGCCGCCTTCGATAGATGCGACCATCCGAAAACCGTCGTACTTGTCCTCGAATACCCACTGCGGATCATCAAATGGCACGTCGGTCAGCGTGGCCAGCATGGGCTGAAGGCGCTTCGGCAATGTCGAGAGGCGCGCCACAGCTTAAGCTCCGTTCTCACGTATGTTGCGGAAGGTCAGAGAATAGCGGAGCTGATCGACGGCTGGGATGCTGTGCTCCCACTCGTTTCTGGAGGGGCCTCGTAACAGGTATACCGAGCGAGGTTTCGCCGTGAGGTTGCGCCGGTCCCATCTCGTCCCGACCTTGCAGCGCAGGCGAAAGGTGCAGGGTGAAACCAGAGAAACGCCGACCACATCGCCAAACACTGCGCGATCCTTATGCCAGCCGATGGCAGCGCCAGGCGCGTATTCAGTGACCAGAACCTGCTGAAGCGCCTCAGATTGAATGTTCGCAAAGCGGGCTGCCTTGCCTCGGATGCTGAGCAGAAACTCCGGCATGTCTTCTGTCTTGGTCAGCCCGCCGCCGTTGAAATCGTAGCGCCAGCCGAACGACACGACGCGGCGCTTGCCGGTGAAGCCATGAAATTCAAAGGCTCGGAAGGGTAAATGTTCAATCTCGTCGATGAGCTGATGTTCTTCAGCGCTTGTAATCAGGTCATTCTGATAGTGAAAGCCTTCGGGCAGATTGTCACCGAACAGGTCCTGCCCGGCAGAACTAGCGCTTGGCATGAGTATCGCTTTTCTTCGGAGACGCCGGTTTACGGTCGCCACGGTCGCCCTGACCAGGCTTGGCCACTGTCTTGGCCATGCGGCGGCGATACTGGGAGAGGGAGTGGCTCACATCGTCGTTCTCTTTAATGCGGCCGCCCTCATCGCGGCGGATGTAACGTTTGTCGCCGCGCGGCGCGATCAGTTCGCGTTTGCTAATGGTTTTCTTCTTCATAACAGCCTCCGATTTGGGCTGAACTTCCAACACCTTAAATCCGCACGTAGTTCCGCGAACGCCGATGGCGGAACCGCAGCCGAAAGCGCTCGTTTGCAGACCAGGGCTAACGTCGGCCATTCGCCGTAATCATGATGATAATTTCGAATTGCATGCTCCTCAAAGTCTCCTTGGCCGCGCTCGAACGCGCCCTACTAGACGACAGCCCTCCACAGCACGTCCTAGTCGACTGGCTATTCGAGTCCACTAAAGCTCACAAGCGGAAGCTCGAATCTTTGCCCTTTCCGCTGTGCCTTAAACAGCTGACCTAATGCGTCTTGGATGACTATTCGTAGGCACTCACGACGGGTGTTCGGAAACTATTCCAAACGGCCCTTGGGCTTCCTCGAGCGTTTCTGCAGTTTTTTCCTTTTACAAAGACCCCCCGATTGGGTGTTCGGGAATCAAGTGGTTTGTGAACGCCTTTCCGATTGCCCATTGGGCAAAGCGATCTCAGTTTCTGCCGTCTGCTAAACGCCTGTGAGCGGACTTTCTGTGCACCGAGTTGCACTTCCGAGAAGGGCCATGTGTGGACGGCTCCGAGTTGGCAAGGAAAATCTTCACGTCGCAGATCCGGTGGGGTGCAGCCATGTGTTCGGCCTTATTTGCGCGGTTCACATGACCGCTGGCCATAATGCCCTCCGCGGATCAGGTCCCGGTCAACAGCTCGCATTTGATAATGCAGTGGCCCGAGTGGGTTGTCCTGATCGCCGGCTCGACCGGCTCTGCATTACGTGCTGTTCGCCCTGCCAACCTTCACATTGCGCCGGATGTGGGCGCGATCTCCTTTATGCCGCCAGTGCGACGGGTTCCTTGTAGCGTTCGCCCTTTGCCATCATCGCCCATGCCATCCTGGCGATCTTGTTGGCGAGCGCGATGGCCGCGACCTTGGTCGGCCGACGCGCCAGCAATGCCGTTAACCAGGGCCGATGTTTGGTGCCATGGATCTTGGCGTAGCGGATCACCGCCAGCGCGCCTGTGGTGAACAGACTACGCAGATAGCGATCGCCCTGCTTGCTGATACTGCCGAGCTTGTCCTTGCCCCCACTCGAGCGTTGCTTAGGAACAAGCCCGATCCAAGCCGAGAAATCACGCCCCGATCGAAAGACCTTTGGATCAGCGACGCTGGCGACCAGAGCAGTGGCGAGTGCTGGCCCGATGCCGGGAATGTCGTCGAGCCGCTTACTGGTGGCGTTCGAGCGGTGCCAGGCCATGATTTGGCGATCAAATTCGAGGATCTGGGCCTTCAGCATCTTAAGCTCAGCGCCAAGGGCGGCAACACACCGACGCGCCACGCCAGGCAGGCGTTCGTCACCACAATCAGCGACGATATTGAGCAGTTGCTCAACACCATGGCGCCCAACTGGTGCAACAATCCCGAATTCGGCAAGATGGGCTCGGATCGCGTTGATCACCGCGGTCTGTTGACGAATGAACAAATGGCGGGTGCGGTGGAGCATCAGACAGCTCTGCTGCTCGCGTGTTTTGGTTGCAACAAACCGCATGTTTGCGCGGGTGACCGCTTCACAAATGGCCTCGGCGTCAGCGGCATCGTTCTTCTGCCGCTTGACATAGGGTCTCACATAGGCCGGCGGCATGAGGCGCACCCTATGCCCAAGAGCCTGCAATTCGCGCGACCAATGATGCGATCCAGCGCAGGCCTCGATCCCAATCAGGCACGGCGCCAGCTTCTGAAAGAACGCCAAGACGTAGCGCCGCCTCAACTGACGACGGATGATCACCTGGCCTTCGGCATCAGTGCCATGGACCTGAAACACTGACTTCGCGATGTCGAGACCGATAGTCGTAACCGCTTGCATGCTGGCTCCTCCGAATCGTGGGAACCTTAACAGCACCCACTTCCATGGCATTCACGTGCCGGTGGAGGAGCCGTCCACAGCATCACAAGCGGACCACCTGCAACGATCGTACAACACCTGGAGTTATTTGCGTCGAGGCTGTGGGGGCAGTCCAAACCTTATGCAACGTACTGATGACCAGACAGCATTTATGCCGGAGCGCATGGAATGGGCGTTTGAAGCCAGGATGCGAGTCACTATGCCACATTGATTAGGCATGTAAGAAGCTCCCCAGTAGATTCCGGACAGACGGTTTAGTGTCGAACGTATTGCATCGATCATGACTTCCTTATGGCTACTTCGACTGATGAAAAAGACTGAGCCAAACGCCGAATAGCTCCCGCAAATTCCAGGTGACTGTGACAAAAAGGTGGTTCCCGATACCAAGAAGCGATCGCAGGCGAGTAACGTGCCGGCCTCATCGCTAACGATCAATTCGCTTCTGAGCTGCTGAAAGGCACCATTCTTCCCAAGCGGATCATGGGAGAGAATAGAATCGCACAGAATGAGTTCTCCAGACAGAGTGCTGCTTATTGCGACGCTAGAACTGAAATTCGCGCACGGAAACAATATGACTGGATCTGGCATGTACTCGACGAACGCATCATTCCCGATATAGATCTCGACCCGATGCCTAGCGTCTCCGTCCGACATCGAGTGAACAATGGTTGAGGCCTGTGACGTACAATGCACCATCGATCCAGGTCCACATTGCATTGCTATATTCAGCCTGTCTTTTTCGAAGATGCCTCCGGCGAGCGACTGTGTATAGAGAGTTGCGAACCCCGGGGGATCATCGGTCACGTAATGCGGACGACAAATATGAAATGGATAGGATGCAAACTGTCGATGGACATAAGTGCGCTGGGCATCGCGGCGAAATTCTAACTCCAATACGCCGTTTCGAGTCACCGGCCTTCAGCCCTGCGTATCAACTTGTCCGCTCCGTCAAGACGGCTTCGTAGCACAACCACTCTGCCACGCTCTCGATCCCCTCGCCGTGGGCGCAATTGGTGGTCAGTACGGGTCTGCCATTCCGGATCTCACGCGCTTCGGCGAGCATACGTTGGAGATCGACTTTCACATAAGGTGCGAGATCGATCTTGTTCACCACCAAAAGATCGCACTGCAGAACACCGGGGCCTCGTTTGCGCGGGATGTCATCGCCGCCGGCAACATCGATGACAAACACCCAGTGGTCGACGAGCTCTCTGGAAAATGTGGATGCGAGATTATCGCCGCCACTTTCGATAAGAATGACATCAGGTGCGAACTGCTCCTCGAGGGCATCCGCGGCCATGATATTCAATGTCGGGTCCTCCCGAATCACCGTATGGGGGCAGGCTCCCAACTCGACCGCTTTGACTCTGCTTGGATCAATCAGCCCACTTCGCCGCAGACGCTCGGCATCCTCCTTCGTTACGAGATCGTTAGTGACGATCGCAAGCTGCACGCCTCGTCGATCGAGAACGGGGATGAGCTGCTCAATCAGCGCCGTTTTTCCCGATCCGACCGGGCCACCAATTCCCACGCGCGCAGCACCTGGACTGTCTCGGAAAGGCAGCTGGCTCATCTGAACATGTACCGTTGACTCAAAGGCACCGTCTTGGCAGGTTCGCACATCGCAAGCACACCATCGACATGGACATCGAAGTTCTGTGGATTGACCCGTATCTCCGGGCAGGCGTTATTGTGCAACATATGAGACTTGTTGAGCTTCCGGGTACCCTGGCTTGGAAGAACTGCTTTGGTCAATCCCAATCGCTCCTTCACATTGGCTGCGATTGCGCTCTGATTGACAAAGCAAGCGCTCAGTCCCTGTTTTGCCGAGCCGAATGCTCCCCATTGCGGGCGCATCACGATTGGCTCGCAGGTCATGAGAGAGGCGGCACTATCACCCATCGCCGACCAGACGATGAAGCCGCCCTTGATTATGAGCTCCGGCTTAATGCCGTAGAAGCCAGGACGCCACAGCACGATGTCGGCGAACTTGCCCGTCTCAAGCGAACCGACATAGGCGTCGATGCCGAACGTCCGGGCCGCGTTGATCGTGTATTTGGCGATATACCGCTTGATGCGTTCATTGTCCCCGATCCGGCTGCGTTCCTCCGGGAGTCGACCTCGTTGATCCTTCATCTTCGATGCGAGTTGCCAAGTCCGACAGATGACCTCGTTTATCCGGCCCATGCCCTGGCTGTCCGATCCCAGCATGGAAATGGCACCGAGATCATGAAGGATATCCTCCGCCGCCATGGTTTGGGCGCGAATACGGCTCTCGGCGAAGGCCACATCTTCCGGGACATCGGGATTGAGATGATGGCATACCATCGTCATATCCAGATGTTCGTCAAAGGTATTGACGGTGTATGGGTTAGTGGGATTGGTGGAGGAGGGAAGACAGTGCTTCTCGCCTGCCACCCGAATGATATCTGGGGCATGTCCTCCCCCCGCGCCTTCGGTATGATACGTGTGGATTGTGCGCCCGTTGATGGCTTCGAGGGTATCCTCTAGAAAACCGCTCTCATTCAACGTGTCCGTATGGATCTGGACCTGAAAATCAAGCTCGTCAGCGACCGACAGACAGCAATCGATGACAGCCGGCATCGATCCCCAGTCCTCGTGTATCTTCAAACCAAGACAACCGCCGGCCAGCTGATCTATCAGTGACCGGGGCTTTGAAGAGTTCCCTCTGCCAAGAAAGCCAAAATTGATGGGCCACGCCTCAGCCGCCTGAAGCATCCGACCGACGTTCCAAGCTCCCCCGCAATCGATGCCGACGGTGATTGGGCCGAGGGAACCGCCGATCATCGTCGTCATACCGGCCGCTATCGCGTGCGCACAGAGCTGAGCGCTATCAAAATGGACGTGAACATCGATCCCTCCTGGAGTTGCAATCAGCCCTTCCGCATCGCGTGCGGTTGTCGCGGCGCCGCATATCAGATGCGGATCCACACCATCCATGACCGCCGGATTACCGCCCTTTCCGACCCCGACAACAAGGCCATCCTTAATGCCGATATCGCCCTTTATGATGCCAAGGACGGGATCGATAACCACGGCATTGCAAACGATCATGTCGAGCGACCCTGACGCGCTATCGTATCCGGGTGTCAGGCCAAGGCCGTCTCGCAGCGTCTTCCCACCGCCATGAAGGCACTCGTCCCCAGGGACGTTGTGATCATGCTCGATCTCAGCGAGGAGTGAAGTATCACCAAGACGTACTGCGTCACCTTTGGTAGGTCCATACATGGCGGCGTAGTCACGTCGCGACATCCGTGCCATCGGTCTCAGGCCCCCTTGAATCCACGCTCGCGCGCTCGCCGCAGCGCCGCGGCCTTCTGTGCGTCGTTTCTGGTCGTGCCCATGGTCAACGAGTTCAGTCCCTGCACTTCGCCAGTGCCGCCAAATGCCACGAGCATGATCTCCTTGCTCTCCCCGGGTTCGAACCTGGCGGCTGTTCCAGCCGGAATGTCCAGATGCATGCCGAACGCTTTTTCGCGATCAAATTTCAGGGCGCGGTTCGTTTCAAAAAAATGGTAGTGGCTACCGATTTGCACCGGACGGTCACCTGTGTTGATGACCTCGATCGCGGCTCGGCGGCGACCTGCACTGAGTTCGATGTCGCCATCCGCCGTGATGATTTCGCCAGGTATGATGTCGGTCTGATCTCCTACAGCTGTCTGGCCGGATCGTATCGGATTATGAACGGTCACCAGCTTGGTTCCGTCAGGAAATGTCCCCTCGACCTGAATCATTAACATCAGCTCCGCGATGCCGGGCATGACATCGTCTTTTGTTAAAATGGTTGAGCCGAAGCTTATCAACTCCGCCACCGACTTTCCCTCGCGGGCACCTTCGAGGATTTCATCGGCAATAATCGCCACCGCTTCAGGATAATTCATTTTGAGGCCTCTCTGGCGGCGTTTCCGTGCCAATTCGGCCGCAGTGAAAATTGTGAGTCGTTCAAGTTCGGTAGGGGTTAAGAACATTGCCCTTCTCCTGGTGAACTCTCTTTCAATTGGAAAAAAGCCGAGAGTGCCTCGTTTCGTGACGCATCGAAGCGATATCCGCGTGAGGCGTAAACGCGCCGATGTCCTGAATATCAGTCGGAGGGGTCTTCAATATGATCGCAATCTCCTTAGCCAACTCCGTAAGGAAAAGCTGGCATTGAAAGTGGCCGACAAGGCCAAGTCGAATAGCGGCGCTGAGAAATGACATGCAAAAAAAATATCCGGATATCGCAGCTGCCGCATCTTCCTGCAGCCCGAGCCGTCGCCACAACATCCCTTGGGCAACAGCAAGGTGCGGGTCGCGAGATCTCTTTTCTCCTGTTTCGAAATACGCTTGAGCACCGTCGGTTTGCAAACGTCTATGAATGGCTAGAAGAGCACCCCCGAGTTTCCTTGATGCCTCCCGGAACTCACGACTCAATGTCATCGCATCAAGAAGATCATCAAGCTGCACGATCTTGGCAAAGTCAAATGCGCTTCGATGAGCCGCAACAACGATTGGGCGATCGACTCCCGCCCAACGCGCGCGCAGTTGGCCGATCACGAAATGAAAGAGCGCATCTGAGCCACGGAGCTCGTCATCACCACAAAGCCCCTCTAAAGCCCAGGAGAACGAGAGGCCCCCGCTGGGAAAAAAGCTGTCGCCGTGTTGCAGCATCAAAAGAAGCTGGTTCGGGTCACTCAACATCTATTTTTCTGACACGATCTCCAACAAGAGTTTCAAGCCTCGCTAGATAAGTTTGTTCTTCACCGTCGATTGCGATCCTCAGCCGGCCTCCATCGAAATGGACCCGCCAGTGCATGTTTCCCGCACGGTATCCAAGTTCGAGCGCTGCAGGAATATCTCTCGGCTCGAGCACCAACCACTGTTCCTCCTCGAGGCGTACGACGACCGCCCTCTCGGGTTCCAGAACGAGCACCGCACCATTCGACAAATGCTGTGAACGCGGGAGTGCAATTCCGTACTCATTCCCGGCACTGCTCTTTACTCGCAGTCGATGTCTTGCGAGATCGCTACGCGACAAACGGATGTACTCCACCAAACCGGCGTGGGCGAGGTGGTGTAGCTGACCGGCGATTGCCGGAGAATCGCTGGTACCGATAATGTTCTCGATGCGTCTCAAGCGAGCCTCTCCAGCTTTATACTTCTGACCGCAGGTCAGTAAGTAGCGTTCCGATAATGTCACAGGGCGGCTTTGCGATCCATCGGAAGCTCGGCCCCGATTGGATGCCTCTGATGAGCTTGCCGCCCTATTTTGATCGCTCTGACCACCAGAGCGCAATGGCCAAGCAGCCGCCTGCGGCCATGACGACAAAGGCCGCAATCCAGCCCGACGCTGTATCGATACCCCCATCGCGATCGATTGCGACTCCGTTTACCCAGCCACCAACATATCCAAGGAAGTGATCCTTCGAGCACCGTTCGCTAGCGGCACCCGTGGCTTGTACGGCATTGAGTGGGTCTGACGACGAACAGCGAGCGGGTGGAAATCTCTTTGATCACAACGGAGTTCGCCGTCGTTGCAAAGTGGGTCCAAAACCCCGTGTGCGGTTTGGCAAAAGACTATCAACCACAAGCAACGGCATAAATGTTGGAGTGTTCGGTTCACTCGATGATCGCAACTTCCGCAATGGGTCATTGCAGCTATCAAAGGTAGGCTTAGCAGGTCCGTTTTGCCCTCATCACCAAACAAAACTAGGCAGCTCGCGCATAACCGAGATGGGCTAGGATCAAACGCCTTACGAAATGTCTCGGAGGAGCATTGGATGTTTCTGGCCCAGATGAAGTCGACAGAAGGGATGTCCTGAGTAGTTCGGTGTAGTCTAGGCCGAAGCAGCGGGAGAGTCCCCGCCGCCTCCTTGTTATTCCGCGGCAGTAAGGTCTGAACGGCGTAAATCCTGATCGACCAGCTCGCCCCGCGCCCTCGCCATCGCTGCCATCAGCCGCAGCACGGTGCACACGGCAAGACGCGAGGTCGTGCCGCTGACGTCAAAGACGGGCGCAAGCTCAGTCACGTCGATCAGACTCGACAGTCTTGCGCTCACCTATGATGTCGGCGACTCGCACGATCTCGCGGCTTTCGAGTCCGCCAGGCTCGGTCGCGGTGACGCCGGGAGCGGCCGATGCGTCCATGACGTTGAAGTTAAAGCTCAGATACTGCGCGTCGGTCCCGGTCCAGACGCGTTCCACCGCCTCGCGCGTCACCGTATCGATGCCGCGGTCATAGATTTCGAACATCGGGTAGAAGCGAAGGCCGCGCGCTTTAGCGAGATCTATATAATCCTTTGGATTCATTGAATTGCGGGCACCGATATGAGCGACATTGGCGACCGGCAGGTTGGGAAGCTCGGTGATGCGCGCCAGCGCGCAGGTGCTCAGCAACTTTTCACCGGCCCAACTGTCGGCGAGATCGAGATGGGCCCCGAAATGGAGGCAGCCCATCGTCTTGCCGGCGCCGATATGGTCAGACAACGCACGCGCCGCCTGGATCGAAATCGACCTGTCGCCGCCGACGACGATGGGTGTCTTTCCGGCCTTGAGCACGGTCGTCACGGCGCGATAAATGCGCTCGCGCGCGCTGTCGGGATTGACCTTCGGCATCGGCAGATCGCCGCAATCGATAGCGAGCCCGTAGAGATCGACGCCGAACTCGAACCAGTAGGAGAGATATTCCTGCGAGGCAATGCGAAACTCGCGCGGCCCGTCCTCGCTCCCAGGCTTGCCAACATTGCCCTCGTCGAACGGCACGCCGACAAAGGCGTAGCGCGCGCTTTGCGCCTTGAGCGCTTCGGTTTCAAGAGGCACGTGGGGCGCACGCAAGAAAGTCAGTTGTCCCGGCGCACGATAATTCTCGCCGCCCTCGCCGCCGAGGGGAGAAAACAGATGGGCGTAGCTTTTCGCAGGGTTCATGGCTGTTTCGCTCTTCTGTTACACCGTACGGTTCATGGTTGCTGTCCGCGGTCACGCAAGGTCTTCGCCCGGCTCCCGAGGAAGTGGTAAATCATCAGCACCGCGGTCTTGATGCTGATATGGCTCACGTCGAATTGTGGGCAGAGTTCCGACACTTCCATGATGTCGGCGCCGAAGGAGCCCGCGGTGCGCGCAAGCTGGACGATCTCACGACCCTTCAGCCCGAAGCATTCAGGCGCGGTCGTTCCCGGCATGCAACTCGAGTCGATCGAGTTCGTATCCCAGGAGAAGTAGACACCGTTGGTCCCGTCCCAGGCGCGCGTGAAGATCTCCTTGGTGCATTCGACCACGCCCCGGCGTACAACTTCCTGCATTGGAATGAGACGGACGTCGTTATCGACGAAGAAATCGTACCAGTCCTTCGGATTGAGGCCGTTGCGCGAACCCATATGCACCATGTTTTTGGCGTTGCAGTTCGGGAGGTCGAGCGCGCGCGACGGCCCCGAGCAATTGGTGAAAGCGTTGCCCGCCCAATCGGGCGCCGCGTCGAGATGGCAATCGACGTGGAGATAGCCGATCGTGCCGTTTTTGTGGAAATCGGAAAGCGCGCGGGCGCCCGGGATCGGCACGGAATGGTCACCGCCGCAGAGGACTATTTTGGCGCCGCCATGCAGGCACTCCGTAAGGTAGTCGTAGATATATTCGTGCGATTTGGAATTGTTGCCGGGGACGATGGGAATGTCGCCGCAATCGACCACCCGGAAGAAGGTAAGGAGGTCGACCTCGTACTCAAACATATAGGGGAAGTATTGCGTCGAGGCTTCGCGGATGCCGGCGGCGCCCTGCGACGTGCCGGCGCGCACCACCTGGCCCTGATCCCAGGGCACGCCGATGAAGCAGACCTTGGCGCCCATTGCGCGGATGACGTTGCGGTCCGGCGGGCAGTAGGGCGCACCCATAAAGGTGGCGATGCCTTGCGACTTGAACGTGCCGTTGTGCAGCTTCGGCGAATAGACGTGATCGTCGGACCCCTTGTGCTGATGCGGCCCGCGATGCTGATGCGGCACGTGCTGCCAGCCGGTTTGCGCCTCTCCGCTCATCTGCTTCCCGCCTGTCGTGGATTAGTTTCGCCTTGCGGCACCGGAACCCGACCCTCGGGTGATGAGACGTTTTCGGGTGGCACCAGCCCGATCGACACGAGCTGCATCTCACGGCCCGTCAGCACTTTCGGAGTCGGACGCCCGCAATCGGGGCAGCGAAAATTGTAGAGCGCCGCCGGCGTCTTCACCGCCTCGCAATAGGTGCAGAGCACCGTGAGCGGAACTTCGTCTATATTAAGGTACGCGCCCTCGCACAGCGTATTGCGCGACGCCGATGGGAAGCAAAAATAAAGCGAGCGCGCGATCCCGTTCAATACGCCCATGCGCAAGTTGATCTCGGCCACGCGCGTCGCGCCGAGGATTTCCGCTTGATGGCAGACCTGATCGACCAGGGTGGTTGCGATCGTCATTTCATGCATGGCAGGGCACCGCCGTTTCCGCCCGCGCCGCGCGCTCGGACGTCTTCCTCAGCCAATCGATCCAGCTCTCCATGCCTTCGCCGCTCCGCGCTGACACTTTCAGCACAGCGATGTCCGGGTTGATCGCGCGCGCATGCGCGATACAGCGCTCGATGTCGAAATCAAGATGCGGCAGTAGGTCAACCTTCGACAGGACCATTGTGCTCGCGGCGGCAAACGCGTCCGGATATTTGAGCGGCTTATCGTCGCCTTCGGTCACCGAGAGTATCGCGATCTTCTGCGCCTCGCCGAGATCGAACCCCGCAGGGCAGACAAGATTGCCAACATTCTCAATGAAGAGGATCGAATTTGGCTTGGGCGACAGATCGTCGAGCGCGTGCCCGACCATATGGGCGTCGAGATGGCAGCCCCGGCCGGTATTGATCTGAACCGTGGCGACGCCGGCCGAGCGGATGCGCTCAGCGTCGAGAGAGGTTTCCTGGTCGCCCTCGATCACCGCGACCGGCATTGCGGTCTTCAGCAGCTCGATGGTCTTGACCAGGAGCGTGGTCTTCCCCGAGCCCGGGCTCGAGACGAGATTGACAGCGAATATCCGCGCCGCGTTCAGGCGCTCGCGATTCTCTCGGGCGTAGGCATCGTTCAGAGCCAGAATGTCCTTCTCGATGAGCACGAAGTCGGGCGCCGGCCGCGTTGCCGCATCATCGTGAGCGTGATGGTGGTGATGGTGCTGATGATGATAGTGATCGTGGTGATTGTGATGATGTTTGCCTTGATGACTGCAACCGCATACGCCGCACATGATCGTTCCTCCGGATAGCTCTCAGTGGGGCAAGGCCAAGGACCGACGCGTGCGCTCGGGCAGCGCCGCGGCAAGCGAGGTGGGATAGATACTCACCATGACCGGTTACTCTCTGTGGCGCGTCAGCCCCGGCCGGGCGAGGAGGCCCGGCCGGAAGCCTTCACCTTAGCCGCGATAACCGCTGTCGTACAGGTCCTTGAGCAGGCTGCAGTCGATACCTTGTCCGCTGGATACTCCTTCTTCACTACGCCGAACTTTACCCACCAGAAATCGGTCAGCTTGTAGTGATCGACCATCTGTCCGTTTTCTGTCCGAAGGGCGGGTTGCCGGGCGCCACGCCGCAGAACTGCGCGGCCTCAATGAAGGTGTAAGGATAGAGGCCGGAATCGAGCCCGTTGCCGTCCTTGCCGATAACAAGGTCGATATCTGCCACTGACATTTTCATCCGATCGATGATGATCCTGTTTGCCTCCTCGGGGTTCTTCTTCCAATAGCCAATGACGTCATACATCGCCTTGAGCGCCTTCAGTGCGACCCCGCGATTGTTCTTGGCCCAATCGGTGTTGATGAAATGCGCGTCCGCGATCAGCGCATTCTGGGTCCATTCCGGGTCGGCAGTGCTGGCGACGACCTTGGCGCCTTCGATCGCCTTTCAGGGACTGTGTGCCGAAAGGCTCCCATAACTCGGCTCCTCCGACAGTGCCGCTGATCATGGCGGCAGCGGCCTGATCCATGATGACATTGACATACTCGACCGAGTTGAACGGAAGCCCGTTCTTTTCGAGATAGATGCCCATCATGATCTGGGGCAGGCGGCCCACAATGACCGCGACCTTCTTGAGATCCAGGGCCTCCTTGATCTCGAGGCGCAGAACGATTTTGTCTGTGCCGTGCGAGAGATTGCCGTAGGCGAACATGCGAATTGGCATGTTACGCTCGGCCATGCCCTGGCGCCGCTTTCCCAAGCCCTGGGCTGTCTGTCTCAGCAGGTACAAGCAGTGTCTTCGCTATCAAAGATCAAGTGTAAGTGAACCGCTCGGTTGCGGCAGCAAAGGAGAACCTCGTCTTCGCCGGTTGGCGCGAGCGGCTCGGTCGGGTAAAGTACCTTTCCGTCGAGCAGCCTTGTCTTGCAGGTGCTGCACGCGCCGGCGCGGCAACTAAATTCTGGAGCCAAGCCATTTGCCTCCGCGAAATCGAGGAGAGAGGCATATCTTTCGTCCCATAGTGTTAAAAGATTCGACTTGGCGAACGTGACGCTCTTCGCGAGCAAGACGCCAGGATCAGACCGATTTGAAGGTGCGCCGCCGGTGCGAGCTGAACTCCGAACTGGGGCAGCACGACTCCCACATTCCGACTGCGATCCCGCATCCGACGGCGACGTTCGCGAGCGTCTCGAGCTCACTTGAGCGACGGGTCTGGCTAATGCAGCGGCGACCTTCAGCCGTTTTGGCGAACGGCCCACGATTCGCGACCTCTAGGTGGTACGCTTCCGCTTTCCGATGCGCTCGCGATACGTGTGGTGCTCTGGCCTCACACAGAGACATTCGTCACGTCCGGTCTCGATCGGCACTCTGCTTTCAGAGCCATTGGGGACCACTTCCGAGTTCAATCCGCAACTATAAGTTTACTCGCCGAATTGCTGGAATGTTGAACCATATAGTTTTCTCCGCTGTTTGATTGCTCTATAAGGCTGCCCAACATTCCATCTTTCATAAGGTTCGGTCATGCCGGGTAGTCTACGGTGATTGACTTGATGACGACACCCAACGTTCCGATGTGGGCAGTTATCTTGGTTCTCCTGATTCCGATTGTGATAGGCTGGCCCGTTGCCTTCGTCGACGATATCGCTCGACTGAAAGATTGGTGGACTCGCCGGCGGCGATGAATATCGTCCGCCAGCTCATCCGAAACGATGAGGCCTGGTCTGATCCTCGAGTGCTGAGTCTTCGTATTTCAACAAGGTCTCCCGAGTTGTTATCCGTCTCGATGCCCTTGGCACTCAGGACGAGGGCATAGAGCTCGGCTTGATCACGCTCAGCGCAGCGTCGCACCTCCATGACTCTTTACGACCTCGTTTCCATGTTGCCCCAGATTCACAACTCTATCGAGATGTCCTCATGAGGTATGCGGTTGGAAGCATGCGCACAAGGGCGGCCCACCGGGGCCGTGTCAGGCAGCCGCGAGCCTGGCCGGCACTACGTTCGCGCTCCTCCAGCCCCCTATCGCGAAGCCGCGTTTAACGCTGAGGCGAGGCCGCTGCTGTGTCTGTAGGCAGCATCTGTATCGTTTGGGCTAGCTGGCATGTCGATCCTTTGAGAGCAGTCCGAACCGGAATGTCGAGTGGCGCGCCGCCTGTGTGGCCGCCTGTGCGCCGGTGGATTCCCCCCCACCGTCAATTCTAGAAGCGGGTGCAACTACGCCGGTGCGCGGAAACGGGTAGAGCCGACCCACCAGAGGTGCTCCATGCCTCTACACTGCTCTACCGCGATAGCGTGACAAACTATATACTCGCCCCTTGGTGGAGGCTTCAAAATGTATGTCTTATACGGAGGGAAATTTACGCGGGCTTTGTTGGTGCAAATGGTTCTTGACGAGGGCGATATTCCCTATGAGCTTCGCGAGATTAACATTCTGGAACGCGAACACCTGGGTCCAACCTATCGTTCTATCAATCCCGCAGGGCTAATTCCGGCGATAATCACACCAGAAGGCGATGTGCTTCACGAAACGCCGGCGATCATGATGTATCTCGCTGAACGACACGGCTTAACTCACCTTGCACCTGATTCGTCCGATCGGGATCGTGGTAAGTTTCTCACCGCTGTATTCTTCATCGCCAGTGAAATTCAACCAGAAATGAAGCGCTTTTTTTACCCCCATCGTTACTCCCAACGAATAGCGGATAACGAAACCGTACAACATCGTGCCAAGGATTGCGTTTTCGGGCACTTCTCAGTCATTGAAAAGCGTATTACGGAGAATGGTCCATTTCAGTTGGGAGAACGGTTCAGTCTTGCGGATCTCTACCTTTGCTTCTGCGATTGCGACGCTCGATCTTGAGGCTTGCACTCAGAGATTTCCAGCATTGACGCGGCTTTACGAACTGACTCGGGCGAGGCCGAAAAACCCGTCCCCGACATGATTGAGGCAGAGGACATGATTCGCGAAGATATGAACATGCAAAAAGCGACGCCGGCAGGTGTCATCCCTTGAATTGTCTTTGTTGTTGCGCCGGAGCTTGAATATTAAATGCTAACAGGATCTACCCGGTCGAGGGGTCAGAGCCCCGCCGCGCCTCTGCACTTGCGCCAGAGAGCTCCGGTGCCACCCCGAGGGCTATTTCATTCGAGCGCGGCTTTTTTCAGCGCGGGTCCATCTGAGCACCACCAGGACGGTGGCCAAGCCTGCGCCGCAATTTCAGTCGCGAGCCCAGAATGACGCTGTGCGGATTTGAAGTCTTCATTGATTTGGAGGCAGCACATGGCCAAACCAGCCTCAGCAGCAGGACGAGCCACCGGCCAATGCCTGTGCGGCAAGGTCGAATTCGAGATCGACGTGCCGGCGCGCTGGGCCTGGCACGATCATTCTACCGCGAGCCGTCGCGCGCACGGCGCGGCCTATGCCACATATGTCGGGAGTTGGGGCAAGCGTTTCCGTATCACGAAAGGCGAAAGCGCGATCGCGCGCTACGAGCACAAGGCATCCAATACCACGCGCAGCTTCTGCTCGAACTGCGGCACGCCCGTGACTTCTTCGAGCGCCCACGCTCGCCGCACATGGTCAACATCCCGCGTGCGCTGTTCGCCGAGCGGACCGGACGGGAGCCGCTCTATCACATCGCGATCGAGGAACTGCAGGAATGGACCTATTCCGGAGAACCGCTGGCGCCGTTGAAGGGCTTTCCCGGCGTGGTCTGGCAGCGCTCGAAAGAAGAAAACGCATCGCCGGCGACGATCCGTTCGAGCTCGCGCCTGACGATCTTTGAGCGCCTGCTTGCCTGCGCAGGGCAGGCACGAGCGCATTCCATTTCCGTCTACCCGCCAAGTTTTGTCATGTTGCGAGGCCCGCGCGCAACGGACCCCGGAAGGAGGAAGCGTCCCGAACGAAGAATCTGGATTACCGGCCGTTCGGCCTTCTTGCGCTGCTCAAGGACCGAGGGCATTACCCATCTGTTCGGCAATCCCGGCACCCCGAACTGCCGATCATGCATGCGCTGAAGGACCACCCCGACCTCACCTATGTGATGGCGATGCAGGAAAGTCTCGTTGTCGCGATCGCCGATGGATACAGCCGTGCCTCGGGCGGCTGGTCGCCTGCAATGTCCATGTCGCGCCGGGGCTCGGCAACGCGATGGGCTCGCTGTTCAATGCAAAATTCACGGGTACGCCGATGATCCTCACCGCCGGCCAGCAGGAGCAGGGGCATGGGCTGATGGAGCCCGTATTGTATGGCCCGCTGGTACAGATGGCGGAGCCGCTCGTGAAATGGGCGGTAGAAGTGACGCGACTGGAGGATCTGCCGCGCATCGTGCGCCGCGCCGCCAAGATCGCGACCACGCCGCCGACCGGGCCGGTGTTCATCTCGCTGCCCGGCGACATCCTGCAATTCCGAGGCCGGCATCGAGCTCGGCCGCTCCACCCGCGTCGATACGCGCGTGCGTCCGTCGGATGAATTGCTGCAGGCGCTGACCCAGCGCATCCTGAGAGCGCAGCGGCCGGTGATTGTCGCGGGCGACGAGATCGTCAAGAGCGACGCGCTCGCGGAGGCTGCTCAGCTCGCCGAGACGCTCGGCGCGCCGGCGCTATCAATGCTCGACGCCCTGATGGCGCGCATTTCCTGTCCGAAAACCCGTGCTTCCTCGGCGCGCTGTCACGCCTTCAGAAGCAGGTGCGCGAGGTGCTCTCGCCCACGATCTGATGATCGTGCTCGGCGCCGATCCCTTGCGCATGTCCGTCCATAGCGTGGTCGATCCGCTGCCGGACGGGCTTTCCATCGTTCAGGTCGGTCTGGTCGATTGGGATCTCGCCAAGAATTATGGCACGGAGATTGCGCTAAAGGCCGACGTGAAGGAGACCCTTCGTGCGCTGGTGCCCGCGCTGAAGTCGGCCGGCGGCGCGGCGCTGGAGACGCGCGCCAAAAACGGCATTGCAGAGCTTGCGGAGAAGAACTGGTCGGCGAAACGCAAGGCCGCGGTCGCGCAGATTTCCAGAGCCGCGAGCAAGTGCCCGATCGATCCCGATTGGCTCGCGCTGCAGCTCGTCGAGTCGATGCCGGACAATGCCATCCTGGTCGATGAAGGCCTCACCTCGTCGCGGCAGGTGCTGACGCTGCGCCCCCATCGCGACCGCTACGGCTATCATGCGCTGGCCTCCGGCGGCATCGGCTGGGGCTTGCCGGCCTCCGTCGGCGTCAGCCTTGCCAATCCGGAGCGGCCGGTCGTGTGCTTCTCCGGCGACGGCAGCGCGATGTACTCGATCCAGGCGCTGTGGACCGCCGCGCATCACAAGCTGCCGCTCTCGGTCGTGATCGTCAACAATGGCGGCTACCGCATCATCAAGCAGCGCCTGCTCGCCCTCGATGGCGACGATCGATCATGTCGGCATGGATTTCGCCGACCGCCGGTCGATTTCGCCGGCGTTGCGAAATTGCTCGGGCTGGAAGCGATCCGGATCAGCGATCCCGCCCAGTTGAAGCCGCAACTGAAGTCGGCGTTTGCGCGCCCCGGCGCGAAGCTGATCGAGGTGATGGTGAGCAACGCGGTGAATTGATTTCGATCGTCATCGCGGGAATGTAGGGAGAGCAAAGCGAACCCACCCTTTGCGAACCGTCTCTTGCATGAAGCCTCCGAAGACCGTGGTACTACGCCCCCCATTAGACCTCGGGACGCCAGTTGGCACGGCGTCCAGGTTCAAGTTTGTTGTGACCCCTGGCTGCTGCAAGCCGTCGACGCAGCTCGAGAGCTCGAGAGGTTCAAACCTTCCCGGCCGGAGATGTTGAGTCGGTTGGCGTGGCAAGTATTGCGGGAGCGTGGCCTGTTGAGAGATTCCGGGCGAGTGACGAACTTGGCGACACTTCGCAAGGAGGCTTAGGCCACGTCTGCTTGCGGCTGGCTAGGAGACATTCCGCGCTGGCTTGCAGATGTCTCAGAAGGGCCATAAGCGGACCTCTGCAGCGAACGAGGCCTCGCGCTCGAGCCGCCGCTCGACTGGATCCGGTTCAGATAACCGTAAATGTACAGCTTTAGCAGGACCGATGGATGGTAAGAGGGTCGTCCCGTCGCCTTGGGATCGACCGCGACAAACCCGAGCCGCGCGAGATCAAGTTCACCGACGAAGACATCCACCACCCGAACCGGATCGTCCTCGTTGATCCAGTCCTCCAAGCATTCCGGAAACAGCGACGACTGACCGCGATCTACCCCATCAACGAAGCGCTTCATTCGATCCCCCGCGAATCTCAGGGGAATCATATTCTCTCACTTGGGCGTTTTCACACAACTAGGTTCATTAGCAGCTCAGGTGCATCGATTCGTTTATGTCCGGTGTAACACTTAAAGCGAACCTCGGACATAGCGGCGACGTGACGTAAGAAATGTTGAGGAGGTTGCAGCGACGTGATTTGAGGAGCGGCAGAGGTGGCCGTCGATTTCTTCGAACACCTCTGCCTGGCTGCCGCTCAGAGAGGGGGCGGGGGCGAGAGCGGCAACGGTTCGAGGCTATGCGAAACAAGCCTTCCTTAGCTGTGACTTTTCCCACACCGCACGAATATGATCAGGCGCGTGCGGAGGGTGCGGCTATCATTGCGCACCACACGGCCGCGAACGGGAGAAGAGCCGGTGATCTCGCCAGAAATCCCCTCTCCTTTTCTCAGACCGCTCGCGTTCTCCGATCCTTCAAAACACAAAAGACCGACACACGGCTGAGCCCGAGGCTTTCGGCGATCGCCTCAGGCTTCACCCTGCCCCTCACAGCTGAATCGCAACGTTATCCTGGCGCTGGGCCGTCGGAACCCGTGCCTGCCCTCGGCCTTGGCTCTAGCCACGCCCTCGCTCACGCTCGTCTTGGTCAGTGACGAACCATCCATGGGTGGTTCGAGCGCAGAGTGCTCGAACCCTCATTCGCATGGGCATGGCTACCGTGAGAGTGTCCATGCGATCCGCTGCGATGGGCGTCCCGCGTCAGATCCCGATGCGTATCATGTGCCGGGATCGGATCACCGCGACGGCGGCGAACGGTCCGTGGCTCGTTAGCGCTCTTCTCATTGATTTGATGGCTGGTCCGCAGCGTCGCATCCATGCCGCGATGCGGCGCGGAGACTGTCCGATCGGCCGGCACCTGGCAAATCGGACAAGGAGCGGGCGAATGGCACTCGCTCATCGCTCGCCAGTCCGAGAAAGAGCCATGTCTTTGGCATTCATAGGTGTAGAGTGGCATTCTTCTCACCGAAGGAAGGCGGGGCGACCCCGCCTCCTCTCTCCCTAAATTGCTATCGGGCACGCGCCAGGTCGACCTTTGAGGAGTTGACATGCTTTTGCGGACCGGCAGCTGTTGGATGGATATCGAACTCGAACATATCGGTTGGAATGGCGACCGACACACAGGCGTTGGGGATGTCGACGACACCTCCGATCCGTCCCTCGACAGGAGCACAACCGAGAATGACGTAGGCCTGCTCCTTCGAGTAGCCGAACTTCGAGAGATATTCGATCGCATTGAGACAGGCGCGCCGCATCGCCATCGTGGCATCGTTGTAGAGCTGCTTGCCTGATTTGTCGTCGACGCCGATCCCTTCGAAGACCAGGAAATCGCCATAATGCGGATCGACTGGGCTGATCTTGAACAGCGGGTTTGTCAGTCCGTATTTGGTCACGCCACCCTTGATGATATCGACATGCAAATGGATCCATCCGGCCATCTCGATAGCACCGCAGAAGGTGATTTCACCATCCCCTTGCGAGAAGTGGTAGTCGCCCATGGAGAGCTTGGCGCCCTTCACATAGACGGGGAAATAGATCCGCGAGCCGCGCGAAATATTCTTGATGTCGCAGTTCCCGCCATGCTCACGCGGTGGAATTGTCCGGGCGGCTTCCTTGCCCGCCTTTTCGAGGGCCGCACCTTTCAGGCTTCCGAGCAGCACGCCTTCGGGCGTCGGCGGCAATGCAAAAGGCGGAACCCGGTCGGGATTGCTCGCGATCAGCTCCGCTTCCCGTTTGTTCCATCGCGCCAGGAGTTCGTGGCTCGGTGCGGTGCCGATAAGCCCGGGGTGGGTGATGGCAGCGAAGCGAACCCTTGGAATATGGCGCGAGGTCGCATAGATGCCCTTGCAGTCCCATATCGCCTTGCGCGGCTCGGGGAAAATGTCTGTGAGAAAGCCCCCGCCATTCTGCGTCGAGAAGATACCGGTATAGCCCCATTCATTCCCCCGAAGAGGCCCGATATCCAGAATGTCCACCACCAGAATGTCATCAGGCTCAGCGCCGGTGACTTCGATCGGCCCGACCAGATGATGACAGGGCGGTAGGTAGCAGTCGCGGACGTCGGCTGCGTTGTCGTTGTTCTTGATCTGACCGGCCGTCCAATCCAACGCTTCGACGATAAAGTCATCTCCGGGTTTCACAGTCACCACGGGAGGAATGTCTGGATGCCAGCGATTATGCAGTGGCTGCGGCTGTTCCGTCGGCGGCTTTTTGATATCTACGGAAATTATGGTCTTGGCCATGAGATCTCCTCCACTGATTAAACCTGCAAGTGCGTTCTGACCACCTCGTCCGTCAGTTCCTCGATACTTCCGGTCACCACGACTCTGCCCGAGTTCGAGGATTGCAAAGCGCTGAGTGATGTTCCTGACAAAATCCAGGCGCTGCTCGACCAGCAAGACTGAGCATTGCTGGGCAGCGAGAATTTTCTGAATCATCTCCTGGATCTCCGCGACGACGGAGGGCTGAAGACCCTCGGTCGGTTCGTCGAAGAGCAAGAGTTTGGGCTGCTGCACCAGCGCACGGGCAATGGCGAGCTGCTGTTGTTGACCGCCCGAAAGGACACCGCCCTTGCGGTCGCGAATGTCTCTGAGCGCTGGAAAATAATCGAACGCCATATCCGGTACCCGGGCGCTTGGCAGGCCCTTCCCTAGGAGTGCGACGCGGATGTTGTCCTCGACACTGATGTCGGGAATGATCTGCCTGCCCTGCGGCACATAGCTGATGCCGAGATGCGTCCGCCGATGCGACTTGAGCCGGGTGATGTCGACGCCATTGAAGTCGATCTTTCCATCGGTCGGAGGCTTCATGCCACAGATGCTTCGGAGCAGCGTGGTCTTTCCCGCACCATTGCGACCGAGAACGCTCACCAGCTCTCCTTCGCCGACATTCAGGGAGATGTCGTGAAGAATGTGGCTGGTGCCGTAATAGGTATCGATCTCCTTCACGCTCAACATCAATGTGACCCACTCTTTCCGAGATAGACGGCCTTCACAGTTTCATCTTCGACGACCTCGGCCAGCGGTCCTTCAGCCAAGACGTGGCCCTGATGCATGACGGTGACGCGTTTCGCGATTCGACGCACCAGGTGCATGTCGTGCTCGACAAGGAGCACGGTGTGTTTTTCAGCGATTCTCCGAATGAGATCGGCAGTCCTGTGCTTGCCCTCTTCGGTCATTCCCGTGGTCGGCTCATCGAGCAGCATCAATTTCGGTCGGGAAGCGACCAGCATGGCAATCTCGAGCCACTGCCTCTCGCCGTGAGAAAGCGTATCAGCCGAATCATTCGCCTTGGCGTCGAGATCGACGAAATCGAGGATCTCCCATACGCGATCGATCTCCTCGGGAGTTGTCCTGCTAAAGATATATTCGATGACCTTGCGGGTGCCGCGGAGCGAAATCAGAACATTGTCATAGACCGACAACGTCTCATACATATTGGGGACTTGAAATTTGCGGCTGATTCCTGCGCGGAAGATCGCATCGGGAGACTTTCCGGTGATGTCCTGCCCATCGAAGATAGATCTTGCCCGAGGTCGGCTTGAACTGGCCGGTGATCATGGCGATCAGCGTCGTCTTGCCTGCTCCATTCGGCCCCAGCAGAACGCGCAACTCATTCTCTTCGACGCTGAAATCGAGATTGTTCAGAATCGTGTAGCCTGAAACGATGGTCGTCAGACCTTTGACCTCAAGAAGCGCCATCTAACGCACTCTGATCTCACGCTCGAACATCTCAAATGACCTCCTCGCCGGTTTTGGCAGCGCCCGCCGGGTCCCAATCGCGCTGACGGTCATGCGCCGTGCGATCTTCCTCTTCACGAATTTTGGCGAGCGAGCCGCGGCCGCGATCGACGCAGCCAGTTGCCGATGGTCCCGACCAGGCCATCGGGAATCCACAGCACGACCGCGATGAAGAGGACACCCATGAAGAATTGCCAATAATTGGCGAACCAACTCCCGCTCAGGACGAATTCCAGTCCTCGAACGAGGAACGTGCCGAGAAACGGCCCGATGAGGGTGGCGCGGCCGCCGACAGCCGTCCAGATGACACCCTCGACCGAAAGCAGCGGTCCGACATCCAGAAACGACACGATGCCGACCCAGGCGGCGTACATCGCGCCGGCCGTTGCCGCCATGAAGGCCGAGACGCAGAACACGAAGATGCGGTAGTTGGCGACGTTGTAGCCCATGAATTCGGCTCGAACGTCATTGTCGCGGATGGCCTTCAGAACGGTGCCGATGCGCGAATGGGTAATGACGCGGGCCAGGACGAAGAAGGCGACCGACACAGCCAGAATGAGCCACAGGAAAGGTGCCCCGACGTAGTTGGAGTAATCGGTGATGCCGTTGAATCCCCCGAGATAGGTCTGATATTCGATGATGAACTCTTGAAGGATCAAGGCTTCGGCAAGCGTGATCACCGCGCAATAGACGCCGTATATATGCCGCTTGAAGGTAATGACGCCGAAAATGAAGGCGAGTATCGTCGGAACGACCAAGGCGCAAATCACTGCAAAGGGCGTGCTGATGAGCGGAGTCATGAACGCCGGCAGCTCCTTGAGTCCGTTCCACTCCATGAAGTCGGGAAACTTGCTGCCGTAGCGGGTCGGATGTTCCATGGCGTAGTTGATCTTCAGCGACAGGGCGACAAAATAGGCGCCCATGCCGAAATAGACCGCCTGGCCGAGGCTAAGGATTCCCGCATAGCCCCAGATCAGGTCGATGCTGAGAGCGAAGATCGCAAAGCAAAGGAACTTTCCGAGCAGCGACAGGACATAGCTGTCGTTGCCGGCATAGTAGGGAACCGATCCGATGGCGGCGACGATGAAGGCACCGAGCAGAAGGGCCCAGATCGGGATCAAGCGCGACCTTCGCACATGTCTGGAAGGAGCTTTGTCCATCACCGCCGCTCGTAATAACCAAATATGCCGCGCGGAAAGATGCGAATGGCGATCACGATCGCAACGAATACCAGGAGCTCACCGATGACCGAGTTGTATTTATACGCGATCAATGTCTCGCCCTGGCCGATGAGGAAGGCGCCAGTCGGCACGCCGAGCAGGTTTCCGACGCCACCTAGCACGATGACCATGTAGGAGCCGACCGCATAGGTGAAACCCATCGTCGTCGAGACCGACTTGATCGGTGCCAGGATCGCGCCGGCGATGCCGGCCAGCCCCGAGCCGTACATGAAGATCAGCATGTCGACGCGCGCCGTGTCGATCCCGAGGCAACCCGACATTGCCCGGTTGCGGCGCACCGCTCGCACCTTCAGACCGAAATTGGTCTTGTAGATGAGAAGGAAGGTTGCTGCGATCATGGCGATCGCGCAACCGATGAGGAACAGCCGGTAATAGGGATAGGGAAGCCGCCCGATGATCCTGAGGCCCCCGTCGAGAATCCTGGGCGCACCGACATAATAGAGCTCGGGTCCGAAGATCGCCTTCATGATGACCTCGAGAATTATGCCCACCCCCCAGGTCGCGAGCAGCGTCTCGAGTGGTCGTTCGTAGAGAAATTGGATCACGCCTCGCTCGACGACGAGACCGACGAGAGCGACCACGATGAAGGCGATGGGAATCGCGATGAAGGTGTTCCCACCAAGCTGGCCGACCACAGCCGCCGTGTAGGCACCCACCATGATGAACTGGCCGTGCGCCATATTGATAACGCCAGCCACCCCGAAGATCACCGCGAGGCCGATCGCTGCGATTGCCAGGATCGCAGCGACGCTGACCCCGATCAGGATCTGGGAAATGAGAGCTTGTGACATCTCTCTGTCCTGGACACCGACCGCTACCGCGGCAGGCTTACATGTCCATCGTTCCGGACCGGTTCTTTTCAGCGCTCCACGGGTTCTTCAGCCGGTCCGTGACGGCCTTGTTCGTGAAGTCACAGTCCTTGTGCGGATAGAGGTAGTCGACCCATGGATCAGGTCGAATGCGATCCTGGGAAGTCCAGACGATGTCGAACTGCCCATCGTCACGAGCCTTGCCGATGCGCGCCCACAACCAGGTATGGTGGTTCTTCTCGTCGATCTTGACTGGCCCCTGCGGCGCCTTGAACTCCTGGCCGGGAAGTCCTTCATAGATCAGCGCATCGGTGTCGGTGTTGCCCACCTTCTCGATTGCCTGCGCCAGCAGATAGGTCTGGAAATAGGCCGCCTCCATCACCGCATTGGTGACCTGGTTCTTGCCGTATTTGGCCTTGTAGCGTTCCACGAAAGCCTTGTTTTCAGGCGTGTCGACCGATTGAAAATAATTGAACGAGGTGTAGTGGCCTGCCGCATTCTCAGGCCCCATCGCCGCCGTTTCCTGTTCGGTGGTGATCGGCGTGCAGATTGGCAGGTCTTCGGGGGTCAGACCGAACTGCTTGAACTGTTTGTAGAAGGCGACGATCGAGTTGCCCACGAGGTCCGAGAAGACGATTTCCGCGCCGCTACCGGCGATATTGTTGATTATCGTGGCGAATTCGGTGTGGCCGAGCGGGGCGTACTCCTCCCCGACATTCTCGCCGCCATGCTTCTCCAGAAGGGCCTTGACTTCGCGGTTGGTCTCCTTGGGATAGATGTAATTCGAACCGATCATGTAGAACTTCTTGCGACCGAGGGTCTTGATGATCCACGGGACAAAATCATCGAGCTGCTGATTGGGAACTGCGCCAGTGTAAAAGCAATTCTTGCTGCACTCTTGAGCCTCATAGAGGGTCGGATAGAGCAGCAATCCGTTGTACTCCTCAAACACCGGTAGAACCGATTGACGGCTCGCAGAGGTGTAGCAGCCGAGGACCGCGGCGACCTTGTCCTCGAGGAGCAACTTCTTTGATTTTTCCGCAAAGACCTGCACCAGCGATTGCGGGTCTTCCACGACCGGAACAATCTTCTTTCCGAGAACGCCACCCTTTGCGTTGATCTCTTCAATGGCGAGAAGCTCGGCATTGTGCAGAGACGTCTCGATGATCGCGATAGTGCCGCTCAGCGAGTGCAGGATGCCAATCTTGATCGTATCGCTTTCCTGAGCTTTGACGATGTTTCTCTGAAAGTAGTACGGCGCTGTTGTGCCGAAGGCCAATGCTCCCAGTGCGGCAGATCCTCGGAGAAATGACCGCCGTTTGATGTTCTTCATTTTGGTTTTCCTCCCTGCAGTCCAAATGCACAAAACCCCACGTGTCGTCCTTTGAGGGAGACCACGTGGGGCATCTTTGCCCACATCTGTTTAGAGCGGCTCCATTGCCGCGGCGCGACTTTCAGCGCTCCGGCGCGCACAAAAGCCTGCATGCATGTCGGATCTTTTGATCCGAATTTGAATGAAAGTTAGAGGCCACCTTTCCCTTTGTCAATCTTATGACTGGGGAACAACGGCCGCCGCGCTAGTGGCTGACGAGATAGGGGTCAGGCGTGACTGCGTTCGAGGACTCCCGGATGAGATCGAATTGCCCTTGCTCATTGACCCGCCCAAGCCGGGTCCAGAGATTGGTGTGGCTGCTCTCCGAGTTCGATTGCGATATGACCTTGCGGGGCGTCGAATTCGCAGTGCAGCACGATCGGCCGCAGGATGTCCGGGTTCATCGTGTTGACCTCGGCAAGCGCCTTGGCGAACACATGAACCTGGAAATAGGCTGCTTCGACGCAATGGTTGGTGGGTTCGTCATTGCCGAACCGCTTCTTGTAGCGACGCACGAAAGAGGCGTTGCTCGCAGTCGCAACAGATTCGAAATAGGAGGCGGCGGTGATGTGACCGCGGGCAACGCCGGCTCCCATCAACTTCACCTCCGCTTCCGACGTCGTCAGACTGGCGATCGGCATGGTGGGGGGATCGAAGCCAGCATCGGAATAGGCCTGGTAGAGATAGGCTGTCGCCTGCCCCACCACCGTCGAGAAGATGACGTCCGGATGCACATTGCCGACGTCGCGCATCAGCAAGCGGAATTCGGACGGCTTGGCGCCGAGGTCGAGGTAATGCTCGCCGACGACCTTGCCGCAGCGCTGTCGCAGCAATTCGCGAATGATCCGATTGGATTCGCGGGGATAGATATAGTCGGAGCCGATTAGGTAAAGCCGCGGACCGAAGTTTTCCACCATGAAATCAACGAGTTCGACACTGTTCTGATTGGGGGCGGCCCCGGTATAGATAATGTTAGGTGAATATTCGAAACCCTCATAGAGGGTCGGATACCAGAGGAGGCCGTTGCGGCGCTCCACCACAGGGAGAACCGCTTTACGGCTGCTTGACGTGTAACAGCCGAAGATCGTCTTCAGACCGTCCTCTGCCAGCATCTTGTCGGCAAGCAGGGCGTATTTCCGGAAGTCGGAACCTGGGTCATAGATGACCGGCACGATGTCACGACCGTTGACGCCGCCAGCGGCATTGACTTCCTCGATGGCCAGCATGGTGCCGCGCAGCTGAGTTTCCTCGATGACCGCTGTCACGCCGGTTTGTGAGAAGAGGACGCCAACACGCCAAGGCTCGCTACTCACGGCTCTGAACCTGCTCTTCCGAAAGCATCTCACTGGCATCGACGATTGCGCTAGCGAGGGCGCCGATCGAAACACGGCGGCGCATCGCCTGCTCGCGCAAATATCCATAGGCCTCCGGTTCGCCGATATTCCGGCGGCTCATCAGAATGGCCTTCGCCTGCTCCACCTTGCGATACGAGCGCAGTGTCTCTTCGAGCTTGGCGATCTTGCTCTGCTGTCGCAGCTGGAAGCGGGCATTGTTTCGCGCTAACAGGATTTGTCCCGGAATCACAGCGAAATCGAGCGGGCAAACCAGAAGCGCATGGGGAGTCGCGACGTTCAGAATCTCCAGGTCGGCGGTGTTCGGTGAATCGAGGATCCCGACCACGGGCAGACCAGCCTGCGACGTTGACCGCCGAAGCATCGCCAAGGCAGTGGAATTCACGATGCAGAACAGCAGATCGACCCGTTGCTCGGGGAGAGCTTCGGCAGGCCAAATATGGATGGCGCGGCCACCGAGCCGCTGGAGACAGCGGATGAGCAACTCCCCGTCGCGATCGCGAGGGTGCGCCACCACGCAATGAAGATCCTTGAGATCGATGCACGAGTGAGTCGACTGCAAAGCCGATGCTCCCTGACACCGAATGTCGGAAAATGAGTTTGCGGCAGAAACGAGCCGTTATCAACGCATGTCTATCGACCACATGCCCGCATCCCGGTGAGCAGGACTAAAGTCAGTTCGATTCTCATAAGGTCCGTCTACTCCAGCAACCCTAAAACGCGCGCGCGTTTCGCGCGTCATGGGGTTTTACTGCCGGATGTCGCTCGCGCGTTTGCAATTACCCCCTGTCGGTTTTGATCAGTTCCAGAGACAAGTGTCTGCGCGCTTATCCGCCACGCCTTCCATGGGATGAGCCTCACTTCCAAGCCTAGTTGCCGGAGGTCAGCGGTTTCGGCTAGGCCAGCTTCCGAAGCTGTATGTCGAGGGTTCGATTCCCTTCGCCCGCTCCACAATTAGTCCTTCTTGGACTTGCCAATCCCGAATCGGGTTTCGAACCATTCGATCAGGACGAGGAACACGAGCGCTAGGATCGTGCCGCTGATGTCACGGTCCATGCGCCCAATTCGCAGGCGATGCCGAGTGCCGCCGCAACCCGGTGGAGCTTACCGATACAACTCGGGCGCCGTTTGCTGCAGCAAGGGCCGTGTGCAAACCGATGGTGAGCGCGGCGATAGGCCCGCGTCCAGTCATTACCGTTCCGGGTGAAGGCGCGGGCCTGGCCGCGATCGATGACGAGCAAGGTGCGAGATCTCGTGAATCCAGCCCGCCCCTTCGGCGGCTCCGGGACGAGGGTCGGGAATTCAGGCTTGATAAAACCGAGGGTTTCTGAGGCACTGCGGTACAAAACCCGCGCAATTTAGCCGGCAGGCTCAGACTAGAAAGGTCGCAAATCGCGCCCCGGAACGATACGGTCTGCAATGCGTTAATGCCCCCGGGCGGCGGAATGGGCGGCATGGATTACTGAGAAGCACCAAATACCGTTGCGACGGCCACTCTCCGGAGTGGCCTTTTTTGCGTTCCAACGGTTCAATGTAGAACGGCGCCCGTTGACTGTTCACTGATCAGTTCATCGTCAGCACGGGGCGCCTTTCCTTAAGACTGCGCCAAGCTAACCTACCCGGGTTATGTGCTGCAGGAACGAGGGCGGGAAGCTATGAGCGCAATGCGCCGAGTATTTCTAGCTGCCTAACGAACTCCTCATAGTTCCATACCTGCAATTTGAGCCTACCCTTCCCAACCTCCTGCTTAGCCGCGCTCCTCAGGTCACGGTCATTGGTGACGAACACATCCACGCGGCACTTAGCCGTCAATGCGATCATGGTGTCGGCCCAGTGCTTAAAGGAGCGTTGGTTGCCTCCCTCCACGCTACTTTCTTCCGTTGCCGTGTCTGGATTTGAAGATTGCTCACCGGGCACGTTCCAGACTGCCCCACTCGTGACGGCGGTGGCGGGATTGAGGAGCTTCAAGGTCTTCCTGATGTGGTGAGGCGCCCTCGCCAGTTGATCTTCTTGGAGGTGCGTAATCAGCAGTCTGATCGAGGCGCCCCTTTGAAGCCGGGTGACGATCGCAACGGTATCTGGATCGCGGAACAGACCGTCAACGATATTACTGTCGATCATGACACGGAGGGGCGACAAGGCGTCACCACGAATCTGCACAGAGAGGCACTATAAAACCTCTTCCACCGTCGGGGAATTCGGATGTGGCCCTGAGCGGCCAGCAGCAAGCGGCCGCTTCTCACATGTTGCAGGTTGGAGTTGATCTTCCGAACCTAAAAGTATCACCAAGTTCTTAGAACGAATTGCCGGCGCTTTAATATAATAAAATCTTTGGCTGAACTTGGAATGAGGGGCGATAAAATAGTACTCGACGTTCAAATAACGACAGGTATTTTTGCTGACCTCCTTGTGGAGATTTTGACGCATCCCCATATACTATCAGCGCAAGCCATACAGGCTTGCGAGACACGGAGGGTCTGGCCAAAAGGCGGACCCGTCGCATGTCGCTCAAATAGGAGGTCATGCTATGCGTACATTGGATTTTGCTCCCTTTTTCCGTTCAACCATCGGGTTCGACCGATGCTTCTCCATGCTTGACCAGATCAGCGGCCTTGAAGGCGCGGTCCCTGGCTATCCGCCCTATGACATCGAGCGGGTGAGCGAGGGCAGATACCGGATCTCAGTTGCAGTCGCCGGCTTCACTGACGGTGAACTCTCGCTAGAGGTTAAGGAGAACAAGCTGACCATTCGCGGTGAGAAACGCACCAGCAATGTGCCGACTGACGCGGTGCTCTACCACGGTATTGCGGCACGGAGCTTCGAGCGGACCTTCCAACTTGCGGAATATGTTGAGGTCAAGGACGCGAGCCTGGAGAACGGTCTCCTCCACGTTGATCTCGTGCGCGAACTCCCGGAAGCGATGAAGGCCCGGGTAATTCCCATCGCCAGTTCCAGGAAACTCCTGGAAGTCGAGACGACACTCGCTGCCTGAAGCACCCAAAAAAGCTCGCATCTGGAAGCGCCCCTGCACAACAAAGGGGCGCTCTTTTATTACGCTTCTCGGATCACTCGCGGTCCCCTGCGCATCCAGCCTAGAGCGCCCCAGAATCTTCAGAAATCCGATGCGGATAACCTACCAACCCCCGACCAACGCTTCGGATACGCAGAGCCTAAAGGTTCTTAACCAATCCCTTTGTGGCAGCACGAAGTTGAGGACCGCGTAGACAAGCCAAAAAATTCTCCAATGAGCCCGACCGGAAAGAATATTCAATTTTTCGGTCAATATTGACCAGCCGTGCCGCAGCCGATCCCCTATGCTGATGCGTTTCGCTGAAACCCTAGTAAGGAATCCGCGCCGTCATTGGGCGGCGATTGGAGTCCAATTTTGAAAGGCATACAGATGAGAACCGATGTAATCAAACCAGCATTGTACGGTGCTTTTGGAGGAGCCATCGCATTGGCGATTGTCGGCTTCGGTTGGGGCGGTTGGGTGATGGGCAGCACGGCTGATGCCAGGGCAAAGACCAGCAGTCAGACAGCAGTCGTTGCTGCACTGGCGCCGATCTGCGCCAGTCAGTTCCGGCAAACTCCCGACGCTGCTGCGCAACAGGCCGTACTCGTAACGAAAGGCTCCTGGGAACAAAAGAAGCTGGTGGAGACTGGTGGCTGGGCAAAAATGCCTGGAAGCACCGATGTGCCATCGGGGTTGGCTCAAGCTTGCGCTGATTTGATCGTGAACCTGAAGCTTTAGAACATGCTGGGAAGGGAACTGCCCCGAAAACCTAGCCCCGGCCCGAAACAAGTCTTCGACGGTTGTCTGCGCCCTGCACACGACCCTCTACTGTAACTAGGATTGAGATTGAGCTGCCCGTAACGCCGCCCGACTTGTGGCGATTTGGCAGGATGGGACATCGATCAAAGAACTTGGCGGAATGAGTTTTCATAGCGGAGCCGAGGGGGAGCCGATGCGTCTCGCTACACTTCTTACGGCAACTGCCTTGGGCCTCGCTGGGTTCGCCACTGCCTACCTCTATCACGACAAGTCGGATCCCCCGCAGCGATACGGGTCGTGGCAAGAGCTGTCGGCTGCGCAGCCGAGCTGCAGCTCAATGACGAACCTCAGTGAAATGTATCCCGCGGGTGTTGGAGGCTTGCAGTGCTCAGTGCCGGGAGTCGCTTGCGCGCGGCACGATTGGATGTGTGCTGATTTAAACTGAGCTGAGGCGGCGCGCATGATACCAGGGATCGGCTGCACGCCCAGGGAGGGAAGCGGCTCTATAGGCCCGAGCCAGTGTCACACCGCGAACTCTGCCGTCCCTCGCTCGTCGAGAGCGTAAAGGAAAGCGCCCTTTGTCCAGGGAGCGGCCGATGATGAGGTTTCGCTGGCGGAAACGCAACGTCGTTCCCACATCTACCGAATGAGTAACGATAAGAAAAAATCTGAAACAGGCGATGAGACAGCCCTCGGCGAATGGGAAGCCGAGGGAGGTTCGTTAATCTCCGAGCCTCAACGCGTAAAGCACATCCAGCTGGATGAGCGGGAACAATACGTCCTCTATTGCCTCGGAGGTGCCGTACTGATGCAGTGAAACGAGCTACCCACCAACATACAGCGAGTGCTGTTCGAGCGGGCCGCATCGCTGAGCAAACAAGACAAACCCTTGCATTGCGAGAGCAAATCGCCCGCTTCCTTCACAACCACAAGGACGATTTAGGGAGGTCCGAGGAGGCATCATTTCTTTTCGGGCGGATGCACTGCTTTGGATCTCATCCGATTCAAAGCATTCTGGGCCAGGGTTCTGACGCTTTCGATCGCTCGGCGTAGCGCTCCATCGTCCGGCGGCAGGGTCTTGTCGCGAGAGCCTTGCCTCTCGGAATCTTTCAGAATGCCGTTGCGCCTGTGCGCAGAATCCGTTTTCCGGTGCTTGCCCAATTTCAGGTCCCTCTAAAAAATTTGACGGAAACTACCAAGCAGATTCATAAGAAGGACGAGGCATCACATTGCCGGCGTATTCGCGCCCGCTCCTGGCCTTCGTGCGATGAAGCCCGTCGAAGGCCATTCCCATTACCGTGAACGATTCCGGATCGTAAACGCGATAAGGAGTGGTCTTTTTGCCCATTTCGCTCACTTGCCCCCCTCGCAAATCGCGACAGTCATTAATCGCCGGATGAGGCAGCCTTTTGCGCACATGAATTTACACCAGCAGAGCCGATCCCGCTGTTCAGTTTTGCTCACTCCGCCGCGATCTGTCGTCCACCCCGCCTGACACGACATCATTCCGAAAACCCGCGACACCGCAGGCGATCGATTTCGGCGCTTAGGTCATCGCGGAACAAGTGCGGATGCGCCGGCGTTGAGCGGTGAGGAGAACTAAGTAGAGCCCGACGAACTGGGAATGAATGTTCCCTGCTTTATTGGACTTGGTTGTCCAGAGCTTCACTTCCAACCTAGATCGTTATCACATTCATGCTGGTGGCCGTATTCCGGATTTTCTGACCGGTCGGATCACCCGCGGAAAAGGTATTCATGTTCCCCGATACAAAGCCACAAAAAATATCAGCCGATTTTACGGCTCAATCGAACAGGACCAGTGGTATCGTCCCCTACAAACGGGCGCTAGTCAGCATGGCCGCGACAACACGTAGCGAGATGTCCGGTCCGCCTATCGTCGGAGCTGCGAAGGGCAATGGCGAATATAGGTGCGAAGTGGGTCGCATGACCAACCTCGCAAAGGCGGCGTGGCTCGCAACCCTCTTGGTATTCGTTCTCATCTCTGGCGCTTTCGGTTCGAGCGCGCATGCCCAGTCAGGTGTGGCTTCCTATTACAAGTCGGGTTCTCTTACCGCCAACGGCGAAAGGTTCGATCCTCAGGGGCTGACCGCCGCCCACCGCTCACTGTCATTCGACACCAGAGTTCGCGTGACGAGTGTCGATACCGGTCGATCGGTTGTGGTGCGCATCAATGATCGCGGGCCGTTCGTCAGCAGCCGCATCATCGATCTGTCATTTGGCGCAGCGCGGGTGATCGGCCTTCACACTTCCGGGGTGGCGAACGTGTCAATGGAGGTTCTGCGCTGACCCCTTCACCGCTTCAGCCGCCAGGACGCGTTCGACACGCTGCACCATCTGGGGTTCGCATTGCTCGAGTTTACACACCGATGCTAGAGCTTCCATCCGCTGCTCGATATGCAAGATCAGGACCCGGCATATCACAAATGACGTCAAAATGACGGGGCAGCCAACGGTGTATGGGGCGGCTGCCCTCCCGCTTCAACTAAAACCGCACGAGAGAGCGCCTCCGCCGCGTCGAGCGCAGAGTTAGGGCCGCCGACATTGAGCCGGTTACTTCTTTGCCCCGTACTCAGTCATCCCGTGCCCATCTACGACGACTACCGGCTCGCTCCCCACCACCCAAGCGTCATGGCCGGAAAGCAGCATGGACACGTCACCTGGTTTGCATTCGAGCTCAGTCCCGTCGTCCATAAGGATCTTCAGCACGCCTGCGTACTCGAACGCTAGCAACAGATTGTCGAACCTGAAATGATTGTTGGGCACAATCCAGCAAGCTATCGAGATAGCGGCTGCTCTCGGATTAGTGCAAGCGCCTCACTCTGAGGTCTGGCGGCGGAGGCTTTGGCTATCACCGGAGAATTGATGTGGGCCATGTGCGCCCCTAGCGATGATAGCGCATTTGGTTGATGTTGCCGACTGTGGTGTGGAACACGCTGGCCAGCCGATCAGCTGGGATCCCATTCTTCCTGTTTTCAGGTTCAATCTGTTCTAGTGCTGCTAGGAGGCTGCTCTGATGTCAACGAAGGACCAGTTTATGCAAATAGCTGCCGAAATTGTTGACGAACTTCAAACACGCGCCAGAGCACTCCAGCCTGAGCTTGAGAACATAGAGGCGCGTAAGCGTGAGATTGAGACCATCTCTCATGCGGCGAACCTCTCTCTCAAGCGCCTTTCGAGCTTTCAACCGGAGATCGATGGAAACCTCCAATGTCCCCGTTGTTGGGTTTACCATGAAGCGCGAACATCTATGCTCCCGGTTCCGGGCACTGACACCGAGGACTTTTTTAAATGCCACGTCTGCCACTTTAAGTTCTCTTTGCCTGCATAGCATTCACCCTCCGACAGGAATTGATCCCGGTCCTTGTTCTCGTGTCGCCAACGCTTCCCGGAGAGGTTTTTGCCATTTGGGCTACTACCCCGGCCTGCTCACCCTTCTCGCTTTCTGGCGAGCGCCTGTCGCAAAAATCACCGCGGGTGGCGCGCCGGATGTCGCGATGGCTCTGGTGACGATCGACCCGAACCTGCTGAGGAGCCGAGACAAACCTGACGGGTGACGCCGTCCCCAAGCAGGCTTCATCCGCCGGCTATGTCGCTGCCACGCAGCTCAGAGTTAAAGGCGTGGCACTGGCCAAGGGCAGGCGTTTATACTGGCGCGGGCCGCCCATAACGACCACTAGGAAATATTGAATCATCTTCCCGTATGGCTGCGCAGAGGTAGTCCGGCAAAGGCTGGTTAGCCATATTCGGGATAACAGGCAGGTCTCCGGTCCCATTTAGCCACTTCTTTCCCCGAGCTTGGTGTTCGGTCTTGAATTTCTGCCATCTGGCAAAAGCCCTGCGGACCTTGTCGTCGTGTACGTCCTCTAGAACTGAGATCGCGATGCGCGCGACGATCAAGGCATCGTCAGGTTCAAGATCAATCCCGCTTTGCACTTTCAAGCCGCGAAGGATTTCGTTTGCGACGTGCTCGACCTTGTTCATGACCCAGTTCCTGAAATTTCCGCGCGGTTCGGCACAAGCGCCGACACCATCATCGCTAAAGTATAATTGCGAGAACCCACAAAAGCGCAACCATCGTCAAGAAGACGGCAGTCATAGGAATCAGTTGGAGATATTGAAAACTGACCCTCGATTGAAGTTGTCGTTTACTTGATCACCATGGGCTGAGCCCAGGCGAACGCCAGATCGCTGATGTAGCTTCGGTCGAAGTTGAGAACTCGCCATCTCTATTCCCAAAATCGGTCATGACAACTCGTTGGTGACGTCCTCGTTCCAGTCAGTTCGCAAATCTCTGGGATTGGCTAACAAAGTCACAAAACCCCACCGGTCCGACCCGATACGCTACCGGAACCAAGGATTGTTGCGGTGGTTCTTTCACCATGGACCGCGAGACAACTCTGCGGGAACTCGCAAAAATTGAGGACCGAGTCGCGCGGACTCAGCTTCAGTTAGCCTCTTATCGCGAGACTATCTCCCGCCTTGAGCAGAGCGGGCGTGATGCCAAATGGGCCAAGTTGATGCTACGGCAATGCGAGGAGGTGTTGGCGCTGCACCTGACCGTCCATGAGAAACTTGTTCGACGGATCTCCTGAACGGCATTCGGCTCGAGACTCTATCCACCAATTGCCCCACGCCATTAGCAGCTCGTAAAGCGCAATCGCTGTCATAAAAGACCCTGTTGCCTATAGATCGCAGCTAAGGAGCAAACGCGCTCCCGTCGAACCATTTCGGTTGACGAGCTTTGGCAGTTGGGTCGATGATTCGCTGGCTTTGGTGTCCCACTAAAGATTTGGATCAGTCTCTGGAGAAGGGGCGAGCGTTCCCCAGCGCCGCCCCTATCTTTTGAAGCCAAATGCCTTGGCCAAGTATGGCTTGCCTACGGCCGCCTGATGGGATTGAGCAGGGGCAGTGCGCACCATCCTTCATCTCTCGGACTTGCATTTTGGCCGTATCGACCCAGCGCTCCCGCCGGCCTTGCTGCGCGCGGCCGTGGAGGCAGCACCGGACCTCGTGGTGGTTTCGGGCGATTTCACGCAACGCGCTCGCGTTCCGGAGTTCAAGGCAGCGGCGCGGTTTCTCGAAACGTTGCCGGCGCCCCAGCTGACGGTCCCCGGTAATCACGACGTACCGCTCTACAATGTCCTGCAGCGATGGCTAACGCCGCTCGACCGCTATCGGCGCTACATCACGAGAGATCTCGCACCTTTTTACCAGGACGCCGAGATCGCGGTACTGGGAGTCAACACGGCACGCGCGCTGACGTTCAAGGATGGGCGCATCAACCGGCTGCAAATCGAGGCCGGAATGCAGCGTTTGGCGCATTGCGGGAAAGATGTGACCCGGATAGTCGTCACCCACCACGCGTTCGACGCACCCGACCCCGCCCCGGGAGCCGTAGCGGCGCACGATATTGTCGGCCGAGCTGACATGGCCATGGCCGGATTCATCGCCGCAGGTGTCGATATGATCCTATCCGGCCATCTGCATATGAGCGGCGTCGGCGAGACGACAAAGCGCTACCGGCTGCCGGGTCGAGCGGTACTCCTAATCCGGGCGGGGACCGCGTCGTCGACGCGTCGGCGCGGCGAGGTGAATGCGTTCAATGTCGTCCGCATCGCCGGGATCGAAGTCGCGATCGAGTGCATGGTTTGGCGGCCCGAGGATAGGCACTTTGAGGCCGCGAGCACCGAGCGGTTCAGGCGGACGGCGGTCGGATGGTCTCTTCTGGCACCTGCATAGGGTATGCAATCCTGATCCCCTTTCAAGTTTTGCGTGGCGGTGAGCGGAAATTCGACACGCCTCCCGATATCCGTCGCCGGATCCACCATCAGCATGAAGGCGTGCACGGCATGTTGAACGACGTTTCTTGCGCATCTTACGCATTAACTTCTGAGCGGTCGTAAGATCTTGTCGGGAGCATCCTGGATTTTTCGTCATTGCCGGTGCAGGCGATCGGATTGTGGAATGTCGATAAACAATCACAGCGGCTGGCCAGGGACATTCCTGGCAGTACATTGTTGATCTTGCGTGGGCTTGGTCACATGCTGCACTGCTGGCCATTCTCAAGTTGCTCCCTGGTCGGGCGACTATGCTTAATTTCTTGAACGATGATCTCGCCGTCAAAGATGGCAGCCTGCCAAGCGAGGTTAACGCAGGCCTCGACCACCCGGCGATAGGGTCCGGTCCAGTCCCGGCCATGGCGGGGAAAGGCTCTAACCTTGCCCGGTCGTTGCGCTTGTTGCCCCATCGTTACTTTCTCAGGCCGTCAGAATTAACGCCACGGAACACTGAAGGAGTTGTCAGACATGGCCTTCTACTCTTAGTTTTGTATGGCCTAAATCAAAGAAGGCGCCCGCGGACAATTTCCGCGGGCGTTGGCGCACCAACTGACGAGGAAACTAAATTCCTCGGAACGTTCGGTGGATCTATTCGGCGGCCGCCTGCTGCGCTTCCTGATTGACCACGGATTCCGCCAGTTCGCTCAAAGCCCGGTCTGTATCCTCTTCCTCGTCGAGCGTCTCCTTGAGAAGCTTGGCGCCTTCGTCGTTGCCAAGTTCATCTGCCCATGTAGCCAGTGTGCCATAACGAGTAATCTCATAGTGCTCCACCGCTTGGGCTGCCGATATCAGGCCGGCATCGAGGGCGGCAGATCCTTTGTATTCTTCCATGATCTCCTGGCCTTCTGCGAGAATGCCTTCAATGGCATCACACTTCTTGCCCTGCGGCTTCTGGTCGATGGAAGCAAAGACCTTTTCGAGACGAGCAACCTGCCCCTCAGTTTGGGCGTGGTGTTTCTCAAACGCGGCCTTGAGATCGGCGTTATGCGCCGCCTTTGCCATTTTCGGAAGTGACGTAAGGATTTTTTTCTCAGCGTAGAAGATGTCTTTAAGAGTGGCATGGAATAGATGGTTCAGGGTCTTAGGTTCTTTGACCATCAGATTGCTCCGGGGCGGATGTGTGGATGGGGGTATCCTCTTCCAACGTCTCCCGCGGCCGTGAGTTCCAATCAACTGGGATAGCTACTTTTTTGTCCAGATAGACGCGGCGAGCGCTTGGCATTGGCTTTAGTGGGCCGAGCGGCTCAGGCTCGAACCTTATGATGGGGCCCCACCATCCACCGGAGTAGTCGAGGCCGAGGACCGCCCGAGGGTGACTAAATACTAAATTGTCCCTTCCACATTACAGCGCATTACTCCGGAGCTTCGATAGCAGCGGCGTTCTGGTCAGTTTTTTTGCTCGACGGCTTCGGAATGGACAATGACACCGCCCTCACCCTCCGTGCTCGCTGGCGACGCTGGAGCCCCCCTTCTAGCCGTCGTGAATTTCAAATGAGACACATTTCCACGGATGGACCTTGCGTCGCTTGAGGCCGATCGCCTTCCTGATCAGGACCGCCTGTTCGGAAATTGGGACGGGCCCGAAGTATCTCGCCAGCGCAGGAAGCCGCCCACTCGATCAAACCCAGGTGAGCATAAGAGGCGGCGAGATTCCCACGATAGGGCGTCATGAGATGACTGAGTGTTCGGATCAACTCTTCGTGGCGCGGGATGCAGTGGGTTTTTCATGGCAGTGTTCAGATCGCCATGAGGCGCTAGGATAGCACCATGAAAATCGGCGCGATCGACACCTTCACGCTACGCATCCCGACTTCTGAGCCCATCGCCTTGGACTTTCCCGAGCATCGTCTGGTGGTCGCCCGCATTCATACCGACGGCGGCCTTAACGGGCTGGGCTACGCGCTCGTCTTCGGCGGTGATGGGTCGGAGGCGGTGGAAGCCTACGCGCGGCGTCTCGGCGCCCTGCTGGTGGGCGAGGACCCGATCATGGTGGGCAAACTGTGGGAGAAGATGTTCCGCGCCGATCGCGGGATCCGCCGGGTGGGGATTGCCGGATATGCGGTCGCCGCGCTCGACATCGCGCTGTGGGACATCGCCGGCAAGGCCGCTAACCAGCCGCTGGCTCGACTCTGGGGGGCGGTCACCGATCGCGTAGCAGCCTATGGCAGTGGTGGGTGGGGTACCTACACGGTCAACGATCTCGTCGCCGAGGCAAAGCGCTACGCTTCGATGGGGTGCCGGTACTACAAGCTGAAGATCCACGCCGCCGACCCCCGCGAGAATCGGGAGCGCGTCGAAGCCGTAAAGAAGGCCCTCGGCGATGCGGTTAGATTAATGGTGGACGTCAACCAGAAGCTCGACGTCCAGGGCGCCATCCGACAGGCACAGCTGCTGGAGGACCTCGACCTCGTCTGGTACGAGGAGCC
This sequence comes from uncultured Alphaproteobacteria bacterium, assembly GCA_963744915.1. GTDB lineage: Bacteria > Pseudomonadota > Alphaproteobacteria > Rhizobiales > Aestuariivirgaceae > DATAFF01. The sequence goes on from CAVUUY010000014.1 coordinate 56,573, forward strand.
TGTTCTCGCCGATGACCTCGCCGCCTGCGCAGAAGTCGCCCGCGCCATCAAGATTCCCGTAGCCACCGGCGAGAACAACTACACGCGTTTCGAGTTCCGCGAGGCACTCGAGCGCCGCGCCGCGACCTACCTCATGCCCGACGTCTGCCGCGCCAATGGCTTCACCGAGACCCTCCGTATCGGCGCCTTGGCCGCCGCCCACCAAGTCGCCGTGTCACCACATGTCGTGCATGAGCTTTCCATCCAAGTGGCGGCTGCGCTTCCAAACTCGTTCCTGGTCGAGTTCATCAACTGGACGCCTGATGATCTCTTCGAGGGGATGCCACGGTGCGAAGACGGAGCGTTCCGCATTTCGTCGCGACCGGGCCATGGCATCGCACTCACGCCAAGCGCAGAGAAGAAGTACCGGATGGCCTGACCTCCGTCGGAAGAGAGATGTGAGAGGAAACTGTTCCTTCAGCGACGGACGCGACTACCATTGGAGGACCCGTGAATAATTCTCCTTCGACCGCGTGCTCATCGCGCAAGTGTGGTCCATTTTGTCGCAGATGGTTTCGATTACCAGTCACGAGTGGGGCTCGCTCGTGACCGGCTAAGCAGCAGCGCGCTCCATCGGTAAGCGGGGGGGCGCCGGTGGAGAGCCTGGGGCGCCCCATCTTTGTGGCCCTCCCAATCCTCACTCCGCTGCCGCCGGTAATGCGGGCAGTGTCGCCGTAGACGGCTGCGTCCAAGTCGGACGCTACTCCGGTTTCTCTAGACGCGAATGGTGATAATAATTGTAAGCGGACAACACGACACGTCTATCTTTACCTTGGTTTTCTGTGCACTGCTGCCGCCACTCTTGTCAACTAATACGATTTTGGCTCCCTCCAGCTGCCGAGCCGAAAAACCATGCTTCTGTAGCAGTGCGCGTGCTTGGCTGTCGTCTTTCGCCTTCACGGCCTCAGCAAGCGCCGCTGTATCGGCGCGAGAAGCTTTGATCGATGCTTGGGCCGCCTTGGCCGATTGTTCGGCGCTTGCAAGGTCGGCCTTTGTCGCCGCGACTGGCATAGCCGTCGTACCGCCGCGGGGCATCCCCGATAAATCGGGGACGACCGCAAATGACGGAGTCGAAGCAAGTGTCACTGTTACTGCAAAGAGCACTAGCGCATTGAGTTTCATGAGGATTCCCTTGTTGATCTCAACCAAGCATCGAGAAATGGCACGTTGGGATAAGGGCCCGCGTCTTAGCCCGTTTCTGATTGTGTCGTAAAGGCTCGCGCACCTGCTCATGCTATCGTAACGTCGCGATCCTTTTCTGCCCTCCAATGACCGGTCAAGAACGGGTGACTTGGCGACCTTCATGGTAGGCCATCATAGCTTCTTTACCATGAAATTCGGATACTCGCCTGTCGCGCCAGGCACCCGACAATCGCCCGCGCCCAAATGGGGAAATCGATTTTCATGTTCCTGGCGCCGCAAACTTTTCATGAACCGACAAATGCACCGCTAGCACAGTCTCGCATTCCTGAAGCACGATCCTCGCAAAATCGGCGTTGTGGCCGCTGCCCTCCATGCTCCTGATAACTCGCGGCACCGACTGATCCGCTCCTGACTCTGCGAGACACGCGTCTTAACGGCTACGAGATCTCGCAGTATCGTGTCATGGTCCATGCCGTCTCGGTGTCAAAGGGATGCGGAGCGTATCTACGTGATGGTACGATTCCGCAGACTCTGCTGGACTCATTCACATAAGGCGAATAATCGGCAATGGAAAGGCGGCCAACCTTTCGGCAAAGCCGCCTCCCACTGGCGGCCAGCCTTTCAGCAAAACCGCTTCCGTTGCGTTTCCTAATTTTTTTGGATCTTGCGCCGATCACCAGCGCCAGAATGGTCACCAAAGTTGCTGGCCAAAAGAGCTATGCGCCTCCATCGGTGCAATAGCGAGTCAATTCGAAGTAAGATGTTCTTGGCAGAGCGGCCAGGGCGATCGAGTTCACGATGGGGTGGCACGCCTTATGCTGAAGGCTTCTCGGTCCGCCAAACCGCCGGTCTGTCCCAGCGGTTTGCTACACATGCGCTGCCGAGTTCATTACTGTGGATCACTTTTGGTCGTGAACCTGTCGAGCGGGAAGGATCAAGCGGTTCTGATGTTCAGGTCGATCGTCACGCGGACTGGATTCTTCCGGCCTCTAAGCGGTCCTTAATCATCTGACGCGCCATTTCGCAGAAGGGCCAGGAGCGGACTTGTAAGCGAAGCCCAATTGCGCAATGCTTTTGCTCAAGAACATGTCGTTCTGAGGATTCAGCGAGACTGTGGCCTTATGAAGTACATGATCAGTTGGAACGAACGTTCGCAAGGATCGCCGATCGAGTACGAGAACGCCCAGATGCGCATTCTGGAGGTTTTCACCCAATGGAAGGCGCCTGACAATTTCAAGATCGAGATGTTCGTCATACGGGTGGGCGACTGGGGCGGGTATATGCTGCTGGACTGCGACGACCCGTTGGCGGTTCACAAGTTCTGTTCGATGTTACCTGCTTTCGAGTTCCAGGCACGGCCCGTGGTTCCGGTTATGGACGCCGTCCGGGTCGAACTCGAAGCGATGGCCTTCCGTGATGGGCTCAAAGCCAAGTGATATGCCCAACCGACATTCGAGAACATCAGATCGCACTCGCATCTTAGTAACCGGCGGCACTAGCGTTTGTATCCGTGTGCTTCCACCTGGCAAACCTAACCGCATCATTCCGTAGCCTCGCTAGCAGCGGTGTTCTAGGCAGTTTTTTGCCCGGGCGCTGCGAGATGGACCATGACACCACTCTGCCCCTTCTCGCTTGCTGGCGGGCGCCTGTCGCAAAAATCACTGCGGCGGCGCGCCGGATGTCGCCGGGCTTCAGCCTGAAGCGACCAGCCTTCTGCAGATCGTCCTCCACTTGAATCTGCGGCACGTCCTTCTGCATCTTCTTATGCAGGTCGACGAGGCCCTCCACGCCCGAAAGCGCCTCCCTTGACGACATAGCCGCCGGGAATGGCTCCGCGGTCCAGGGTTTGGAAGTCAGGTCGCCACTTCACGAAGATGAGGTTGTTGCCGCTTACAGCCTGACCGGTGGACCTCGGCCTCCCGCTCATCCTGAAACCATGCCTTGTCCTGAGGCGGCTTGAGAAGCCGAAGGGTTTTCTCGGCAGTCTTCATTTCGCCTCCTGTCAACAATCCTTGGAACGCCCGGCGATCAAGGTCGCGGAAGATGTTTGTCTGCTCCGCACTGATACCGCCCTGTCGACGGCAGAACTTGACCCACAATTCCTGGACATCGCTCGGATCGAGAGTCTCAGAGCGGTTGATCGAGCGGTCGCCCTGGCGGCACTGCGTTCCAGGCAGATTCGCTTGGCGGTGGCCATAGGCCGGCCTGAGCACCGGACCTTGTCGGCATGATATTCGTATTGGGGCGAGCCGGGATGGAATCCCGTGAGGTGTCTGTGCAGATAGTTTAGGGCGGCTTTTATGGAAGTTCGAGCGACCATCGTTCCTCTGGCGGTATCTCAAGGGGGTATACCCCTTCAGATACCGATCGATAAGCTATTGATCTTTTGATGATTTCTGGAACCGGATTTGCGGTTCTGGTACCATTGTAGCGGCAGACCGTTTTTGGTCCTCGTTCATTTACGGAACCGGCGACCGCTGTGAGGTCCCATCATCAGATCGTCTAGCATGGCGCTGAAGGCCCGCAATGCCAGGCGGCCGGCTCTCATGGGCTGTGGGGGCCGTCACAAGCGTCACATCCGCTTCTTTGACAGTCTCGTAGCTCAGCATCTCTCGCTGCCCCGTTTCTCTAAATTTCAAGTGAGGCGTGAGGTTCATCGCCGTGCTCCTGTGGCCAGGGCAGAAACAAGCAGCTGAGAAATCATCTCTGGCGGAACGAGGCAGCCTTTCTTGCCGGGCCGCGGCCCAAACTGAGGCGACCACTGTTTCTTGCTGATGGCGGCCTGGATCCGCGGCACCCAATCAGCCACAGTGAATTTCTTGGGATCTGGAGGCGGCGGAAATTCCCTGTCCATGGCTGCGGTGATGTACGGGACCGGATCGCCAGTCCCGGCCTTCCGAGCAGCCCGGACGATCGCGCGGAACTTTTCTTTGCCTTCGTCAGAAGGCGCTCTCTTGATCCACAGCCCAATCAGGCTCCGTCTCTTGGGTTCTGGAATGAGAGCTTTTGCCTCTTTCCAAGCCAATGCATTCACTGAAGGCGCGTCAGCGCCCGCTTCGACAGAAGCGGAATGCTCTCGAAGAGAGTTTGTTATCTGTAAGTATTTATTATGGTCCTGATTTGCCGGATACGGCTCAGCCGGAAGCGGCTTTTCAGGAAGCGGCTCCGTTTCCGGATTTTCAGGAAGCGGCTCAGGAACCCCTTTCTTTTTTCTCCAAAGCCCTCTGTGGTTCGTCATAGACGACGTATTCATAGGCTCCAAATTGCTGGGATTCCGCCTCGCGAACTTGCCGGCGAATGATGTAGCCCCTATTCATCAGGTCAACGAGTAGCCGATACGCCTTATCGCGGCCGATTGATCCGCGTCCCTTGAGATGCTCGATACAGACGCGCCAATTATCAGGACGGCTCAGGAGATAGGTCAGCAGGCCCAAAGCCTCGAAGCTCAAGCCCTCGTCGGTGATCGGCTCATTTGGGACGGTCGTAAAATGGCGATTGACCTTGCGACGAATGATCATGCGACTACCTCATTGGGATCGCGAATGACGTTCGAGCCCATGTCGCACGAAAGATTGACGGTGCTGATTGGCCCGGAGCGCTGCTTGGCGAGGATTAGTTCCATGCGGTTCTTGTAGCGCATGAGATCACCGATGCGGTCCGCCTCGTCCTCGACATTCCGGCAGCGCTGCCTTTCGAGGTAGTAGGCTTCGCGATAGATGAATGCGACCACATCGGCGTCCTGCTCGATTGCGCCCAATTCCCGAACATCAGCCAAGCTCGGCCGCTTGTCGTCTCTGCCCTCAACAGCCCTGTTGAGCTGAGCGAGGGCAATGACCGGGCAGTTCAGGCGCTTCGCAGCTTCGGCCAGGCGAGCCGAGATTTCCGTGTATTCCGAGACTTTGGACTGTGCGCCGGGATGCCGCATCTTGTGGATGTGATCGACAATCACAAGGTCGAGTGTCTTGCCTGTGCTCTTGAGCTTTGCGCCAATGACGCGAGCCCGCGCCTCGATCTCGGTAGCCGTCAGACCAGGTTCATCCTCGATGAGGAGCGGCCAATCCTTCATCTCCTCCGCGGCCTGAGCGGCATAGTAGGCCTCGCTCTCCGAGATCTCGCCGCGCAGGAGGCCCTGATAGCTTGGGCAGGGCCTTCCTGGCTGCCATAGCCTTGATGCCAGTATCCGGGGTGACAGCAGCGCCTCCGGCATTTCGAGAGAGAAATAGGCGACCCCGCCACCGTGCTCGGCGACATTCATTGCGAGTTGGACCGCAAGAGCAGTCTTGCCCATCGATGGCCTGGCACCGATGACGACGTATTCGCCTCTGCGAAGGCCTCCTGTGGCGGCGTCCAGAGCCTTGAGATAGGTTGGAATTGCGTTGGGGTCAGGCTCACCAGCCCTCAGCCGCTTCAGCCGGGCAATGGCGTTGGCAGAGGCTTCGGCAAGGGTGAAGCAGGTCTTGCGCTCGTGGGCACCGTCGAAAATACCGGTTACCTCCTCAAGGTGCTGGGAAAGGTTAACCCGGAAATCACTGTCGCTTGTGTCGCCGGCCCTTTCGATCGCGTCTGTGCAACTGGCAATGACACGACGCCGATCGGCGAGTTCGCGAATGAGGTGCGAATGGCTCCCGATCGCGATGGAAGGCGCAGCGTTGCGAATCAGACCGGCGATGTAACCGAAGCCGCCGACCTGGCTTAGCGCTTCATCACCATCCAGTTTGGACTTGAGCACGATGGGTGAGACAATGCCCTTGGCAGCCATGTCGACAATGGCCGCATAGATTCGGGCATGTAACGGCTCGCTGAAGTGGTCCGGCCGCAGCGATCCGGTCACCAGCGTCCAGGCATCGCTGCCATCAAGCAATGCACCGAGAAGTCCCTGCTCAGCCTCTAGGTTCTGAGGCCGTCGAGGCCATTCTTTTGGCAAATATGAGGGGAGCGCGGTCAAGTCGAGTTGCCTTCAACCTCGGCCATCCGGCGCAACCAAAGCTTCTCGATGGCCATTCGTGCGAGTGCAGGGCGTGGATCCAGTGGACGGTTCAAATATGTCGTTCGCAGCAAGCGATGAACCGGACCGTTGGAGATCGAAGCTCTGGAGCGGGATGCCGGAAATGGAATGACGGTGCCGGCTAGCTTGTTGGCGCGGTCCGGATTGACCGGGCCTGCATCACGCTTTACAAACACGCCGCGGCTTGTCGAAGGGTCGCAAGGTCTTTGGAGAGAGATTTTCGCGCCGTCGCCGATGCCAGTCGGGGCGGCGCATTTCTTTTCAATGGGTACTCTCTCCCCTCGGGCGCCTGGCCCATTGGGATAATTCATTCGGGTTCTCCTTGCGGATTTTGCAGCGAAGGCCGGCATCTGAGGCTGCTCAGGCCGCGATCGAGTGGAGGGTTTTGGGGAGGGCCAAGCCAAGCCCTTGCATCATCGACAGTAATGATGGTTTTTCGTCCGACCTTGGTCAGTCTGAGGCGTCCGATTTTGGCTTCCTCGTAGACTTGAGACCTGCCGATTGACGCCCAATTGCAGAAGCTGGGAATGTCGAAGGCACCGCGAGATTCAAGTTGCACGTGTCCGTCTCCATCATTGGACGATGACTGCGGATTCGCACGGTCGCGGTTTCGGTAAAAGACGCTTGAATTTTCGTAACGCAAAAAACTTACGCGGAAATTCAGAGCTAATTTTCGTAACTATCCTCTGTAGCAGCGAGCTCCTTGAGAAGCGTATCGAACGTATCGAGTTCCCTCTTTTTCACCCTCATGGGGTCGGCCATATTTTTCTTATATCGGTAGTTACGGCTGTAAAGCGCTCTTGGACTCGCTGGCTTCCAGTGCCTTTCTCCAGCCAGACACGTACATGCCGAGAGTATCGTTAAGTTCCTCTCGCGCTGCAGCTTTTCGATCTCCTCTGCCAATCGGAGCGGGTCATCTTTTGTAGTTCCCTTGGGACGGCCACGAGAACGCTTGGGAGGGACGCCCACCTTGAACGCGTCAAGCAGGTCCGCTGCTAGACAGATCAGCACATTGTAGAGCGTCCATTCAATTTTGTGCCGCACTACTTCTATTCGATAGTGTTCCGCAAGTGCACAGATCCTCTCGCACCGTTGGAAATCGAGGTACTCGTCGGCCATCTGAGGACTGAATAACCTGTTGGGCCGCTCAATAGGTTGGGTCAGTATTCCAGTAAACTTCGGTCTTTCTGCCGATTTTTTCGCCATCGCAGCACCTCGCGACATGGCACCAGACGGGAGCGCAGGGAGGCCGGAGGTGCTTTTCCGGTGTTCGGGCCGTCGCCCTATCCCTGCGCAGCTCAAATCTATCTCGCCTTCTGCAAGGGAAGCACGTTCGTGTCGCCGGCTATCCCCAAATTGGGGAAGGCGCCTCTAATCGTGTCCGCGACATAGGAGGGGGCGAGATGCGCATAATGCTTCTCGGTAATGCGCGTGTCGGCGTGACCGAGCTGCGCGGCAATCACACCCATCGGCACGCCCTTCATCGCCAACATGCTTGCGTGGGTGTGGCGGAGCACATGAAACCCGATGGCCGGTGAAATCTTGGCCAATGTACAGGCTTCCTTTAGGGGTCGGGTCTGCTGGGAGGGTTTCCAAGGCTGCCCGTCTGTTCGCTGCAAAAGGAGATCCCGCGATTTCCGGCCAGCAACGACTGAACTGAAAAACTCGGCGCCCTCGTCGGTCAGGACCACATGGCGGGCCTTGCCGCCTTTGGCCTGCCGGATGGCGATCGAACGGGCGTCAAGGTTCACATCCTCGCACCGCAGCCGGCTCAGTTCGCCATAGCGGCTTCCCGTGAGCAGGGCGGCTCGCACCATTTGGCGGAGATCCTGAGTGCAGGCATTGACCAGCCGCCGGCATTCATCTGCGGATAGATATCGGACCACCGGGGCGTCAACGTTCTTGAATGGCTTCACCGCTCGCCAGGCGTCATCTGTCGAGACGTATCGTTCTTGATACGCATGGTTCAACGCTGCCTTGAGCACCGTGAGAATGCGGTTGGCGGTGGCCCTTCGGGACCGTACCGCGTACAAACTTGTCCAAATCATATCAACAAATTTGAACGTGGAAGTCCTTGCTTTCGCCCTTTCACGGCGGGAACACTGGTTCGATTCCCGTAGGGCGCGCCAAGCAAAATCAATGGCTTAGCTTGGTTTTTGCGCCCATGGACGCCCGACATGCGTTGCTGGGCGATAAAACAAGGGACAGCGGGCGTGTGTCCTCACGCCGCCGGCCAGCCGCAAAGACGCGTCCACCATGGGCGAAGGAGGCCCATTTCCATCAGGCGCTATGGCTCGACGACAACCTTGCCATAGACCTGCCGATCATCCAGCAGCCGCATGGCCTCGGCGGCCCTTTCGATGGTGAAGCGTTCGGGATGGAGCGCCGGCTCGAGCTTGCCGTTGCGGACGAGATCCAGAAGCGCCAACACATCTTCTCGCGACCAGCCATTTGATCCGATGATATTGAGCTCGAATGTCCAGATCAGCCGGATATCCTCACGGGGATCGTAGCCCGCCGTAGCACCGCAGGTTAGAAGCCTGCCATCCCGACGCATCACGCGCAGCGAGGGAACCCAGGTTTCGCCGCCCGTGAAGTTGACGACGACATCGATGCCGCCCTCATCCTTTCTGGAAACCCTGGCCCGGCCAAACCGGTTGCGGCATTCGGCAACCCAGTCGGTCGTCATGTAGTTGAGCCCGAGATCGGCGCCCAGGGCCTCGAGACGCTCGAGCTTGTCATCGCTGGAGGCACAGGCAATGACGGTTGCGCCGGCCTGTTTCGCCAGCTGAACGCAGCAGGTTCCGACACCTCCCGAAGCGCCAAGTATCAGCACCTTTTCGCCGGCCCTTATGCGCGCCCGCTCGATCATCATGCGATAGGCCGTCCCATAGGCGACCGGCAGGGCTGCAGCATCGGCAAAACCGACGTCATCGGGGAGCGGAATGATCATGTGTGCCGGAACGCGCACCAGTTCGGCGAGCCCGCCATCGAAGGTCTCGCCGAGAAGTCCGCCGTCGACCCGATCGATCGGATCGACCAGCACGCGTTGACCAACGCCGATGCCCTCGACCTCGGCACCGACGGCCTCGACTTCACCGGCGACGTCGATGCCAAGAATGATCGGCATGGGAATCGTGATGCCGGGCATGCCCTTGCGGGTGAACACGTCATGGTAGTTCAAGGTGCAGGCCCGCATTCGCAACAGCACGTCACCGGGTCCGGGGACCGGATCGCGGTAGCTTTGCTCGAAGACCATCCGGTCCAGGTCACCATGATTGTAGGTAACAACGGCGCGCATGGTCCGGCCTCCAAGATTAAGGGTGATTATCCCAAAGTTCCAAAGCGCTCTGCCATCTGGCGCTGCACGATCCTGCGATCAATCTTGCCCGGACCATTGAGCGGCAATTCCTCGACGAAGATGATCCGTCGGGGATGCGCGTAGGCCGGTCCGATCGACAGGCAAAACTGCTTCAGCTCTTCCTCGCTGATCTCGCGGCCCTTGGCCTTGACCACCATTGCCACGGGGACCTCGCCCTTGATGCGATGCGGTATCGGCACGACCGAGGCCTCGGCTACCGCGGGATTGCGCAACAGCATGTTCTCGATCTCGAGGGGATAGACGTTTTCACCACCCGAATTGAACATGTCGTCGGTGCGGCCGCGGAAATAGAAAAACCCCTCCTCGTCCTTCGAGAAAACGTCGCCGGTGCTCAGCCAACCGTCCATAAGGCGTTGCCGGTTCACCTCCGGCAGCTTCCAATAACCGGGCGTCACTCCGGGATTGCGGACCCACAGCTCGCCATATTGCGGATTTTCCACCCCATTGGCATCGACCAGCTTTACCTCGCCTTCGGGCCATGCGACGCCGCAGCTGCCATGGGGCGGCACGCGACCGTCGATTGGCGTGCCGATCATCACAGGACCACCCTCGGTCAGGCCGTAGCTCTCGGATGCGGCGACGCCGAAGGCGGCTTCGACGGCGTCGAGCAGCTCCTTGGGCGTGGGCGCCGAGCCGATCTTGATTGATTTCAGCGCCGAGAAATCGAGGGTCTCGATCAGATCGCGCTCCTGTAGAAGGAGCGTGAAGACGGCCGGGACGGCACCGGCATGGGTGCAGCGGTATTCGGACAGGGTCTGGAGGAACCGCCGCGGTTCGAAATTCGGCAACAGGACAACGGAACCACCCCAGCTCAGCATCGGCTTGATGGCGCCCGCCATGGCGTTCTTATGGTATAGCGGCACGGCGGCGAGGGCCCGATTTTCCGGCTGCCCGGGCCAGTATTTCTGAAGACAGCGGATCCACCAGCACTGCCCGGCATGGGTGAGAACGACCCCCTTTGGTCGCCCTGTCGAGCCCGAGGTGTAGGGCTGAAACGAGGGATGGTCGTCCTGCAGCCTTGCCGGCTCGAAACGGGCCGGTGTCGCCTCCAGAGCCTCCCCGTAATTCCGCCAGCCGGACCGATGCCCGTCGAGCAGCAGCCGCGTCTTGCAGGCCATCGCCTCGGCGATCGGGGCGACATGCGGATTTGCCGATTCCTCAACGACCGCGGCAACGCATTCGGCGTCACGCATGACATAGTCGAGGGTCTCGGGCCCGAGCTTGGTATTGAGCGGCACGGGAACGATACCGGCGCGCATGGCGCCGAAGAAGATCTCCACGAACTCGAAGCGGTTGCCGACGGACATCGCCAGGCGATCCGCCGGCTGGAGGTTGCTGTCTCGCAGCAGGCGCGCCACCCGATCGAGGCGGTCCTCCAGGTCACGATAAGTCACCTGCCGCGGCTTGTCGGACGCCAGATCGATGATCGCGATCCGATCGGGATGAAGCCGAGCGGCGTCGTGGCACCAATATCCGAGATTGTTCCAGCGCGGGTCGTTCGATGTGATCGTCACGTATAGCTCCGTCGGTTCAACTGGCGGGCGGACTGGATCAACAGAGCACGACCTCGCCGCGCGGCGTATCGATGACAGCAAGAAAGCCGGCCCTCGGGGACAGCTTGACAGGAACCTCGATCCCCATTTCCCGGTAGACCGCAGCCAGGCGATCGGCCTCGGGATGCAAGATTTGCAGATCGACGAGCCGGCATCCCGTCGGCGCAGTATGCGAAGGATGCGGCGATCCTTTCCAGTCGATGGCGAAAGGGATGGCTTCGCCAAAGACGTCGTCTTCGACATAGAGACATTCCCAGTCGAGGCGCACCCCATCGGGTCGCGTGCGGCCCATCCTGACCGGTGCCCTGGTGACGATCCCGGCGCGTTTTGCGCTCGCCCCATATGCGGCGATGGAGGTGGTGCGCACGGCAAAAGTCATGAGCCCGGGCGCCGCAAGGGAGGCGATCAGGCCGCCGCGATTTCCCTCGAGGGATTGGGCTGGATCGGGTGAAATCACCTCCAGATAGGTGTCCCCCAACGAAAGAAGGCAGTTGCGGGTACCGAAACCTGGATGGGAGCCGCCAATCCCAGGCGTCACGCCGGTCACCTTGGCGATCAGCGCGGAACCCCGATCGAGATCGGAAGCCGCCCATAGGAGGTGGTCGAGTTCGATGCTCATGACTTGCTCTTTCCGATCAGCGTGAGAGGGTGAGATAGGCACCGCGACCACTGGCGACGAGCTTGCCGCCCTCGTCGAAGACCTGCGCTTCGGCAGTGGCCACGGTGTTGCCTATCTTGATGGCGGTGGCGCGCGCGACCAAGGGACCTGGCAAGGCGGTGCGATGGTAGTCGATGCGCATGTCGATCGTCGGAACGCCGCGACCCAGCCGCGCGGCAATGGCATAGTCACCGGCAAGATCGATCAGCGCGGCAAGGATTCCGCCATGCGTGTATCGCACTTTCGGGTGGGACACGAACTCCTCCCGCCAAGGCAGCAGAATTTCCACGCCCTCCGACGAAAGAGCCTTGAGGGTCACGCCCAGCCAGCGATGATATGGCGCATCGCGCACCATTTCGTCCAAGGCCTGAAAATCGAGCACCGGTGCCTCAGCCATGCACACCTCCGAAATAGAGTTCAGCGATCTTGGGATCCTTCGCGAGCGCTGGCCCGCTGCCTTCATAGGCATTGCGGCCAAGGTCAAGCACGTAGCCGCGATGTGAGATGTTCAACGCCCTGATGGCGTTTTGCTCAACCACCAGGATGGTCACGCCGGCCTGGTTGATGGCGACGACCTGCTCGAACATCATATCGACGAAACGGGGTGCGAGACCGGCGGTCGGCTCGTCGAGCAGCAGGATTTTGGGCTCGGGCATCAGCGCGCGCGCCATGGCGAGCATCTGGCGCTCACCGCCCGAGAGACTGCCCGCCGGCAGGCGACGCCGTTCCAGCAGACGGGGGAAAAGCCCATACATGACGTCCAACCGCCGCCGGAGAGGCAGGTCCCGCCGCGGCTTCAGGCCGATTTCCAGGTTTTCATCGACTGAAAGGGTTTCGAATACATTCTCTCGCTGCGGTACATAGCCGAGGCCCTGCCGGACGATGGTGCTCGGCTGCATTCCGGTGATGTCCTGGGATTCCAGGGTCACCCTCCCGGCCTTCGGCGCAAGCAGTCCGACCAGGGTCTTGAGGAGTGTCGACTTGCCGGCTCCGTTAGGGCCGACAACGGTAACGATCTCGTTCTTGGCGACCGTGATGGTGACGCCATTCAAGATGTCGACCTGCGGGACATAGCCGGCGAAGAGATTGACCGTGGCGAGAACCAGATCGATCATGCCGCGTCGCTTCCCGAAGCGCCACCAAGATAGGCCTCGATCACCTGCGGGTTGGACCGGATCTCGGCTGGCGGACCGATGGCGATGACGCGTCCCTGCGCCATGACAACCACGCGATCGGCACGGCTCATCACCACATCCATGTCATGTTCGACGAACAGGAAGGTGATGCCGCCTCGCCGTCGCAGGGCTTCGATATGATCGAGAATGCTGCGCCCCAATGTCGGGTTGACGCCCGCCATCGGCTCGTCGAGCAGCACGATCGACGGCTCGGTCATCAGGGCGCGCGCGATTTCAAGCAGTTTGCGCTGCCCGCCCGAGAGCGAACCGGCGTAATCCGGTGCCTTGGCAGCCAGTCCGAAGGTTTCCAGCAAATCCTCCGCAGCACCACGCGCACGGGTTTCGGCCGCGCGCGATCTCCCGGGTCCGCTCATCAGCAGCAACAGATGTTCGCCGGGCTGCCGGGGCGCTGCGAGCAGCATGTTGTCCATGACGGACATGCCCGCAAGGACGCGGGTCAGCTGGAAGGTACGGACCAGGCCAAGCTTGGCGATGCGATGGGGCGCCATGTCGGTGATTTCCCGGCCGGCAAGACGGATCGCCCCCGAATCGGGCCGGGCGAAACCGCTGAGAAGGTCGAACATGGTCGTCTTGCCGGCACCGTTCGGACCGATGAGAGCCGTGATCGAGCCGCGTTCGACATCGAAGCTTGCGCCGGCGACAGCGCGCAGGCCATCGAATGACTTGGTGACGTCGCGGATGGCGAGAATGGGCTCGGTGAGGGCGCTCACGACCTTATCCTCATCTCTTCGCGGTTGCCGAGGAGGCCCTGCGGCCGCCACCTGCTGAGCAGGATGAGAAACAGGCCAACGATCACGAAGCGCAGAGCTGCCTGCTGCCCTGCGGAAAGAGATGTGTCGATCAGCCTGGTGCCTTCTAGCAATGCCCAGAAGATGACGCTGCCGATCGCTACGCCGGGGTAGTTCGCGAAGCCGCCGAGCACCAAAATCGCATAGCCGAAAAAGGTGAATGTCGGATCGAACACGCTTGGATAGAGGTAGGTTACGTTGAGCGCGACGAAGAAGCCGGCGACGGCAGCCAGCGCGGCGGCGATGGCGAGCGACTGCAGCTTGTAGGAGAAGATGTCCTTGCCGAGCGCGGCGGTCGCGTCCTCGTCTTCGCGGATGCCGCGCAGGACGCGGCCCCAGGGGGTGTGCTGCAATGCGATCATGGCGAGGAGGAGCACCAGAAAGGTCAGCCAGACCACGATGAACAGCGGCAGCTGCGTGTATTTGTCCAGGCCGCCGAAAGCAAGCCTCGACAACATCCAGTCGGCGAGGGTGCGCCATTCGGCATCGAAGCCTAGAACACCCTGGTTACCGCCGGAGAATTCGGCGTTTTGCAGGGTGTAGCGGACGATCTCGCCAAAGGCGATGGTCGCCATGGCGAAATGATCCGCCCGCAGACGCAACGAGGATATGCCGACGAACAGGCCCGCCGCGACGGCAAGAACGATGCCGGCAAAAAGCGCCGCCCAGAGCGACCAGCCCCAATCGACGACCAGCAACCCGTTGGCATAGGCGCCGATTGCCATGAACCCGGCCTGGCCAAAATTATGCAGGCCGGTAAACCCCACATTCAGCTGCAAGCCAAGCGTGAATATCCCATAGATGCCTGCCAGGACACCGACATTGATCCAGAAATCGATGCTCATGAGCGCCGCCGCGCTGCCCGACTGAATATGCCCTGCGGCATGAACAGCAGGATCACGATAAGAAGGGCAAAACCGACCGCCGGCTTCCAGCGCGCATTGAAGAGGAGCGTCGACCATTCCTGCGACAGGCCGATCACCAATCCTCCGACGAGAGCGCCATAGGCATTGCCGATGCCGCCGAGGACGGTTGCCGCAAACAGGCTGAGCAGCAGCGTAATTCCGAAGTTCGGATTGAAGCTGCCGATGGCTGTCGCATAGAGGATGCCGGCCAGCCCCGCGAGGAAGCCCGAGGCAATCCACGTTAGGTCGATGATCTTGTTGGTGTTGATGCCAGATACCTCGGCGAGCGCGCGATTGTCCGCAAAGGCGCGCATCTCCTTGCCGATATTGGTGTAGCGCAGCACCAGCCCGACAAGCAGCATGGCAATCAGTCCGACCGCAAGCGCTGCCGCCTGCAAGGTGCCGAAGCGCAAGGGACCGATGACGATCGAGGAAACGACGTTGGCGCCGAGGGTCCTCACCTGGCTGCCGGCCACGAACTGAATCGAGAAGCGCAACACCAGCGCCAGGCCGATGGCGGAGAGGAACAGTTGAAGATGGCCGGCGCCGGCGCTGCGCAGCGGCCGCCAGACAAGCTTTTCGGTGGCGAGCGAAAGCAATGCGGTTGCGATCATCGACAATGCCATCGCCAAAAGCAGCGGCATCCCGAGATAACCGAACAAAATGGTGAAGTAGGCGCCGGCGACCAGGAGATCGCCATGGGCGAAATTCACCAGCTTGAGCACGCCCAGAACCAGAGTGAGGCCGATTGCGCCTAACCCCATATACCCGCCGGCGACCAGGCCGTTCAATGTTGCCTGGGATGCCGGAACGAGTCCGACCGCCGCCGCCAAAGCAGAGAAGACGAGGACGATCGCCACAAGCAAAAGTCCCGGTGGGGACAAACGTGCGGAATGCGGTGGCGGGCAAACATCGCTTGCCGCGCCGCGCGCCGGGAATTCCGAACCCACGGGAAGTCTACTTCACATCGACCTGCTCGATGGTGACCTGCTTGCCGTCCTTATATTGAAAGATATCGTAGAGGCTCGTCGATGGGTCTCCATTGTCGAGGAACCGGAAGGCACCCGAAACGCCGACATAGTCGATGGGCTTGCCCGTTGCCGCGAGCTTGAGCGCCTCGCCGAGATTCTCGATCGTGAATTGCGGCGCGCCTTCCTGCGTCACCGTTCTGACCTTGTCGCGGATCGCTCCGGGCTCGGTCGAATTTGCCTGGACGGCGGCCAGAAAGCACAGGATTCCAGCGTCGAAGGTGTTGGCCGTCAGGGAGGTGTTGGCGACACCGCCGGCCTCATCCCAGAGCTTGTTGAAGAGCTTGGTGGGTCCGGTTCCCTGTGGCGATCCGGCGGCCACGCCAAAGGAGCCGGCGAGTGCTTCGGCAGGAATGTTGTCGGGGACCTTGGCGAAGGACATGGCGTCCGGCACGAAGAGCTTCTTGGCGTCGAATTTGCCGGTGCGCACCAGAGCAGCCCCGAGTTTGGCGAAGGTTTCGGGATAGTCGATCACGACATAGGCGTCCGGATCGCCCTCGACGATCTGTCCAGCTTCGGATTCGAAGCTCGCCTGTTGCGGATCGAAGGACACCTTGGTCGTCACGCTGCCGCCAGCGGCCTGCCAGTTGTCGTTGAAGCTCTTCGCCAGGGCATCGCCATAGGGTTCGTTGCGATAGGCAACCGAGACCTTCTTTCCCTTGCCGATGTGCTTCTCGATCGCCATGACAAGCGCCTTGGCCTGCAGATCATCGGCTGGAACTGTCCGAAAGATGGTGTGATCGTCGTTCACCTTGCGCAGGCGCGTGCTCGTGGCTGTCGGCCAAAGAGTGATCTTGCGCTGCATGGTGATGCCATTGAGAATCGAGATCGATTCCGGCGTCGTGGCTGGTCCCACGAGGCAGGACGCGCCCTTGTCGATCAGCGTCCGGGCGGCGGAAAGCGCGGCTTGCGGGTCACCTTGCGAATCGGCCGCGACCAAGGTGACGGTTGCCGGCACGCCAGCGTCCTTGGCGGCTTTGTTGGCTACCTGCGCCGACAGGTTCATGGCCTTCTCGGATGTCGGGCCAAGCTCGGAAAGCGGCCCCGTCGACTCGAGGAGATTGCCGATCGTGAGATTGAGCGGCTCGGCTCCAGCCTCGGTGGAACCCAGCATCAGCGCGAGGGCGGTTGCCGCCATCCAAGGCCGCGCATTCCGAATTTTCCACGATAGGACCATGTTGATCTCCTGACGAAACCGACCGTTGACGGGCGCCAACCAATAAACGTCGGTAATGAAAGGCAGGCGTGAGCATTAAGTCAACGGTCGGCTCGGGCGATCGAAAGGGGGGCGCTCTCAAGCTCTCAGACTGGATCATCCTCGCCGGCAAGATGTGCCCGCATGCGTTCGGCAACGATCCGACGGTCGATCTTGCCTGCGCCGTTGAGAGGCAAGGCGGCAACGAACCGGATATGGCGAGGATGCGCATAGGCCGGTCCTTCGGCCAGGCAGAACCGCTTGAGGGTATCCTCGCTCGCCGTCGCACCCGACGCCAAAACCAGCATGGCGGCCGGCACATGGCCTTTGACGGCGTGCGGCACGGCGACGACCGAGACATCGGCGACGGCGGGATGGCGCAGGAGCAGGTTCTCGACCTCGAGAGGATAGATATTCTCGCCGCCGGAATTGAACATGTCATCGGTACGGCCCTTGAAATAGTAGAATCCATCGGCGTCGCGGGTAAAGAGGTCGCCGGTGCGCAACCAGCCGTCCTTGAGACGCTGCGCATTGACCTCGGGCAGCTTGAAATAACCCGGCGTCACGCCAGGGTTCTTCACCCATAATTCGCCGTAACTTCCGGACTCCTGGCCGTCGGCGCCCACCAGCTTGACCTCGCCCTCGGGCCACGCGACGCCGGCACTGCCGTGCGGCACCATTCGCCCGTCGAGCGGCGGTCCGATCATCACCGGCCCGCCTTCGGTCAGTCCATAACTCTCGCTCACCGGAACACCGAAGGCGGTCTCGACGGCCTCGAGCAGCTCCTTGGGCGTCGGTGCAGACCCGATGCTCAGCCGCTTCAATGCGCCAAAGTCGAGGCTGCCGATCAGATCGCGATGCTGCAGGAGCAGGGTGAACACGGCCGGCACGCCGCCCGTTTCCGTGCATTTGTAGTTGGCGAGCGTCGTGAGAAAGCGGCGGGGTTCGAAGTTCGGCAGGATCACCACCGATCCCCCGCAATGCAGCATTGGCTTGATCGCGCCGGCCATGGCGTTCTTGTGGTAAAGGGGCACTGCCGTGAGCACGCGGTCGTCCGGTGCGGCCGGCCAGTAGCGCTGCACTGCGCGGATCCACCATAGCTGCCCCGCATGCGTCAGCACGACGCCTTTGGGCCTGCCGGTCGAACCTGACGTATAGGGCTGGAACGATGGGTGGTCGTCGGCGATGGCTTCGGCAGAAAATTCCGGCGGCATGGCCTTCAGGCGGGTTTCGTAGTCGTTCCAGCCCTTGCGCTCGCCCCCGAGCAGCAATTTCATCCGGCAGCCGATGGCGTCGGCGAGGGCAGCAAAATTGGCATTGGCCGCAGGCTCGACAATTGCGCCAGCGCATTCGGCATCGCGGATGATGTAGTCGAGCGCGTCGCTGCCGAGCTTGGTGTTCAACGGCACCGGCACCACGCCTGCACGCATCGCGCCATACATGATCTCGACGAATTCGAAGCGGTTGCCGATCGACATTGCCAGCCGGTCGCCTGGCTTCAGCCCACTCTCCCGGCAGAGCGTCGCAAAACGGTCGAGCCGCTCTTCAAGCGCTCGATAGGTTATCTCCTGGGGATTTTCCGCCGAGAGATCGATCATGGCGATCGCCTTCGGCCCGGTTCGAGCGGCGTGGTAATTCCAATAGCCGAGGTTGTTGGCGCGCGGATCGCCCGGGGCGAAACCTTCGAGGATGTGGCTGGTCGTCATGAAATGCCATGCTCACCCCGGAAAACATGAAATACGCCGAGGACGTCACCGATACAACCATCAGGGGGTCTTCGGCCAGTTGCGTTCCAAGGCGGCAGGATAGGAGAACTGGCCGGGGCCGATGACGGCAGTGGTTCGATCATTTTCATTCGACTTGTCATGCACGCGGCTCATGCGACCATTGGCAATGCCCCCCGATCCGCGCTCCTGCGTGATCGTGGCCGTCTGCCCGGCGGGCGTGTCGCTGGACGGTGTCGCGGGATTGGTCTCGATGCCGGAGGGTTGGTCCGGTGTTCGGTCGAGCGTCTGCTGGTTATCGATCATTCCGGTGGTCGCCCGACCGACGGGGCTGGTCGATGGAAGCGGCAGCGGCATGGTGCCGAGCCCGGGTGTGGTCGTTCCCGAGGCCGCACCGCGCGAAGCCGCAGTGCCCGAAAGGTTTCGCGATGCAACGCCGGCGGTTTGCGAAAAGGTCGTGCCGGGCAGGATCGTAAGAAGCAAGGCGCCGATCACGCTGCAACCGACATATTTCTTGAGCATCGCGGGTCCTCCACTCTCAAAAGTGGGATATGCCCGGCATTTGGTTGTTCGGCCGGGGAAAGGCGCCTGACAAAGTGTCTCAGTGGGGCCGGGATGGCCGGCGCGCACGCCAAGGCCAAGCAGCAGCCTGGCTGGCGGCCGGCGCATCGGTCATGGCGGCAAGGCTTTGCCGAGGTGGTGCGTTCGCTCAAACCAAGTTGAAAAGCAGGCCGACGCCGGCAAGCGCAATCGCTGCGCCAGCGGCTTGCGCCGCGCTCCGTGCGGTGCGCTCGGGAGCCAGGCTCGTCGCGAGCCCGAAGCCGATGCCGATCACATGCAGCAAGGCGGTCGCGACAACGAAGCCGACGGCATAACTCAATCCCGATGCATCGACGGGCATCTCCGCGCCATGCGCGTGGCCATGAAAGATCGCGAAGAAGCCGACGAGCGCAACTGCCGCCATCGTCGACAGGTCGATCCGGAGCGCCACGGCCGCGCCAAGCACCAGAACCGACAGGGCGATGGCGAGCTCGACGAAGGGCAGTGCGATGCCGCCGATCCCGATCGCGCCGCCTAGCGCCATCATCGCGACGAAAGCCGTCGGAACGAGATACAAGGCCCTGCCGCGGAGGGAAGCGGCATAGAGGCCGACCGCCACCATGGCCAGGATGTGATCGAGCCCGCTGAACGGGTGGCCGAAGCCGTGCTGGAAGCCCCGCGTGGCGCCGATGCCGGTATGGGCCTCGGCGGCGGTGGCAAGAAGGACGAGCGCTGTAATGATGAGTGGTAGACGCCTTGTCACGTGCCGCTCCTTTGCTCTTGCACGCATCAGATCCGATGCGTTCATGACCGGGGCAATCCTAGAGCATGCCGTGGGATCGATGCCACCGTCTTTCCGGCCACCGCGCTACCGTCTTGCCAAGTGGCAGCATTTTTGCTATATGATGCCATATGACTGAGATCGAGCGCATCGAGGCGGATGAGGGAGCGTTCGTACCGGGTCCGATCTCGGATGCCGAAGCGGATGCGATGTTCCGTGCCGCCATCGCTCTGTTCGGGCGCTGGAAGCTGACGGACGAGCAGGCGGCAATCCTGCTCGACCTGCCTTTGCGGACCTATCGGCGGTGGAAGGCCGAGCGCAAGGGCCGGTTCGATCGCGACGGCAGGGCGCGGCTGTCGAACCTCATGGGCATCCACAAGGCGCTCAGGATCGTCTTTCGCGAGCCGGAGCGCGGTTATGCCTGGGTGCGGAAGCCGAATGCCGCCTTTGGCGGCGGCGCGGCCCTCGATGTCATGCTCCATGGCGAGCTCACCGACCTGATGCGGGTGCGCCGCTATCTCGATGCCGAGCGGGGCGGCTGGTGATCGATGCGAGCCTCGTTCCCCAGTCGCATGTTCGGTGGCGGGGCGCGGTCAGGATCATCCGCAGCGCCTTCCCGCCGGTCGATCTCTTCGAGGACATCGCCGATCCGGCCGATTGGCCGCTGCTGATTGCGGCCGAGCAGAAGACCAACCCCCGGCTCATGGACTCGATCGGCGAGCTCGACCGGGTGCCACCCGGCCGGCGGGTCGGCGGGGCCGGCGCCTCGTTCATCATGGCGCCGTTCGTTCATGTGAGCGCCGAGCGGGCCAGCCGCTTCGGCGATGGGTCGTTCGGCGTGCTCTATGCCGGGCGCACCTTCGCGGTGGCGCTGATGGAGACCATGCATCATCATGCGCGCTTCATGGCGCGCACCGCGGAGGCGCCGGGGTGGACATCACAATTCCGCGAGATCGTTCTCGATATCGAGGGCGCTCTGCACGATCTGCGGAGCGGTGATCGGCTCTACGAGCCATTGCTCGATCCCGACGACTACGCCCGGAGCCAGGCCTTTGCGCGGGAAATTCGGCAGGCGCGGTCCGAGGGGATCGTCTATCCGAGCGTCCGCTGCACCGGGGGCGAATGCGCCGGGCTGTTCTATCCCGACCTCGCCTCGCATGCCGTGCAGGGCCGCCACCTCGACTATCATTGGAATGGCGAACGCGTTGATCTCGTTCGTGATTTATCGGCCGGTCAGGTTTTCCGCGTGGTCCCGTGAGCAACGCCTTCATGAGGCGGCGCGCTTGCCGGTGCGGAACGTTTCCTCGACGCGCGAGGGCTCGCCCTGCCGGTGACTGCGACCAAGGAAAGTCTCGCGGATGTCGATGCTGCTCGTCACGCCGATCTTCGCCTTGTTCTGCTTGATCCAGGCGTCGGCGGCAGCCCGCCCGCGGTCACGCAGGAATTCGAGAAATGCCATGTCGGTGTTGAGCTTGCTCGAGGCGTTGAGGTGGTATTCAAGCGATGGTGCCGGGATCATATGCATGTTGATCCGCTTGTATTTCTTCTCGTCAAGCCGGTTCTCGTCGATCAGCCGGCGAACGAAATCGATGGCCCGCATCTCGGCGATGAGGCTGGAATTGAAGCTGATCTCGTTCAGCCGGTTGATGATCTCATTCGCCTGCATTGGCGTTTCATCGCGGGTCAGCGGATTGATCTGCACCAGCAATATGTCCTTGATCTCGGTGTAATAGATCAGCGGCCAGATGCTGGGGTTGCCCATATAGCCGCCATCCCAATAGGGCTCGCCATCGACATCGACGGTCTGGAAGTAGAAGGGGATGCAGGCCGAGGCGAGGATGGCGTCGACACTGACCTCCCGGCAGTGGAACACCCGCGGCCGGCCGGTGTGCACCGAGGTCGCGGTGATGAAGACCGGGACCGCGCCGCCGGCATTGATGAGCTTCCAATCGATGAAATCGGCGAGCAGGGTGCGAAGCGGGTTGAGGTTGAAAGGATTGTACTGATAGGGCGAGAAGACCCGCACCATGAGCTCGAACCACTGGTAGCTGACGGTGTTGTCGATGTTCCAGTTCTGCAGCCAGTGGTCGAGCGGGGTTGCCTTGAACGGGCTGTAGAGACAGCCAAGATCGCTGACAGCGCGCCAGAATTGATCGAGCGCCGCCCTCGCCCCGGCACGGCCGCCAGAGCGGTAGCCATGCGCCAGCACGATGGCGTTCATTGCCCCGGCGCTGGCGCCGCTCACGCCATCCGGAACGATGTCCTCTTCCTCGAGCAGGCGGTCGAGCACGCCCCAACTATAGGCGCCATGCGAACCGCCACCTTGCAATGCGATGTTCAACCCTTTGGCGTCCATCATGCATCTCCTGGCCGACCGTCCGGCCGCCGCCCCGGCCGGGACCGGCGTTGCTTATAGCAGATCGGTGGGGCGAGCGCCTGCGACCCCTTGGAGGGGAGATTTCCGAGACATAACAAGGGTTTGGAAAGCAGTCAGGCCTCAGCTGGGGAGGCTGAGGCCTGGGTGCAGGGGATGTTGAACGACGGGGTCTTAAGGGGAATCGCCGTCCAGGACAAGCATGATCATGCAATCGACCGGGGGTTGTCCACAAGAATCAATGGATTTTGCAAGTTATCCACAGGCAAATTCCCTGAATCGGGCGAGACGATAGCAAACGGATCACAATGCGGAGAGCGGGGGTGGAAAATCGTTACGGCTCATCGCGCTCCGGTTTGCGGTCTGCAGCCGATTGGCCGTTCTTGCTCCCGGTTTCCGTCTGATCGGGCGGCTCGTCATAGCCGCGGCGGCTGCTGAGAAAGAGCAACGACATCAGGCCGATGCCAAGGATCAAGGTGATGACGATGCCGGCGATCATGGCGCCCCAGCCGCCGGCGCTCATGGGCGCATCGATCGCCATCGACATGGTGATCGACCACCACAGCGCGGCACCGGCAATCACGGCCGAGCCGATGAGCAGCAGAATGGTGGCGGGTTTCATTCCAAGCTGTTTCCCGCGGCAACGATCTTGACCGTGGAGCAGCTATAGGGACACCACATGAGGTGGTCCGGTAAAGGAGAATCGCGTGAGCCATCATGAGACCGTCCATGCCCATGGCGAGGCCGCTGCCGGATCGGATGCGGCGCGCGATCCCGTCTGTGGCATGACAGTCGATCCCCGGTCGGCCAGGCATGTGGCCGAGCATGGCGGGGAGCGCTTCCATTTCTGCTGCGCCGGCTGCCGCAGCAAGTTCCTGGCCGATCCCGAGCGCTATCTGGGCGGCAGCACAGCCAAGGCGGCAGCGCCGGCCGGGCCGCAGGATGCGGTCTATACCTGCCCGATGCATCCCGAGATCCGCCAGATCGGCCCCGGCAGCTGTCCGATCTGCGGCATGGCGCTCGAGCCCGTGATCGCGCCGGTGGGTGGAGCGCCCGATCCGGAGCGGCGCGACATGACCCGCCGCTTCTGGATCGGGCTCGCCCTGACGCTGCCGGTTGTGTTCCTGGCGATGGGCGGGCACTACCTGGGCCTCGATCACCGGCTGGGCCGCCAGACGGGGAACCTGCTGCAGCTCGCCCTGGCCACGCCGGTGGTGGTGTGGGCCGGCTGGCCGTTCTTCCAACGCGGCTGGCAATCGCTCGTCACCCGCAATCTCAACATGTTCACGCTGATCGCCATGGGGACCGGCGTCGCCTTCGCCTACAGCGTCGTCGCGACCATTGCGCCCGGCATCTTCCCGGCCGGCTTTCGGGGACCGGACGGCGCGGTCGCGGTCTATTTCGAGGCGGCAGCGGTGATCACGGTGCTCGTTCTCCTCGGCCAGGTGCTGGAGCTCGGTGCTCGCGAGCGGACATCCGGGGCGATCCGCGCCCTCATGGATCTCACGCCGCGGGCGGCGCGCCGCATCGCCGCGGATGGGCGGGAGGAGGATGTCGACATCGCCGCCATCGCGGCCGGCGACCGGCTGAGGGTGCGGCCCGGCGAGAAGGTCGCCGTCGACGGGGTAATCGAGGAGGGTCATTCCTTCATCGAGGAGGCGATGGTCACTGGTGAACCGATGCCGGTGGAAAAGGGGCCCGGGGCCAGAGTGATCGGCGGCACGCTCAACGGGACCGGCAGCTTCATCATGCGGGCCGAGAAGGTCGGACGCGACACGCTGCTGGCGCAGATCGTGCAGATGGTCGCGCAAGCACAGCGCAGCCGCGCCCCGATCCAGCGGCTGGCCGACCGGATCTCAGGCTGGTTCGTGCCGCTGGTCATCGCCGTTGCCCTGGTTGCCTTTGCCGCCTGGGCGCTGATCGGGCCGCAACCGCGCCTTGCCTATGCGCTGGTCGTGGCGGTGACGGTGCTGATCATTGCCTGCCCGTGCGCGCTGGGCCTCGCGACGCCGATGTCGATCATGGTCGGCATCGGACGGGGCGCCGAGGCCGGGGTGCTGATCAGGAATGCCGAGGCGCTGGAGCGGCTCGAAAAGGTCGATACGCTGGTCGTCGACAAGACCGGCACGCTGACGGTCGGCCGGCCGCAGGTCACCGCCATCCGAGCAGTTCCGGGGCAGGCCGAGGATATGATTCTTCAGGCTGGCGGCGAGCCTCGAGCAGGCAAGCGAGCATCCAATCGCGGCTGCGGTGGTCGCGGCTGCCCGCAAGCGTGGACTGGATCTCGGAAAGGCGAGCGACTTCAAGGCTTTGATCGGCAGAGGGGTCAGCGGCACCGTCGCCGGCCATGCGGTGGCGCTCGGCAGCGCGGGTTTTCTCGCCGAGCTCGGGGTCGATGCGCGCCCGCTGATCGAGGATGGGAGCCGCCTGCGCGACGAAGGCGCGACGGTCATTCTCGCCGCGATCGACGGGCGGCTTGCCGGCATCATCGCCGTGTCGGATCCGGTGCGGCCGACGACACCGGCGGCGCTCGCGGCGCTGGCTGCGGATGGGGTGGCGATCATCATGCTGAGCGGCGACAATTCCGCCACGGCGCAGGCGGTCGGTCGCCAGCTCGGGATCGACCGGGTGGTGGCCGAGGTGCTGCCGGCCGACAAGGCGGCCGAGATTGCGCGGCTCAGGCAGGAGGGCAGGGTGGTGGCGATGGCCGGCGACGGCGTCAACGACGCGCCGGCGCTGGCGGCTGCCGATGTCGGGATCGCAATGGGCTCGGGCACCGATGTGGCGATCGCCAGCGCCGGGGTCACCCTGCTGCGGGGCGGTCTCGACGGTATCGTCAAGGCGCGCCGCCTGTCACAGGCGACCATGAGCAATGTGCGCCAGAACCTCTTCTTCGCCTTCGCCTACAACAGCGCCGGGGTGCCGATCGCGGCCGGGGCGCTCTATCCGGCATTCGGCTGGCTGGTGTCGCCCGAGTTCGCCGCCGCGGCGATGGCGCTGAGCTCGGCCAGCGTGGTGGTCAATGCGCTCAGGCTGCGGCGCGTGCAGCTGTGACCGGCTGGCGCCGGTACCGGACAGATCGCCCCGGCTGATCCGCCTCGGCACCGGCGCTGCCCCCCGGCAGCTTGAGAATTCAACGTCGGTCCGACTGTTTCGCACCTTCGCCGACATGGCGGCGGCGCGCTATCGGAGTCGCGAACGGAATGTCGGAGATACGAAGGCCGGATGCGTTTCATCCATCGCTGGACTTCTCTTGGAGCCGCGCAAGGATTACAGTCGCTTATCTATGGCGCCCTGGCCCGACATTCTCGACACGCGCGATCCCGACGTCGCGTTCCGGTATCTGACCGCGTGCTACGTCGGTGTCGACAATTATGATGTCGTCGGCAAAGCGAGCGAGTTCCGGCTCAACCGGTACAAGATGGAGCTCGGCCGCTTGGTCATCGTGCGCGGGAAGCTGCGCACCGGCTATCGCCTGCGGGCGCTGCCGGGAAGCCATCTCGTCGCGATGATCCCGGAAAGCGGCGGTTTTGCCATGAAGGCGGGCCGCAAGCTGACCGAGAGCGGCAGCCAGAGGAACGGCATCGTGTCGCCGCGCGACCGGTTCTCGGTCGCGTATCATGGCGCAAGCGGCTACACCCTGCTCGTCTCGCATGATCATGTGGTGCGGCGCCTCGAAGAGCGCGAGGCGCGTCGAACCTTGGCGCAGGTCAATGGCAGCGCGCCCATCACCCTCGATCTGTCGTCGCCGGTCGGCAGAAGGTTCCGGTCGACGCTCAATTTCGTCTGGGCGCAGCTCGCCGATGCCGGAGCAGCGAAGCCACCACCGCTTCTCGCGGCGGCGCTGGAAGAGATTTTGCTCAATGGCTTCATGATCTTGCTGTCGCCGAGCGGGCAGGATGAAGCCGATCAGGAGATGAGCAGTCCGGGTCGCCGGGTCGTTCTCGAAGCCTGCGAGATCATCCGCGCGCGGATCGACGAGCCGGTCCGGATCGCCGAGATTGCCGGTGCGCTCGGCATCAGCGCCCGGCACCTCCAGGGCGGGTTCCGGCGCCATATCGGCAAGAGCCCGCAAGAGTTCCTCACCGAATGCCGGCTCGATTTGGCGCGGCGCATTCTGCTGAACCGGGCGCCCAGCCGCAGCGTCACGGGGACGGCGTTGGAATGCGGTTTTTCAAATCTTGGCGAGTTTGCCGGAAAATACCGCGAGCGATTTGGTGAGAAACCCTCGGAAACCCTGAGAAGGGCCCGCTGACGGGCGGGCGGCGAGAGCCAGCGGCGGCGATCGGTTCCGGGTGGATCGCCCCCCGGCGATGATCCTGACCCGTAACCGACCCGCCCCCGGCTGACGCAAGTACCCAGGCCAACACCCCCCGGCTGCCCGGAAACCTTGCCGCTACCTTCGCCGCTTCGAACCTTGCCGATCGTCGCGGCGTGGTGGCACTGTGGACATGAGCAAGCGCCGTCGCTATCGGAATTGCGAAGCGCGTATCGGGATTCGGAACCGGGCGAGAAATTTTTTGCAGGCTCACCAGGTGCCGACGTTCGGCATGCTCTTCCACGGCTCCGCCGGCGGCAAGGCGCCGCCCTTGTTGAGCAGCTCGACCGAGATGCCGTCGGGCGATTTGACGAAGGCCATGCGTCCATCGCGCGGCGGCCGGTTGATGGTCACGCCCTGCTCCATCAACCTGGCGCAGAAGTCATAGATGTTGTCGACCTCGAAGGCGAGGTGGCCGAAGTTGCGGCCGCCGCCATAGGCTTCGGCATCCCAATTGTAGGTGAGTTCGATCGGCGCGTCCGGGGTCTCCGGGGCGATGACGAAGACGAGCGTGTAGCGGCCTTGCCGATTCTCATGGCGACGGACTTCCCTCAGACCCAATTTGGTGCAATAGAAGTCAAGCGAGCGCTCGATGTCGCTGACACGCACCATGGTGTGTAGATACCTCATCCTTGCGACTCCCTTCGACATTCAAGAGAGATGATATGCAGGTGATTCGCCCTCATCAATGGCGGGACAAATGTGATTTCAAGCTTGCGCAACCGTGATGTGAATGACGCATATGTGACGTCGTGAGTGAGTTTCTTCAGACCTATGAATGGCTTGCTGGAAATCCCGGTTCTCCGCCACGTTGCCCTCGTGCAACGCGATACGTTTTCCACATGCGTCAGAGGGCTCGGGCCTGTACAAGGACAGGGTGATTTATCAAACTCACTTAGGGCGATAGCGGGCTCGGGCACCGAAAAGACTGATGAACGAGGCTCGGGGACAGGTCAGGTGCGGGTATGTCGAGCAGTGGCTCCCTGAAGGTGGCGAATGAAGCGACGTTGGCGGGTCTGGAGACCACCAATGTGCGCATTCTCAGAATCTCCGGCTTCGTCAAATGGTTCGACGTCGGAAGAGGCTACGGATTCGTCATTCCGGACAATGGCCTGCCGGATGTGCTGCTGCATCTGAGCTGTCTGAAACGCGATGGTTTTGCCGCCCCGCTCGAGGGCACGCGGGTCGTCTGCGATGCGGTCGAGCGCCAGAAGGGCTATCAGTGCCTCAGGGTCTATGAGGTCGACACCTCGACGGCGATCCATCCGGTGGAACGACCGGTCCGAACGCATCAGACGGTCGTGCCGACGACCGGCTGGGTTAGCGTCAAGGTAAAGTGGTTCAACCGGGCACGCGGCTTCGGGTTCCTCACCGAAGGCGAGGGTCATCCCGATATTTTCGTTCATATGGAGACACTTCGCAAAACCGCGATCGTGGAACTCCTGCCCGAGCAATGGGTTTATGCCCGGTTCGGCCCGGGCGGCAAGGGGCTGATGGCCGCCGAGGTGAGGCTGTCGCTCGATGATCACCTGCCGAAGACCAATTGAGGTTTTCCTCCTCGTTCTGACGGTGGTGGCGGCGCTGGCCGGAGCCCCCGCCGGCGCGGCGGCGGCGGAGCTCAAGGTCGAGGCCATGGTGATCGAGACCGCTTCCGGACCGCATTCCTTCCAGACCGAGATCGCAGATACCGACCCGACGCGGGCCCGCGGCCTGATGTTCCGGCGTCACATGGCGGGCGATCATGCGATGCTGTTCGTGTGGGATGCGCCGATCGAGGCGGCGATGTGGATGAAGAACACCTATATCCCGCTCGACATGCTGTTCGTGGCCGGCGACGGCCGCGTGGTGTATATTGCGGCCAACACCAAGCCGGAGTCGCTCGACGTGATCACTGCCGGGCGGCCGGTCAAGGCGGTGATCGAGCTTGCCGGGGGCGTGGCGGCGCGGCTTGGCATCAAGCCGGGCGACCGGGTGCGCCATCCTCGGTTCAAGGGCTGATGCAGCCTGGGCTTGCAGAAAGGGACCAAAAACGGATATTCACCAGCTCGGTGCGAGCGTTTTCGCATCGCGGGGCGTAGCGCAGTCTGGTAGCGCATCTGCTTTGGGAGCAGAGGGTCGCTGGTTCGAATCCGGCCGCCCCGACCATTCTGTTGCAACCGATCGGAGCGGTGATGACGGCCCGGGCGACGGATCTACAGACCAGCGCGAACCGCCATGCAGTCCGGCAAGGGCAATGCCCGCGCCTGGGTGCTGGATTACGAGCCAGCCGAGCGGCGCGACCACCGATCCGCTGATGGGCTGGACCTCCTCCGGCGACATGAAGCAGCAGGTCAGCCTCAGCTTCGACACCAAGGAGGAGGCCGTCGCCTATGCCGAGCGCAACGGCATAGCCTACCGGCTGTCCGAGCCGCCGCCCGACCGGTTGCGGAAGAAGTCCTATTCGGACAATTTCAAATGGGGCCGGACCGACAACTGGACCCATTCCGCCACGCCGCCACAGGCCCCGTAGCTCAGCTGGATAGAGCAGCAGCCTTCTAAGCTGTTGGTCGGAGGTTCGAGTCCTCCCGGGGTCGCCAATGAAGTCAAAGGGTTACGCGAATGCTGCCCGGCGCTGCATAAGGCCACGATCCGGCGGAACGTCTCCGCCCCTCCCCGGTGGAGGAGAGGGGCGGAAATGGAGAGCAGACGCGTTCAGAACCGGACGACGGCGTAGCGGCCGCCATAGGGCTGGTAGTAGATGCCGCCGCAGCGCCACACGACATAGCCGTAACGGTTGACGCGGGCGCAGCCGCCGGGCAGGGCGCCGATATAGGCGCCGGTGCGGACGACGCGCCGGGCGGCGACGCCGCCCGGATAGACCCCGCGGCCGCGGACGACGGTTTTCTTGTAGACGCCGCCGCGCGGACCCCTGACGACGGTTCGCTTGTAGGTGCCGCCGGGCCGCCGCGCGACGGTTCGGCTGTAACGCGCCGCCTCGGCGCTCTGGACAACGCTGCCCTGCTGCATGATCCGGCCGACATTGGCGTCGACGAGATAGCCGGCAGCGAAGGCGAAGCACGCCAGGCCGATGCGCAATAACGATAGACGGGACATCATGAACTCCTCTGATCTCTTCTGACTCTGACCGATCCCGGAAGATCGTAGGTAGCGGCAGGCAGGGCCGCAAGGCGAACCGGTAAAGCTCCTCAAGCCAACGTGCGAAGGCAGGAGCGGTTGCGCTTGCATTGCCGGGCGCCGGTTTCTTGTGCATCATCGGTGCTCGGCAAAGGACGCGAAAACAGCGTCGAGAAACTGGGAGGACGATTTCGATGAGGAGAATTATCGCCTCGATTGGCGCATCGGCAGTGGCGGCATTGACGGTCGCCGCGGTGTACGCCCAGGGGTCCGGCACCGTCACCAAGGCGGTCGGCGGCTACAGCTTCGAGGATGCCGCCAAGGAAGCGGCCGGCACCAAGAATTTCCATTCGGCCGACGGCCATCTGACCTTCGCCATCGTCACCCATACGGCCGGCAACGGCTTCTTCGACCCGGTCTATGTCGGCGCGACGGTCGCCGGCAACATGATCGGCGCCAAGATCCTGCTGCTCGGCTCCGAATCGCCGACCGACGACCCGGCCGCGCGAGATCGAGATCCTCAACCAGATCATCCAGGATCCGACGATCGACGGCCTGATCATGACGACGCCGCAGGTCGGCGCCTATAACGACATCGTCAAGGCCGCCGAGAAGAACGGCATTCCGGTCGCCACGACCAACTCCTTCGACGGCGACGCATCCTCAACCGCAGCGCGCATCAGCCACACCGGCCAGGACGCGTCGGCGGCGGCGATCGGCGGCGAGGCGCTGGCCAAGTGCCTGCTGGACAAGGGCATCGACAAGGGCTCGATCATGCTTCCCGATCATCGACGGCGATGGGCAACATCGAGGTCAACAACCGCGTGACCGCGGCCTTCAACGCCATCGTCAAGACGCTGAAGGACGCCGGCAAGCTCGACGAACTTCAAGGTCGATGCCGGTCCGGAGAATGTCGGCATCGACGCCAATGCGAACGATCCGGTCAACGGCATCGTGTCGCTGTTCGAATCGCGCGGCGACGTGGTCGGCGCCTTCGCCGCCAACAACGTCTTCACGCCCGGCGCTCGCCAAGGCCGTCGCCCAGACTGAGCAAGACCGGCAAGATCTGCGCCTACGGCTTCGACCTCGGCCCGGCGCAGCAGGAGCGCATCGCAGACCGGCGACCTGACCGGCTCGCTCGGCCAGCAGCCGTTCCTGCAGGGCTTCTGGCCGGTGATGCAGCTCTACCTGCAGATCGACCGCGGCATCTCGGCGGCCAACCTCGACACGCGCGCCCAGCTCGTGACGAAGGACACGCGTCGGCAAGGTCGGCAAGCGCTTCGAGAACTGAGTCGCTCGAGCCGCTGAGCATCGTCGCGGGAGGGCGCGAGCCCTCCCGCGCCGTCGACGGCGAGCATCGGATCGGACCATCATGACGCCATGCCGCGCCGCCATCGCTCGGCCGCGCCGCCGTCCGCAGCTCGTCGGCGGCTGGGAGGTCGGGCCTGCTGGTCCTTCATGGTCGCTGCTCTATCTCGGCGGCGCCTTCATCAATCCGGCCTTCTTCGGCTCGACCGACGCGCTTCACGCGCTGCTGCGCGACACCGTCCCGCTACGGCGTCATGGCGGTCGGCATGACCTTCGTCATCGTCAACAAGGATCTCGATCTGTCGGTCGGCTCGACCTACGGGCTCGTCGGCGTGGTCTTCTCGATCGCTGTTCGCGCCCACCTTTCTCGATCTCGGCATCGGTCCCGGCGGTGCTTGCTCTGCCTGCTGCTCGGGCCGGCGATCGGCCTCATCAACGGCGTGCTGGTGACCATCCTGAAGGTGCCGGCCTTCATCGCCACGCTGACGATGCTGTTCATCGGCCGCGGCATCGTGCTCGGCCTGACCGGCGGCAAGACGATCGCCTATCCGACCAAGGCGCGAGAATATCCGCTGGTTCTTCCACCTCGGCGAGACCAACGCCCTCGGCTTCAACAACCAGATCCTGATCTTCGCTCGTCGTCGCCGCGGTCGGCGCCGTGCGTGCTCGCCAAGACGCGCTGGGGCTACGAGACCTTCGCCACCGGCGGCAACGAGCAGGCGGCGATCTATGCCGGCATCCCGACGCAGCTGGGTGCGCATCCGCGCCTACCTCCTCTCGTCGCTCTGCGCGACGCTCGCCGGGCTGATGTCGGTCGCCCAGGACAAGGGCGTCACCCCGCAGTACGGCCTCAGCGGCCGAGCTGATCGTCATCGCCGCGGTGATCATCGGCGGCGCCTCGATCCTCGGCGGCCGCGGCCGGGTGATCGGCACCTGCCTCGGCGCGCTGCTCGTCGTGCTCATCGACAAGGTGCTGCGCGAGGGCTGGCCGATCACCCGCATCATCAAGATCGACGGCGATCGAGATGGCGGTGCAGGCCGATCTACCCAGCTGCCGGCCGGCGCGGTGCCGGCCTTCCTCGGGCTGCTGCTCCTCGTCGCGGTGCTGATCGAGCCCTACATCATCCGCGCGCAGGCTGGTCGGCGCGGCTTCTGGGCCTGGCTGCGCGGCAAGCCGCCGCCGCCGCCGCTGCGAGAGCGGCGGCGATCGCCATCGAGGGCGCGCAGACCAGGGCACGATGGCGAGCGACACGGGCGCTGCACGCGCCGGGGCTTCGGCAAGTTCCTCGCGCGGCGCGACGCGCTCGCCATCATCCTGACCGTGCGTGCTGTGGCTCGATCGGGCTCGTCTCTCCGGCCCGACTACTGGTGGAACCTGCCGAACAGCTTCGCGATCCTGCTCAACTACACCGAGCTCGCGCTGCTCACGATCGGGCTCACCTATGTCATCGCCGCCGGCGACATCGATCTGTCGGTCGGCGCGGTGCTGGCGCTTGCCGGCAGCACCGCGGCCTTCTTCCTGAAGGTGCTCGGCGCTCGATCCGGTGACCGCCGTGGCGATCGGCCTCCTGGCCGGCACCGCCGCCGGGCTGGTCAACGGCGCTGCTGACGGTCGGCTTCGGGCTGCCGGCCTTCATCGCCACGCTCGGCATGTTCTACATCGCCCGCGGCCTCGCCGCCTGGATCGTCGCCGGCCAGCAGCTGACCGGCTTTCCGGAGAGCTTCAATCTGCTCGGCCGCAAGCTCGCCGACATCCTCGCTATCTGCGACGTTCCGGCTCCGCCGGGCGGTGCTCGACGGCGATCGCCGAGGTGGTGAGCGTCCAGACGATCTTCATGCTGGTGGTCGCGATCATCGCCGGCATCGTCCTCGCCTCGACGCCGTTCGGCCAGACGGTCTATGCCACCGGCGGCAACCGGCGCGCCGCCGACTATGCCGGCATCAACACCAGCCGGGTCCGCTTCATCGCGCTGATGTTCTCGGCGCTCTGCGCGACGCTGGCCGGCATCATCAACGTCGCCTATCTTCCGCAGCTTCAACCCGGTCGCCGGCCAGTTCCGCGAGCTCGACGCCATCGCCGCGGTGATCATCGGCGGCGGCTCGATCTTCGGCGGCTACGGCACCATGCATCGGCTCGCTCGCCGGCGCGGCGGTGATCACGCTCGTCCGGGCGCTGCTGCAGCTCAACGTCATCACCGCCGGCGGCGCGTCCTTCGTCATGCCGCAGCACTGGGTCAACGTCTTCATCGGCCTCATCCTGATCGTCGCGGTGCTGATCGACATCTGGCTGCGCCAGGCCAACATCTTCGGCGGGCTGCGCGCGCCGTCTCGCGCGTCGCGGAGCCGTCGCATCGGAGACCGGCACATGCCTGATGTACGCGGCAACGCCGATCGTCGAGATGCGCGGCATCGACAAGGCCTTCGGCGCGGTGCAGCGCGCTGCATCGATGTCGACCTGACGCTCTATCCGGGCGAGATCCTCGGCCTCGTCGGCGACAATTCGGCCGGCAAGTCGACGCTGATGAAGATCCTGACCGGCGCCTACCAGCGCGACGCCGGCGAGATCCTCGTCGCCGGCCAGCCGGCGCACTTCAAGAGCCCGCACGAGAGCCGCGACGTCGGCATCGAGATGATCTACCAGGACTTCGCGCTGTGCGGGAACATGGATGTCGGCCAGAACATCTTTCTCGGCCGCTGGCCGCGCCAGGGGCCTGTTCGTCGATCGGCGGAAGATGTACGCGCGAGGCCGACAAGGTGCTGAAGCGGCTCAAGGTCGACGTCAACTCGGTCTATCAGAAGGTCGAGAGCCTGTCGGGCGGGCGCCAGCAGTCGGTGGCGATCGCCCGCGCCATCTCGTTCGAGCCGCGGGTCGTCATCCTCGACGAGCCGACGGCCAATCTCTCGGTGATGGCGACCGAGCGGCTGCTCGAGACGATGCTGCGAGCTGAAGCAGCAGGGCGTCGCCCAGATCATCATCTCGCACCGGCTGCACGACATCTTCGCGGTCGGCGACCGGGTGATGGTGCTGAAGCGCGGCGAGAATGTCGGCGACCGCTACATCAAGCACACCAACGAGCACGAGGTGCTGGAGATGATCGTCCAGGGGAAGCGGCAGGTGCAGGCGGCGGCCGGGCAGTAGGGAAGAGGCAAATAGGCAATAGGCAAGTAGGCAATGGGCGCTGCTTGGCGCTATTGGCTGCTCGCTTCCTTTCCCCTGACCGCCTCGACGATGGCCGAGAAGTCGCGGCCGGCGCCGCCATTGTCGACGAAGGCGCGGTAGATGTCGCGGGCGTGGCGGCCAAGGGCGGTGTCGGCGCCGAGCGCCGCCGCCTGGTCCTGGCCGAGGCTCAGATCCTTGAGCATCAGGGCGGCTGCGAAGCCTGGGCGGTAGCCGTGATTGGCCGGGCTTGCCGGCACCGGCCCCGGTACCGGGCAATAGGCGCTGAGAGCCCAGCACTGGCCGGATGAGTTGGCTGCGACATCGAACAGCGCCTGGTGGCCGAGGCCGAGGCGCTCGGCGAGCACGAAGGCCTCGCTCACCGCGATCATCGATACGCCGAGGATCATGTTGTTGCAGATCTTGGCCGC
Organism: uncultured Alphaproteobacteria bacterium; assembly: GCA_963744915.1. Classification (GTDB taxonomy): domain Bacteria; phylum Pseudomonadota; class Alphaproteobacteria; order Rhizobiales; family Aestuariivirgaceae; genus DATAFF01. The sequence continues at coordinate 91,212 of CAVUUY010000014.1, forward strand.
CTGGCCGAGCCCCGGGCCGCCGCAATGGACGAGGCGCCGTCCCATGACCGCGAGGAGCGGGCGGGCGGATTCGACAGCGCCCGCATCGCCGCCGACCATGAAGGTCAAGGTGGCGGCGGCAGCGCCGCCTACGCCGCCCGACACCGGTGCATCGAGGGCCCGCATGCCTGCCGCATCGGCGAGGGCGTGGGCAAGCTTGGCGGCGCCGACATCGATGGTCGAGCAATCGATGAACAGCGTTCCTGGACGGGCTGCCGCCAGCAGCGCGCCGCGATAGGCAGCGACGACGTCGCTGCCGGCCGGCAGCATGGTGATCACCGTGTCCGACCGCGCAATCGCGCCGGCGCCGTCGTCGACGACGGCGAGACCCTGCGCCGCGGCGCGGGCGCGGGCTTCCGGCAGCACGTCATGCCCATGGACGCGATGGCCGGCCTTGTGCAGATTGAGCGCCATGGGCAGGCCCATGTTGCCCAGCCCGACGAAAGTAACGATTGTCATTGCGTGTTAACCCTGTTGGCGTTTTCAGACACAGTGCGGCCGTGATATCGCTCTGCAGTTTGCCGAGTTGTTGGCCGATGATTAAGTCCTTGATCCATTTTGCAACATCCGAGGTAAATCCCGATGCGTAGTGATCACCGAATGCTCATGCAGCCGGTGGCTGTTGTCGCGTTCGTGCTTGCCCTTGCCGCATCCGCTGGTGCGGCGGATCTGATTCCCGATGAGGGATGCGGTTACGGATGCGATGGGCGTGCCGCGGGCTACGCCTTCGCCGAACGCAACAACATCACCGATCCCTATGATTGCGAAGGTCATGGCAGCGCCTTCTTCGCCGGTTGCTCGACCTTTGTCGAGCAGCGCCAGTCGAACCAGCCATGGGGCGCGCCGATCCCGGGCAATCAATATGCCCAGCCCTATGGCGGCGGCCAGCCCTATGGCGGCCAATCCTATGGCGGCCAGCCCTATGGGGTGCCGCCGCCCGACGGGGGCGACAGCTACGCCGCGCCGGCGATCGATCCGGGCCAAGGCCAAGGCTATGGTCCGCCCGAGGAGCAGCAGCAATATGACGAGCCGGTAGAGCAGGGGGACGGTGCGCCGCAGCCCTATTGAAAGGGGCTCGGGAGGCTGCCTGCACCAACGAAAAGCTTGGGAAAAATCTCGACCGTGGGTCGAAGGTGGTGCCGGACGCATGCTAGCTCTTGGTCATGCGTGCCGGCAAATCACCACGTGATTCGGAAATCGTCCGCCTCGCTGAGCGATTTCAAAGGCTCATGGCCGAGCTTTACGAGGCGGCACAAGCCAATCCCGAGGCTGCCAAGGCGAAGGCGGCCGGGATGGACGAGGAGATGACGGCGCTGGCCAGCCGCCTCGTTGCGCTGACGCCGGTGATCAATATCGAATTCTGGGTCATGGTCAGGCTGGCGCTCGGGGCCCATATCGATGCCCAGCAGGTCAGGGATCGCCAGGGGGTGCCGGCGGGGCCGCTCGACGGCTTCTGCCGCGCCATGCTGGAGCGCCTCGATGCCGGATTTTTCGACTCCATGGTCGAGGCGTCGACGACGCAGGCCGGCCTGATTTCAGGCGCGAAACACTGATCGGATCCCTTGCGGCAAAAATTCGCTCAGCATTTCGGGAACTTTCCTTCATGCCGAGCATTAGCACTCGTTTAATTTCACTTATCTTCGGAGATCATGACAAGCAACAACTCCATTCCGGGCCAAGCGCTGCTCGAAGTGCTGCCGGTGGCGATCTACCTGACCGACCCCGACGGCCGCATCACCTTCTATAACGACGCGGCGGCGGAGCTCTGGGGGCATCGCCCCGAGCCCGGCTCGCAATGGTGCGGTTCCTGGAAGCTTTTTTATCCTGACGGCAGGCAGATGGCGCATGAGGATTGCCCGATGGCGGCGACGCTGCGGGAAGGTCGGCCGGTACAGGGCCACGAGGCCATCGCCGAGCGGCCGGACGGCCGGCGGGTGCGGTTCCAGCCGTGGCCCAGTCTGCTGACCGATGCGGACGGGCGGATCACCGGTGCCATCAATCTCCTGGTCGAGGTCACCGACCGGCGCGAAACCGACATCCAGCTGGCGCGGCTCGCGGCAATCGTCTCGACCTCCAACGACGCCATCATCAGCAAGACGCTGCAAGGCCGGATCACCTCGTGGAATACCGGTGCGACCCGCGTTTTCGGCTATACGGCGAGCGAGATGGTCGGCCAGCCGATCACCCGCATCATCCCGATCGAGCTGCATGACGAGGAGCGCGAGATCCTGGCGCGGCTGAGCCGGGGCGAGATGATCGACCATTACGAGACCGTCAGGGTGGCGAAGGATGGACGCATGGTCGATATCTCGCTCACCGTGTCGCCACTGCGCGACAAGCTCGGGACGATCATCGGCGCCTCCAAGGTCGCGCGCGACATCACCGATCGCAAGCGGTTCGAGATCCAGCAGCGGCTCCTGGTCGACGAGCTCAATCACCGGGTGCGCAACACCATGGCGATGGTGCAGGCGATCGCAACCCAATCGCTTGCCAGAGCGCCGCGGCCGGAAGATTTCGTCCAGGGCTTCACCGGCCGGGTGCATGCCCTCGCCAGGGCCCACAGCCTGTTGACCGAGACGCATTTCCTGAATGCCGACATCGATCACCTGGTTCGCGAGCAGGTGATGCTCGCCAGCGGCGAGGACCGGCGCATCAGCGCCTGCGGGCCGCGCGTCCAGCTCGATGCGCAGCTTGCGCTCCATCTCGGCATGGTCCTGCATGAGCTGGCGACCAACGCCCGCAAGCACGGCGCCTTGTCGGTGCGGGACGGCCGGCTCGAAATCACCTGGGAGATCCACACCGATCAAACCCGCAGCCTGGTCCTGAGCTGGAAGGAATGGGGCGGCCCGACGGTGAGGGTGCCGGAGACCTATGGCTTCGGCATGAGCCTGATCGAGCGGACCCTCAAGAGCCACGGCGGCGAGACGCGGGTCCAGTTCGCGGCGCATGGCATCACCTGCCTGATCACGGTGCCGCTGCCGGACATGCAGGCGGCCGAGTCGCGGCGGTTCGGGGTGTCGGCCATCGGCCCGGGGTTCGGGGAGCTGGCGGCCCGCGAGCCCGGTCTGCGCAAGCACGTCACCAAACGGATCCTGGTCGTCGAGGACGAGCCGCTGATCGCCATGGACATCGAGGGTACGCTCGGCACCCATGGCTATTCGGTGGTCGGCCCGGTGGGCACGCTCGCCGGCGCGCTCGAGCAGGTGGAGCAGGGCGGTTTCGACGCCGCTCTCATCGATGCCAATCTCGCCGGCGAGCCGGTCGAAGAGCTGGCGGCGGCGCTGACCGCGAGGGACACCCCTTTCGCCTTCGTGACCGGCTATGGGCGCGACACTCTGCCGGCAATGTTCTCCGGCACCCCGGTGCTCGAAAAGCCGTTCTTCAGTGAGCAGCTCCTCGAGCTGGTGGGGCGGCTGGTCACTTCGGGAGCCGAGATCGTCCCGTTGCGACAGCGCAATTGATGGCTGTTGCCTAACCGACACAGTCGTGTTGGTTTCGTGCCAAAACACCCTGATTTGCCTGCAAAACCGCAAGTCCCTCGGTGCAACCAGAAAGCCACAGGCGTATTTTGTTCCTGTAGGTCCGATTCACTGAGGCAGCAGATGTACGACCAAAACTCTTATGACTGCGATTGCCCGGCCTGCCGGCCCGCATGCGAACGCACCGGTCGCAAATGCTTCATCACATGCGAGCGGTGCAAGACCCAGGTTGAAACCGACGACTTCGGCCCGCTGAAGAGCCGGACAGCCCGGATCAGCGAGCGGTTTTCGGCTTGATCTCGGAGTGATAGCCCTCGGGGATCCCGAGGAGATGCAGCGGCATGAGGTCGAGCGAATCGAAATCTTCCGTGCCGGGCGGGCAGGTGCTCATATTGCTCAGCACGCAGGGCGGCTTGACGTCCCAGCCCTGGGACTTGGGATCGTCGAGGTGAGGCTGCGGCTTGGGGGCCTGAACTTGCTCGGGGGCGGATTTCGGCAGCCTGTAGCCGCAGGATGGACGGCACAGCGGTGAAAAGGCAGAAGCTGGCCGCGAGGGCAATGGCAGTTTGGGAATAACGGGACTTGTTCATGACAATTTTCTCAATTCGCCACATCTTTGCCATGATAGCAAAAGCTTGAACTATTTTCGACACTTCTGGCAAATATGGGATGTGCGTGTTATCTCTCAATAGCCCCTGTCGAGAGTTGAATAGCCAATGTCTGAAGTGTCCAAAGAGACCCCGTATGCGAGGCTTAAGCGCCTGCGTGCGGCAGCCGAGGAGCGAATCCTCGCAATGTCCGAGTATCAGGTCGTCGAAGAGTCGCTTCGCAAGAAGACGGCGCGTCTTCGCAAGCTGCGGTTGAAGAAAGAGGCGGCGGAGACGCGGGCGACGGCCCGCGCCGCCAAGCGCCTGGGCAAAGGCGGGCGAACCCCCGGCCGGGTGAGGCGCCACGCCCTAGTGCAGAGAGCAGAGAGCGCCGGGAGGGTCCGCTATGCCAAGCGGCGTCGCCGGGCCTTCCAGCGTTCGACCTCCCATCGGGCTCTGATATAGAAATCAGCGCTGGCGATAATCGCTGCACAGCCGGCGGCGATCACAACCACCCCGTATAACAGCATAAGAGGCCCCTCGTTGCAGTTCGGGGGAGCCTACGCCCGGAATGTCGCCCCTTCCGCTCGCGGGCGCCGCCGCAATCATGCCGTCCACGACAGTTGCAGCACGGAGGCGTGATCGCGACTCTTGGTAAGAAGATGGCAGGCATGCGCCAGCTTTGGAGCGTCGCACGGCTATCGTGGCGGGGCAGGGTCGAGATCGGATTCGTCGATCTCGAACATCGCCTCGATCTCGACGGCGAGATCATAGGGGAGGTTGGAGCAGCCGACGACGAAGCGGGCATGTCGGCCGCGCTCGCCGAGGACGGCGACGAGAAGGTCTGAGGCGCCGTTCATCACCAATGTCTGCTGATTGAATTCAGGCGTGCAATTGACGAAGCCGCCAAGCCGCAGGCAGCGGCGGACGCGGGCGAAATCGCCGTGACAGGCGGCGCGCAGCTGGACCAGCAGGTTCAGCATCACCAGCCGGGCCGCATCCTGGCCCTGCTCGAGGGTGAGGTCGCGGCCGAGGCGACCCTGAAAACGCAGCTCGTCGCCCCAGAGCGGGCCCTGCACGCTGATGAAGAGGCTGCCCGAGCGCACATGGGACAGATAATTGCCGACCGCGCGGGCGGGGGGCGGCAGCGTCAGGCCGAGCTCTGCGAGGCGCTGTTCCACGGTGTCCATGCGATAAGTCTCCGTTGCCTGCCGCCGCGGCTCGTCAAGAGGCGAGGCGGCGGCCGCGCGCGGTGCGCTCGCCGAGCAGCCGGTCGATCCAGGCGGCGATCGTCGCTGCCAGGGACTGGCAGATGGGCGCTCCACCGCCGCCGCGGCTTGCCGTTCGGTGAAAGCTGTGATCGGCATCCTCGGTGATGGCGAGGCAGGCGCGGCTGCCCAGCCGCTCGATGATCGGGCGCAGCAGGTCGAGATCGGCCAGCCGATCGCGGTTTCCCTGGAGAAACAGCATCGGAACGCCGACATCGGCGAGATGGCGGGCGCGCTCGTCGCCCGGCCGGCCGGCCGGATGAAGCGGGAAGCCGAGGAACACCAGCCCGCGGACGCCCAGCGGCTGCAGGGCCTCGGCCTGCGATGTCATGCGGCCGCCGAAGGATTTGCCGCCGGCGAAGAGCGGCAGCCCGTCGGTCCGCCGCGCGGCCGCGGCGACAGCTGCCCTGACCGTGGCATGGGCGATGGATGGCGGATCGGGTCGGCGGCGGTCCTCCTCCATATAGGGGAACTGATAGCGCAGCGTGGCGAGGCCGCGTTCGGCGAGCCCTGCGGCGATGCCGGCAAGAAACGGATGGCTCATGCCGGCCCCGGCGCCATGGGCGAGGACCAGGCAGGCCCGGCTTCCTGCCGGGACCGACAGGAGGCCGGAGATCCGATGCTGCTCGTCTATCGCGACGGTCAGCCGTTCGACCGCCGCAACCGGATCATCGCTTCTTGACTTCGGCGAGCTCGCCATCCGCCGCCACGATCTTGATGAGGAAAGGCTTGCCGTCGCGGGTGGCGCTGAAGCCGTAGGTCCGGCCTTCGCAGGTCTGCGGCTGGATCTCGGTGAAACCATATTCTGCGACGATGGCCTGGGCCCGCTCGCAGGTGACGGGCGCACTGGTCGCCGGAATTGCCGCAGTCGCGCCCGCGAGGGCGGCGGTGGAGCGACGGGCGCTCTTGCGGGGACCGCGACACCCGCGCCGCCTTCTGCCTGGGCCGGAAATCGCGATGCACCTCCCGGTGCGAGGGCGCCCGCCAGTAGCGCTGCCGCGGCGGCGGGTAGAACATCGGCTGGGGCGCGAACATGTTACCCCAGAACATCGAGCGGCCGCCGCTCGGTCCAAACCAGTTGCGCTGCTCTGCGGACGCCTCCGATGCCGCAACGCAGGCGATGATCGAGACACTGGCGATCACCGCCCAACCCCTTATCATTTTCATTAACCAAAACTCCTCACCGCATCATGGGCTGCATCTTACGTCAGCCCCGGCGCAACCGCCAGGATCGAGTGGAAAAAAGTGGTCAAACCCTGTTGATCGCGGCGGGAGGACCTGGATCTATTCGGCACGAATGCTGATGAGCGCCAGGCCGAATGGCGAGACCTGCAAAACCGCTATGCCGATGGTGCCTTGATCGCCGAGATCGAGCTCCACCTGCGGCGCCCGCTGGGCCTGGTGCAGGATGTCGACCGAGCCATGGAGGAAGCCGTAATGGCCGTGCTTGGGCGTGACGTCGAGTTCCATGGCATAAGCGAGTTCCTGCGAGCGCCGCCCATTGATGATGATCACGCATTTCCCGGAAGCGACGCCCATGACCTCTCAATCAAACCAAGCACTTCTCGTGGAATGCCAACCGCGAAGACTTGGGTCGGTTCCCGGGTGCTCCGCCGGCGCCGGTCGAATTCGATTCGTCCGAACAGCTGGAGAATCGACGCCCGACGGCCTTTACGCATGTCCGCCAATCGCGACCCCTCACAACCATTGCTTGCAATGGTTGTCGATAGTGCCCTGTTCGCAGCTGCCGGGAATCGCCGATTTCGAGGGGTCAAGCCCTGGAATTGTGTCTTGTGCGCAACGCTGGGGGCCAAATCAGAGTAGAAGCCCTCTGTCTTACTTGCGGAATATGCGTTCTCGTGGCCCACTCTCATTCAGCCAAAGCACAGGAGGGGTCCTCATGCGTCGCACTTTAGTAGGATTAATCGCAGCACTCGCCCTGGGGTCGGTCAGCCCCGCGGCCTTTGCAGCGGACATTCCGCCGCCGGAGCCGGTGGCGAGCTGGACAGGCTTCTATCTCGGCGCCGGTGGTGGCGTCGGCTGGGCCGATCTCGACATCAATCGGCAGGCACTGCGCAGCTCGACTGGGATGGGTTCTGCGATTCGGATTGCGATTTCCATCGCGACTTCAACGAGTCGGGTGATGGCAACATCATCGGCATCGTGCAGGGCGGCTTCGATTGGGAGCTCGGAGGATCGGCGTTCGTCGTCGGTCTCGGTGCTGACGCGACCTTCGGCGACGTTCTCACTGTCGATCGCAATAACGACGACCTAGACTTCGATTTTCATAATCGTTTCCATACCGACGGTTCGACCATGGTCGACGTCTATGGTCGTGCCGGTTTCGCTCCGACCCCCAACCTCCTGGTCTTTGGCTTGGTTGGTTGGAGCTTCTTGGATATCAACACAGACTTCCGGCTCCGCGATTTCGAACGATGAGCCTATCTTCCACAATGACGACAACGTCAGTGTCAACGGCTTGACTTTTGGCGGCGGCGTCGAGTGGAAGGTCACCGACAACGTGTCGATCCGCGGCGACTATCGCTTCACCGATCTCGACAATTTCAGCAACAACGGCAACTTCCACTGTGACTGACGTTTGCGGATCGATGTCGACTTCCGGGACCGCAATGACGTGGATGTCAACGTCCAGCGCGTGCTGTTCACTTTGAACTGGCGCTTTGGCGGGTTCGGTGAAACCGCTGCGGCGGCTTACTAATCCTGGCTTCTGCCAACGAAATCCTGGCAAGCGGGTCCCACGGGCCCGCTTGTCTTTCTTGGCACCTAGATAGCCCAAGATCTGCAACCTTGCGGCGATCGCGATTGTGATTCGCCTGTTCGGGATTGCAAAATCGGGCTCGCCGGGGCATTTCGCGTTGACATTAGGGCAGCCTGTCAAGCATCATCGCGCGGTACGATGCTGCAGGAGGTTGCGATGAGCCAGCTCCCCGGGCAGACGCTCAATACGGTGATCGAGTCCTATCTGCATACGCCGCGGCCGCTCCGCGAGAGCGAGATCGTGCGAGAAATCCTGGCGGTGTTTCCGGACCAGGACCGCACCATGCTGGTGGAAGACCTGCGCGAGCGGGTGCTGTTTCGTCGGCGCCGCGCGACCGAAAACGCCTGATCAACGGTTTTCGTCGCATCATGGCCGGCCTCGCGCCGGCCATTTGGTTTTTGGAAGCAGCCAGAGGACAGTCGGCAGTGGGCAGCGGGCTACCAGAACGGATAGCCCGACATGATGAATATCAAGACGCCGACCAGCACCACGGTCAGGCCGTATTTGATGGTCATCTCGATATGATGCGGCTCTATCTTCACGCCTTCGCCCGGCCCTTGCTGCTGCCGGGGGGCTTGCGGCCGGCGGTCTTCTTGGCCGGCGGCCTGCCGGACTTGGGCGGTTCGGTGCGTTCTTCCTGAACGCTGCGCTTCAGCGCATCCTTGAGATTGATGACATTGCTCGCCGGCTCGCTAGTCGGCGGCGACAGGATCTTGTGGCCCTTGGCTTTTTCCTCGACCAGCTCGCGCAGCGCCACGCCATAGCTGTCCTTGAAGGCATCGGGATCGAATGGTGCGGATTTGCGGTTGATGAGCTGCACCGCCATGTCCATCATGTCGGGCTCGAGCTTGTGCTCGGGGATCTCGTCGAAATAGGCCGCGGCCGGCCGCAGCTCGTTGCCGTAGCGGATGATGTTGAGCACGAGCCCCTTGCCCACCGGTCCGACCACCACCAGATGCTCGCGCCCGGCCATGGTGACCTGGCCGACCGCGACCTTCCCCGACTCGCGCAGCGCCTCGCGGATGATGCCGTAGCCCTCGGCCGCCTGCTCGTCGGCGGGGAGCACGTAATAGGGCCGCTCGAAAAAGCGCGGATCGATCTCCGACTGGTCGACGCATTGGACGAGATCGATGGTGCGCCTGCTCTCGAGACGGATGGCCTCGATCTCCTCGGGCTCGAGCAGCACATAGACCTCGGGCTCGACCTCGTAGCCCTTGACGATGTCGGCATTCTCGACCTTGCCGATCCCGGGCACGGTTCGCTCATAGCGCACGCGCTTGCCGGAGGGTTTGTGAATTTGATTGAAGCTGATCTCGGAAGCAGTCTCCACCGCGGGGTAGATCTCGACACCGATCGTCACCAGCGACAGGCGCAAAGCGCCCTTCCAATAGACACGGCCAGGCTTTGCCATGGAACCATAACCTCACACAAATGACCGATTATGGACGACCATAGCATGGCGCGCGATCTCCGCCAGCAACTCTAAGATTTTGCCGCTGTGCCAAACAGCACTGCGTAAGATGATCGCAAACGGGGGACGGGTGGGGCAGTCACATATAGACGCAAAGCTCCACCGGTAGATTTTCGGTAGGCGCTGCGCACGGATAACGTCCTGAATGCACAGCGCCGGTCCCGATAGGGAAAGTTGACACTATCAGGGCGCCAGTAAGCAAATCGATCGCAATGCCGAGCATTAACAGATGGCGCTCGACTATGCGGTGATGGAGCGCAGTGACGATGCTGCAGAATGACTGCCATGACTTTCCTCAGAGTGACGGTTGAAACGCCGCCCCGGGAATCATTTGTGCACTCGCCCGATGAGGTGACTGGTTCCATGGACCTGAGAAATCCGATTTAGACCTGCGAAGCAGACTCGCTCCAGTCGGCGGTGGCGAAGTATTGCTCATTGATCTCACCAAACTCCATTGCAAAGTCATCTGGCAGGCCGGCCATACGCAGTAGATCTCTCCTCAGTGTTAGCAGGATCTGCTGATCAGGTTCGAGCTGCTTTGGGTCGGTGACGGCGCTTCGCCAGGAACGACGTGCCTCGTCCTCGAAATAGAGCATTGCGGAAGTCTTAACGGCGAGCCCTGCTAAGGTTGCCGCCGGGGTTGCAACAAAGCGAGCGAAGGCGGCCCATTGTCTGTCCCAAGCGGCTTTGAAGGCCGACTCCAACTCGGGCAGTCCGAACTGGATGTTGATATCGTTGCATTTCTGCATCCAGGCTTCGACCTCCGCCTGGCGCTCAGCGGCAGGCTGTCGACCCGATTTCATGTCCATTGTAGCGGCGCATAGTTCGACGTCGGGAGTAATCTCAAATGGAATGACCTTCACCCAGCCGCTGCCGATGCAGTCCGGCTTGGGTGGATAAGCTCGCCGGGCATTCCATGACATCAGGTCCCGCGCGTCCTGAACAGCGTCGAGTTCAATTTCCAATTTCAGATATTCACGCCAGCAGGCGAATAGCTGGGCATCTGCTTCAGGACGGCCCGAGCCGCCGGTGCCATCGCGTGCGCGCCTGACCGCGATTGCAGCGGCCGCGACATTGACGGTGACGAGGCCGGGCGAGGTCAGCATCAAAGCACGGCGGGACAATATTGTGGTATTCGGTGAATCAGCCTTGGGCATGGGATGCCTCCTGCCTGGGGTTAGGCCCGATTTAGTGGTGCAAACACTAGATCGGGCCGCTTGCTTAGCGACTACAATTGGACTACGGTCGCTGCTACAAGTCAACAACAATTGTAGTCGTTATCTCGTAATGGCAAAATTGAACCCTATGGGGGTCCGGCTGGAGCCGGACACAAAGGCGGCCCTCGAAAAGGCTGCGGCAGATGATCGGCGCTCCATCTCATCGATGATTGATCGGATTCTGATCGAGTGGCTGCGGGCGAACGGATATTTGAAGCCGGCGAAGAAGTGAACGACACTGCTGCAATCGCCGACCAAAACGTTGATGAGGTCGCCCCAGAACATGGCGGAGATCCAGGTTCGGCGGCTGCCGGTCTTCGACCGTGACAAGCGTCCCGTGGGCATCGTTGGCGATACCGCCACAATGGCAGTCGTAACGGAGACCGGCGAGGCGCTCAGTGGCATATCAATGCCGGCGGGCAGCACAGCCGGACGAAGCGCTGAGTGGCCCCACATGGGCCAGCAAGACGTACAAAGCCGAACCGTTAGCGCGTGCCAATCTCTCCGCTGAACTGGTGGCTAAGCCAGCGTCATACTCTGACGATGTGTTGCAAGATTGCCGGAACAATTAGCCACGCGATGAGGGACCCAAGGATACCTGGAACCATGCCATCTCCCGGTCCCTCTGTTTGTCTTTGGAGACAAGTTATGCCAAGGCCAGCAGCCACCGAAACAACGATCTGCAGGAAAATCATCCAATTTGATTACGCATTACCATTCCCCGTGTTGATTCCACCCGAGGGAAGTATGTCGGATCAATTTGACTGCCGGAAGGGCACCAAACTACCAGAACCTCAAACTGATCCTCAATTGATGGAAGAGCCCGCATCGCTGACGTGCACTGAAAGACCGGCAAAGAACGGACCTATTCTGGCAGTTAGCGGCTATTCCTAGATTTACTATCAACGCTTCGAAGGAGCCGCTTAACGGGATCGGTCAGGTAATGGTCTTCGGTCAACCAACCGCGGTCGATGCAGTCGAGGCCATCGTTTCTTTCGATTATCCAGTTGCCACCAATTTCCCGGGTTTGCGCGGCGAGTAGGACGTTTAATTGACGATGTTGGGGTGTTCAAAATTTTTACTCCTAACTTGCGGCTGTTTTCCCAACTGACTATCCGATCCCGTGGGCTCCGCGGTGCGACCCGCGAGGCCTTTCTGGGCTTGGTGCGATTCGCTTGAGGCTAGCGGAGCTATGCCCTAAACCGATCCATTGTATTGGCGTTGTATTGGCGTCGGTGTACTCCTGTAATTAGCGCAGGTTAGAGATCTGTACGATTGCGAACTCTCGACGCAGGATTGCCGAACCCGTGTAAGCTTGCTTCTGTACAATTGCGCGCCGGAACATGGAGGCATTTCGATCTGTTGTTTCCATCAAGATGGAGCACAACAATCCGCTGTATTTCTTTCATCTCGAACTAGACGGCTGCAAGGCCTCACGGCGCCCGTCGGTCGATGCGCCAATGAACCGCGAAATCTTCGAGAGGCGAGACAGTTGGCCCCGACCCTCAAGCAGGGCGACGTCGTTATCCTCGACAATCTCGCCGCCCATAAGAGCTCCAGGGCCGAGAAAGCCGTTCGTGACCGAGGAGCATGGTTCCTGTTCCTGCCGCCCTACAGTCCGGATCTCAATCCGATCGAAATGGCCTTCGCCAAACTCAAAGCCCATCTACGGGCCAGAGCCGTCACGACTATTGATGAACTCTGGAAGGCCATCGGCGCAATCACCAGCCTGATAACCGTCGAAGAATGCATGAACTATTTCGCTGCCGCAGGTTACGGAGCCACCTGAATGCACGATGCTCCAAGTCGAAGGTCACCATCGATTCTATCACATCGAGCATCCGGAACCTTCTCGCGCAGTGAGAGCGAAATTTCGCCCCTGGGAGCAGATGCGCGTGTGCTGTATTTCAACCAATGCTTGCATTTAATCGTTATTCACCATCTGATTGCATAATGTGCAAAACGAAATGTGGGGTCGAGTTTATGAATGCTGAGCTAGACTGGCCGCGGCTCTTGCAAGATCAAACAACAATTCCGGGAGGATAGGCGTGCCGACAAATATTCAGGGCCCTGGAATCTTTCTGGCGCAATTCGCCGGCGATCAGCCGCCCTTCAATTCGCTCGATGCGATCTGCGGCTGGGCCGCCGGTCTGGGCTACAGGGGGGTGCAGATCCCGTCCTGGGACGGCAGGCTGTTCGACCTCAAGAGAGCGGCCGAGTCACGCGGCTATTGCGAGGAAGTCAAGGGCATTGCCGGGCAGCATGGGCTCACCGTCACCGAGCTCTCGACCCATCTCCAGGGCCAGCTGGTGGCGGTGCACCCGGCCTATGACGAGGCGTTCGACGCCTTTGCGCCGCCAGCGCTGCATGGCAAGCCCAAGGAGCGGCAGGCCTATGCCGTCGACCAGCTCATGATGGCGGCCAAGGCATCGCGCAATCTCGGGCTTTCGAGCCATGTCACCTTCTCGGGAGCACTGGCCTGGCCCTTCGTCTATCCCTGGCCGCAGCGGCCGCCGGGACTGATCGAGGCCGCCTTTGCCGAGCTTGCCGGGCGCTGGCAGCCGATCCTCGACGCCTTCGACGCGAACGGGGTCGATGTGTGCTACGAGATCCATCCCGGCGAGGACATTTTCGACGGCGCCAGCTTCGAGCTGTTCCTCGACCGGCTGAACGGGCACAAGCGCTGCTGCATCAATTACGACCCGTCGCATTTCGTGCTGATGCAGCTCGACTATCTGGCGTTCATCGACATTTATCACGAGCGCATCAAGGCGTTTCACGTGAAGGACGCCGAGTTCAATCCGGACGGCCGGCAGGGCGTCTATTCCGGCTATCAGCCCTGGCTCAAGCGGGCCGGGCGGTTTCGCTCGCTCGGCGACGGACAGGTCGATTTTTCGGGCGTGTTCTCGCGGCTTGCGGCCCATGACTATTCCGGCTGGGCGGTATTGGAATGGGAATGCTGTCTCAAACATCCCGAGCAGGGCGCTGCGGAAGGCGCACCGTTCATCGACAGCCACCTGATCCGGGTGACCGACAAGGCTTTCGACGATTTCGCCGGCGGCAGGACGGATGCCGCCAAGGTGAAGCGGTTCCTCGGTCTTGGCCAGGAGCGCTGAGCGATGAGCATCGAAGCCTCGAAGCCGCAGGAAGGGGGGGTGCCGGAGCGGGGACGGCGGATCCGGCTCGGCATGGTCGGCGGCGGGCAGGGGGCGTTCATCGGCGCCGTTCATCGCATCGCGGCGCGGATGGACGACAATTACGTGCTTGTCGCCGGGGCGCTGTCGGGCGATCCCGCCCGCGCCAGGGCGTCCGCCGAGGAGCTCGGGCTCGAGCCGTCCCGCTCCTATGACAGCTACGCGGCCATGGCGGCCGCCGAGGGCCGGCGGCCGGACGGGATCGAGGCGGTGGCGATCGTCACGCCGAACCATCTCCACCAGGCGATCGCCCGCGCCTTCCTCGAGGCCGGCATCCATGTCATCTGCGACAAGCCGCTGGCGGTCTCGGTCGATGAGGCGAAGAGCCTGCAGGAGCTGACCCGGAAAAGCGGGCTGATCTTCGCCGTTACCTACAATTATTCGGGCTATCCGATGGTGCGTCAGGCGGAGGCCATGGTGGCCGCGGGCGAGCTCGGCGACATCCGGGTGGTGCAGGTCGAGTATCCGCAGGGCTGGCTTGCAACCGCACTCGAGGAGAGCGGGCAGAAGCAGGCGGCATGGCGCACCGACCCGGCGCAGTCGGGGGCCGGCGGCTCAATCGGCGATATCGGCACCCATGCCTTCCAGCTCGCCGAATTCGTGTCGCGGCTCGAAGCGATCGAGCTTCTCGCCGAGCTTACGACCTTCGTTGCCGGCCGGCGGCTCGACGACAATGCGCAAGTGCTGCTGCGCTTCGCCAATGGCGCACGCGGCATGCTGTGGGCAAGCCAGGTCGCGGTCGGCTGCGAGAACGGGCTCAAATTGCGGGTCTATGGCGAAAGGGGCGGCCTCGAATGGGCGCAGGAGAACCCGAACCTGCTGTGGTTCGCGCCGCTCGGAGAGGCACAGCGGCTGATCACCCGGGCCGGTGCCGGGGCAGGTCCGGCGGCAGCCCGGGTCACCCGCACGCCGTTCGGCCATCCGGAGGGCTATCTCGAGGCCTTCGGCAACATCTATGCCGAGGTGGCGCGGGCCATCCGCGCGGCGCGCGCCGGGGACAAGCCCGATGCCGAGGTCCGCTTCCCGACGGTCGATGACGGGGCGCGCGGCGTGGCGTTCGTCGCCGCCGCGGTGGCGTCGTCGGGACAGGGGGGCAGGTGGGTGAAAGTGGGAAAGTAGGCAATAGGCAATAGGCAATGGAGCGGCGCTCTTCCCTGCGGCCTGCTCCCTCCTCGTCCCCTCTTGCCTATTGCCTACTTGCCTATTGCCTTTTGCAACAGCAGCTTACGCCAATTCATCCCCATCTATTGTGCAGTGCATGACAAGGGTCTTGTCATGTTTAGTGAATTGGGGATTACTAAACAAAGAACTAAACAGCGGGAGAGACCCGCGGGACGAAAGGGAGGAAAGAGGATGAAGCGATTCACAAAGATTGCCGGCCTGCTGGCGGGTGTCGGTGTCCTGGCGCTGAGCCAGGCCGGCAGCGCCCAGGCGCGCGAGCTCACGCTGTGCTGGGCGGCCTGGGATCCGGCCAATGCGCTGGTCGAGCTGTCGAAGGACTTCGCGGCGCAAGTCCGGCATCGACCATGAAGTTCGAGTTCGTGCCATGGCCGAACTTCGCCGACCGCATGCTCAACGAGCTGAATTCCGGCGGCAAGCTCTGCGACCTGATGATCGGCGACCGCCAGTGGATCGGCGGCTCGGCCGAGAACGGCTACTACGTGAAGCTCAATGATTTCTTCGACAAGGAAGGCATCAAGATGTCGGACTTCGCGCCGGCCACCGTCTATGCCTATTCGACCTGGCCGAAGGGCACGCCGAACTACTGGGCGCTGCCGGCCATGGGCGATGCCAATCGGCTGGATCTACCGCAAGGACTGGTTCGCCAAGCCCGAGCTCCAGGCGGAGTTCAAGGAGAAGTACGGCCGCGACCTGGCGCCGCCCAAGACCTGGGACGAGCTCAAGGAGATCGCCGAATTCTTCCAGGGCCGCGAGATCGACGGCAAGAAGGTCTATGGCGCCGCGATCTTCACCGAGCGCGGCTCGGAAGGCATCACCATGGGCGCCACCGTCGCGCTCTATCCCTACGGCTTCAAGTACGAGAACCCGGCAAGCCCTACGACATGGAAGGCTTCGTCAACTCCGCCGACGCGGTCACCGGCCTCGAGATCTACAAGGCACTCTACAAGTGCTGCACGCCGCCGGGCTACACCGACGGCTACATGGGCGAAGGCCTCGACGCCTTCAAATCCGGCCAGGTGGCGATGATGATGAACTGGTTCGCCTTCATGGCCCGGCATGTACAAGGACGAGAATGTCGGCGGCGACAAGATCGGCTTCTTCGTCAATCCCAGGCGAGAAGGTCGCGGCCTCGACGCTCGGCGGCCAGGGCATCTCGGTCGTCGCCAACACCGACAACAGGAAGACGCGCTGGCCTACATCAAGTGGTTCGCCCAGCCGGACGTGCAGAAGAAGTGGTGGTCGCTCGGCGGCTATTCCTGCCACAAGGCGGTGCTCGAACGACCCGAGCTTTCCGAAGCCGCCAGCCCTTCGCCGCCGACTTCCTCGAAGGCGATGGCGCATCGTGAAGGACTTCTGGCAGGAGCCGTCCTATGCCTCGCTGCTGCAGGCGATGCAGAAGCGCCTGCACGACTATGTCGTCGCCGACAAGGGCACCGCCAAGGAAGCGCTCGACGGGCTGATCGAGGACTGGACCGAAGATCTTCAAGGACGAAGGCAAGATCTAGTAAGTCACGCTGCCTCGCCGACGTGACCGCTCCCGCAGCCGGCAGCTCTCCGCAGCGGGAGCGGGTGACGCAGCTCCGCGAGCTCGCCCGCAGAACTGACCCAAGGTGAGCCTGACTTCAGACCGCCATGGCGACCGCATTCGACAGGATGGCCGACACTGCCGCGACAGCAACACCGCCCGACCTCGCGCGGCGGATGCGCGGCCTGTCCGATCCGGCCATCGCCTGGCTCTTCATCGCGCCGACCATCGTCCTGCTGCTCGCCATCAACATCTTCCCGCTGATCTGGACGATCCAGCTCTCCTTCACCAATTACCGGGCCAACCGGCCGAACGCGGCCGATCAAGAATGTCGGCCTCGACAACTACACGCGCCATCCTGACCGACCCCGACATCTGGGCGGCGATGCAGGCGACGGCGCATTTCGTGTTCTGGACGATCGCTGCTGCAGACGCTGATCGGCTTCACGCTGGCCTGGCTGATCGACCGCAAGTTCCGCGGCCACGCCTTCTGGACCACCGTCATCCTGATCCCGATGATGCTGTCGCCGGCGGTGGTCGGCAATTTCTGGAACTTCCTCTACCAGCCGCAGATCGGGCTGTTCAACTACGTCGTCTCGTTCTTCACCGGCATGCCGCCATCATCTTTCGAGATGCTCGGGATCGGTGACGCTGGCGCCCTGGTCGATCATCATCGTCGACACCTGGATGTGGACGCCCTACGTGATGCTGATCTGCCTCGCCGGGTCTGCGCTCGATCCCCGACTACATCTACGAGGCGGCCGAGGTCGACCGCGCCTCGCACTGGCGGCAGTTCTGGTCGATCACGCTGCCGATGGCGCTGCCCTTCATCATGCTCGCGGTGCTGTTCCGCGGCATCGAGAACTTCAAGATGTTCGACATGGTCAACCTGCTGACCGGCGGCGGGCCCGGGCTCGACCACCGAGGTCGCCTCGATCACGCTCAAGCGCGAGGCCTTCGAGAAGTGGCGCACCGGCTATTCCTCGGCCTTCGCCATCATCCTGTTCGTCACGGTGTTCGGCCTCGCCAACATCTACGTGAAGGCGCTGAACCGGGTGAAGCAGCGATGAGCGCTCACCACCGCCCATTCCGTCGTCGAGCC
Source organism: uncultured Alphaproteobacteria bacterium (assembly GCA_963744915.1). Lineage (GTDB taxonomy): Bacteria > Pseudomonadota > Alphaproteobacteria > Rhizobiales > Aestuariivirgaceae > DATAFF01. The sequence continues at coordinate 109,055 of CAVUUY010000014.1, forward strand.
GGGCACGCCGTCGCAAGCGCATCGCCGGCGCGCTCGTCGATCCTCTACGCGCTGGTCTCGATGATCCCGCTGTTCTGGATCTTCGCCACCAGCTTCAAGACGCCGCCCGATTCGATCACCTATCCGCCCAAGGTGGTGTTCCAGCCCGTCGCTCGAGGGCTACTGCAACCTCTTCACCACGCGCACGCGGCAGACGCCGGAATACATCGCAGTCGCTGCCGCCGGCCCACGGCGTCTGCGACGAGATCACCCGCAAGCGCAACATGGTGATCGCCGGGCCGTCGAACTACCTGCCGCGCTTCATCAATTCGCTGATCATCGCCTTCGGCTCGACCTTCTGCGCGGTGTTGCTCGGCACGCTCGCGGCCTATGGCTTCTCGCGCTTCAAGGTGCCGCTCGAAGGACGACCTCCTGTTCTTCATCCTGTCGACGCGGATGATGCCGCCGATCGCCGTCGCGATCCCGATCTACCTGATGTACCGCGCAGCTCGGCCTGTCGGACACCGCGCTCGGCATGATCCTGCTCTACACGGCGGTCAACGTGTCGCTGGCGGTGTGGCTGCTCAAGGGCTTCATCGACGAGATCCCGCGCGAATACGAGGAAGCGGCGATGATCGACGGCTACACGCGGCTGCAGGCCTTCTGGAAGGTGGTGCTGCCGCAGGCGGCCACCGGCATCGCCGCCACCGCGATCTTCTGCCTGATCTTCGCCTGGAACGAATATGCCTTCGCGGTGCTGCTGACCTCCGGCGACGGCGCAGACCGCGCCGCCCTTCATCCCCACCATCATCGGCGAGGGCGGGCAGGACTGGCCGGCGGTGGCGGCCGGCACGACGCTGTTCCTGATGCCGATCCTGGTCTTCACCGTGCTGCTGCGCAAGCACCTGCTGCGCGGCATCACCTTCGGGGCGGTGCGCAAATGAGCGAGCCCGTCGCCAGTCGCGCCCGCCGGTCAAGGCCGCTCGTCGCGGCCTGCTTCCGGCGCGGCCCGTGGGAGATCCTCGCGACCGTCGTCATCGCCGCCGGCGTGCTGATGCTGATGCAGCCCTTCTCGCTCGATGCTCTACACCTGGTCGTTCGTGACGACGCTCGCCGGCACCGTGATGTTCATCATCGTCTCGAAGTTTCCGGAGTGAGCCGATGGCCGAGATCCGGGTCGAGAACCTGCGCAAGACCTTCGGCGACTTCATCGCGGTGAAGGAATTCGACCTTCACCATTCCGGACGGCGAGTTCTTCTGCCTGCTCGGGCCGTCGGGCTGCGGCAAGACGACGACGCTGCGCATGATCGCCGGGCTCGAGCTGCCGACCTCCGGCCAGATCTTGCTCGACGGCGAGGACGTGACCTTCAAGCGCGCCTCGCGAGCGCGACATCGCCTTCGTGTTCCAGCTGTTCGCGCTCTATCCGCACATGAACGTGCGGCAAGAACATCGGCTTTCCGCTGCTGCTGCCAGGGCGTGCCGCGGCGCGAGATCGCGCCAGCGCGTCGAGGAGACGGCGCGGCTCCTGCGCATCGACCATCTGCTCGACAAGCCGGTGTCGGGCCTGGCCGGCGGCGACCGCCAGCGCGTGGCGCTGGGCCGCGCCATCGTGCGCCGGCCCGAAGGCCTTCCTGATGGACGAGCCGCTCGGCACGCTCGACGCCGAGTTCCGCGACCTGATGTGCGACGAGCTGCGCGCGCTGCACAACCGCATCGGCGCGACCACGGTCTACGTCACCCATGACCAGCTCGAGGCGATGTCGATGGCCGACAAGATCGCCGTCATGAACCACGGCGTCGATCGAGCAGTTCGGCACGCCGCAGGAGATCTACGACCGGCCGGCCACGCATGTTCGTCGCCGACTTCATCGGCTCGCCGCCGATGAACTTCCTGCGCCTTCGACGGGCGCGCTGCGACCGGGGCGCAGACCGGCTGGCGCTCGACGGCGCCGAGATCGCCATGCCCGACATTGCGCGAAGCCGGCCGCCGGGCCGAGCTGGTGCTGGCGTGCGGCCCGAGCACATCCGCTTCGACGACGGCTGGCGGCCTGCGCGGCGAGGTCTTCGGCGCCGAGTATCTCGGCACCACCCAGATCGTCACGGTCGACACCGCGGCGGGCCGGCTCAAGGCGCGCCTGCCGGCCGACCGGCAGCGTCAAGCTCGGCGAGCCGGTCGGCCTCGACCTTCCGCCGCCGAGCGGCTGTCGCTGTTCGACAAGGCGAGCGGCCGCGCGCATCGCGCATCGGCGCTGCACGAGGGAGCGCGCCCATGGCTGAGGTCCGCTCATCGGCGTCACCAAGCGCTTCGGCAAGGCCACGGCGGTCGACGGACCTGTCGCTCGACATCGCCGACGGCGAGTTCGTCGTGCTGCTCGGCCCGACCGGCGCCGGCAAGACGACGACGCTGCGGCTGGTCGCCGGGCTCGAGAAGCCCGACGCCGGCGCGGTCGCGATCGGCGGCCGCGACGTGACCGACGCTCGCGCCGGCCGCGCGCGACGTCGCCTTCGTGTTCCAGCAGTATTCGCTCTATCCGCATCTGTCGCGTGTTCGACAATCTGGCCTTCCCGCTGCGCTCGCCGGCGCGGCGGATGCCCGAGGCCGAGATCGCAGCGCGGGTGCGACGAGGTGGCCACGCTGCTGCGCATCGCGCACAAGCTCGACAACCAGGCGACCGCAGCTCTCGGGCGGCGAGATGCAGCGCGTCGCGATCGGCCGGGCGCTGGTGCGGCAGCCCGCCGATCTATCTGATGGACGAGCCGCTGTCCTCGCTCGACGCCAAGCTGCGCGCCGACCTGCGGCTCGAGCTGAAGCGCATCCAGGCGCGAGCTCGGCGCGACCATGCTCTACGTCACCCACGACCAGATCGAGGCGATGACCATGGCCGACCGCATCGGCGTCCTCGACGACGGGCGGCTCGTGCAGATCGGCACGCCGCGCGAGATCTACGAGGACCCGCGACAGCATCTATGTCGCGACCCGGCTCGGCCAGCCGGCGATCAATCTCGTTGCCCGCCGGCCTGCTGCCGGCCGGCTCGCCGCCGGCGGGCGCCAAGACCGTCGGCGCGCGCACCGAGCACATCCGCATCGAGAAGGCCAATGGCGGCGGCGCCACCGGCAAGGTCGACTGGATCGAGCATCTCGGCGACCAGAACCACCTTCATCTGTCGGTCGGCGAACGGCGGATCGTGACGCTGGCGCTCGCCCGACAGCGATCTCGGGCCGGGCGACCCGGTCAGGCTCGAGGTGGTCCGGCCGCTGTTCTTCGACGCCGCCGGCAACCGGTTGCGGGAATAGGAATCGAGGCCGATGGAGGCTCAGGACATCAAGCGTCTGATCGATACGCTGGCCGAGCGGGTCATCGCCGCGCAGCGACGAGCTGACCGCGCTCGACCAGGCGATCGGCGACGGCGATCACGGCCTCAACATGAAGCGCGGCTTCGAGGCGGTGCTGGCCGAGGGCGCGGCAATCACCGCCAAGCCGCTGCCCGGCGGCGCTGCACAAGCGTCGGCATGACGCTGGTGATGAAGGTCGGCGGCGCCTCGGGCCCGCTCTATGGCACGCTGTTCATGGCGCTCGGCAAGGCGCTGCCGGCGGAGCCCGACCGCGCGGCGGTGGCACAGGCGCTGGCGGCCGCGCTCGACGCCGTCAAGGCGCGCGGCAAGTCGGAGGTCGGCCAGAAGACCATGCTCGACGTGCTCGCGCCGGTGCAGCAGGCGCTCGCCGCGGGAGCCGATGCGACAGCGCTGCGCGGCGATCGCGCGGCGAGGCGGCGAAGGCCACCATGCCGCATGAAGGCGACCCGCGGGCGGGCCTCGTTCCTCGGCGAGCGCTCGATCGGCCACATGGATCCCGGCGCGCGCTCCAGCGCCTGATGGTCGGTGCGGTCGTCGATGCGCTGGAGCGGCAGGTCATGACCAGCAGCAATGTCGGCATCGTCATCGTCTCGCATTCGCCAGGACGTCGCCGACGGCGCCGCCGACATGGTGCGCCAGATGGTCGGCGACGAGGTGCCGCTGGCGCATTGCGGCGGCAATCCCGACGGCGGGCTCGGCACCAGCGTCGAAAGCATCATGGCGGCGATCGACGGAGGCCTGGTCGGACAAGCGGGCGTGGCCATCCTCGTCGATCTCGGCGGCGCCGAGACCAACAGCGAGATGGCGATCGAGATGTTGCCGCCGGGAACGCGCGAGCCGGGTCGTGGTCTGCAATGCGCCGATCGTCGAGGGCGCCGTCATGGCGGCGACGGAAGCGTCGGGCGGGTCGCAGCCTGGCGGCGGTCCGCAGCACGGCCGAGGAACTCTATGCCGGGGCGATCGTGACATGAGCCAGCCAACCGCAGCGAGGTCGGTGCTGATGACCCATCGCCGTCGGGCTGCATGCGCGCCCGTCGGTCAAGCTCACCAAGCTCGCCAAGAGCTTCGGCTGCCGCATCGAGGTGGCGCAGCAGGCATCCGGCCCGTGGATCGATGCCAAGAGCATCGTCAAGGTGATGGCGATGAAGGCGCCGCGCGACACCACGCTGCATTTTCGGGCGGAAGGCGATGGGGCGGCCGAGGCGGTGAATGCCCTGAGCGAGCTCGTCGCGCGCAATTTCGACGAGGATCATGCCGATGCCGCAGCCCCTTGAACGGATCGGGCGGCCAGCCTCGCCGGGGATTGCGGTGGGCCCGCTGGCGCCGTTCTCGAGCGTGGTGCGGCCAATCGCGGCGACCACGACCGATGCGGCAGCGGCGCGGGCCAGGCTGACGCAGGCGCTTGCCGCGGCGGCACAGGAGCTGGCGAGACTGCTTGCGGCGGCCGAGCGCTGACGGGCAGGCCATTCTGGAATTCCAGATCGCCATGCTGGAGGACGGCACGTTCAGCGATCCGGCGCTCGAGCTGATCGAGGGCGGCGCATCGGCGGCGGCGGGCTGGAGTGCGGCGCTCGACGAGCAGATCGCCGGTTTTGCCGATGCCGGCGACGATTATTTCCGGGCCCGGGCGGGCGATCTCGCCGATCTGCGCGACCGCGTCCTGCGGCGCCTCGCCGGCGAGGCGGATTCGGTGCTGCCGGCCGGCTCGATCCTGATCGGCGACGACCTCGCACCGAGCCGGTTCCTGGCGATCGACTGGAGCCGGGGCGGCGCCGTCATCCTCGAGCGCGGCAGCCCGCTCAGCCATGTCGCCATGCTGGCGCGGGCGCGCGGCATCCCGATGGTGATCGGCCTTGGACAGCTTTCCGCCATTGGCCATGCCGAAGCGATCGTCGACGGGACGAGCGGCCGCGTCGTGCTGTCGCCCGACCTCAAGTCGCGGCGGGCGATGATCGATGCGGCACGGGCCCTGGCTGAGGAGGAGCGGCAGGCGAACCGGCATCGCGCGGCGCCAGCCATCACGGTTGATGGCGTTGCCGTGAAGGTCATGATCAATGTTGCTGATCCGGCCGAGGTCGATGCGGTCGACATCGGCGATTGCGACGGCATCGGCCTGATGCGCACCGAGTTCCTGTTCCGCAATGGCCGGCCGCTGCCGGGCGAGGACGAGCAGTACCGTGCCTATCGGCGGCTGCTCGAATGGGCGGGGGAGAAGCCGGTGACGGTCCGGACCCTCGATGCGGGCGGCGACAAGCCGATCGCCGGGCTGACGCCGGACGACGAGACCAACACCTTCCTCGGCGTGCGGGGCCTGCGTCTGTCGCTGGCGCGCCCCGAGGTGTTCCGGGTTCAGCTGCGGGCGCTCGCCCGGGCCGCGGTCCACGGCAATCTCAGGGTGATGCTGCCGATGGTGACGGTGCCGGAGGAATTCACCGCTGCGGCAGCCCTGTTCGAGGAGGAGCTCGCGGCGCTCCGGCGGCAAGGGAAAGCCTGCGCCCGCCCGCCGCTTGGCATCATGATCGAGGTGCCGCTGCCGGCGCTGCAGCCGGAGCTTTTTCCGATGGCGCAGTTCTTCTCGATCGGCTCCAACGATCTCACGCAATATCTGGCGGCGGCAGCCCGCGACAACGCCGCCGTTTCAGGGCTTGCCGAAAGCGCCTATCCGGCGGTCGCCATGCTGATCGCCGCGCTGACGGCATTTGCGGCGCGGCGGGGGATCGAGCTGTCGATCTGCGGCGATCTCGCCTCCGAGGTCGGCAAGGTGCCGGACCTCATCGGTCGCGGGCTCAGGTCTCTTTCGGTGGCGCCGGCGGCACTGGGGCGGGTCAAGGCAACCATCTGCCGATCCCAGGCGGGAGGTGGCGCTTGAGCGAATTCGAGGACCCCTCCTCATCGCAGTCGGTCGCTGCGGTTCGCGAATACAAGACCATTCTTCGCGAGATCCTCGATGCGCGCCCGGCCGGCACGCGGCTGCGCCTGGCGATGGCGCTGGGCAAGAACCGCAGCTTCGTGTCGCAGATTGCCAACCCGCAATATGCAACGCCGATCCCGATCCGGCATATCGAAACGATATTCGATCTCTGCCATTTCCCGGAAGCCACCCGCGGGCGCTTCCTCGATGCCTACGCCAAGGCCCATCCGGTCCGCCGCATGGAGGACCGCTCCGGCCTCAAGATGCGGCGCCAGGTGCTGGCCCTTCCCGATCTCGGCGATGCCGAGCGCAATGCTCGTTTCGATGCGCTGATCATGGATTTCGCCCGCAAGGTTTGCCGCGTGCTGACCGGAACGGAGTAGGCTCGAGAGCAGGAGAGGCCCATGAAGAAGTTGATCAACAGCGTCGAGACCGTGCTGTCGGAAAGCCTCGAGGGGTTGGCGGCGGCTCATTCCGACATCCTGATGCTCGATCCCGAGCACCGCTTCGTGCGCCGCCGGCAGCTGAAGGCGGGCAAGGTGGCACTGATCTCGGGCGGCGGCTCGGGCCATGAGCCGCTGCATGGCGGGCTGGTCGGACATGGCATGCTGGATGCCGCCTGTCCCGGCCAGGTCTTCACCTCGCCGACGCCAGACCAGATGGTGGCCGCCGCCGAGGCGGTCGCCGCCGGCGAGGGGACGGTGTTCGTCGTCAAGAATTATGAAGGCGACGTGATGAATTTCGACATGGCGCGCGAGATGCTGGGCGGCAACATCGAAACCGTTCTCACCGATGACGACGTCGCGGTCGAGAACTCGCTCTACACCACCGGCCGGCGCGGCGTGGCGGGAACGCTGATCGTCGAGAAGATAGCCGGCGCGGCGGCCGAGCGCGGCGCCGACCTCGCGACGGTGGCAAGCATTGGACGCAAGGTCAATGCGGTGACCCGCTCGATGGGTGTGGCGCTGACGTCCTGCACGGTGCCGTCAGCCGGCAAACCGACCTTCGCCATCGCCGACTACGAGATGGAGATGGGGGTCGGCATCCATGGCGAGCCGGGCCGCCGCCGCGTCGAGCTGAAGCAGGCGGACGCTATCGCCGAGGAAATGATCACGGCGATCTGCAGCGATCTCAAGGAGAAGGCACGCGGCCCGGCGATCGTGCTGGTCAACGGCTTCGGCGGGACGCCGCTGATGGAGCTCTATTTGATGTATGGCGCGGCCCGCCGGCTTCTCGACAAGCGCGGCATCAAGATTGCGCGGACGCTCACCGGCTCCTACGTCACCTCGCTCGACATGGCCGGGTGCTCGATCACCGTGACGATGGTCGATGACGAGATGCTCAAATTGTGGGACGAGCCGGTGCATACGGCGGCGCTGCGCTGGAAGATGTAGAGCACCCAAGGCGCCGGGCAGGGAAGTCGATCCCCGGTCTTCCCGTTTCGGGGCGCGACGTCCCGACGCCTTGGGCTTAACTCTCTACGTCCACGGCTCCACAATGGTTTCACGTCACTTGGTGAGAAAATCGGCGCAGCGCGGCGCGACACTGCTGCCCCACGGCATGATCGGCACCGTCGATGTCGAGTTCTGCGGTGAACCCTCGATGAGCCTGTCCGAATAAACCAGATAAACCAGGACGTTGCGCTCAGGATCGCAGCCGCGGACGATCTGCATCTTCTTGAAGAACAAGGAGCGGCGCTGGCGGTAGATCTCGTGGCCCTGCTCGAATTTTTCCTTGATGCTGACCGGGCCGATCTGGCGGCAGGCGAGCGAAATCTCCGAGCGCTCCTCGGCGAGGCCCGCCCAGCCCTTCCAGCCGCCGATCTCCGGCACGGTGAAATGGCAGGCGACGCCCTCGACGCCGGGATCGTCGATGGCATAGACCGCAAGCTTGGCATCGGGCGACAGCAGCCGGAACACGGTCGATTTCTTGAAGATCAGCTGCGGATCGTCGCTGCTTTGGGCCAGGACCGCCGGCGCGACGGCGAGGCCGATCAGCAAGGTGAAAAAGGTCAGGCGAAATCTCATCTGTTCCATCCTGTCTGGCTCGACGCCGCGAGCCGTGCGAAACCTGCAGCAAGATCGGCGATCAGATCGTCGGGATCCTCCAGGCCGATATGGAACCGGAGCGCCGGTCCCTGGTGCGCGAAGGGACGTGCCGTGCGCACCGGGACGAAAGGAACGGCGAGGCTCTCGAAGCCGCCCCAGCTGTAACCCATGCCAAAGAGCTGAAGCCCTTCCAGCATTGCCGCAACGGCGGCTTCCGGAACGGGTTTCAGAAGGACGGAAAAAAGGCCGCAGGCGCCGGTGAAGTCGCGGGCCCACAATTCATGGCCGGGGGCGCCGGGCAGAGCGGGGTAAAGCACGCTTGCCACTTCCGGCCGCCCGGCAAGCCAGGCGGCGACGCTGAGCGCGTTCGCCATGTGCTGGCGCAGGCGCACATCGAGGGTGCGCAATCCGCGCAGGCCGAGATAGACGTCGTCGGGGCCGACGCACAGGCCCATCTCCTCATAGGTCGCCCTGAAGGTCTCCCAATGCGCCGCGTTGCAGGTAACCGACCCCAGCATGACGTCGGAGTGGCCGCTGACATATTTGGTGGCGGACTGGATCGCGACATCGCAGCCCGCCGCGAACGCCTTGAAATAGTGGCCGGCGCTCCAGGTGTTGTCGATGGCGGTGACGATGCCATGCTTCCCGGCGGCCGCGGCCATGGCGGGAACATCCAGCACCTCCATGGTCTGCGAGCCCGGGCTTTCGAGATAGAGCAGGCGGGTGTCGCGACGGAAGAGGCCCGCGACGGCGCCGCCGATCGTGGGATCGAAAAAGGTGGTGGTGATGCCGAGCCGCCGCAGGGTGCGGTCACAAAACAATCGCACCGGTTGGTAGACGGCATCGGTCATCAGCAGGTGGTCGCCGGGCTTGAGGAAGGTCAGAAGCGTGGTGGCGGCGGCCGACAGCCCGGAGGGGTGAAGCTTGCAGGCGAAGCCGCCCTCGTGCTCGGCAATGGCAAGCTCGAGCGCGCGCACGGTCGGGGTGCCGCGCCGGCCATAAACATATTCCTGCTTACGGTCGTGAAGGGCCTCGACGCTGTCGAACAGCACCGTCGAGGCATGGTAGACCGCAGGATTGACCATGCCGTGTTCGTTGAAGCGGCGGCTGGCGGTCACCAGCCGCGTGGCGGGCTTGAGGCTGTGGGGATCGGTGGGTGGTCTTGGCATGTCCAAGGTTTCGCAAATGATGCGCGTCGCGGCAAGCCCGGCGGTGCCGCACGGGCAGTGATATTGGCTTGACCCAGCACGCGTTTTCAGTTCGGATGCAGGCGGGCGCGAAGTCGCCCAATGGGAGCAACATTAACCAAGAAGCCGCCGCAAGGCGACGCCGGAAAGTCCGGAAATCCTGAACTTCATGGCGGACTTGGTCCAGGATGGGAAGCGGCGCAATCAGTGAGGGACAAGTGATGAAACGCGAACTGCTGTCAGTGGCCATCGGGGCCGCAGCCAGCCTCCTGGTGGCCTCGTCGGCCGTCGCGGGCACACTCGATGACGTCAAGAAGAAGGGCTTCCTCCAATGCGGGGTGAGCCAGGGGCTGATCGGCTTCTCGAATGCCGATGAGCAGAACAATTGGACAGGGCTCGACGTCGACTTCTGCCGCGCCATCGCCTCGGCGATCTTCAACGACCCGAAGGCGGTGAAGTTCACCCCCCTGTCGGCCAAGGAGCGCTTCACCGCGCTGCAGTCGGGCGAGATCGACGTCTTGTCGCGCAACACGACGTGGACGATGAGCCGCGACACCTCGCTCGGGCTGAAGTTTGCCGGCGTCATGTATTATGACGGCCAGGGCTTCATGGTGAACCCGGCGGCGCTCAAGCAGAAGACGGGCGTCGACGTCAAATCGGCCGCCGATCTGAACGGCGCCTCGGTATGCACCCAGACCGGCACCACCACCGAACTCAATCTGGCCGATTATTTCCGCTCGAAGAACATGACCTACGAGGTGGTGGCCTTCGAAAAGAACGAGGAAGTGCTGAAGGCCTATCAGGAAGGGCGCTGCGACGCCTACACCACCGACCAGTCGGGCCTCTATGCCGAGAAGTTGAAGCTGCCGGATCCGGCCGCCCATGTGGTGCTGCCGGAGATCATCTCCAAGGAGCCGCTCGGCCCGGCGGTGCGGCAGGGTGACGATGGCTGGTTCAACATCGTCAAATGGACCTATTTCGCACTGCTCAACGCCGAGGAGCTCGGCGTCACCCAAGCCAATGTCGAAGAGCAGAAGTCGAGCACCAATCCGGAGATCAAGCGGCTGCTCGGGGCCGAAGGCGACTTCGGCAAGGGCATCGGCCTCGAGAACGACTGGGTGGTGCGCATCGTCAAGGGCGTCGGCAATTACGGCGAGATCTTCGAGCGCAATGTCGGCGAGAACACCAATCTGAAGATCGCCCGCGGCAAGAATGCGCTGTGGAGCAAGGGCGGCCTGCAATACGCACCGCCGATCCGCTGAGGCGTGAAATTTTTCGAGGGCCTCCGGAGATGATCTCCGGGGGCCCTTCTCTCAAATGGCATCGCAATGAGCGCAGTTACCCAGGGGCAGGCCATCTGCCAGAAGCTCGATCGTCAACGATCCGAAGTTCCGGTCGGTCGGCCGATTCAGGTGCTGCTCGTTCTGGCGATCGGCTGGTTCGTCTGGGTCATCGCCCACAACACCCAGATCAACCTGCAGAACCGCAATATCGCCTCGGGCTTCCAGTTCCTGTGGTCGACGGCGGGTTTCGGGGTCAACCAGGCGCTGATCAGCTACAGCGAGGCTTCGAGCTACGGCCGGGCGCTGCTGGTCGGCTTCCTCAACACGCTGCTGGTGGCCGGCGTCGGCATCGTCTGCGCCACCATCCTCGGCTTCCTCCTCGGCATCATGCGGCTGTCGCGCAACTGGCTGGTCGCCAAGGTGGCGGAGACCTATATCGAGGTCATTCGCAACATTCCGCTGCTGCTGCAGATCTTCGTCTGGTACGCGACGGTGCTGAAGCCGCTGCCGGCGCCGGCGCGGGCGCCGCAGATCGGGCTGCCCTGGCCGGGCGGCGGCTTCGTCGTCATGGCCGTCGTGCTGGGCGGCGGCGCCTGGCTGCTGCGCGGCCTTTATCTTCGCACCCAATCGGTGGTCATGCGCGTCGTCGCGACGCTGCTCCTGTTCTTCGCCGCCTGGACGGCGAGCGGGGCGATCAGCGAGCTCGGCCTGTCGACGATCAATTTCGTGCCGCTCGGCATCTTCCTCTCCAATCGCGGCATCATGTTCCCGCGGCCGATCTTCGGCGAGAGCGTGTGGGTCGAGCTGGCAGCGCTCGTGCTCGGCATCGTGCTGTCGCTGGCGATCGCCACCTGGGCGCGTCGGCGCCAGGAGCGGACGGGGCAGCAGTTCCCGACGCTTGCGGTGTCGCTCGGCTTGATCATCGGCCTGCCGCTTCTCGTCTTCCTCGCGGCAGGGGCGAATGCGACATTCGAGTTTCCCGAGCTCAAGGGGTTCAATTTCCGCGGCGGCGTGACGTTGATCCCGGAATTTCTCGCGCTCGTTCTCGCGCTGTCGACCTATACGGCGGCGTTCATCGCCGAGATCGTGCGGGCCGGCATCCAGGCGGTGAGCCATGGGCAGACCGAGGCGGCGCATGCGCTCGGCGTCCGGCCGGGCCTGACGCTCAGGCTCGTGGTCATTCCGCAGGCGATGCGGGTGATCATTCCGCCGCTTGCCAGCCAGTATCTCAATCTCACCAAGAACTCCTCGCTCGCCGTCGCCATCGGCTATCCCGACCTCGTGGCGATGGGCGGCACGGTTCTGAACCAGACCGGGCAGGCGATCGAGGTCATCGGCATCTGGATGGTGGTCTATCTCACCCTGTCGCTGCTGACCTCGGCCTTCATGAACTGGTTCAACTCCCGCATGCGGCTGGTGGAGCGGTGAGATGAGCACGCTCAGCCCATCGGTCGCCTGGGTGCGCGACGAGGAGGCGCCGCGGCTGCCGCCGCCGCCCAACATGACCGGGATTGCCGGCTGGGTCGGGACCAACATGTTCCCGAACTGGTACAATGGCATCCTCTGCGCGTGCTCTTCCTGCTCTTCGTCGCCGCGGTGGTCGGCCATCTGATCGACTGGGCGGTGCTCAAGGCGGTGTTCTTCGGCCGAGGACCGGACGGCCTGCGTGGCGAGTCCCGGAGGGCGCCTGCTGGGCTTTCGTGCGCGCCAAGTTCGCCGCAATGGATCTACGGCTTCTACCCGATCGATCAGCGCTGGCGGGTCAATCTGGCGTTCCTGCTCGGGTGCCGGCGGCCTGATCCCGATGCTCATCCCGTCGATGCCGCACAAGCGCGAGAACGTGCTCTATCTCCTCTTCGTCTATCCGATCACCACGCTGATCCTGCTGACCGGCGGGCGCTTCAACTTCGCGAGCGCCACCTGGGTATCGGTGCTGATCGGCCTTGCGATCTTCGCCGGCATCATGCTGGCGCTGTCCTTCGGGGCGGGACTTCTGTCGCGCGGCTCGGCGCTGAAGCTCGCCGGTGGCGTCGCGGCGGCACGATCATCGCCATCATGGTCATCCTGTCGATCGATTTCGGGCTGACCCCGGTCGAGACCTCGCAATGGGGTGGACTCCTGGTGACGCTGGTGGTCGCGATCACCGGCATCGTGGCGTCGCTGCCGCTCGGCATCCTCCTGGCACTCGGTCGACGGTCGGAGATGCCGGCAGTGCGGGTGTTCTCGGTGGTGTTCATCGAGGTGTGGCGCGGCGTGCCGCTGATCACCGTGCTGTTCATGGCGTCGGTGATGCTGCCGCTGTTCCTGCCGGCGGGGGTGAATTTCGACAAGCTGTTGCGCTGCCTGATCGGGGTTGCGCTGTTCTCCTCGGCCTATATGGCCGAGGTGGTGCGCGGCGGGCTGCAGGCGATCCCCAAGGGCCAGTACGAGGCGGCCGATGCGCTCGGCCTCACCTATTGGCAGTCGATGGGGCTGATCATCCTGCCGCAGGCGCTCAAGATCGTGATTCCCGGGATCGTGAACACCTTCATCGGGCTGTTCAAGGACACGACGCTGGTTTCGATCATCGGGCTGTTCGATCTCCTCGGCATCGTGCAGTCGGGGTTCCAGGATCCGAAATGGGCATCGCCGCAGACCGGTTCGTCGGGCTATTTCGCGGCCGCCGTCATCTTCTGGATGTTCTGCTTCCTGATGTCGCGCTACTCGCAATTCATGGAGCGGCAACTCACCACCACCCATCGGCGCTGATCGAGCCACAAGGGGCAACAATGGCCAACACCGAAATCATCCAGGATCCCACGGTCTCCAACGAACCGGCCATCGAGATCAGCCGGAATGAACAAGTGGTATGGCGACTTCCACGTCCTGCGCGACATCAATCTCTCGGTCTATCGCGGCGAACGGATCGTCATTTGCGGGCCATCGGGGTCGGGCAAGTCGACGCTCATCCGCTGCATCAACCGTCTCGAGCAGCATCAGTCGGGCCGGATCGTCGTCGACGGGATCGAGCTTACCGACGATCTCAAGAAGATCGACGAAATCCGGCGCGAAGTCGGCATGGTGTTCCAGCATTTCAACCTGTTCCCGCATCTCACCGTGCTCGAGAACTGCTCGCTGGCGCCGATCTGGGTCCGCAAGATGCCGAAGTCCGAGGCCGAGCGGCTGGCGATGAAATACCTCCAGCGCGTCAAGATTCCGGAGCAGGCGCTGAAATATCCCGGCCAGCTGTCGGGCGGCCAGCAGCAGCGGGTGGCGATCGCGCGGTCGCTGTGCATGAATCCCAAGATCATGCTGTTCGACGAGCCGACCTCGGCGCTCGATCCCGAGATGATCAAGGAGGTGCTCGACGTCATGGTCGACCTGGCGCAAAGCGGCATGACCATGCTCTGCGTCACCCACGAGATGGGCTTCGCGCGGCAGGTCGCGAACCGGGTCATCTTCATGGACCAGGGGCAGATCGTCGAGCAGAACAGCCCGCAGCTGTTCTTCTCCAATCCGAAGAGCGAGCGCACCAAGCTGTTCCTCAGCCAGATCCTGCACTAGACGCACAGGTCGTTCTGCCGCGGAGGCAACCAACGCCGAAGCGAGGCGAAGCCTGTGGAAGCAGGATTGATCGGGGCGTGCAATCCAGAGTAAACAAAACGGCGGATATGCAATCCTCAAGAAGGGGACCCCTTGAGTCGCCGCAGTCTCGCCATAATCGTCGTCGCGCACAATGTCGGGCCGTTCATCCACGCCTGTCTTAGCTCCTGCGCGCGAGCGGGTGACGATCTCGAGATCCATTTGAACGTGATAAACAACTCGTCAACGGATGAAACAGCCGCTGAAATCGAGCAATTTACAAATGAACATCCAGACATCGATGTCACGGTCAAGAACACGGAGCGGCTCGGGCCTGCATTGGCCAGGAATGAAGGACTACAACTAAACGGCTTTGCAGATTACGTCTGCTTCGTTGATGGAGATGACCTCATTTGTGGCGATGCATTGGCACGGACCATCGCCAAAATGGAGGCATTTCGAGCTGACTTCGCGTGTCCGCGGGTTCTTGCCTTCGATGACGCCGGGCGGTTTCACTACGAGCATGATAATGTCAAGCTTAAAAATGGTATATTTGCAGGTAGGCGCAACTTCATTACAACGGCTCGAGATACGCCCCAGATTCTTGATCTTGAGACATCAATGTGCATGCGGATTTTCCACGGTAGCTTTTTTAGAGGTACCGGAATTACTTTTTCTGATCTTAGAATGTGCGAAGATGTTGTTCCATCGAGGCGGGCTTTCTTGATGGCAAGATCCATTTTGATAACAGACGAGATTTATTACTTCTATCGCCTGAACCGCCAAGGTCAGCGGACGTCGCAAAACCTGGAAAGCTATTTCGACATGGTCGAAGCCGTCGATGGCAGTGTCGATGAGGGCCTGAAGCATATCGTGGACAACCAGCAGGGAGCTTGGTTGCTGCATCGATTGTGCAGGATGGCCCTGTGGGGAGTGGAGTTGATTCCTCCCGACCTGCTGGGCAGCTATGCAGCGCGCATCGCCGACGTGTTCGAGCGGGTGCCGCGGGGGTGGTGGCAGTCCCTGCTGCGGCTCCCCGGGAGCGGTGACAGGGCGCGGCAATTTGCTGTGCTGAATGCTTTTCGAAGAAGCCGGCTCAGCCGAGAACGGATCGTTTTCAATCGCCAATACCGGATGATCGACAAGCTCTTTTTGAAGTGCAAAGGGATCCGATGAGCGAATCGAGAAACATTGTTCGCAAATTTCCGATACTTCATGAAGCTCGAACCCTCATCTCTGCCGGCCTTTTCGATCGGGTCTTTCTGCACCACCGTCTGCGTCGGGAAGAACTGCTGGCCGATAATGAGGACCTCGGCAAGGTGGAGTTTTCTCCGCTCGCAACTGCTCGGACGTTCAGCAAAGGTCAATTGCTTCGCTCGCTCGTTGTTGCATCGAATATTCAGGAGGCAGATCACGCAATTCAAATGTTTCGATCCCAGGACATCGGCAGGCTTCCATTCCTTCATCTCGAGAACAATGAACGTCCTGATGACCTGGTGAATATCGTTTCGCATGCTTCCAGTATCGCCGACCGGTACGTCATTTCCGATCCACGCCTGGAGTTCCACCGCGTCGGCAAGCACCACGCCTGTGACGTTTCCATCATCGTCCCGGTCTATGGTGTGGCTGCCTATATCGAACGGTGCGCCAGCTCGCTGAAAAATCAGACCTTCGGCGGGCGTTCGGAAATCCTGTTCATCGACGATGGCAGCTCCGACGGCTCGGCCGAAATCATCAGGCGCGTCGTGGCCGGCGCCGATCACATGAAGATGATCTCGAAGCCGAATGGCGGTGCTGCCTCGGCGAGGAATGTGGGGCTGGACCTGGCGCAGGGAGAGTTTGTGGGCTTTGTCGACGGCGACGACCATGTCTCGGAGGACTTCATCGACTCCCTGTATCGGGCGGCGATTTTGAACGATTGCGATATTGCGCAGGGAGAGTTTTTCTACGTGAATGCACAGGATGGCACGATGAAGAAGCACCCGGAGTGGTTCTCGGTCCAACTGGGTGATCTCGGCGTCATCTCCACTCCGTCTTATCCGATGATGCTCCAGACACCAGCAATCTGGCGGCGCCTCTACAGCCGGCATCTTCTCCAGTCGAACGGTGTTCGGTTCAACGAGAATTTCCGCAGGCACGATGACCTGCCTTTCAATATCGAGGTGCTGACGAAATCTCAGCAGATCGCCATCGTGAGGAGACCAGTCTACTATTATCTTCTCGGCCGGGATGGGCAGGATGTGGGTGCAACAGACGAGCGCCTGTTCATTCATTTCAGGCTGTTTGAATACACGCGGAGTCGCATAGGACGACGCTATTGGGAACGAGACTACTTCCGCAAATTTACGGTTACCATGTTCGCTCATCATCTATGGGCTTACGAACGTATCGAGCCACGATTGAAGGAACGCTATCTGAATGGGATGGCCATCCAAACACTCTGCACGCCGGGACCGATCGGCGCGCTTGGCAGATTGAAAACGCTCCTTTCGCATTTCCGAGCGCATCGAGGGCTTGTGCTGCGGTGTGCAGTCCTCGCATATCGCAGTCGCCGTCATGTGACACTGCCTTCCGATACCGAAGCGGAGGCGCGCACCCCCGTCTTGGCAACGCGCTGAGCCGTCAGCGGACACCAGTCCGCTGATTGCCATTTTCGCCTCCTACAATTAACGCCACTGACGTCCCTCGAACCCCTTTCCCGGAGATCTGGCGATGGCAAGCCGACGCGGAACCCTGTTGCTTTGGACGATGATTTTCCTGGCCGTACCGTGCCTTAGCGGGATCCGTGCGCAGACCAGCGACGAGGTGACAGTGCCCCAGCAGCAGGAGCTGTCGAGCCCCAATATCAATCAGGTCGAGCTGACTGCCGACAGCGCCCGCCGCTCTATCGACACTTTCCTCGAGATGCAGGGGAAATATGGCGAAAGCGCTTTCGACGATCCCTCGGACCCCAAGGCGTTCGTCGAAGCGATGAAGACGGCGGGCATCTACGACAAGGTCGCAGGGGATGTGAAACAGCATGGTTTCAAGGGGGTCGAGGACTGGGCCAAGACGTTCGCCAGCGTCGGGCTTGCGGCGTCCTTCGTGCGCGAGGGTCAGGATGCAGGCTCGGTCGACCGCCAGATCGCCGACCTCGAAAAGGACGAGGCGGTGCCGCAGGCGATGAAGGACGCGACCATCGCCATGCTGCGCCAGATGCGGCCGACGGAGAACAATCTCGCCGTCGCCAAGGCGCTGCTCGACGATCCCGCCTACAAGGACAAGGTCGACCGCGTTCTGACCATGGACAATTCGGGCGAGGTGGAGTGAGCCGGTTCAGGCCTCGTCGCGCACCTCGATGATTTTGTCCTCCCGCGCATAAGGCACGAAGCCGAAGCGCTGATACAGGCTCAGCGCCTTCGGGGCATCGAGGGTGCAGGTCTCGACGATCAGGCGCCCGGTCGGCTCCGACCAGGCCGTGGCAATGGCTTCCGACAGCAGCCATTTGCCGAGGCCGCGTCCCTTGAAGTCCGGAACGAGGCCCAGATACATGATCTCGACCAACCCGCCACGGCGACGGTCGAGCTCGAAGAAGCCGGCCGGCACGCCGGCGACATAGGCGATATGCACCTGGACATCGGGATGCTGGATCAGCTCGGCGAGCGCGCGATCGGGGATGTCCTTGCGATCGATCCAGTAATAATCCTGGCCAATCACCTCATAAAGATAACGATAGAAATGCAAGGGCGGCAACTCGGCCCGCATCAATGCCAGCTTCATATTGACCGGCGGCGCGGCACGGATCTGCGCATCCGCCGTCATTTCGAGAAAAGTGACGACGGTCGCGAGCGTCCGGAGCTTCGGCTTGCGCGGCACCAGCCCGTCAGCCCTTGGTCTCGACCGGCAGGCTCGGATCGCTGCCCCATTCGGCCCATGACCCGTCATAAAGCGCGTTGTCATTGTGGCCGATCAGGGCGAGGCCAAGCGACAGGATGGCGGCAGTGATGCCCGAGCCGCAGCTCGTGACCACCGGCTGGGCGAGATCGACGCCGGCGCGCTGAAAGGCGGCCCTGATCTCCTGGCGCGGCTTCAGGGTGCCGTCGGGATTGAGCAGGCTTGCATAATGGACATTACGGGCGCCGGGAATATGGCCGCCGCGCACGCCCGGTCGCGGCTCCGGCTCCTCGGCGCGAAAGCGCGGCGCGCCCCGGGCATCGGCAATGACCGCCGATCCGTTGCTGGCGATCGCGGCCATTTCGCGCCGGTCGCGCACGAGCATGGCGTTGAAGCGCGGGGTGAAGTGCCGCTCCTGGCGGGCCTCGGCCGGTCCTTCCGCCAGCGGACGGCCCTCGCTCTTCCATTTCGGCAGGCCGCCGTCGAGGACGGCGACGTCCTCATGGCCGAACACCCGGAACATCCACCAGGCGCGCGCCGCCGAAAACAGGCCAACGGTGTCGTACACGACGATCCTCTTGCCGTCGCCGATGCCCATCCGGCGGACGGCGGCGGAAAATTTCTCGGCCGGCGGCAGCATATGGGGCAGGGGGCTCGCAGTGTCGCTGATGGCGTCGATGTCGAAGAATTGCGCGCCGGGAATATGCTCGATCAGAAATTCGGCCTGGGCGTTGCGGCGCTCGGTCGGGAGATGCCACGAGGCATCGAGGACGACGAGGTCCGGCGCATCGAGATGCGAGGCCAGCCAGTCGGTCGTCACCAGATAGTCACTCACCTGATCCTCCATTCAAGCGATGGTTAGGCGGATGCGCCGGTTCTGCTTGCCCTTGCTCTCGGGCTTGCCGACGGAGACGCGGCCGATTTCGCCGGTCCGACGCACATGGGTGCCGCCGCAAGGCTGAAGATCGATGCTCCCACCCTCGCCGATCGACACGAGGCGCACCTGTCCGGTGCCGGTGGGCGGCATGACCGACATGGTGCGGACCAGGCCGGGATTGGCGGCGAGCTCCGCGTCGCTGATCCATTGCTCGCAGACCGGATGGTCCTCGGCGATCAGCCGGTTGATCTCGCCCTCGATCCTGTCGCGCGACACGGCCGAAGGATCGGCGATATCGAAATCGAGCCGCCCGCCATCGGCGGCGATCTGACCGCCGGTCACCGGGAAGCGGACGAGGGCGCACAGCAGATGCAGTGCGGTATGGACCCGCATATGCCGGTAACGCCGCTCCCAGTCGAGCGCGGCGCGGGCGACGGCACCGGGCTCCGGCATGGCGGCGGCGCCGGCGGCATCGATGACATGCACGATCGCCTTGCCGTCGTCATAGACGGTGGTGGCGACCGGCAGGGCGCCGATGCCGGGGACCTCCAGGGTGCCGGTGTCGCCGGGCTGGCCGCCGGCCATGGCATAGAACACCGTGCGGTCGAGGATGACGCCGCCCCGCGCGTTGACGGCGATGACACGCGCCTCGCAGTCGCGGAGATAGGGGTCGGCGCGAAACAGCAGTTCCGTCATCTCAGCTCTGGACCTCTTCGAAGACGACCGGCAGGTTGCTGCGCCGGCGCTCGAGCCAGGGCGGCACGGGCAGATTCTTCGAGCGCAGGAAGGAGGGATCGAACAGGCGGGACTGGTAGCGGGTCCCGAGATCGCAGAGCATGGTGACGATGGTGTGGCCGGGGCCGAGCTCCTTGGCGAGCCGGATGGCGCCTGCAACATTGATGCCGGAGGAGCCGCCGAGGCACAGCCCCTCATGCTCGAGGAGATCGAAAACGATCTCGACCGCTTCACTATCCGAGATGCGGTAGGCGGTGTCGATGATCGCGCCTTCGAGATTGCGGGTGATGCGGCCCTGGCCGATTCCCTCGGTGATCGAGGTGCCCTCGGCCACGAGCTCGCCCGTGGTGTACCAGCTGTAAAGGGCGGCGCCATGCGGGTCGGCAATGCCGATGACGACATTGGGATTGCGTTCCTTGAGGCCGTCGGAGACGCCACCCAGCGTGCCGCCCGAGCCGACGGCGCAGATGAAGCCGCCGACCTCGCCAGCGGTCTCGGCCCAGATCTCGGCGGCGGTGGTCTCGTAATGGCCGCGGCGGTTGGCGACGTTGTCGAATTGGTTGGCCCAGATGGCGCCGGAGGGCAGATCGGCATTCAGCCGCGCCGCCAGCCGGGCGGAATATTTCACGTAATTGTTGGGGTTCTTGTACGGCACCGCCGGCACCTCGACGAGCTCCGCCCCAAGCACGCGCAGGGTATCCTTCTTCTCCTGGCTCTGGGTCTCCGGGATGACGATCACCGTCTTGAAGCCCATGGCGTTGGCGACCATGGCAATGCCGATGCCGGTGTTGCCGGCGGTGCCCTCCACGATGGTGCCGCCCGGCCGCAGCGTGCCGTTCCTGACCGCATCCTCGATGATGAACAGGGCGGCGCGGTCCTTGACCGACTGACCGGGATTCATGAACTCTGCCTTGCCCAGAATGGCGCAGCCGGTCAGTTCCGAGGCGCGTCGCAGCTTGATCAGCGGCGTGTTGCCGATGGCGGCGAGGACGTCCTCCTTGATTTGCATTGTCGTCACGGCGCTCCGATCAAATCACGCAGTCGGGCCCGGGTTGCGGGCAGGGAATGGGCGCGTTGAGAATCTCCGGCTGGTTTGTGCCTGGAACATAGCCCGGCGCAAGATGCGAGACGATGCAGACGCCGAGGGGAAGATAGCTCGAATTGGGCATGTGGAACCAGCGCAGGAATTCACCGGTGGAGAGGTGCCCGGCGAGGTAGAACTGCAGCACCGAGGCGCTGAACGGATGCAGCCGCCCCTCGACGCAGGCGATTGCTTCCCTCATTCCCATTGGCGGCCTCCCGATGAGCTGCGACGCGCGAATTGCCAGTTTGGCCGACGGCCAGAGCCCGGGAAAGAGAAAATTTCGCCGCCGCGGGGCGATCCAGGCAAGTTCCCGTCTGTCGCGCCGCTGGTGTAGGATTGTCGAAAACGCGGAGGAAAAATGATGCTGAAGCGGGGTGCACTGGTTGCGGTCCTCATGACGGCCGCCTCGGCGGGCCAGGCGCTGGCCGGGGCGTGCTCGAGCGAGGCAGGGCCACGGATCGACTGGTCGGGATGTTCCAAGCCGCGGCTGATGCTGACCGGGATCGATTTTGCGGCGTCGAATTTCGAAGGCGCCAGTCTGACCGGGACCGACTTCAAGGGTTCGACGCTCGACGGCTCGGTGTTCTACAAAGCCGATATTTCTCGGGTGTCGTTCCGCAACAGCAGCCTGAATGGCGCCAATTTCGAGAAGGCCACGGGCCTTCGGACCAGTTTCGACGGGGCAAATGCCCAAGGGGCGAATTTCCAGAAATCCGAGTTCAACCGCAGCATCTTCAACAAGGCCAATCTGTCCGGGGCGAACCTGACCAAGGCCGATGTCGGCCGCGGATCCTTCCAGGGCGCCAACCTCGAACAGGTGCCGTTCGTTCTCGCCAACATCTCCCGCACCAATTTCGCGGGCGCCAATCTGCACGGCGCCGATTTCCGCAACGCCTTCACCTACAACACGAATTTCGAAGACGCCGACCTGTCGGGCGTCAAGAACCTGGTGCAAGAACAGCTCGATATCGCCTGCGGCAACGATGCCACCGTGCTGCCACAGGGCCTGACGAAGCCCAGCCGCTGGAACTGCGAGGAATGAGGTCGAAGGAAGGGTGGCTCCCCGGGCCGGACTCGAACCAGCGACCCAGCGGTTAACAGCCGCTTGCTCTACCGACTGAGCTACCGGGGAAAAGCGCGCGGCTCTCTTAGCAAACCCATGCGGTGATTGAAAGCCGAAAACCGCATCCCATCTCGTGAAGGGCATGCCTCGCATCCGCATCGGCCAACAGAGCGTTCCCTTGCCAGCCAATCGTTTCGCACGGCTGGGGCTCGGGCTTTTGCTGATCGCCGGGGGCATTCTCGGCTTTTTGCCCATTCTGGGCTTCTGGATGATCCCGCTCGGGCTCCTGGTGCTGTCCTTCGATCTGCCGCAGGTGCGGCGGTGGCGGCGGCGGTTTGTGGTCCGCCATGCCGAACGCGTGCGGCGGCGCCATCCGACCCTTGCCGGCTGGCTGGGGTTCGGGCACCGGCAGCCACCGCAGCCGGCGGAACCGATGGGCCCGCCGGCCGTTTAGCGGGCAAGTTCGACCGCCTGACGGGCGGGAGCCTCATGCTCCCGCTCTTATTTTGTCTTCGCCGATGACGGCGCATGCCGCATTCTCGCCGTACTTGATGCACAAATCGCCGCCACCCTGCCGCACGTTCCGTTGCGGCGTTTTTGCAGCGGGACCGTAAACCAGTTAGTCAGTCGAGTACGAGGGCGGCGTAATGACCCTGGGCAGTGGGTTTCGTGTGTTGATCGTTGAGGACGAGATTCTCCTGGCGATGGAGTTGCAGTGGATCATCGAGGATGCCGGGCATCAGGTGGTCGGCCATGCGTTGGACAGCCGGGCGGCCTGCCGAATGGTGGACGAACTTCATCCCGATGTGGTCCTCCTGGACCTCAATCTGCGGGATGGGCCGACCGGAATCGAGGTCGCCGACAGGATGAAGAACCGCAGCGACGTCGCGGTGGTGTTCGTGACCGCCAATGCGGGACGGCTGGGGCCGAGCTATCACGGCGCCCTTGGAGCTGTGGACAAGCCCTTCACCGCCGCGACAATCCGGTCCGTCCTGAGCTATGTCGAACGGCGGATCATAAGTGGTGCTGATGGTGGGGCACCTCCGGTGGGACTTCGTCTCGCCGGCGGTGGTGTCGAGCACGGCATGTGGAATCGGGCAGAAGTCGCATAAATCGCCCAGGAATCCACGGGCCGGCGGTCAAGAGGAGGGGTTTGCTGTGGGCCTGACGCGCAGAGACTTGGTCATGGGCGGTGCGGCGGTGGCGCTGTGTGGCAGATCCGCCACGGCGCTGGCATATACGCATGTCTATAGCAAAGCGGCGCTGGCTTATTTCTCCGGCGAGGCGCAGGACAATGGCCATCTTTATCGCCAGACCAACTGGAGCAAGATCGGTCCGCAATGGAAGCGGCAGCTCGTGAAATATCTCAGTCCCGAGCCGCAAGGTACGGTGGTCATCGATACCGACAATCATTTCCTTTACGTGATCTTCGAAAACCAGACGGCGCTGCGCTATGGCGTCGGGGTGGGGCGCGACGGCTTTCGCTGGTTCGGACGGGCGCGGATCGACCGCAAATCGCTGTGGCCGCGCTGGGTGCCGCCGCCGGAAATGCGCAAGCGCCAGCCGGATCTGCCGGATTATGTCGATCCCGGGCCGGACAATCCGCTCGGTCCGCGGGCCATGTACCTGTTCCGCGACGGTCGCGATCTCGGTTATCGCCTGCACGGCACGCTCGAGCCCTGGAGCATCGGCAAGAACGTGTCGAGCGGCTGCATCCGCATGTTTTCCGAGGACGTCATAGATCTTTACCAGCGCTGCCCGATGGGTACCAAGGTCCTGGTGCTCAAGCACCTCGGTGCGCCGGTCATCGATGAAGCGGCCCCTGTGGATACGCAGCCGCCGCCAGGTTAGTTCGGGGAGAGGTGCGAGGGAGGGCAACGACATGGTTGTGAGTGGGCGGCGCGGGGCCTTATGCCTCGCTTTGGTATGTGTGGCGGGCCTCATGGCCGGGTGCGCCACCAGCGGCGGCGGGTACCAGACCCGCGGTGTGGCCTATGCACCGCCGCCCGATGGGACCAACGCGCCAGTCCAGGGGGGCGTCAACGTCACTCCCGGCAGCGAAGAGGATTTCATGGTGAATGTCGGCCGGCGCACCTTCTTCGCACCCGGTTCGGCAGATCTTGACGATACCGCGCGCGTCACGCTCGACAAGCAGGTGCAGTGGCTGAACCAATATCCGCAATGGAAGATCAAGCTGCAGGGCTTCGCCGATGATCCCGGTACGCCGACGGCGCAGAAATCCCTGTCGCAACGGCGGGCCGAGTCGGTGCGGAATTATCTCGCTTCGCATGGCATCGCTCCCGACCGGATGCTGGCCAAGGGCTACGGCCGCGAGCGGTTGGTTGCCGACTGCGCCGACATCTCCTGCAAGTCTCAGAACCGTCGCGTGATCACCAATCCGCAGGAGAGCGCCGAGTTCTGATGGGACGCGCCACGACAAAAGGGCGTGGCGCGTCGTCTCAGCTCGACTGAACGTCAGCGGCAATCAATCCATCGACCGCCGCGATAATAACGACCGGTCTTGCGGTCGAAGTGCCCATATTTGCGCTCGCAATAGCCGAACCACGCGGGGGTCCATGGCGTCGGGATGCCGACGACAAGACCGGGCGCCAGCGGCACACCGAGCTGCCACCATGGGTTTGCATAATAATAGCCGCCACGGAAGTAGCGATACTTGCCGGCGCGCTTGCGCCGACGATCGCCATCCTTGCGCGGATCCCATTGGCGCATGGCGGCTTTGGTCACGGCACTGTTATCGCTATTCACACTGCTAATTGCTGGATTAGCAGTGCTGATTGTTGCAGCCGATGCCGCAACGCTCAGCCCTGCAATCGCTGCCAAGCCAAGAACCGTTCCGGCGAACAGCGCTGCGCGATGAGTCATGCTCCATCTCCTTGTTGTGGACCTTCCGAATGCAGACGATGGCGCGCCGGTCGTTCCGTCGCCCGTGCCAGTGGAAATGCGTTGATGCTGGTGAAAGCGCTGTTGCGGGTAATGGACAAATCGTGGGACGCTGAAATGTGAAGCGGGGCGGCCAAATACGCAGCCGCCCCGCCTTCACTTACGGAGGTGTATGACTCAACGCTACTAACGCCCTCCGCGCCGGCTATATGAATGCCGTAAGCCACTGGCCTGCAATGAAAATTACGGGGTCGCCGTGACATTTCCTTCTCGGAAGCATGACAATTGCATCCCTCGCGGGTACATCTTTAGAAAAAATGTAACCAGAGGTTTTGTCAAGGCGTTCCGTTCGTGCGTAATTTTCGAAAGCGTAAGGTGCTGACAAGCTTGATGCTTTGGTTTTGGGGAAGGCCCGATCCGTCAGAGGACGGGCCAGCCATTGCAAGAAGGACACAGCGACATGAACATTGATCTTCATCAACCTGAACCGCTGATCGCGCTCATCGCTGGAATCGTCATTCTGATCGCGCCCCGCATTCTCAATTTCGTGGTCGCGATCTATCTGATCCTTCTCGGTCTGCTCGGACTCTTCCCGCACCTGCTGCGGTAGTCGCTCTCCTCACTCACCCATATTGGTTGGGAGCCTCGTCGCTCGGCTGGACATACCAGTAAAGCAGGACGAGCGGTCCGACGAACGGGACGAGCATCAGCAGCAGCCACCATCCACTGCGGCCGGTGTCGTGCAGGCGGCGCACGGCGAGAGCCATGTTGGGGAGCAGCAGCGCGAGGATGGCGATGAAGGTCAGCGGCTGCATGGCGCCGCGCTCGAACAGCCCGGCATGAACGGAAGAGGCGAACAATGCGCCATCGATCATGCGGGTGACGAGTGTGAGCAGCACGAACACCAGCACCCACCGCCAGAACTCGGTGCGCGAGGCACGCCCGGCGAAGGTCGCATATTTGGAGAGCACCGAGTTGATGGCGTCGCCGAAGGTCATCGCTGGCTGCATGGGTGCTACTCCTTCGGTCCGCGGCCATTGTTGGCCATCTCGATCAGCACATCGCCGTGGCAAGGACCGGGCGGGCACCAGCAGGCCAGGTCCTTGCCGCGGAGCTCAGCCAGCGACTGACGCAGGCTTCTCGCCTTCGGATCGTCGCTCACGATAAAGCTGGCAAATTGTCGGACGCATTCCTCGCGGGTCCCGTGCACGTCGATCCGGAACGGGTTGCCCCATTTGGTCGGACGCGACACGATCACCGCATTGTCCGGCAGCCGCCAGCCCTTTGTCCGGCGCAGCTGGATCCGCTTCGGCCCGGCGGTGTTCATGGCTCGCCGACGGCATGCCTGTGGTCGACGTCGGTGCAGTGGCGGCGCTCGATCTGGATGGTGGCGTGATCGACCGAAAACTGGCTCGCCAGCACCGTCTGGATGCGGTGCAGCACATCGTCGTGGTCGGCATTCTCGGCAATGCTGGCGTGAAGGGTGACGAGGCGTCGCTGCGGCGTCAGCAACCAGGCATGGACATGATGGATGTCGAGCACGCCGGGAATGCGGGCGGGCAATTCGCGGCGCAAGGCGGCGACGTCGAGCCCTTCCGGCGCCCCCTCCATCAGCACGTGCCACGACTGGCGGAACAGCAGCCAGGCGCCGCGCAGGATCAGCAGAGCGACCAGGACCGAGAGGATCGGATCGATCGGTGTCCAGCCGGTAAGCAGGATGACGCAGGCCGCAACGATCGCCGCTGCCGACCCGAGCATGTCGCCCAACACATGCAGCAGCGCTCCCTTGATGTTGAGATTGTCCTGGCCGGCGCCGTGAAGGATGCAGTAGGCGGCGATATTGACGGCAAGGCCGAGGGCGGCGACCAGCAGCATGGGTCCGCCGAGAACCGCGACCGGGCTCCTGAGGCGTCCGACCGCCTCGAAGATGATCCATAACGCGACGACGAAGAGCGCGGCGCCATTGATCAGGGCGGCAAGCACCTGAAAGCGGTCATGGCCATAGGAACGGTCCGGGGTTGCCGGCCGGCGGCTCACCCGGAAGGCGTGCCAGGCGAGGAAGAGGGCACCGGCGTCGGTGATCATGTGACCGGCATCGGCCAGGAGCGCCAGCGAGCCGGCGAGCAGGCCGCCGACAAGCTCGGCCGCCATGAAGGTGACGGTCAGCAGCAACGCCCAGAGAACGCGCCGTTCGTTGCCATGCTCGTGACCGTGGCCATGTTCCTGCCCGGTTGCCATTGCGCTGTCTGCCGATCCGCTCATGTTGTCCGTGAACCGCGGTTGAGGTCATAATTGGTAGGGTCAGGACCCTCTAGCTAATCGAATTGATTGACCCCCATTCCCCTTCTCCCCGTGCTGACGGGGAGAAGGTGCCCGGAGGAGCAGTAGGGGTCTTTCTCGCCAAGCCGAAATCTTCGAGAAATCCTGTATCTTTTACGAGTCGAGAAGTCATCCATACCTCACGAGCGGTGATTGAAGTTGGCAAAGACACCCCCTCATCCGGCCTCCGGCCACCTTCTCCCCCGCTCGCGGGGGAGAAGGGAAAAGGAGGGAGCGGCGATCTCCCAAAAAGGGTCTGGGCCCTATTCTGCCGGCACAGTGGCAAAACTCACAGCTGAAGTTATTTACGAAGGGCACCCATGATTCAACGATGATGTTTACCGAAAGGGTTCTGCGATGACCATTAGGATTGCATGGGTGGCCATGGCGGCGCTGGTTCTGACGACCACGTCACCGGCATCTGCCAATTTCAAGTTCAGCCGTCCCAACAACTGGCAATGCGCCTATGGCTATGATGCCGGTGCGCGGTCGGTGTGGCACTATGGCGACACGGTTCAGTACAAGCCCGAAGCCGTATCGACGGCGCTCAGGGTATGCCGTGCCAAATCGCCGGCCTGCCGCTTCCTCGGCTGCTTCCGCCGGCTCTAGGCGGTGTGGTGGCGGGCGCATCCTCGCCGGTGCGCCCGGCCATCCTCATGCTCTGCGGAGGCGAGCGTGGCTGGAAACGGGGCCGATCGCATGCATGCTGACCCAGTGCTTGACGAGCTTGTCGATTTTACCGGTCAGATCCTGTTCATCGAGACCAAGGTCCCGGCCCTGGTGATCGGCGCGGTGCGCCAAGGCTCCGTATCGGTCAGCGGCTTCGGCGAGCGTGCCGGCCCGGGCAGTCCTCCGCCCGATGGCGCCACCCTGCTGCGCATCGGCTCGGTCACCAAGTCCTTCGCCGGCGAGATGCTGG
>CAVUUY010000015.1:0-130000 GCA_963744915.1 uncultured Alphaproteobacteria bacterium
GATCTCGCGCGACGCTCTGCCGCTCAATGTGTTGGAAAGAGGAAAGTCAACTCAGCGCGCAGCGTCCAGTCGGCGAACTACCAATCGTATCAGCACACTTGGGCACCACATCGCATCGGCCCCTCCGCCTTTGATAACACCGGCCTCGTCCTCCGGCGCTTCCTCAGGCATTGTGGTTAGTGGCCCCAATGTTCCGTGCGTCATACCGGAGTTAGATCGCCCATAGTAACGCAAAAATGCGATTCGGATAACAAACTCAATCGCCGCGAGCAGTCTTTTGCACACTTAGCCGCTGGCCGGGTAAGGTCAAGCCAGACCGGGCCAGCCGCCCCCGGCTGCTGATAGAAAATGAACTTATGTCGTCGAGCCGTCGCCCTCCAGCTTTGGTCCTCCGAAGTAGAAGTGTTCGTGTCGCGCCGACGGTCCCCCTTGCCAGTAATGCGGATCCAGCTGGTTGTAACCGTCGAGATGGTTCTTGTAGCCGAGCTTCACGCCCTTCAGGAGTTGGCTCTTGGACCGCGGTTCGCCAAGCGGTGCCGCCTGGGAACACTTGTCCGGCTCGTGATCTTGACGTGGGTCAATGCATTGCCCGTGTGATCCTGGCAGTGCCAGTAATGTCCGGTGGCACCTTCGCAGACCTCGCGACCGGTCTCTAAATCTTCGCGATGAATGAACGATGAGGTAGTCAACATGATACCCAACAAACTGGTGCGCCGAATGCTCGGCGCTTCTGTCGTCGGGCTGTGCCTAACAGCGGCGCCCGCGCTCATGCCTTTGGCCCATGCACAGGACCAAAAACCCAACATTCTCTTCATCATGGGGGATGACATCGGCTGGATGCAGCCGGGCATCTACCATGAAGGCCTTGGGCTTGGCGAAACGCCCAACATCGACCGCATCGGACACGAGGGGGCCAAGTTCATGGGCTACCTCGCCATGCAGAGCTGCACCTCCGGGCGCAATGCCTTCTTCACCGGCATGTATCCGCTGCGCACCGGCATGATCCCGCCGCAACTGCCGGGCAGCCCGTCCTATTTGCAACCCGGCACCCCGGCGCTCGCCAAGTTCCTGCTCGATCTCGGCTACAACACCGGCGAGTTCGGCAAGAACCACCTGGGCGACCACACGGACTGCACTGCCGACGGCGCACGGCTTCCAGGAATACTGGGGCTACCTCTATCACCTCGACGCAATGCAGCAGGTGAGCTTCCCCGACATCAACAAGACACCCTTGGTGCAGGACATCGCACCGCCCTGCATCAACACCCCGATCCCGGGCGTACCCGAAGTGCCCGGCGCCGTAGATCCAAAGACAACCACCTGCCTGACGCCTCCGCGTCCGGTTCTCTGGTGCAAGTCCTCTGATGGCACGGCGGCACACCAGAATTGCCACGACGAAGGCCCACTGACGCTGGAGCGGTCGAAGACGGTGGACGAGGAGATCTCGGCTAAGGTGATCGACTTCCTCGACCGCAACGACCCCAAGAAGACCAACAAGCCGTTCTTCGTCTGGTACAACCCGGCGCGCATGCACGTCACCACCGTGCTGTCGGACAAGTACATGGCCATGGTGGGCGCGCCGGGCGGCAAGGGCTGGGGCGTCAACGAAGCCGGCATGAAGCAGATGGACGACAACATCGGCTACGTCCTCAAGAAGCTCGAAGACATGGGCCAGCTTGACAACACCATCGTCGTCTTCACCACCGACAATGGCGCCGAGACGGTCACCTTCCCCGACGGCGGCAACACGCCCTTCAGGGGCCAGAAAGGCTCGGCCTGGGAGGGCGGCTACCGCGTGCCGCAGGTCGTCCGCTGGCCCGGGCACATCAAGCCGGGCACGTTGAAGACGGAGATGTTCGCGTCCCTCGACTGGCTGCCCACTTTCGTGGACATCGCCGGCGGCGCCAAGGGCAACGACCTCAAGGCGCAGATCGAGAAAGGCGCCTATCCCGGCATCGTCAAGACGACGCTCGATGGCGTCAACCAGCGCGACTACCTAGAGGGCAAATCGGACAAGTCGGCGCGTGATTATTTCTTCTACTACTCGGGCTCGACGCCGTCTGCGGTGCGCTACAAGGACTGGAAGATGTACTACAGCATGACAGCGCCCGGGGCGGCCGGGTGGGTCGAACCTCTCATCAACTTCCACTGGACCATAGTCCAGAACATCAAGCGCGATCCCTTCGAGCAGAACGTCGCCGGGGTCGGAGACACGAAAACCCTGGCCTCCGTTCAAGGGGCATTGGGCGGCCCGGTCAGCGCCTTTATGTACGACTGGAACATGCTGCCCATCGGTCAGCTGCTGTGGGAAAAGGAACTCATGTCGTACAAGACCTTCCCACCACTGCAGGCGGCGGCGACCTACAACCTGGAAGGCATATTGAAGGCAATTCAGGCGGCGAATAATCACCCCAGCGAATAGCCGCGAAACAAGTGTGAAGTGACGGAGCGGGCGCCCTCAAAACGGGTGCCCGCAAATGTTGCGGTAATCATGTCCGCGACCCATCGTCTCGCTCGGCCGGCATGTTGTCGAGCTAGCCAAGCCGCGATCCAAGGGCAATGACTTTGGGTGCGCTTAGGATTACTAATCCACGTACCAATTGGGTGTGGGGTCGGAGTCCCAGCACTGGTTGTGACCGGCACGAAAGCGTAGCATTAAGCTGTCCTGACGGTGCAGTTCGATAGCCCGTGATGACCAACCAGGTTTGATGTTCTGGACATCCCGCGAGAGCGCGGCAGCATAACAGCTCCAGCCACAGTTCACGATAGCTCTCACTGCCCGTCTAAATCGAAGATGCGGCCAAACATCCAACGTCTGCTCTGAGTCGTCAGCGGTTATACAGAACTCGTCGGGGCGCTGCCGGGCGTTCCGATCATCGATCGCTCGTCGGTTAACGCCTTCGATGATTCTAAGGTGGCCCAGACCATCACTGCGACCGCCCGCAAGAAGCTGATCTTCGCAGGTGCATCTCCCTTGAAGTTTGCGCAGCGTCCCCCGCCATCACGGCTGTTGGCAAGGGTCTTGACGCCTACGTAGCTGTCGACGCCTCCGGTACTTTCAGCGAGACCAAGCGACAGGTCGGTTTTCTGCGCATGCTGGAAAGGTCGGGCCCCACATGCTGTCGCGCGCGGTCATGGTAATGATGATCGGCAACTTCAGCACCTTGGCTGCTTTAGCGAGCCCAACCACGTTGTGCTTCAGTTCTGGCTTGCTGAATGCGTCGGACCCGCATACGTCCTAGGCGCTTTGGAGAAGCGTGTTCCAATCCTGAGCCTCAGCCCATGACTCGAAGTCGTGTAGGGCTACGTCGGGGAATTCGCGGCGGAGCGCTGCGCGATCGACGGTGTAGCCGACGCGGTCGAACCACTCGTACATCTTGACGGCGTCCTCACCCATGCCCTGGCGGATGAGATCTAATGGGACCTGGAGATAGGTAAACCGGCGACCGGTGACGCGCGAGAGGATGGTGACGACGTCGTTGCCCGTGAGTTCGTCGCCCCCCAGATCGAAGCGCTTGCCCGCAAAGCGGCCTGGGTCCTCGAGGAGGCGAACGGCGACGGCCCCGATGTCTGCGACGGCGACTTGCGCGAGCCCTCTCGTCGGCGAGAGCGGCGTGGCGTACATGCCCTTCGCGAGCTGCTCTTTGCCGAAGTAAAGGTTTTCCATGAAATAGACAGGCGCCAGGACCGTGGCGCGTACGCCAATCCCGGCGATATGCTCTTCGACCTTGTACTTGCTGTCGAAGTGCGGCACGCCGGTCTGTCGATTGGCGGAGCCGACCGAGCTGAAGACGAGATGTACGCCTGCGGCCTTGGCCGCGTCCGCTGCGGACATACCTTGTCGCGTCTCGGCGTGCGTGCCTCCTTCGAATGGCGTCGTCATCGCGAAGAGGGAGGTCGCTCCTTCGAGCGCCTTCGTGAGCGCGGCCGTGTCTTCGAGTGACGCGCGGACGAGCGTGACGCCAGCGTCTGCGAGCTCCCTCACCTTCGCGGAGCCGGTACTGCGCGTGACGGCGCGAACATGGTGACCGCGCTCGAGCAGGCTCTTCACAACAGCGCCACCTTGTTTGCCCGTGCCTCCCGTGACGACGACGGCAATGTTCTGACCCATGACCCTACCTCCTTTCACTTGCGACAAATGAAAAGTTACGCTCGATTTTGGGGGATCGGCGCCAACATCAGAGAGGTTAACGCTCCTGCGCACCACACCAGCTGCTCACTGCGCATGGTCATCAGCTCGACGACTAGGCCGCCTGGCGCAAACTCGTCTCGCGCGCTGCTTTGAGGGCGGCGCTCCACCATGCCAGCTGATCAAGCATCTGCCTGGCGGCCTGATTGAGATGCTCGAGTTCGCTCAGCGGCTTGCCGTCCTTGATCACGGCCAGGTAATCGGGAAACAGGATGTGAATGGCGCTGCGGATCGGCGCCATCTGCAACTCGATGGCGTGAAGCCGCAGTTGCTCTACCGCGCGAGCGCCGCCAACGCCGCCGTAGCCTACGAAAGCAACCGGCTTGTTGCCCCATTCAGCGTAGGCGTAGTCGAGCGCATTCTTCAAAACCGCGGTCGGTCCGCGATTGTATTCGGCAGCCGTGAAGATAAAGGCGTCGAATTCACCGACTTTCTTCTGCCAGCGCTGGGCAACCTCATTTTTCGAGGGAGCATAGAGCGGCGAAGCCTCCTCCGCGAACAGCGGCATGGGGTAATCCTTCAAATCGATCAATTCGACTTCGAAATCAGTCCGGCGCCTGGCGATCTCTTCGATCCATTGCGCGGCATGACCGCCGAAGCGATTGGGTCGGATGCTTCCGATCACTATGGCAAGCTTCGGATTCGCTCATGGCAATTCTCCTTACGGCGCGGTGACTGCACCTAATAGAAGGTGGACACGAATCGGTGCGATCGGTAAGATGGAATAATCCTAAAGGGCTATTCCGGATTATCGAATAATGATCGCTCTGGCGCATGGAGCAAGTCTCGCCGAAACGACAGCCTTTGTGGCCGTGGTCGAGCTGAAAAGCTTCACCAAGGCGGCCAAGCAGCTGGCTTTATCGCCACCACGCGTGAGCGAAATGATCCGCAACCTCGAGGAACGGCTGGGGGTGCGCCTGGTCGAGCGCACGACACGATCGGTTGCCCCAACTGCAGCCGGCGAGCGTCTTCTGGAACGGCTTCGGCCGGTCCTTGACGAGTATCGGTCTGCGTTGGAATCAACGAATGAATTCCGCGGCAGGCCGGCCGGCATGTTGCGCGTCACTGCGCCGCCGCCAGCCGGCGATTTTTTTCTGGACTCGGCTATTCCGCGATTTCTCGCGCAATATCCTGAAATTTCTCTGGACTTGTCCTTCAACGAGGCGCTCACCGACATCGTCGCCGAGCGTTTCGATGCCGGCATTCGCCTCGGCGAACAAATCGAACGCGACATGATTGCGGTGCGCGTTACCGACGAACTGCCGATCGTGGTCGCTGGCTCGCCAGCTTATTTCACGCAACGCGGCAAGCCCAAATCGCCGCGGGACCTTGTTGCGCACGATTGCATCCGTATTCGATTTTCGAGCGGGACCTACTTGCCGTGGCGTTTTCGGGTCAAACGCCGCGATTTGGAAGTACACGTCAAGGGACGATTGGTAGTCAATTCAGTGACGGTCGCTCGCCGTGCCGCTGTCGAAGGCCTTGGGCTCATACAAGGTCCGCCCATCTTCATCGCAACGGATCTTGCCGAAGGCAGACTTGTGACCGTTCTCGACCAATGGGCGCCAACTCCGGCGACAGGATTTTTTCTTTATTATCCAAGCCGCCGCCAGATGCGGCCAGCGCTCAAGGCCTTAGTAGATTTTCTGCATGATGGGCGCCCTGGCGCATACCAGGAAGCCTCGCAATGAACCGAAAAGAGATCGCGGCCGATGGATCGTCCATCACGACTTACCCGCTGACAGCGCAAGAGACAACCTGGCCTCGTCGATGAAACTCCCACGTGAAGGGTCGACCCGACTGAGGATCGCGAAACAAAAGGGCTTCGTGATCAAGGACCTCCTAAGGGCGCCGAGGTGCGCCGTGGCGCTGATGGTAGTCTGGAGCGGCGCAGGTGATCACCCGCGTCTCCAGCAGCTTCCGGGCGAATAGGCCAGGCGTATCGGGCTGGCCAAAGCGGAGGGCCAGATCAAGACGGAAGTTACGCCAGTGATCAGTTCAGCCATTTTCCGAACTCCGATCCTCGCCGCTGGTGCAGACATCAATGGCGAGGCTGCAGTGTGGACAGGCTCAGCGCGTCGTGGCTCCCGCTCTCTACCCCGAAACGACCGGGGCCCTGGTGACGCTCTCCAGGCGATCGCGGAGTGTGTCGCAAAGTGCGCCGATGACGGCGACCTCCTCCACGATTTCTTCAACTAGAAGCACAACCTCCTCGTCGATCGGCTCTTCTTCCGGCAGCAGCACGGGGCGTTTAGTATAGCCGACGAGGCGTTCGCGGTGCCGCCGCTCATCTTCCAGGATTCGTGCAATCGTTTCCTGAGAGCGGGCGAGATTCACAAGTTGCTCGTTCTCACTCACGAGCGCCTGCGCGGCCGACATGGTTCCCGACCCATAATGTGACTTTTCGATCTTTTTCTCCAAACACTCCCCTCCGATGGACGAGAGGCAGGCAGACGCCCCGAAGTTCCTCGCACTCCGGGCCGGCGCCGCGATCGCCTCCTCGAGGCCCTCGACAAGTGCGCGCGCAAACGCCCGCTCGGCCGCCGCGATTTGCTTTGCCTCGATCTCTGCGCACGAGAGACAGAGGCGGTGGTCGCCGGATTTCACATAACCCTCACCGGCGAGGACACGGTACCCGCAGAGGCCATCCCAGTCGCCCAAATGACCCTCGCACCAGAAGGCGGTATAAGCCCGGTGGATCTCCCGACCGATCATGACCTCGGCCGCTTCCCTCTTCAGTTCAACGCAGGATGTCGTGCGCGCCTGGACCGGACGCCCGTTTGTACGGTCCGAGCTTTCGCGACACCACCTTTCCGACCGACTCGAGACCCCCGCCACGTTCATCCGCGATATGCCGAGCAAGGCCATTTGAGCACTGTCGATACTACCGATCCCCATTTCTCTGTCTCCTGGCTGAACCAGACGCCCAAATCACGGCGGTGATGCTATCTCTTTCCGCACAAGCAATGCCGACACCGTCGGCCATAGGATCACTTATCAGATCGATCGGCCCAAAGGTGACCTGATCAATGCCGATTTTAAAAACCCACTGCAAGTTGAATGGGAAAAGGCCCACTGACGTTCCGTTAACCTTAAAGGTATTGTTGTGGCGCTCGACGGACTCCCGCTGGATCCACTGAAAAATATCGGACAGCAACTACCGATAAGATTTGGATCGAGTCAGTTGGAGAGCAAAGACCGCTCGCGCGGTCTTTGCGGTATTGAACGAGAACTGTCCGTGTTCAATAAAGATCTAAAACGGGGACCTTTCGGAGACTCTATCGATTGCCGGATGAATATGGCCGAGATAACCATCCGGCCGCACAAGCACCGAGCTGTACTCGTTGAATAACGCATGATTGCCGCAGGGCGCCAAGTCGACCACACGCATCACGATGGTATCCGGGCAGATTGGCAAGTCTTGCCTGAGCTGCAGGCGCACCCATTTGCCTGATTCAAGAAGGCTGAAAAGAGCTCCAGAATGGCCCCTCTGTTCAGAAGCGGACGTCGCGCAGACGTGCCGATAACCGACGCAAACTACCCAGAGGGGTTATTTCGGGACTTTTTTGACATTGTGGCACCAAAGGAAGGTACTTGGTCTCATTTCGGAAAGAGTCACACCAGATCAGTCGACAGGGCCAATATTGGGCTGCCGACGGCGGACGTATATAGGGACGATTTCCTTCAGGAACGTGATCGCCACCAAGCCGCAGCAAAGCGCGGCAATTGGTCACCGCGGTCAGGCAGCCGATTGCAAGGACCGAATGGCTCGACGACCAATCTATAGGCTCAAGCCTGGAAGTTCTTTCTGCGCCGATAGGTAAAGCTGATTTGGCATCTCCTCGGACAGGTCGTCCGGATCATTCCCACAGGTCGGGCTCATGCCATCAGACGCTCGCGCCCAGGGTGACGAGAAGTTCGTCCAACTGTTCGAACTGTTCGGGCATCCCATCCTCCATCCCGGCGACAGCTTCGTCGAGGGCTTCCTTCGAGGGATAGAGTTCGTGCAGGACCAGGAGCGTCTTTCCGTCTTTTTCCTCGAAGGTCACCGTGGTCACGGCGCCGTCTTCACTTTCCTCATTCGTCCAGACGAGGCGCGAGGGCGGCGTCACTTCGATGTACTTGCCGATGAACGCCATAGACTCTGAGGCATCGTGTCCGAACTCGAGGCGGTA
The DNA here is from genome assembly GCA_963744915.1 of uncultured Alphaproteobacteria bacterium. Classification (GTDB taxonomy): domain Bacteria; phylum Pseudomonadota; class Alphaproteobacteria; order Rhizobiales; family Aestuariivirgaceae; genus DATAFF01. Next base: position 8,365 of record CAVUUY010000015.1, read on the forward strand.
CCTGCCCCCAACACGAACGTCCATCTCGCAAGAACGCAGGGGCACGCCTGTCGACTTCGGCGCCCACCACAGCTTCATCAGCTCGGGCTTGGTCCACGCCTCGAACACGATGTGGGCGGGGCCGTTGAAGGTTCGCGTAACGACCAGCTCGCGGTCTGACTTCCGTTCCACCGTGGTGCGGTTCTTCATGGGGTTGGACTGACTATCTCTTCTGTCGTCCATCGATTTTCTCCTTACGTTTCAAGTCCTCGACAACCTTGTCCAACTCGTCGAAGCGTGCGTCCCAGACCTGGCGGTGGCTCTCGATCCATGCCGCCTCTGCCTCCAGTCCGCGTGGGCCGAGCCTGCAGGTCCGCACGCGCCCGACCTTCTCGGTCGTGACGAGCCCCGCCTCTTCCAAGACGCCGACGTGCTTTTTCATGCCCGTGAGGGTCATGTGGAATTTCTCGGCAAGGTCCGTGATCGAGGCGTCTGCACGTCCGAGCTGCTCCAGAACGCCGCGTCGGGTGGCGTCCGAGAGCGCAGCGAACGAAGCATCGAGGCGAGCTGTCGTACACTGAACCATGTGGTTCAGTGTGTAGCACGCGGATTGGCGTCATGCAATGGGGGCCGAGCTCAGCCGCCAGGTGATCGGCCACAAGCGAACCTTCCGAACGTCGGAAATGGGTCGAACTTCCCCTTCGGTCCGCCGACCCTTGGCTATCCGTTGCGGAGAGGCCACTCAGGATCGCTACCAGAAATTTGAAATAGGCGCGAAAGGGGCAGTCCCTAGCCTCAGGCCTCGAAATCGGCCCACTTTCGGCGCTGGTGATGGTGCCCGAGCCAGCGCCACATCCTACCAACGTCGTTTGAAACTGCGGGGATGAGCAGCCAGGCGATCGAGAACCCAAGGAGCCCTGGAATGACGCCATTGCCAGGTCCACCTGCGTGCCTCTGCAGGTAACCAATGCCAAGGCCGACAGCGGCTGCGGTTGCCGTTTGCAGGAGAATCTTCCAATTGATACGCATCACTATTCCCCGCCCTGATTCCACCCACGGTCGAGTATGTTGGATTTATTCAGCCCTCGCAAGGGATGACGCGCTGGCCGGGCGGGAACTTAGCTGCGGCAGACGAAAAAACTGCTGAGTTTCCAGGGCGACGGGGACAAGTTCGATGGTCGAAGATGGGCCTAACAGTTGGAACGACCGCATCCGGGCAACATACAGTCCGATCCGGGAGTTCTCTGCTACAAGCTTCATCGGAGGAAGCCTGCGCGCGCTCTACGATGATGCCTCGCAATCTTGCCCCACTCGCATGACCGAACTGCTGGACACACTGGGTGCCGTAGAATCGGGCCGAAGAACTCCTGAGTAAGCGAGCCGACATTCTATATTGCGGCTCTATTGTCTCTGATTATCAAATTCATGGGCGGGTGACACGCCATCACCGGACATGTGGTAAGCGTGGGGACAAGGAGGTCCTCGCACTTTGAAGGTAGGTGGGTCCGCGTGCCGACGCAAAGCACGGATGCATCCACTGGGGCGGCCAGAGCGGCGTGTACGGTCATGCGGGCACCGAACGAATAGCCAAAAGAGCCCAATCTTGCCCGTCGTGCGGTTGTCGCTCCGAAGCCAGTCGAGCCACGCCACGATGGTTTGAACGGTCCTATCGAAATGACTTTTTGTTCCGGCGACGAGCATGTCAGCCTGATTGAAGTCGGTGGTCACATTGCCATCGAAAAGATCGATAGCAAGCCCCACGAATCCCACCTCTCATCAGTGACCGCCGAGTCAAGAATGTGGCCATTTGTTTGCTCTAATGACCGGCCAAGGCACGGATCGCTTGGTCGCTCACTCGATACAACCATCACATCTTCCTTCCAACGAAATCCGGATAGCGCCCGACGCCTACGACCTGGCATCGGGCCCCGCCCAGATTGGGTTCTTGGTCTCGCTGTTCCTAGAGCCGCACTTCGAGCAGACCAGATAGCTGCCACCTCGGGTACCGGCATGCGCTTCGAAAGCCTCAAGATCTCGGGGTTTAGATAGAGTTGCCGTTCCGGCCGGCAGTTGCCGCAATGGACCTCGAGTAGCTTGCCCTCGCGAATCAGGGCGCCGATCGTCACTGCTTTGAACCGGAGCGGCTGCGGCCAGTAACGGCTCCTGGCCTTGTTGCGGTCCCTCTCCAGCTCGACGAGACTCCGGGCGTGGTGAACGCTCTGGCTGCTCCTGCCATGTGTTCGCTCCGGCCAATCTCGGAAATCGGCGACAACGCACTTCCAGCAACTTTCCCTCACGTTTACAATCTTGCGAGTGATGATCAGTTGGATCGCAACTGATAGGATTGAGGTCTTGCGCTAAACTGATATGTTCGCCGTGAGACATGCGCGTTGGACGATATCGGCAGGCTTGGCAGCCGGCGCGCTGCTCATGGCGGGAATTGGCGCTCAGCTCGTCGGTCTTCCTCTTATCAAGCAAGCAGATATTGTAGAAGCTTGGTTTGCCGGCCGCGCCGAGTTCGGTTTAGAGCAAGCGCCATCTGGAGTAAAACCCTTTCGCGCTGCCAGATGGGACACACTGAAACCAGGAAATTGCTCGATCAAGGATGCAGAGGTAACAATCACAACAGAAGGCAATGTCAAATTCTCAGCCAAGGTAAAATCGAAAGACGACGGTGATTTGTACTGCATAATCTTGCACGTCTTTGATCACGGACAAACCAAGCTTTGGAGCTCCCCGAAACTCTGTACGCCATTTGAACTGCATGACGAATTCGCGGGCTGGATTATTTCTGCTCCTTCCTTTCGCAGTAGCGATTATCGGTTTGTGGCCTATGCCACGAGAGAGGACTACTGCTGAACAACGCCTTGGCCAGTGCAGGATTGTGTGACGCGCGAGCTTCCGTCGAAGGGTGCACGCTCAGCGGCTGTGTTGCCCAAAGACCGCAGCCCACAGGGAAACGGGCTATGACCGTGCCTACTCAGTTGACGAGCTTGGCGCTCCGATCGATTATTTGCTGGCTTTTGGTCTCCCTGTCCTCCCAAAGGGTTGAGACGAACCTCTGGAGTGCGGCGAGCGTTCCCAGCGCCGCCCCGTTTCAGTCCGAGCATGCATAAGAACCGCCACATCGTCATTCTTTAGAGGTTGATCTGGGCAGGCAAGGGGAATTGTTCACGGCGCCCGTGTCAATAAGCCTGTCACTACTTCTTGCGCGCGCCGTAGTGGTGCCCGATTGCCAACAAACCGTCAGTGCTGCGACCGGTACAACATCCCGGTACAGGTTCCGTCCGACGTCGACGCCCCCGGGGAGGGTGCGATGGGACCCAAGCATTCTTATGAGTACAGCTTCGCGGACAATGATTCCGCCGAACGCGTCTGCTCGTCATCGACAACAGCTGCAACACTCGTCACCAACTTAGTGAAGCGTTCAAGGTCCCGCTACGGGGCACCGGACTTGCTCTTTGTCCAGGTTTGCGCATAGGCCTGACGGAAATTGATGGGCGGCGATGTGACCGCCAGGTAAACGAATGGCAGCGCACTCGTGTTCTCAATTCCGTGAATATCGCCATCAGCGAACCGGACGACATCTCCGGCTTGAATTGGCCGAGTTTGTCCGCCGTCCAGCAACAGAGTGCCAGTTCCTGACAGGGCTACCCAAATTTGCTCAGACGTTTCGTGCCGATGCCGTGGACTCAATGCTCCGGCGGCAATTATGACTCTCGTGATGGTGACGCGCGACGAGGATGAGTGGTTTTCCGGGAACAGTAACTGCTGCGACTCAACCCCGGAGTTCGAGAACACCTTGATGTCACTGCCAGCGATGAAATTCCATGTATGGTCATCCGGAAATGTTCAGATCAGCTTGACGTTTGAGCTGCAGAAGCACCCTGATCGGTCATCCCGGAATTTCGGGCTCGACGAGGGTCGCAAGTTGGGCAAGCGATTCCTGCCAGCCGAGATAGCACATCTCCAGCGGGATGACCTCGGGCAACCCTTCCTGCACTATGTTCAACTCGGTTCCACACGATATCTGTTTCAAAGTTATCGTCGCCCGCATTTCTTCGGGCAGGTTCGGATCGTCGAAGCGATCCGTGTAGAGAATCTTCTCGAATGGCACCAGTTCACGATACTCGCCGCCAAACGAATGACCCTGGCCGGTCGTGAAATTCGTGAACGACATCTTGTATTTGCCACCGACTTTCGGATCCATGTTGTGGACCGTACACGTGAAGCCGTAGGGCGGAAGCCACTTGGCCAGTGCAGCGGCGTCCAGGAAAGCGCGATAGACACGTTCGGGGGGCGCACGGAGGACACGGTGAAGTTTGACGGTTCCGGTGGGCATGACTGACACTCCTTTCGATTTCGGGTTTGGGAAAAGTGACGGATGTGCCGGGCCGCCTCGTGGCCCGGGTGTTCTGCCGATGGGGGTCGGCAATGTCTCCTCAGTACTAACAGGAGCCGTCGAGGTACCGGTACCTCCCACGATTGATTCCGGGGGCGGAGTGAGATGGGACCCAATTAGCATGCAAGCACTGCCGAGCTATCCGAATATCTATCCCAACTGATTAGGCTTGGCCCGCCGATTTGGTCAACGCTGCCAAGTACGCCGCATTGCCTGCGACCCAGGCCTCGGGGGTCTCGTTCCTGATTGGGACTTCGGCGATATAGCGAACCCTGTCCTCACTGACATTGACTCTACGGTGTAGTGGTACTGGGTTCCGGTACCGGAGTTTCAATCATGACAAAGCCCCCAGGGATGGGACTCCCCCTGCAATACGTCGCAGAAAGCCAGCAGATCGGAACTCAGTTCGTTAAGGTTCTTGGCCAGAGCATTTAGCTCTGTTGAGGAATAGGCATATAGCGGCCGAGCAGTGCCGATGTGTTTCCCAAGCGCATAGGCCGGTGGGACAAGTAGCCATTGCTTCGTGTGTGGTGGGAACTGCCCAAGCCGGATCTTGAAGTAGCTCGTTTGCTGAACTGCAAAGACGAATCCATGAGCAACGTCATTCCGCCGACCTGAGTAGCCAATCGCCCGTTCCAGTAGTTTGTAAAACTGACGTTCAATTGACTGGTTCGGGTAGCGCGCGAAATAGCTATCGGACTCAGCCTTCAGCCGTGGGTACCTTCGACTGAAAACCTCACCAAGAGCGCCGTATTCTTGCACCAGCTTGAGTGTCAGGTCTCCCCTGAAGATGCTGTAGATTGTACCGAGCACAAACTCCACCAACTCCCATTCGGTCAGTACGCGCCCCACACTAGCAAATGTCGCGCTGTCATCGGTGTCGGCCTTGTTCGGAAAGGCGGGAATGTCCCAAGGATCTGTTATCACGTTCGATGCCCGCATCGCGATCTTCCACCGATCCCAATTCGAGGGACTCACCAAACGCACCGATTCGCTACGAGTTTTTCAACAACCTCCTACGAAAATTAAGACCACTGTTCTCATTCCCAGAAAGACCAGGAATCAGCCAATAATCAGCTGCTGATTTGGTCGCAAACCGCCGCAAATTAATCCCGCGCGCGATTATGGGGGATCCGGAGCAGGAGCCGTCGAGGTACCGGTACCTTCCCACAAACGATGGTGGGGACGGGGTGTGATATTGGCATCGATGTATTGCGCCGGCTTCGAACGGGCCAGGGCCGTCAGAGTACCGGTACTTCCCACGATTGTTTCCGGGGGCGGGGTGGGATGGGACCCAATAAGCATGCAAGCACTGCCGGGCTATCCGAACATCCATTTCGGTCACCCCCAAAAGCAATGGCCCCGAGAATGCCCGTCCCCGGGGCCTTTGCCATTTTCAGCGCATCAGGCGCCGGCGCAATCCTTCCCACCGATATCGAACGTTCCGACATTGAAGCCGACCGAATCGGCATACTGGTAGCGGAACACCACGCCCTCGTTCATCGCTTTCGGCATGCCCTTATTACTGCACGCACGCTGAAGCATATCCGTTCGAACGGCAGCCAGAAATTCGTACGCCTTCGACGGGTTAGCCGCGAAGGTGAGCCGATGGACAAAGACAACAGCTTGACCGTCGGCGTGGATATCGACCAATTCGGTGTAATCGTCGAGCGTCTTGGGCAGCTTGGTTTCGTCCTTCATGGCCTGCACGTCTTTGGCGACATCCGCCGCCGTCTTCATGGGCTGCACGTCTTTGGCAACATCCGCCGCTGTGGCTTGGTGCGCGGCATTGCGCGAGTAGAATTCCTTGATCAGTGCGAAGCCGCCCAGCTTGCTCAGTCCCAGGCCGCCGGCGGCCACGAACACGAACCCGATAATGGCAATCAGGATTTTCCCATTAATTCGCATGCTTCCCTCCGCTCATTTCCACGATTGAACAAAATCCTGGATGCCGGCAAGTACGGGGCGCCTGTGACCCTGGACGCCACGGTTCACGGGCGGGAGGGGGTGGCCAGTCTCCCCCGGCATGGCGGACCTCTTTCATTGGTACTATGCCGACCGTTCCGGCATGGTGCGCCCATGCCCAGACTGCTTTACGGCGACCTTTTGATTTAAGCCGGCGGAAAAGTGACGTGTCTGCGAGAACCGGGGAATCAGTGGAACAGGGGCTGTTGAGGTACCGGTACCTTCCCAAGATTGATGCCGGGGGTGCGGGTCAGATGGGTGGTCGGCTTGCCATAGCCGCGGTCAAGAATGGCTTGAGCGGGCCAACATGGCGATGCGGTCGTCAGCACCCTTACCAGTACAAGATCCAGTACCACTACTTCCCACGATTGACGCCTAGGGGCGGGGGGATACCTTCCCACGAACAATGGCGGAGGCGGGGTAGATGGGACCAGCAAAACAACATGCTGTCTCCTGGGTTCGCCCACCAGGAGAATCGAAATCTGTTTCTTAACTTGGCGACCATGGTTGAAACACAACGATTTTTCTCAAGCTCTTCCCATGAAATTCGCCATGAGTTCAATGATGCCGTCGTTGAGGATTTCCTCATACCTTTCAAATCGCTCGACATAGCGATTATAAGCTTTCCACCGCATCCATTTCGGCTTCGGCGGCAGATCCCATTCGTCCGAATCGAGATTGCCGATCAGCCGTGACTTGACTTTGCTCTTACCGAGATGCGCCCGCTCATCGGGCCGTCATAAATTGCGAACTGTAAGCAACCCGCCTTGGCCACGCATGCCGGCTCGCGAAGCGCGAAGCTCCGAGCGGCATCCAAAGCACCGAGGAGAGACAACCCGTTTTCGGGCACTCGCAATACCATTGTCGACCCCCAAAGTGCCGCGGCATGGCGGAGAGATTGATCCATTGGTCCAGTGTGCTGATTTGAATGCGCAACCAGCCTTGCGAGCTCCCTTGCAAGTTGGCGCTGATCAACCCGCTCGCGATTTCTTCCTGCCAATAGGTGTTCGTCCAGCGAATGACAAAGGGGCCGGTCTGAGCGCCCAGCTTTACCAATCCTTGCCGTGCTAGCCGATTGAGGTCGAGTTTCAGGCCATGCTGTAGGCATGCAGGCGCAAGCAGCGTTATCGGCTGCATTGGGCGAGATTGGCAAAGGATCGTATGTCGAACCATCTGCTATGATGGTTGGTGAATTTCTCCAACGTTGGCTGGATGACTACGTCCAACACAATTGCGCTGCAAAGACCGGCGACCGTTACGCAGAGATCGTTCGAAACCACGTCCTGCCAGTGATTGGCTGCGTGAAGCTGAGTTCGCCGCGTCGCATGCCTGTCGTAAGCGCGAGAAACACAGGAAGTCGCAAAGGCGTCTCTTGGAGCAGATCAATCAGCCGCAGGCTTTGCTGCTGGCTCAGCGCCACCATAAACTTCGCCGGATTCATTCGGCGACATCCAGAACTACCGAAGGTAAGGCTTCATGACTTAAGACATACTCACGCCAGCCTACTGCTTCAGGCGGGTGAGCATGCCAAGGTCGTCAGTGAGCGCCTTGGCCATTCGAGCGTGGCGTTCACTCTGGACACATACGGTCACCTGATGCCCGGGATGGAAGCGGGGGCGGCGGCGAAGCTGGATGGCCTATTCGGTCCTGCTGGACGGAACAAGAACAGGTAGGATCAGATTTGGGGTCGGCGTTTGCAAAATGTTTGCAAACGGTCGGGCAGGCGAGCTGTCCCAACGGGTCACAGTCTAAATTAAGAACGACGAAATTCCCCTAGAATCAATTACATAACTGGCGGAGAGGGTGGGATTCGAACCCACGGTACGCTTGCGCGCACAACGGTTTTCGAGACCGCCCCGATCGACCACTCCGGCACCTCTCCGCGAGATTGTCGGCCCCGGGATTCGGGGCGGGAATGGCGACGGCGCTGTCATACAGCACCCGTTTGCCCCTGCCAACCCTTGCGCCCGTGCCGTCCGGCGGAAAGGCTTGTCGTGCGGCGCCAATGGAGTGAGCGAGCCCGGCTTGGTTGCCGAGGGCCCTTGCGCCATGGCATCCTCGTGCCGGCAGGGAGAGAAAGACGCGATGAAATCGGAGCTGAACGCCGAAACGATCGTTCCCTTCATCGCCGACATCTTCGAAAGGCGGGGAGCCGAGGCCTATCTCGGCGAGCCCGTCAGCCTGTCGCAGCACATGCTTCAAGCCGCCCGGCTCGCCGAGCAGGAAGGAGCACCGGACGAGCTGGTGGTGGCAGCACTGCTGCACGACATCGGACATTTCACCAGCTCATTCGGCACCTACACGCCGGACGACCGCGCGGACAGGCACCATGACGAGGCGGGCGCGACGGTGCTCGAGCCGTTCTTTCCGCCAATCGTCATCGCGTGCGTGCAACTCCATGTGGCGGCCAAGCGCTACCTCTGCGCCACCGACGCCAGCTATTTCAGCCAGCTCTCACCCGCCTCCGTCCACACGCTGTCGCTTCAGGGCGGCCCGATGAACGTCGACGAGATCGCCCAGTTCCGCGCCAACCCGTTTCACCAAGCAGCCGTCAGGGTTCGCCGCTTCGACGAGGCCAGCAAGGTGCCCGGCATGGCGACACGAGCGTTTCGCGACTATGTCCCGTTGCTCGCGAGCGTCGTGATGCGGCAGCAGGCGCCGACGGGCTGAGAATTGCCGCGAAAAGCTGACCTTTGGGCGGTTCACATGTTGAACCATCTTGTCCAAAAATAACCATCTCCTTTGCAATGTCTCGCCTGATTGGACGGGCATTCAGCGCCGTCCTCGCGGCGATCGCGATGGATCCAAACCGTGGCAATCAGGAGAGTGCATGACAGTACCAATCGGGACAGCGTCACGAAACTTTACCTTGCCTTCGACCCGCGTCATCGAGCGCCAGGCTCCGGGCCGTCCATTACCCCAATCGCGCTGACCGCAACCCCGCGGGGTTCCGTCAGGCAAGCCCAACAACAGCCAAGACCTTGCAACCCTGTCGTTTCGCCAATGCGGGATGACACGCGAACAGCCGCGCTGAACGCTTCTCGGTGAGGTATTCGCGGGCGACCCGCGTCCAATCAAATCAGGAGACACAAAAATGCGTCAGTTGCTGACCGCGTTTGCCCTTATCTCCATCCTCATCACCCCGGCCGCCGCGCGCTACGTGACCGCCGATCAGGTGGCGGTCGCGGCCAAGCGCCACGGCGTGCCGCTGGCGGTCGCCCGCGCCGTCATCCGCATGGAAAGCGGCGGGCGTTGCGAGGCCCGCGGCCGGGCCGGCGAGCTTGGCCCGCTCCAGATCAAGCCGGCCACCGCCCGGGGCATCGGCTATCGCGGCCCGATCAGCGGGCTCAGGTCCTGCACGGCAGGCCTGGACATCGGCATGAAACATCTGGCCATGGCGCTGCAGCGGGGCTCGGTCGCCTTCCACAATGCCGGTATTCATGCCACGCGGTTGCCCCCGGCGGCGCGCAGCTACGCCATGAAGGTCATGCGGCTTGCCCGACGGGCATGATCGATGATTGCAGCTGGTCGCAGCCCCGCCCTGATCATCAGGGTTCATTATTGAACCATTAATCTTCTTACGAAGTCGCCAGCCTGCAGGTCCCGTCATTGACGCGATTGGAACCGAATTCGGTTAAGCTCGCGAGCGATGACGGCACCTGGGGCGGCACCATGCGAGCATCACGACGCACCTTCCTGCAATGGGTCACGACCAGCGGGATCGCGATAGGCCTGTCGCGCTTTGCCGCGGCCGAGCCAGCGAGCTTCGCGACACGCGAGACCTTGCCGGGACCAGGCTTGGTGCCGCAGGGCCGCCTGGTTGGCCGCATCGATGGCCTGGCCAAGGTCACCGGCGCGAAGCTTTACGCCTCCGACTTCCGTGCCGCCGACCTCCCCGGCTGGCCGCCCGACACCGCGCATGCCCTGCTGGTTCGAGCGCCGGACGCGACCCACCTCTACCAAGGTCTCGATCTTGGCCTGCTACGCGGCGGTGCAGCACCCGCAGCCGTGGTGACTGCCACGGACATGGCCCGCACCAGCATCAAGGTGCCCGCCTTCTACGCCGGCGACCTCTTCTGCCCGGTCGGCAACACGCCGCTCTATCTCGGCCAGCCCGTGGCCCTTCTCGTCTTCGATGCGTTCGATGCCTTCGACCAGGCGCGCCTGGCGATCCGCGATGGTGAATTCCTCCGCTTCGGAGCCGACACCGGGCCGGTGCCGATGGCCAATTACGGCGCCTGGCGCTTCACCCGCCTCGCCGGTCCGAGCCCGGACAGCCCCGACATCTATTCGCCGCTCGACGAAGGATGGGTCAGCCCCGGTTATTTCGAGAGCAGCGGACGACCGATCTGGAAGCCTCTGCCGGTCGCCGGGGGCGCGCCCTACGCCAAGGGCGCAGCCTATGGCGAGCAGATCCGCGCCGCGCTCGCCGCCGACGATCCGGCCGTGCTGACGCTGTCGCGCGATTTCACGACCCAGTCGGTGGATCCGATGTTCCTCGAGCCCGAATGCGGCCTCGCCTGGTTCGACGCCGCCAGCCGCAAGCTCGAGCTCGTGCTTGGCGTTCAGTCGCCCTTCGAAGCCGCAAGCGCCATCGCCGATCTGCTCGGCGAGGCGGCGGACGGCTTCAAGCCTGCCGAGATCAAGGCGCATTTCGCCTATGTCGGCGGTGGCTTCGGTGGCCGCGACCACACGCCGTTTCCGCTCTATGTCGCGCTCGCGGCGCTGTTTCTGCCGGGCCGCCCCGTTCGCCTCGCCCATGACCGCTATCAGCAGTTCCAGGGCGGCATCAAGCGGCACGCCTTCAAGATCGACAGCCGGATCGGGGTCGAGCGCGCCAGCGGCAGGATCACGGCTTTCGCCGCCGACCATGTTCTCGATGGCGGCGGCCTTGCCAATTATTCGGGCAGCGTCGCCGTCGTCGCAGCCACCGGCGCCATCGGCATCTATGACGTCCCCAAGGTCGACATCACCACCGTGGCGTTACATTCGCGGGGCATCACGGCCGGCTCGATGCGCGGCTACGGCTCGCTGCAGACCATGACGGCGCTGGAAACCCTGGTCGACGAAGTGGCCGCCGCCCTGCCGCTCGATCCGATCGAGTTCCGCCGCCGCAATGCCCTGAAGACCGGCGGGCGCACCATGACCGGCAATCCCTACACGGTGTCGGTCCGCACGCCCGAGATCCTCGACAAGCTGGAGAAGCACCCGATCTGGCGAGATCGGATCGATGCCAAGGCCGCGGCCCGCGAGGGCTATCTGACAGGCACCGGCATCGCCTGCACGACCAAGGACTACGGGACCGGCGCCGATTGCTCGCTCGGCATGGTCGCGATCGATCCCGAGGGCCGCATCCAGGTCCACGCCGATTGCGTCGAGATGGGCAACGGCATCGCCACCGCTCTCGCCAACCGGGTGGCAGGTTTTCTCGGTTCGATCCCCGATGCGGTCAGGGTGGCGGAGGTCGACGTGTTCGACGCCCTCGAGCTGGTGAGCTCCGGCGATCCCTACAATATGAACGCGGCCGCCCAGGACGAAGCCGCCCGCAATCCGCGCTGGGTGCCGGCGATCAGCACCGCCACCGCTGCATCCAGCGGGGCCCATGTCGGCACCCAGGCGGTGAACGAGGCAGCACGCGTCGTGTTCCGCTTCGGCCTGTGGCCGGCGGCGCTGGGCCTGTGGGGCATCCCGCCGAGCGATCCCCGCGCCCAGCAATGGCACGAGGCCTTCTGGCAGGACCAGCACCTCCTGCAGTCGGGCCTGCCGCCACTGCCCCTGCCGGCGATCGCCGCCCGCGCCCATGCCGAGAACCGGGTGACCGGCGCCATGGCGCACGCCTTTTCACGCTGGGCGTGGTCGCAGGCGACCTTCCGGGTCGGTTCGGAAGACTGGACCGCCGATATCGATTCCCTCGCCATTCGCAACGGAGCGGGCGCCTTCAGCCGGCTCGAACGCACCGCCGTCGCCTTTCCACCAACCGATTACAACCGGATCGGCTCCGCCTTCACTTCGCTCTGCGGCGCGCTGGTGCGCGTCGAAATCGAGCGCGCCACCGGGGTGCTGCGCATCGTCAAGGGATACAGCGTTTTCGAATGCGGCCAGATGCTCGTCCCGGAGGTGGTGCTGGGCCAGGCCCAGGGCGGCTTCGCCATGGGTGTCGGCTATGCCCTCCTCGAGACCCTGCCGCCCTTTGAAGAGGGCCCCGGCAATGGACGATGGAACCTCGGCGACTACCTCATCGCCCGCGGTTCCGACCTGCCGCTCCAGGATCTCGAGATCGAAGTGCTGCCGCCGATATCGCCCCGCGAGGGACCGAAGGGCATAGGGGAGGTGGTGATGATCCCGATCGTTCCAGCCCTCCTCAACGCCATTTTTGATGCCACAGGACACCGTTTTCGGAGCATTCCGGTGACCGGAAACATGCTCAAAGGAGCACTTTCGTGACCCGTCTTGCACTCATCATCAACGGCCGGCCCCATGGCCCCATGGAAGTTCGCGACGAGCTGACCATGAACGACTTCCTGCGCGAGGTCCTCGGCCTGACCGGAACCAAGTTCGGCTGCGGCGCCGCCCAGTGCCTGAGCTGCGCGGTCATCGTCGATGGTCCGGGGGGCAAGAGCTTCACGAGCCCGACCTGCATCGTCCCGGCGGTCAGCTTCAACGGCAAGACGATCCGCACCGTGGAAGGCCATGCCAAGGATGGCGAGCCGACGGCGCTGCAGCAGGCCTTTATCAGTCATTTCGCTTTTCAATGCGGCTATTGCACCGCCGGGTTCCTCAACGAGGCCCAGGTCCTGCTCGAGCGCCTGGAACGCCAGCCGGTGCCGCGCCGCGATCTCGAGGCGACAATCGCCGAGGCGCTCGATGGACATCTTTGTCGCTGCACCGGCTACATCCGCTACCACCAGGCGGTGCGCGCGGTGGTTCTTGCCGATCCCGCCCGTTACCTCGCCGAATGAAAGCCCGCGCCATGCCGAGACATGCCCTGCAGGTTGCGCTCGCTTGTGGCATTGCCCTGCCGCTCGCCGTGCTGGCGCTGATGCCAGCCCTCGATTTCGATGCCGCGGCGCAATCGACGACCGGCTTGCGGCCACCGCCAAGCTTCTCGACCATCGCCGATGAAGGCCAGCGTTCCCAGGCCTATTTCACCGAGTTCGGCAAGGTCCTCACCCATCCGCGCTGCCTGAACTGCCACCCCGCCGGGGATCGTCCGCACCAGGGCGAGCATGGCCGGCTGCACCAGCCGCCGGTCGAGCGCGGGCCTGACGGCTTCGGGTCCGTCAGTCGGCGCTGCGCGATCTGCCATCAGCAGGCGAATTTCGATCCCGCCCGGATGCCCGGCCACCCGGAATGGCACCTCGCACCCTTCGAGATGGGCTGGCAGGGCAAGTCGCTCCACGACATCTGCGTCCAGATCAAGGACCCCGCTCGCAATGGCGGCCGATCGCTCGGCGATCTCATTCATCACATCGGCGAGGACACGTTGGTCGGCTGGGCCTGGGCGCCCGGTTTCGGCCGGGAGCCGGCGCCGGGGACCCAGAAGCAGGCGGGTGCCCTGGTCGAGGCCTGGGCGAATTCGGGCGCCGCCTGCCCGGACTAGCGTCTGACCTTGCTGTCGTTTAAAGGCAGGCAATGTGGAATTACTTGTGGATCGCAGTCGGCAGCGCGCTTGGAGGCATGGCGCGCTATTGGTGCTCGGGAATCGCCGCCAGGCTCCTGGGCGAGACCTTTCCCTGGGGCACGCTGTTCGTCAACATCCTCGGGTCATTGATCATCGGCTTCTTCGCGACCCTGACCGGACCGGACGGTCGAATCCTTGTCGGATCGACAACGCGACTGTTCGTGATGGTGGGGTTCTGCGGCGGCTATACCACTTTCTCATCGTTGAGCTTGCAAACCCTGAATCTTATTCATGACGGCGAGTTTCTCTATGCCGGGCTCAATATCGCAGCCTCGGTTGTTCTCTGCCTGCTTGCAGTCTGGATCGGGCATGCTCTTGCGGCCGCTCTCGGAACATTGAAGTGGATCTGACGATGGAGGGTGCCCTGCCCTCAATCGCCCCCGAGCGTCGGCGGCGTGCCCGCCTCCATCGAGACCACCTCGTTCATCTTCTCGGCCGTGAGCATGGTGGCATGCGCGTCCGGCCGCGCCAGCCGGTATTTGACGACCCGCGCCGTCTTGTCGGCCGCCAGCATGCCGGCGACCAGCAGATCCGCCCCCGAGGTGGTGCTCGTCGTCGCGACGCTCACCCCGGCCTTGCCGTCGAAGGGATCGAACCGCGCAACCTCGCTGAACGACGTCGGGTGATCATGCATCATGTTGTGGAGATACATTTGCGGCCCGCCGCGCATCTCGGAGCCGCTGGAATAGACCTTGACCGTCGAGCCTTCGCCAAGCTGCCCGACGACGATCCGCTCGGCGCCGCCAAGTGAAGCGGCGAGCCAGCCGGTGGCCAAGGAGAGGCCGCCGCGATAGGTGTCGCCAAATGGCGCGAAGCTTGCCGTGACAGCCGGCTGCAGCGCGGCACTTTGCCGTCCAGCCGCATCGACCGGCGTCATCAGCGAATAGTTGAACACCTTGACGATGCCCGGCCCGCCAGGACCCGCCGCCGTCACGATGCTGAAGCGGCCCGATGCAAAATCGACGAAACCGGCGCTGACCGTCACCCCCGAGCTATCACCCGCATACGGGTTGAACGAGGAGAAGAGCGCCGGCATCGCTCCCGGCGTCGTTGCCAGGGCATAAATGCGGACCTCGTCCGGCGTGCCGGCACCCGATCCGACGATGAGGTTGTCGGCGACCTTGCCGTCGATCTGCGCCGCGGCAACGCTGACCCCGCCGCGCGCCTCCGGGGCGAAGGCCGTGAACCGCGCGAGCTCGGCGGTGAACGGCGCCTTGCCGCCCTGGCTCTGGCCGGAATAAACGACAACCTCCGGCGCATGGTCGTTGCCGGCGCCGACCGCCAGGTCGAGCACGTTGTCGGCGTTGAAATCACCCATCGCGACGGTCGTTGCGCCTTCATATCCCGGGAACGGCGTCACCGTCGCGACCTGCCGGTCGCCGGCAGCATCGAAGACCTTGACCTCGGCGGCGTGTCCCGCGGAGCCCGGCACGGCCACCGCATAGGTCGATTGCGCCGGAATGACGTTGATCAGCGCCATGAGGCCATTGTCCTCATGGTTCAGGCGGTGGCAGTGCAGCACGAAGATTCCGGTGTAGTCCTCGAACCGGGTGCGCATCGAGAGGCGGCCCGGCGCGATGACGCTCTCCTCCGGACCAAGCGTCGGCGCCGGCACATTGGCATTGTCCTCGCCCCACATTTCCACGCCGGTCTTGAGCCCGGTCGTCGGATCGTCATAGGCGACGGTCTGGAAATCGTTCACGTGAACATGGATCGGGTGCTCGTCATTGTTGTTGTTGACGAAGCTCCATTCCTCGACCGAGCCGAGCCGCGGCTGGATCAGCGGGACATTGGGAAAGGCCGTGCCGGCGAAAGCATAGACGAAGGATTTCGGGTCGGACTTGCTGGCCATGTCGTTGAGAAATCCGCCTGAGATCACCATCTCGCGCCTGACGTCGGGCTCGACCTTGGAGACGTCGACAAACGCCGTATAGGCCTTGAGCTCCTGGCCTTCCTTGAAGGGCGTCGTCCTGCCCTTCCCGGCGACCGGCGTCGCGCGCGCCAGCACCTGAGTCGGGAAGTAGAAGAATCCGTCGAAATAGCTGATCGCCGCGGGCACGATGCTCAGGGTCCCGAGCACGGCGGGCGGGGTGTCGGTGCCGTTGTTGGTGTAGAGCACGCCCGGCGCGCTGACCGTCTTGGCACCGCCGCCGCGCTGCGGGATCTCCAGGACGAGATCGCCGGTGGAAGGCATGGTGACGGCAATGGCAAAGCGGCTTGCCGGCGGGATCAGCAGCCGCGTCCCCCCGTCGGTCACCGGATAATGCACGGCGGGATAGGGATTGCCGTCCTGGCCGATGATGGCGATGGGCGGATGCCGTCCGGTCGCCGTCTCGGTGAGCTCAACGTTCATATAGGCGATGTCGCTGACATTGGCGAGAACCCAGATCTCGGTCTGGCCAGGCTTCGTCTTGATGACCGGCTGGAACAGCCCGTTGACGGTGAACTGCACGTCGCGCTGCGCATCGGAGAGCGCCGGATCGGCCGCGACACTGTTCTCCGCCTTGCCGTCGAGCGGGGTGAATTGCTGCAGATTGCTCGGGATGAATTGAAACAGTCCACGGACATTGTGGATCGACAGCGGGCCCGAGTACCACACCGTGAATGCACGCTCGCCCATCTTCGAGCGGGCGAAATTGATCGGTGCCAGCGACGGGCTGTAGCGGCCATCCGCCAGTTCGCTGCCCTTCGGCGGCTCGAGCGTGCTGACGAATTGCGGCCAGTTGGCATTGTTGAGCTGTGCGAGCCCGCCCTTGCGGTCGAAAACGTAATTGTACTGCAGCACCATGTTCCGGATCGGAATCCGATTGGCCGTGACGAGCGGGATGTTGCCGTCGGTGCGGCCGATCGCCAGCAGCCCGGCGAGCCCGAAATAGGTCTGGGAGGTGGTCAGCGTATGCAGGTGGCTGTGGTACCAGTAGGCGCCCTGGGGCATGTTCTTCGGGACGTCGTAGACATAGGTGTTGGCCATGCCGGGCGCGATGTGCAGCATCACATTGTCGGAATTGCCCTTGGGACTGACATGGACGCCGTGGACATGCAGGTTGAGCGGCGCCGCCGTCAGCTGCTCGGGATAGCGCGGCACCTCGTCGCCCAGCTTGATGTATCGCGGGTCGAACAGATCCTTGATGGTCAGTCCGGTGAGGCCATTGCCGAGATGCACGACCAGCCGCTCGCCCGGATCGACCTTGAGGGTCGGCGCCGGATAGAGGTTGTCATCCTCTCGCTTGCCGTCCGAGGCAGTGCCATGAATGAGCTTGTAGGAGAAGACGAGGAAGTTCTGCACGGGTGTGGCGACGGTGTCGAGCGTGGCCTCGCCCTGGTGCGCCGTCAGCTCCACTTCGAGGAGACCGCCCTTGCTCGCCAGCACGACCGGCTCGCGAAAGGCGCTTCTGGCCGATCCATCGGCGCCCTTGGCCGTCTCTGCCCAAACGGTGGTGTCCAGCCCGATTATGACAAAGCACATGACCAGAGCGCCCCGGCAGAGCGCCCGCACCGATCGTTTCATTGAGATCGCCTTCCCAAGATCAGCTCCCGAATATCCAGGATAAGGCTAGTGCAAGACGGTTACCGAATTGTCGAGTACTGATGATCTTTTGCCGAACCTATTTTCAACGTTAATGGTTACTGGCAGAGGAAGGGCACGATAAAGGCGTTTCCCCCCATCCGGCCTCCGGGCACCTTCTCCTCGTGAAGCACGGAGTATGGGAAATGAATGGTCAATTCGGTTCGTTAAAGGATCCTCACCCGAGTAGAATGGCTTCGGGTCGGCGTCATGGATCAATGAGGAAAGGATGGCGGCGTTGAGAACCTTAGCTGTGGTTGCAGGTCTTGCTTCGCTCATCGGCACTGGCGCGCAGGCCGCCGATCGGGTGACGGTTCAATTGGACTACGTCATGCGCGGCAGCCATGCGATGTTCTTCCTCGCCGACCAGAAGGGTTATTTCAAGGAAGAGGGCATCGAGCTCGTAGCGGTCAAGACCGGGACCGGCTCGTCCGCCGCGCTTCGCAGCGTCGGCCAGGGCAGCGCCGCGTTCGGCTTTGCCGATTTTCCCACCCTGCTGGTCGCCCGCGCCGAGGGGGTTCCGGCGGTGGCCCTCGTCGCGGTCAATCAAAAGAGCCCGCTTGCCATGATTGCGCTCGCCAAGCGAAAGGCCCTCAAGAGTCCGAAGGATCTGAAGGGCCTCACCATCGGGGTTCAGCCAGCCGGCTCGACCTATGTGTTCCTCAAGGCGTTCCTTAGCGCCAACGGCATGACCCTAAACGATATCGAGCAGCGGACCGTCGCCACCCCCTATGAAAGCGATCTCCTGTCCGGAAAGGTCGATGCCGTGCCGGGCTATATCGACGCCGAGGTTCCGGTGCTCGAGGCCAAGACAGGTGGAAGCGGCTCGCTGTCGATATTGCTGGGGTCCGATTTCGGTTACACCGTGTTCGGCTCCGGCCTGTTCACCTCGCGAGACATGATCACCGAGCACGGCGATCTGGTCCGCCGGTTCGTCAAGGCCTATGTAAAAGCCTTCGCCGACGTCATCGCCAACCCGGAAGCGGGTGCCGACAGCATCCTCGAGGCGAATCCCGACGCACCGCCGAAAGACGTGCTGGTGAAACAGATCAAAGCCGATGTCGAGCACTCCTTTCTGAGCGCTGCGACCAAGGCCCATGGCATCGGCTGGATGGCGGAGAGCCAGTGGAAGGAAACCGCACGCGTGCTGAAGGAACAGGGCGTGCTGACCAAGCCGACCGCCATCGATGGTGCATATGACGGGCGTTTTGTGGACAGCGCCAAGCCGGAAAAGCGATGATGTGGCGGTGATGGCGTCGGTGATCGTCATGGTGCGGCGAAAAGCCCGGCAGCCGACGGGCTGTAGCGCGCGACCGCATCGCGATCGAGCGTGACCCCGAGCCCCGGTCCTTCGGGAATGGCAATGCGGCCCTCGCCATCGAGGGAGAATTTGTCGCGCAGGATTCCGTCGACATAGGCCGACCCGCCAATATATTCGACATAGATGGCGTCGGGAATCGCGGCGGCGAGCTGCAGATCGGCGGCAAGGCCCAATGCCGTGTTCCAGCCATGGCCGATATAGCGCACGCCGCACTCGCCGGCGAGCCAGGCGATGCGCCGCTGCTCGCTGATGCCGCCGACCTTGGTCACGTCCGGCTGAACGATGTCGAGGGCGCCGCGCATGAGCCAGGGTCGGAAGCTCTGGCGCCGCGTCAGCACTTCGCCGCCGGCGATCGCGACCGGGCTTGCCTGACGCAGCCGGACATAGTCGTCGAGCGCATCGCGTTCGAGCGGTTCCTCGAACCAGGCGACGTCGTGGCGTGCCAGCATCTGCGCGGTGGCCATCGCCCATTTGAGCTTGTTCGGCCAAAAGGCGTCGCTGCCGCCGGCATCGACCATCAAGGCGCTTTCCACCCCGGCGGCGTCGCGGGCGGCAACCACGATGGCCTCGTCGAGGCCGGCGTCGCCGCGGCGGCCGAACGGCCCCCAGCCGATCTTGAACGCCCGGAACCCCAAGGCGCGGAATTGCGACACGTCGCGGTGCATCGCCTCCGGCTCGTCCATCAGCAACGAGCAATAGGGCTGGACGCGGTCGCGGCAGCGCCCGCCGAGGAGCCGTCCGACCGGCTGGCCCGTGGCCTTGCCGAGGATGTCCCACAGGGCTATGTCGATGCCGCTGATGGCGTGGGTCAAGGTGCCGCCATGGCCCATCCAGAAGCTGTTCTGCAGCAGCTTCTCGGTGACCCGCTCCGGCTCGAGCGCATTTTCACCACGGTACAACGGTTCGAGCACCGCGAGGGCGGCATCGACGAGGCGATGGTTGGTGAACACGCTGCCATGGCCGCTGACGCCTTCGTCAGTATGCACCGCAATCAGCGTATGGACCGAGTCGGCCGGTTCGATCTCGGCGCTCCAGCCGCCTTTCGGCGTCTCGCCCATCAGCCCGGCCGCTACGATGGATCTTATCTTCATGGTGAGCCTCGCATCTACCGCATGACCCGCGCCAGGAAGGAGCGCGTGCGCTCATGGCGCGGGGATTCGAAGACGATGCCGGGCGGCCCTTCCTCGACGATGCGGCCCTGATCGAGAAAGACCACGCGATGCGCCACTTCATGGGCGAACTTCATCTCATGCGTCACGATCACCATCGTCATGCCCTCGGCCGTGAGCTTCTTCATCACCTCGAGAACCTCGCCCACCAGTTCCGGGTCGAGCGCGCTGGTCGGCTCGTCGAACAGCATGGCCTCGGGCGACATGGCAAGCGAGCGGGCAATCGCCACCCGCTGCTTCTGCCCGCCCGACAGCTCGTCGGGGTAATGATCGGCACGTTCGGCAAGCCCGACCCGCGCCAGCATGTCGAGCCCGCGCCGCCTTGCTTCCGCCCGGTTGACGCCGAGCCCGAAGATCAGCCCTTCGGTGACATTGCCGAGCGCGGTGAGATGCGGGAACAGTGCAAAGTCCTGGAACACCATGCCGAGACGGCGGCGAACCGCGGCGATTTCCCGCTCGGGGCGAATGGCGAGATGGGGCCTCGCGGAGCCGGGTCTGTCGACCAGCGCATAATAGACCTGCCGGCCATCGATGAGGATGCGCCCCGATGTCGGCTGCTCGAGAAAGGTGATGCAGCGCAGCAGCGTCGACTTGCCCGAGCCGGAGGGCCCAATGATGCAGACCACCTCTGCCGGCTTGATGCGCAGCGTGATTCCGCTCAGCACTTCCAAGTCACCGAACGACTTGCGGATGTCGACAAGCTCGATCACGCAGCCCTCTTCGGACGATAGGCCCGCGACGTCCGTTTCTCGAGCCATCGCACGAACAAGGCGGCAGGATAGCCGACGGCGAGATAAAGAATGCCGGTCACCGTATAGATGGTGAAGTACTGGTAGGAACGGGCCGAGATGATCTGCCCGGTGAAGGTGAGCTCCTGCACGGTGACGACGGAGGCCAGCGCGGTGTCCTTGAACAGCGAGATGAAATAATTGCCGAGCGCCGGCGTGACGATCCGCAAGGCCTGCGGCAGCACGATGCGATGGAACGCGCGGGCCTTGGTCATTCCGACGGTGGCGGCCGCCTCCCATTGGCTCTTGGGCACCGCCAGGATGCCGCCGCGATAGACCTCGCTCATATAGGCCGTGTAGTTGAGCGTGAGCCCGACGATCGCCGCCAGCAGCGGGTCGAGATTGATGCCGAAGCTCGGCAGCACATAGTAGATATAGACGAGCTGCAGCAGCAGCGGCGTGCCGCGAATGACCTCGACATATAAACTGCCGATGCCGCGCAGCAGGACGTTCGGCGACATCCTGACGAGCGCGACCGGGATTGCCAGGACGAGCGCCGCCGCAATGACGACGAGGGTGAGGAAAACCGTCACCGACAGGCCGCGCAGGAGAGCGGGGCCATATTTGATGACGACGTCGAGATTGAAGAGATCCATGCGAGGCCATCGCATAGGAAGGCGCCGCAGCCGCGCAAGCGGCCACGCCGCCGATGCTGCTCGTCAGTTGAGCGGGAAGTAGGTCAGGTTGCGGTTGCTGAGACCGTATTTCTTCAGGATTGTCGATACCACGCCGGCGCCCCACAGCTCGTGAAGGGCAACGCTCATGGCAAGGCGCAGCTGGCAGTCGGCCGGACGCAGCGCATAGCGCGCATAGCCATAGCCGTATTTGAAGATGAGCTCCTCCGGCACAGCCACGCCGGCAACGATCTCGATCGGAGCATTGGCGTTCGCCTTCAGATAATCGAGAACCTTGACATCGTCCTCGAGGATGGCATCCACCTTGCCGGAAGAGATGCCCGAGAATTCCGCCGCATCCTCCTGAAAGGGCGTCACCTCGACGCCGAGCTTGCGGAGATATTCGTCCGCCGCCGATCCGGCAATGGCCCCGACCTTGACGTTCTTCAGGTCATCGAACGACTTCACGCCCTTCGGGTTGCCCTTCTGGGTGACGATCGCGGGACCATACCACCAGGCCGGCGTGGTGAAGGTGACGACCTTCAGCCGGTCGGGTGTCTGATGGATGTTGGATGCCACCACATCGATGCGCTTCGAGATCATCATCGGAATGAGCTGCCCGAACGGCGCCACTTCATATTTGATGGTCGGCACGCCGATCCATTTGAGAGCGGCTTCGTTGATCTCGACATCGAGCCCCTCGGCCTTGTTGCTCGACGGATCGAGCGAGGAATAGGGCGGGCTCGGACTGATCCCCAAGGTGACGCCGTCCTTCATGGCGCGGTCGAGCGAATCGTCCTTGCACTCCTTGAAGTTCGGCACGCCCTCGATCGGCTGGGCAAAGGCAGGCCCGGCGGCGAGAAAAAACACAGCCGCCAGCAGTGACCGAAACGCACGCATGGTGGATCCTCCCGATTTTTTTGCTTCTGCCGAAAGGCTTTGAAGGATCGCCAGCCTCTCACCGACGCAACCGGTTGTAAAGCCCCGGCGGCATCCTCGGGCGGGCGGAACGAAAATCGCGCGCAGCGGGAATAAACGGGACCCCGGACCGGTCTTCTCCTCATGGCAATCGCAAACGCGTCAGAAGGAGAGCAGCCATGCATGAAGACATCAGGCGGAAAAGCGGAACCGTGGAGATCGACCGCCGCGGCGCCCTGGAATGCATGATCTGGGCCGGCACCGGCGTCCTTTGGGGCCTGTCGGGCGGCGTGCCGAAATCACTCGGGCTGCTTGGCGAGGCAATCGCCGCCGAGAGCGGCTTCACCTTCCTGCAGATCAGCGACAGCCATGTCGGCTTCAACAAGCCGGCCAATCCCGACGCGCTCGGAACCCTGCGGGAGGCGGTCGCCCGGGTGAAAGGCCTGAGCCGCAAGCCCAGCTTCATCATTCACACCGGCGACATCACGCACCTCTCCAAGCCCGCCGAATTCGACAATGCCGGGGCCCTGATCGGCGAGATGGGAAGCGACGTGCATTATGTGCCGGGCGAGCATGATTTTCTCGACGGCAACCAGGGCAAGGCCTATCTCGACCGCTATGGCAAGGGTACCAAGGGGGCAGGCTGGTACAGCTTCGATGATCAAGGCGTGCACTTCATCGGTCTGGTCAATGTCCACGATCTCAAGGCTGGCGGCCTTGGCCTGCTGGGGCCGGAGCAGTTGACATGGCTTGCCGACGATTTGCGCGCCAAGGCCAGCTCGACCCCCATAGTCGTCTTCGCCCACATCCCGCTCTGGACCGTCTACGCCAATTGGGGATGGGGGACCGACGAGAGCGCCGAAGCCCTGAGCCTGCTGAAGCGGTTCGGCTCAGTCACGGTGCTGAACGGTCATATTCACCAGATCGTGCAGAAAGTTGAAGGCAACATCACTTTCCACACGGCGCGATCGACCGCTTTCCCGCAGCCCGCACCGGGTACGGCGCCCTCGCCCGGACCGATGAGCGTGCCGGCGCAGCAGCTGCGCTCGATGCTCGGCATCACGTCGGTCGAGGTCCGCATGGGCGACAAGCCCCTCGCGGTGATCGACAGCACGCTGGCAAGCTGAAGCGCCAATTCCCCCATATACCGAGGAAATCCGATGAAGAGGTCAGGAACCTGCATTGCCGCCGGCGCGGCGCTCAGCCTCGTGCTGGTTGGTGCGACGGCGGCATCGCATGCCGCCGCCGGCAGCCACCATATGGATGATGCCGCCATGCCGCAGCGATCGACCATCGCCTACGCCATCGTCAAGAGCATTGTGGCTCGCAATATCGCCGCACTTGGGAATATGGTGCTGGCAAGCAACAATCCTGCCACCCCCGAAAACGTGATTCGTATCGCCAATTTCACCTTCGCTCCGCCCACGCTGACCGTGCATGTCGGTTCGTCGGTGACATGGAAAAATCAAGACGATATCGTCCATGTGGTGAAAGAGAAGGACGGTGCCTTCGCTTCGGATGCGCTCGATACCGACGGCACCTTCTCGCACCTTTTCGGCCAGGTGGGCATCGTCGACTATTTTTGCGCGATCCATCCTCAGATGACAGGGAAGATCGTGGTCGAGCCCTGACGGCAACCCGGATGAGCTGCATCGGCTTGAATGTGGTACGACACGACGGAACAGACCCGCTTCGCCGAGGTGTTCATGCCGCATCTCGTCGATGCCTTTCGGCTGGCGCACTGGCTTGCCGGCAGCCGCGCCGATGCCGAGGACATTGTTCAGGAGGCTTCCATGCGCGCCTTCAAGGGCATAGCCGGCTTTGCAGGCGGCGATTCGCGTTCCTGGGTGCTGACCATCGTGCGCAACACGAGCTACGCCTGGCTCGCCAGGAACCGCCCCGCGGCGCTCGTTCTGGCCGGCGACCTCGACGACAAGGCGCAGGCGCGGCTCGACCAGGCCGATCCCGATCCGACGCCGGAAGCGCGGCTGATTGCCAGGGCTGAGGCGGAGACGGTGCGCCAGGCCATGGCAGCGCTGCCGGCGCCGTTTCGCGAGGTCCTGGTTCTGCGCGAGATCCACGAGCTCAGCTACAAGGCGATCGCCGATATAGCGGGGGTGCCGATCGGCACCGTGATGTCGCGGATCGCTCGGGCCCGGCGCCTGATGCTGGCGAGCCTCGGAGGAAGCCCGGCATGACTCTGTCCGATCAGGACGAGCTCCTGCTCTCGGCCTATGTCGATGGCGAGCTCTCTCCCATCGAAGCCTTGCAGTTCGAGAACCGGCTGCGCGCCGAACCGGGCCTCGAGGCTGACTATGCCGCACGCCGCGCCCTTAGAACCGCGTTGCGCGCCGACATCGCCGACGATTTGCCCTCGCCGCAACTGGAGCGGCGGATTGCCGGCGTCGCGCGCAGGCCGTTCTCGACCGGATCCTGGCAAAGCCTGGCCGCCTCGTTCGTCCTCGGCCTGCTTGTCGCCGGCGGGATTGCCTGGAGCGTCATCGGGCATGGCAGCCGGCAGGACCTCGCCGACCAGGTGGTCTCGGCACATATCCGCGGACTGATGGCGTCGGCGCCGACCGATGTGCTCTCTTCGGAACGACACACCGTCAAGCCGTGGTTCAATAGCAGGATCAGCTTCGCGCCGGTCGTGGTGGACCTGACTGCGCAGGGATTTGTGCTGGTCGGTGCACGGATCGATGTGGTGGACCTCTCCCCCGCCGCAACACTCGTCTATAGCCGCGGCAAGCACCTCATCAGCGTGACCGAGATGCCGGGCGCTGCGGCGCCTGCCATGCCGACCAGCCGCAATCACGAACAGGGCTATCTGCTGTTCGCCTGGAGCGACGGGCGCATGCGCTACTGGGCGGTTTCCGACGCGGCACCGGAAGAGCTCGAGCGCTTCGTCAAGCTGTTCCAGGCGGCTTCGTCGACGTCGTGACGTCGCGACGTCACCCTTGCGGCCGTATGGCGCTGATCACCAGATGGACGCCGACCGCCGTAAACACGATCAAGCACCCGATCAGGGTGATGGCGCTCGGGGTTTCGTCGAACACCAGCCAGACCCATAAGGGTGCAAGCGGCGCATCGAGCGAGCCGATCAGCGCCGTCTCGATCGCCGGCAGAAACCGCGCACCGACCGTGAACAGGCCGAGGCCGACGGCCGAATTCACCACCCCGAACAGCGCCAGCACCAGCAATTCATGGCCGGTAACCGCCAGCGGATCACCGAAAGGCCAGGCGACCATCGCGCTCAACAACGCCGAGAGGCTGGCCGCGGCGAGCACGGAAATGTTGTTGAAGCTGCGCGCGATGACGGTCATGGCCGATACCGAGAACGTCATTCCGAAGGCCAGGAGATCGCCGAAGAGAGTGCCCTCGACCGACAGCCCGACCATCAGCGCGACGCCGGCAAACGCCGCCGTGCTGGCGACCAACGCGCTTGCAGCCGGTCGCTCGCCGAGAAACAACCAGGCAAGGGCGGCGGCGATGAAGGGCACCGTCGCATAGATCACGGCGACATGCGCCACCGTCGTATGGGTCAGCGAGCTGATGAAGAACACCATCCCGACCGCCGAGCACACCGCAAAAAGAAGGCCCGGCCAGCCCATGCGGCGGACGTTCGGCCAGGCGTCCCGACCCTCCAGAATCACCACGAAAACAGCGATGCCCAAAGCGCCGAACAGGCCCCGCCAGACGAGCATGGTCCAGCCGCTGAGGGCCAGGATCCGGGTGAACAGTCCAGCCGTGCTCCAGGCCACGGCGGATGCGGTGATCAGGGCGAGCCCCAGGCGATAGTTTTTATCCGTCATCCAAAGCACATGGTGGGCACCGAACTCCTCGACCAAGGCGCACGCTAGCAAAACCCTGCTGACACCACGCTGTCAGCAGGGGTTGTCGTCCGTGGCAATAGGCGCCTAGCGGGGGATGTCGGGATGGCCGCCGGTGAAACGTCCTTCGGGTGCGGACGGCAAACTCCGCAACGAGAGTTGCACCCGGCCTTTTCACTCAACCGCCAAACGTCAGGAGTTAAAATATGCCACAGTCGAAAACCGCAGAGTCGTACCCGGCAACTCACAAGCTCGCTCCCCACCTGATTTGTGCCGGCGCTGCCGATGCCATCGCGTTCTACAAGCGCGCCTTCGGCGCCGAGGAGATTCTTCGCATCCCGGCCGGCGACAAGATTCTCCACGCCGCGCTGACGATCAACGGCGCCACGGTCATGCTCACCGACGAGAACCCGAATTATGGCGCCCTCTCGCCCAAGACCCTGAAAGGGACGCCGGTCGTGCTCCATCTCTATGTCCCGGACGCCGACGCGTTCGTCGAACGCGCGGCTGCCGCCGGCGCCAAGGTCATCATGCCGGTTCAGGACATGTTCTGGGGCGACCGCTATGGCCAGATCGAAGATCCCCATGGCCATCGCTGGTCGATCGCCACCCATCTGCGCGACATGACCGAAGAGGAGCTGAGGGAAGCGGCGGGCAAAGCGATGAGCGGCAAGAGCTGCTAAGTTCTCTCGAAGTGAATCCTGGATGCGGGGTGGCAATCTCGCATCCAGGATACTGGTATTTTCTTCCGGCGCCGTTTTAGCGTTTGCAATTTTTTGACCTTTGTAGCTGATAATCCTATACTACATTGTTTGTTGTGTGGGGCAGCTATCGTCATGGCAAGTCGGGTATCGCGTGTCGCGCTTCTGGTTAATTTACTGTTGAGTTCTGGTCTGATGCTTGCGCCTATACTTGCAGCATCGCCGGCGTCCGCCCAAGGGGCGTACATGTCTCGTGCCGTATATGGCACGTCAATTGTCATAAGAACGCAGCAACGCCGGCTACAGGTGTTTAATGGCCGGGGAGCTGTAAGGACCTATACTATCGCTGTGGGCCGCGCCGGTATGAAGTGGTATGGCCGCACGCAAATCGTGAGCAAGATGATCCGTCCGGCATGGATGCCGACGGCTGCAATCAAAGCCGAAAATCCGAGGCTGCCGAACTATATCGAGGCCGGCGCCCACAACAATCCGATGGGTGCTGCAGCCCTGGTCCTGGCAGGCGGCAAATACGCCATCCACGGCACCAACCGCCCGAGCAGCATCGGCACCTTCGCCTCGCATGGCTGCTTCCGCATGCACAATCGCGACGTGCTCGACCTGTACCGGCGCGTCAGCGTGGGCACGCCCGTCACCGTCACCCCCTAGCACCGTCCCCGGCCGGCGCCAGACCGAAGCATGGAGGCTCCCATGAAAGCTGTCGTTTTGACCACGGCGATCGCCCTGGTGCTCGCCGCCACTGCGGTGCTCGGCGCCGAATCGGTGTCGCTGGTCGGCACCTGGGTGGGTCAACGGGACCGGATCACCCAGGTTGAAGGACGCCGCGACGGTCTTGCGACGCTGGTCATCACCGAGCAGCAGGGCGGGACCTTTTCCGGCCACCTGAAACGCTCCGATCCGGCCGGCGAGGAGGACGAGCCCCTGGCGGGGGCCTATACGCCGGGCGGCCGGCTGATCATGGGTTCGGACGGGGCAGGAACCTACATTTTCGGCCTGATCGACCGCAACACCCTCGAATATTGCTACAGCGAGATCGGCTCCAAGCCGCGTTCGGTGTGCGCCCGGCTCACCCGACAGCCTTGAGCGGCGGCGAGAGCGCGGCGGAGAAGCAGCGACTGCCTCCGATCGCCCTTCGGTCCGCCATCAGGTGCTTCCCTTCCTGGCGTTCATTGCCCAAAATGCCGCCCCCCGCTGCGATGGAGGACCGGCCGCATGTCTGCCCATCCCGAATACCGCCCCGCGCGTCCGGCAAACCTGCCGCGGCCGACCCGCGATCAACAGCAGCTCAAGAGCGATCTCGCGATATATGGCTACTGCCTCATCGAGCGCGCCCTCGATCCTGAAACGCTAGGCATCGTTCAGGACCGGTTGTTCCGCCAGGCGGCCGCCGAACGCAAGCTCCATAACAGGAAAAACCCGGCAAACACCGATCCGGTAAGCCAATGGGTCGGCATGCTGCTCAACAAGGGGGAGATTTTTCTCGAGCTCGTGCGCGAGCCGCTGTGCATGTCGCTGATCGAGCACCTGCTCGGCCCGGATTACCTGATCTCATGCGTCGACGCACAGATCCAGCACCCGGGTTCCGGCACGATGCCGCTCCATACCGACCAATGGTGGATGCAGCAGCCGCAGCGTCTGGACATGCCGGCGCCCCGTCCTGCCGACGCCCGCCGCAACGGAGGTTCGGCCGTCGACCCCGCTCCCGCCGATCATCCGATCGCGCCGATCGCCGCCGCCAACGTCATGTGGATGATCACCGATTTCACCGCCGCGAACGGGGCGACCAGGATCGTCCCGGGGAGCCATCTGAGCGGTGCTCAGCCGGATCCTTCCGTTCCCCACAAAATCGCCTCGGTTGCGGCCGAAGGCCCCGCCGGAACCGCCTTCGCCTTCGATGCGCGGCTCTGGCACGGCGCCGCTCCCAACCGCTCGGCGTCGCCGCGCTACGGCATCACCACGGTCGGCTGCGGGCCGCAATTCCGTCCTCTCGAGAACTACACCCGCGGCCTGCGGCCGGAGGTCATGGTCCGCTGTCCGCCCGCTATACTGCGCCGGCTCGGCTTCGCCGCCTGGTCGAGCTACGGCCATACCGGCGACCCCGATACCGCCTTTGCCGTCAGCGGCGAGGAGGCGATGGGAGAGCTCGACTGACCGGCCGATCACAGCTCAGCCGAAGGCCTGGACCACGAGGCCGAAACCGGCCGAGATCAGCAATGTCCACCCGACGCCGAGACGCAGGACGAACAGCAGAACCGCGGCGAGCGCCGACAGCAGGATCGCGGCAAGATTGGCCGAACCGATGTCCGGCAGGGTCGCTCGCAGCGGCCCGACCACCACCTCATGCAACCGCCCGAACAGCACGTGGACCGCGAACCAGATGGTCAGGTTCAGGATCACCCCGACCACCGCCGCGGTGATCGCCGACAGCGCTCCGGCGAGCCACGGCGTGGCGCGCAGCCGCTCGATATAGGGGGCGGCCACGAAGATCATCAGGAAGGTGGGCGTGAAGGTGACCCACAAGGCGATCACCGCCGCGGCGATGCCGCCCATTACCCCGCCGGCAAGGCGGTAACCCGCCAGATAACCGACGAACTCCGTCACCAGGATCAGCGGCCCCGGCGTTGTTTCGGCGAGCCCCAAGCCATCGATCATCTCGGCAGCGCTCAGCCAGCCATAGGTCTCGACCGCCTGCTGCGCCATATAGGCGAGGACCGCATAGGCACCGCCGAAGGTCACCACCGCCAGCTTGGAGAAGAACAGCGCCACCGCGCTGAAGACGTGATGGGATCCAAGCAGCAGGATCAGCAGCGCCACCGGGAGAAGCCACAGCGAGCCCCAGAGCGCGGCCGTCAGCGCGGTTCGGGAAAGCCGAGGGCCGGCGCCGGCATCGGCGATGATCGGGCGGGTGGACGGCGTTCGCAGAGCGCCGAGGAGCGCGGCGGCGCAGATCACCACCGGAAAGGGGAGCTTGAAGAGGAACAGGGCCGCGAAGGCGGCTGCCGCAATCCACCAGTCGCTCCGCAGCTTCAAGGCGCGCCGGGCCACCCTCACCAGCGCCTCGACGACGATCGCCAGAACCGCGGCCTTGATACCGAAGAAGAGGCTCGTGACCAGCGGCAGCTGGCCATAGGCCGCGTAGAGCATCGACAGGAGCAGGATGACGAGTGCGCCGGGCAGCACGAACAGCAGCCCTGCCGTCAGTCCGCCGCGCCAGCCATGCAGCCGCCAGCCGGCATAGGTCGCAAGCTGAGTCGCTTCGGGGCCCGGCAGCAGCATGCAGAAATTGAGCGCATGCAGGAACTGATCCTGGGTCAGCCACCGCCGCTCGTCGATCAGCATGCGCTGCATCAGGGCGATTTGTCCCGCCGGTCCGCCAAAGGAGAGGACGCCGAGCTTGCCCCAGACCTTGGCGGCCTCGCCGAAGGTCGGTTTTGTCATCTCCCCATGGCCGGGCGAGCGGTCCGTATCCATGGCTCAGACCTTGACCTTGCCCGCCGGCCAATTGTGGGTCTCCTCGGTTGCGTCGCGGCACCAGCGGTAGAGCGCATCATAGATCACCATGCCGGCATCGAGCTGCTCGAGATCGTTGGCGAACATGCGCGACAGGCCGAGCGACAGGGCAAGAAGCCCGCTCGCTTCCTTGACGGTGTCGAGCTTGGCGGTATCCGCCGCGCGCACGATGGCGGCAAGCCGCAGCATCGGATCGAAGGTCAGGCCGAATTCCTCAACCATCGTATCGAAGGTGCAGTTCTCGCCGCGGTGGCTCCAGAATGTGTCCTCGATATCGAAGGGCGTCGCGGCGAACCTCTCGGCGACCGCCCTGACCTCGGCCGGCGCCACGAACAGGAAGACGGCTTCGGGATCGATGAATCGCCGCACCAGCCAGGGGCAGGCGATGCGGTCGATCTTCGGCCGCGAGCGGGTGACCCAGAGCGTGCGCCCGCGTTGATCGCGAGGCGGCAGCCGGTCGCCGCGAACGGCCGGGTAACCCGCCGCCCGCCATGCCTCCATCCCGCCTTCCAGGACGGTGGCGTCCACCCCGTGATGGCGCAGCCAGGCGGCAACCCCATGGCTGATCTTGGCGCCGCAGCGGCAGATCACCACCGCATCTTCGCCGACCGCCTGCGACCATGCCTCCACCTCCTGCCAGGAGCGCCGGACCGAGCCTGGAATCAGCACCGGTTCGGCTTCGAAATCGTCGTCCAGGCGCACGTCCAGGAGACGCGGGCAATGGGGAAGACCGATCAGACGAATGAGCTTGTCGGAAGAGATCGTGTTTGGTGACGACATTGCTGCGTCCCTCCATGATGAGAGTGGGGAACGCGATGCTTCGGCATGTCGCCTTGTGGGGTGATCGCCGACCCCATTCCTGGACTCTGGTCGCAATCGTCTCGGGCTGTCAAGCGCCAGGGTGGCGGTCGACAGCCCGAAGTCACTGCATGTTCTGCTCGCAGCGGATACCGGCGATCACCGTTCCAGGGCGACCTGCCGGGCGTCGATGGCTTCCTCGCCGTCGCCGATTGCCGATCCGCTGTGCAGCGGCTCGATGTCGTCGCGCTGTTCCCGGTCGAAGGCGCGCCGCGCTCTGGCGCCGGCTTCGACATTGGCCGTTACCAGGCCGAGCGGCGCCGACCGGCTTGGCCACATAAGCTCGATGCTTCCGAAGACCAACGCCAGAACGGCGACAATCGCCCAGGCGCAAACCGTTTTTCGCCAGCTCGGTCGCTGGTGTTCCCAATACTCGTCGTACTCCATGACAGCCTCCATGCGACTGGAGGCCCCGACGGCGTCACAATGGCTGTCGGCCAACGCGGCGTCTGTGAGGAACCGCACATTGCAGAAAATTTTAAAAATCTTAACGGGCGCAGAATCCGCGCCTTCAATGGCCTCCCAGGGCCTTGTAAAGGACGCTGCTCGGCCGACCGTTGGGCTTCATGCCGAGTTTCTGCTGCTCCTTCTTGATTGCCGCAATCGTCAACGGGCCGATCCGGCCATCGGGTTCGCCGATGTCATAGCCCCGCGCGATGAGCAGCCGCCCCAGCTCGCGCCGTTCGCGGCGCGACAGACCGGGATCGTCGGTGGGCCACGGCGTCGCCAACGCCGGCCGTCCCCTGAGGCGATCCGACAGGTGCGAAATCGCAAGCGCATAGGATTCGGCATTGTTGTAGGAATAGAGCGCATCGAAATTGCCGAATACCAGGAAAGCCGGGCCTTTGGGGCCGGCCGGCAGAATGAGGCCGGCCCTGCCGCTGCCTTGGAGCGCCGCACCGTCGATGCGGGTGATGCCGAGCTTGGCGTAGCGCGCGAGAGGCGCCCTGCGGGTGCGGCCCGAGGGGCCGCGGTAATTCGCCGGGAGCCGCACCTCGTAACCCCATGGCTGCCCCGGCGCCCAGCCCGCCTTGCGGAGGAAATTGGCCGTCGAGGCGAGGGCATCGGGCACCGAATGGATCAGATCGCGACGCCCGTCATGGTCGAAATCGACCGCCAGCCGGCGATAGGTGCTGGGCAGGAACTGGGTCTGTCCGAATGCGCCGGCCCACGACCCCCGGAGATCGGCCAGCTTGATATCGCCGCGTTGCACGATCTTCAATGCCGCGATCAGCTCGCGCTTGAAGAAGGGCTTGCGGCTGGCGCATGCCACATTGGCAAGAGCATGCGGCAGGAAGAACTGTCCCTTTTCGTTGCCGAAATCGCTTTCGACGCCCCACAGCGCCGCAATGACATGGCGGTCGACGCCATAGGAATGCTCCACCGCGGCAAGCGTGGTGCCGTGCTTCTCCAGCATGGCCTGGCCCGCCGCGATGCGCTCGCGATCGAC
This sequence comes from uncultured Alphaproteobacteria bacterium, assembly GCA_963744915.1. Taxonomy (GTDB): domain Bacteria; phylum Pseudomonadota; class Alphaproteobacteria; order Rhizobiales; family Aestuariivirgaceae; genus DATAFF01. Next base: position 41,134 of record CAVUUY010000015.1, read on the forward strand.
GAGGAAGGCCATATAGTCCCAGATCGGCGTGCGGTATTCGGGCTGCGTGCGCGAGAAGCGGACCGCCTTCTCATCGAAGGTGACGTCGGCGAGCGCCCGTGCCGCCAGCCCCCGGTCGATGCCGGCCGCAACGGCCTCCCTCTCTATGGCGGCAACACAGGTCGAAAGCGCCGCCGCTTCCGCCGGGCTGGCGGAGGAAAGCATGATTGCCGCCAGGGCGGCACCAACCGGAATGAACACACGCACCTTGGCACTCCTCCCAACAGGGGTGATCCCCGCTATTTCGCCATGCTCGACAGGAATTCCTGCAACCGCCGGCTGTTCGGCTCCCCGAAAACGATCGCCGGATCGCCCTCTTCGACGATGGCGCCGTGATCCATGAACACGGTCCGGGTCGAGACCTGGCGGGCGAAGCGCATTTCATGCGTCACGATCAGCATGGTGGTGCCCGCCTCGGCAAGGCCGCGAATCGTCATCAGCACCTCCTGCACCAGCTCGGGGTCGAGCGCCGAGGTCACTTCGTCGAGCAGCAGCAGGCGGGGCTCCATGGCAAGGGCCCTGGCTATGGCAACCCGCTGCTGCTGGCCGCCGGAGATGGCGGAGGGATAATAATCGCGCCGCTCCGCCAGACCGACCCGGTCGAGCCAGTATTCGGCGATGCCACGCGCCTCCGCGACCGGCAGCCGCCTGACCTTGGTCAGGCCCAGCATGACGTTGCGCAGCGCCGTCAAATGCGGAAACAGGTTGAAGCTCTGGAACACCATGCCCATGCGCGAGCGCTGCCGGGCGAGCTCGCGCCCCTTCAGCCGCAGCCGCCGGCCGCCTTCGCTGCGATAGCCCATGGGCTCGCCGTCGAGCCGGATCTCGCCGGCATCGAACTGCTCCAGCAGGTCGACACAGCGCAAAAGCGTCGTCTTGCCGGAACCGCTGGCGCCGATCAGCGACACCACGTCGGCCGCATGGACATCGAGATTGATCCCCTGCAGCACCTTGTGCGCACCGAACGTCTTGGCGAGGCCCCTGATGGTGAGGATCGGTTCCACGCTTCCTCCTAGCGCAACCTGTAGCGCCGCTCCAGCCAGGAACCGCCCATTGCGATGACGAGATTGATGGCAAGATAGAGGCCGCCGGCAAGAGCATAGAACTCCATCGTCTTGAAGGAGCGGCCGATGATCTCCTGGGTGGTGAGGAGGAGCTCGCCCACCCCGATGGCCGACAGCAGCGATGACGCCTTGACGATCTCGACCGCGGTGTTGACGAGATTGGGCGCGATCTGGCGCACCGCCTGCGGCACAAGCACATGGACGAGGGTCTGGCCGAAGGTCAGGCCGATCGCGCTCGCAGCATCGGTCTGTGCCAAGGGTATCGCAATGAGCGCCCCCCTGAGCGTCTCGCCGACATGGGCAGCGCAGAACACGGCGAGCGCGAAGGCCCCCGCCGTCAGCGGACCGGGGCTCAGCCCGATCCCGGCCGGCATGTAGAAACAGGCGAGAATGAGGACGAGCACCGGCGTGCCCCTGACGATGTCGACCGCCACCCTCACCGGGACCGAGACGACGGCGCTGCCATAGGTGAGGGCAAGGCCGAACGCCGCGCCGAGCGCAATCCCTGCGGCAACGGCGATGCCCGACACCCAGACCGTGATCATGAGCCCGTCGAGCAGCGCATTCGAGGACAAGGCGAGAACGTCGAGAAAGCTCTGCATGCCTCCTGTCCTAGAATTTCGGAAACCGGGCTTCGAGCTGCCTGAGCGCCAAGGCGATCAGCCCGCAGGTTGCCACATAGAGGAAGCTCGCCACCAGCCACACCTCGATCACCCTGAAGCTCTCATTGTTGATCTTGCGGGCCTGAAAGGTGAGCTCGGGAACCGCGATGACGGCGGCGATCGAAGTGTCCTTGAACAACGAGATGAAATTGTTGCCGACGCTCGGCAAGGCATTGCGGAGGGCGATCGGCAGGACGACGTATAGCGCAATGCCGGTGCCGGTCAGCCCGATCGACCGAGCGGCATCGAGGACGCCGCTCGGTACCGTGATCATTGCCGCCCGGAACGACTTGGCGAGGTAGGCTCCGGCATAAATCGCCAGCACCGCCGCAAAGGTCGTGATGTTGCTGAACCTTATGCCATATTGCGGCAGCGCGAAGAAGGCGAACAGCGCCAGCACCAGGATCGGCACGTTGCGGATGAGCCCGACATAGAGCCTGACGATGATCTGGGCTGGCCTTGGCCCGAAGACGTTGGCAAGGGCGGCGGCTATCCCGATCGCCGAGCCCGCCGCCAGCCCCGCCAATCCCATCACGAGGCCAAGGCCAAGCCCCCACAGCATCTGGTCGAGGCCGCGCAGCACGGCACTGAAGTCGAGCGCATAGCCCATCGCCCTTCAGCGGTCGCGAGGGCCAGGCCCTATCTCAGCTCGCCCGGAAATCCCACCTTCGGCGCCGGCGGCTCCTCGCCGAACCACTTCTTGAAGGATGCGGCAAAGGCCGGGAAGTCCACCCCCGACATCGCCTCGCGGAAGGCGATGTCGACGAAATGCAGGAATTCGAGATCACCCTTCTTGACGGCACAGGAATAGGTCTGCGGATTCCAGCCATAGCCGCCTTCGACATATTGATCGGGCTTCTGCAGCACGAACCACTTGGCCGAGGACATGTCGGTCGCCGCCGCATCGGCGCGATTGGAATTCAGCGCCTGGTACATGAGGTCGACGCTGTCATACTGATCGACCTTGGCCTGCGGCAGCGCCTGATGCACCATCTCCTCGGCATAGACGTTCTGCAGCACCGAGACCGTCGCCGACGAACCGGCCGGCTTGAGATCCTCGAAGTTCTTGTACTTGCCGTTCTTGAGGAGGAGCAGGCCGACGCCCTCGCGGTAATAGGGAATGGTGAAGTCGACCTGCTGCGCCCGCCCGGCCGTTACCGTCATGAACTGGCAGGTGATGTCGACCTTGTCGGTCAGCACATTGGGGATGCGCGAATCCGAGGACTGGACGACATATTCGACCTTGGCAGGATCATCGAAGATCCCCTTGGCCAGTATATGCCCCATATCGACGTCGTAGCCCACCAGGTTTCCCTGGTCGTCCTTGAAATGCCAAGGCGGATTGGTGCTGCCGGTGCCGACGAGAATTTTCCCGCGCGCCTTGATGGTTTCGAGCCGGTCGGCCGCCACCGCACCGGTCGCCAGCGACGCCGCGACCATGGCCGTGACGCTCAACACCGCACCCAGAAACGCCCTCATTTCCTGTCCTCCCAATATGTTTGTCGTTGATTTACGACGGCAATGCTAGTTTGAAACCGCCGATGCGGCAACGGCATCGCCGCCGGCCGGCCGGACCATCGGAACCGAACAGCGCAAGCGAGCGTTTTTTGCCGGATCAATTGACGAGTAACAGCGATGCCGCGCGCCTATTGGAAAGGGTATCTCCGCCTTTCCCTCGTGACCTGCCCGGTCGAACTGTACCCGGCCACGTCACAATCGGAGAAGACGCACTTTCACCAGATCAACACCAAGACCGGCAACCGCCTGCGCCAGCAGATGGTGGACGAGGAGACCGGCAAGCCGGTTCCCAAGGAGGATAAGGGCCGCGGCTATGAGCTGGGCAAGGGCCGCTATGTGCCTATCGACGAAGAGGAGCTCGAGGCGGTCCAGATCGAGAGCACGCACACAATCGACATCCAGGGTTTCGTGCCCCGGTCGGAAATCGACAAGCGTTATCTCGACAAGCCCTATTACATCGCTCCCGGCGACAAGGCCGGCGCCGAGGCCTTCGTCGTCATTCGCGATGCCCTGAAGGACCAGGAGCGGGTCGCGCTGGCCAAAATCGTCATGGCCAATCGCGAGCACATGATCATGATCGAGCCGCTTGGCAAGGGTTTGCTCGGCACCACCTTGCGGTTCGACTACGAGGTGCGCGACGAGAACGCGTATTTCGCCGACATCCCGTCACCGCGGATCAGCAAGGACATGGTGGAGCTCGCAACCCACATCCTCGAAAAGCGCGCCACCAAATTCGACCCGAGCCGCTTCAAGGACGGATATGAGATCGCTCTCAAGAAGCTGGTCCAGCGCAAGGCCAAGGGCCACACGATCGAAAAGCAGGAGCCGGCCGAGCGTCCGAGCAATGTCATCGACCTGATGGAAGCGCTGCGCGCCAGCATGAAGGAGCCGAAGGCCTCCTCGACCAAGCCGAAGCGCCGCCGCCCGGCCCGCAAGCGCAAGGCGGCCTGAACGGCGGCACGGGATCATTGCCGGTCCGCGGAGCGGGTCGGAATCCACCATTCGGTGCCGCGCGCCGTGGTGACGTATTCCGGCCAGCGGCAATCATGGGGAACGCGAAAGTCGCCCGGCAACAGCGGCGCAAGCCACCGGCTGCCGCCGATCCCACCGCCGGTGCGCTCACGCCATTCCTGTTGCGCCCGCCCCAGAAGATCGGCATCGCCGATGAGGTCGATGATCGTCGCTCCGACCACCTTGGCCGCCGTGCGGATCATCGGATCGATGCACGGTGGCATGCCGCCGAGCGCATTCATCGCCCATGCCGGATAGGCAAAGCCCGGTGGTGCCTCGAGCATCGGGCGCCCGATATAAAAACGCACGGTCGGGCAATGCCAGCAATATTCCGTATAGTCGTCCGAGGTCATGTTGAGCTGTGTCGGCGGCATGTCCCGGCGCAAAGCGGCTTCCGCATCCTGCGGCGAAATGGTGTTCTCGGCGACGGCGCTGTAGGGCGTTGCCATCGGCTCGAGCCCGAGTTCGGCCTGGAGCGCCTGGGCCAGCCGAATGGCTTTGCCCGCGAAGCGCGGCGGGCCGGCAAGCCCGATGTTGCGGTAGGTGGCCTCGGCAAGAACGTGATTGGCAAGCCCCGGCCGCGACTTGGTCACCCAGGTCCGCCGCCAGCTGCAATGGGCGGCGCGCGCAGCGCATTGCGCATTGTGGTCGAGAACACGCGCAACCTGCTCCGCCATGGCAATGGTCGGGGTGCGCCAGAAATACTGAATCTCGGCAAGCCCCGCCGGCAGATTGTCGGCGGTGGCCTGCCCCGCCGTCAGAACCGCCTCGCTGATCGACCATCCTTGCGTGAAAGGCAGCATGTTCGACTGCGTCTGCTTGGTGAGGGCAAACATGTGGAACAGGGCATCGGTGGCCCCCGGCGCCCGTGCTGCGACATGGCTCACCGGGATCGGGCCGCTTTGCTCACCGGTGAGCCAGCGCTCCGGCTCGGCGCATTCGAAGCTGTAGACGGCGGCGTAGCCGGCACCGCAATGGGTATCCAGCCGCACCGTATTGACGAGCGGCAGCATATAGGCCGGATGGAAGCTGATCGCCGCATCGAGATCGTCGTAATAGCCCTTGGCCGCGTGCACCGGCTTGGACAGCCGCAGCTTCTCGGCCGGCTCGCCGAAGAAGACGATCGTCCCCTTCAGGCCATGGCGGGCCATCACCGCCTTGGCGGCGAGAGCGCCTCCGAGCGCTGAAATGCCCAGCGCCGAATGGGGGTCGGTATGACCGGCGGCGTGGGGCGACAGCCCTTGCCGCGGCTGCTTCCGTGTCGTTGCCGCCTGGCAATTTCCGGGCACGGCATCATATTCGGCATAGGCCAGGATGCGCGGACCACCGCCGTTCGACCATTCCGCCCGGAACGCCGTCGGCATGCCGCCGCTGCCGGTCTCGACCGCGAAGCCCTCCCGCTCGAGCCGGTCGACATACCATGCGGCCGAGCGATATTCGCGCAAGGCCGGCTCGGCGAAGTCCCAGATCGTCGCGCTCCAGGACGAGAGGTCGTCCATCCGTCCGTCGACCCACGCAAAGACCTCGGCCGTCGTCGAGTTCATCACGGTTGTCTCCTCCAACGCCTTCCCGTGGCGGAAGCCTAGCTGCGGGCGGGAGCTGCGCCAACTCCTTCGCAAATGGGCTTGCCGCCGGCTCCTTCGCATTTCCGATACCGGGTTCGCGGCGCCGATAGCGCTCATTGCGATTTGGTGCGATTTGAGCAGGCGACGAGGTTGATCGGCCGGAGGGAGCCAACGAGCAATGCGCGATCATGATGCGGACGTCTGCGACTGCCCAGCCTGCATGCCAGCCTGCGAGCGCACCGGCATCCGCTGCTTCATCATTTGCGACCGCTGCGTGGACAAGGTCGAGGTGGACGCATTCGGTCCGCTCAAAAGCAGGACGGCGCGAATTTTCCGCCGCTGAACCTCACGGCCACAAACCGGCGGTGATCTCGTAGGACCGCAACCGGTCGCGGTGGTCGAAGATCTGCGATGCGACGATGAGCTCGTCGATACCGGTTCGGGCGATGAACGCCTCGACGGCCTGGCGCACTTTTCCTGCCGAGCCGATCGCGGTGCAGGCGGTCACCTGCTCGAGTATCGCCGCCTCGGCCGGGGCAAGCCGCGACAGATAATCGCGAACCGGCGGTTGCAGGCGGGCCGGCCGGCCGCTCCTCAGATTGACGAAGGCCTGCTGCATCGATGAGGCGATGAGCTGCGCCGCCTCGTCGGTATCGGCAGCGAACACATTGAACCCCGCCATCACATAGGGCTGCGCCAGCTGATCCGATGGCTGGAAGCTTTGGCGATAGATGGCAATGGCCTGCATCAGCTGGGCGGGCGCGAAATGCGAGGCGAAGGCGAAGGGCAGCCCGAGGGCCGCCGCCAGCTGGGCGCCGAACAGGCTCGAGCCGAGTATCCACACCGGCACGTCGAGTCCGGCGCCGGGCACGGCGCGGACCAGCTGGCCGGGCTGCGCTTGGCGGAAATAAGCCAGAAGCTCGACCACGTCGCGCGGGAACTGGTCGACGCTGGAATCGAGATTGCGCCGCAGCGCCCGGGCCGTCACCGGATCCGACCCCGGCGCCCGCCCGAGCCCGAGATCGATCCGACCCGGGAACAGCGAAGCGAGCGTGCCGAATTGCTCGGCGATCACCAGCGGCGCATGGTTCGGCAGCATGATCCCGCCGGCGCCGACCCGGATGGTCGATGTCCCCTCCGCAACATGGGCGATCAGCACGGCCGTCGCCGCACTGGCGATTCCCGGCATGCTGTGATGCTCGGCCAGCCAGAAGCGGCGGTAACCCCAGCGCTCCGCATGCCGGGCGAGATCGCGCGAGTTGCGGAAGGATTGCGCTGCATCGCCGCCTTCGACGATCGGTGCCAGGTCGAGCACGGAGAGCGGTATCATCATTGCCTGTTCCGCGTGGCTCAAAGCCCGCCCCTAACGCACCGACGCTGCCGTCTGGTTGAACAGGATCTTGCGCGCCTCCTCGCTCATGCTGCCGGAGGAGGAATAATTCGGCGCCACCCCTTCATAGGCGCGAATGGTCGCGGGCCGCGCCTTGATCGCCTCGAACCACCGTTTGAGATGCGGGAAATCGTCGAGGTTCTGGCCGTGGGCGGCGTGCGGCACGATCCAGGGATAGGAGGCGATGTCGGCGATCGAATAGTCGCCGGCGATGAAGGGACGGTCGCGCAGGCGCTTGTTCAGCACGCCATAGAGCCGGTTGGTTTCATTGATGTAGCGGGTGATGGCATAGGGCAGCTTCTCGGGCGCATAGACATTGAAATGGCCGTTCTGACCGGCCATCGGTCCAAGATTTGCGACCTGCCAGAACAGCCATTGCAGCACATCCTCCCGACCTCGGATGTCGGCCGGAAGTAGCCGACCGGTCTTCTCCGCAAAATAGAGCAGGATCGCCCCCAACTCGAAGATCGAGATCGGCGCCCCGCCTTGCGCCGGTGCATGGTCGACGACCGCCGGCATGCGGTTGTTGGGCGAAATCGCCAGGAACTCCGGCTTGAACTGATCGCCGGCGCTGATATTGACCGGGACGATCCGATATTCGAGGCCGAGCTCCTCGAGCAGCATTGTGATCTTGTGACCGTTTGGTGTAGGCCAGTAATGGACGTCGATCATCATCCACCTTTCCAGGCAATGGACGGGGGCAACGGTGCATTAATTGGTGGACAGCTGGCGTTAGGCAATAGCCCGCTGCCCCGCACGATTGTGGCCAAGCTGGCCAAGCCTGATGTGCAACAAGGGAGAAGCGCATGCTCCGACCGATCTTTTCGCTGATCGCGCTTGCAATCACGGTAGCGCCGGCGCTCGCCGGAGCGCCCCTCAAAGGCGTCGATGTCAAGCTCGGACGCAACCCCGGCGGCATGGTTGGCGCCCGTACCACCGGCGGCGACGGCAGCTTCGATTTCGGCATCCTGCCGAAAGGGCGCTATGTCATCACCCTCGGCGGTGCGGCCGGCGGCCCCGCGGTCGTCAACCTGAAGGGCTCGGCGGAAGGCGCCGTTCACAAGGCCGTGGCCATCACCAAGGGCAGCGCGACGGCGCGGCAGGCGGGCGGCGCGATCGAATTCACTGCCGATGGCCGGCATGCCGTGCATGGCCATGTGAGCACCGGCGATTGATACGGAGAGCAGCCATGGCGCAGTCCCGCTTCAAGCCTCCCGGACCGCTCGGATTCGGCGGTGCCCCGCTCGGCAACATGTTCGACCTCATCGACGAGGACACTGCCGAGCAGACGCTGCTTGCCGCATGGGAAAGCGGCGTCCGGCTGTTCGACACCGCCCCGCATTACGGCAGCGGCCTTTCCGAGCACCGCTTCGGCCACGTGCTGCGCCGCTACCCGCGCTCGGACTTCGTCCTGTCGACCAAGGTCGGCCGGATCTTCACCGCCGATCCCAGGGCGCCGGAGAACCCGCCCTTCGTGCAGGGCCTGCCGTTTCGTCCACGTTACGACTACAGCTATGACGGCACGATGCGATCCTTCGAGGACAGCACCCAGCGGCTGGGCCTGGCCGAGATCGATATCCTCTACATCCATGATATCGCGGCCGACCATCACGGCGAGGCATGGGAGGGCCTGTTCAAGATCGCGATGGCGGGAGCTGCGCGCGCGCTCACCAGCCTGCGCGAGCAAGGCGTGATCAAGGGCTGGGGCTTGGGCGTCAATCTGATCGAGCCCTGCCTCATGGCCCTGCAGCAGTCCGATCCCGATGTCTTCCTGCTGGCCGGACGCTACAGCCTGCTCAACCAGCCGGCCCTGGCCGAGCTCTTTCCCGCCTGTGAGAAGCGCGGCGTGCATGTGGTGGTCGGCGGGCCCTACAATTCCGGCCTGCTCGCCGGCGGCAGCACGTTCGAATACCGCCAAGCCCCGGCCGAGATGGTGCAGAAGCGCGATCGCATCGCTGCCATCTGCCAACGCCATGGCGTCGACATCCGTGCCGCCGCCCTGCAATTTTGCGCCGCCCACCCGGTCGTGGCGGCGGTGATCCCTGGCGCGAAGCAGCCCGACAAGGTGCGCGAGAATGCCCGGCTGATGGCCGAACCGATACCCTCCGCACTGTGGAGCGAACTCAAGCAGCAAGGGCTTCTGCCAGCGCAGGCGCCCACTCCGAAAGAGAGCTGAAATGCAGATCGAGGGCAAATTGCAGGCCATGGGCATCACCCTGCCGGACCTGCGCAAGACGGCGCCGGACGGCAAGGCGACGCTTGCCTATTACGGCGAGCTTTACGGCAAGATGAAGCCGTTCCATCGCTCCGGCAACCTGCTCGTCCTGTCAGGCCACGTGCCGGACCTGCCGGATGGCAGCGCCCTCCATCCGGGCCGCGTCGGCGCCGAGGTGAGCGTCGAACAGGCCTATCAAGCGGCCCGTCAGACCGGGATCAACTGCCTCGCCGGGATCAAGCAGGCCATCGGCGACCTCGACCAGGTGACGAGCTTGGTGCGCACCCTCAATTTCGTCGTCTGTGCACCCGGCTTCACCGAGCCGAACCGGGTCTCGAGCGGCCTCACCGACCTCTTTGCCGCGCTGTTCGGCCCGGAGCGCGGCATCGGCTGCCGCGCCACCATCGGCGTGATGTCGCTTGCCAACAACCATTGCTTCGAGACCTGGATGGACCTCGAAGTCGCCTGACCGCCGTCAGCCGATCCGCTCGCCGGACCGCTCCCGGCCCCACAATGCGTCGATCGACCAGCCGCCCGCCCCAAACGCGACCAGCATCAGGAATCCGCCGGCGATCGCCATGTCCTTGGTGAATTGGATGAACTCGTTGGCATCGGCAAGGTTCTGGTGAAAGATCAAGGCGGCGAGGATGCAGAAACCGGCTAGCGCCAGGGCTGCCAGCCGGGTCAGGAGCCCGACGGCGACGAGCAGACCGCCGCCCAGTTCGGTGAGGATCACGAGCGGCAACAGCGTGCCCGGCACGCCATGGCTTGCCATATATTCCTGCGTGCCGGCATAGTTGCCGATCTTACCCCAACCCTCGATGATGAAGATGAAGACCAGCATCAGCCGCGCAAGCAGAGCCAGCGGTGCTTGAAGCGCCACCATCTTCATCACCCATTCCGTTGCTTTACCGGCCTCGCGCGAGGACCGGCAGGGTCGAGCACTAGTTGCTCGCCGTTTTGATCACCTCGGAGAGGTCAAGATACTCTTCGCAGACTGTTCCGCAAAGCGACTCGATGACATGCAGCTGTTCCTTGGCGAGGCCAAGCTTGCCCTGAATGACATAGGCTTCGCCGAGATATTCTCGGACCTGCACATAATGCGGGTCCATCGCCACAGATTTCAGGTAATAGCTGATCCCTTCATCGGTCCGGCCGAGCTTGCGGGTGACATATCCGCGATAGTTCAGCGCTTTCGGCGTGTTGGGATTCTGCACCATGTCGAGCGTTTCGAGCGCCTCGTCATAGCGGTTCGCCTTGGCAAGCGCGAAGGCATAGTCGGTCAGCGCATCGTCGTTGAGGATCTCGCCCTTCATCTGCACGCATTTGCGCTTCTTCTGGCTGTAGATCTGGCCCTTCGCGCAGGTGATCAGGCCTGAGCCCGACCAGTTTCCGGCGCTGCCACCGCCGCCGCGCCCGGAACCGCCGCCACCCGAGCCGCCGCCACCTGAACCACCACCGCCGGAGCCGCCTCCGCCGCCGCCCCCACCGCCGCCCCCGCCACCGCCGCCACCGCCGCCGCCACCGGCGGCGTATGCCGGTGTGAGCGCGACGGTCGTTCCGATGGACAGGAGGATCACGCCGGCCATCAAAGCCATATGGCGCATTGGTCCAATGCTTCTCATCCTTCTTCTCCCACTGCAGTCGGTACATTGCTGGTACGCCGCAGCGGATGCTTTATTCAGCAGCGAGGCCAAGGTTTCATCCCTTGCCTCTAAACAGGTTCAAGTGTTGCAAAATAGCTGACCAGGCCGATGGCCATGAAGCCTAGGAAGACTTCAAGAAGCGTGCTGCAATAGAGCAAGCGCAAGACCAGGCTGTTACCTTCAAGTCGTGGCAACAACACATAACGATTGACGATCGCCAAGAACATCATGGCGACCACCAGACCAATCTTCGCCAAAAGCATGGCTTGGTAAGAAGATTCTATATTTATCCACAGACCACCAAGTATGATCCAGGTATTGATCGCTCCCGTCGCAATGACGAGCGCCACCAGCACATGGCCGATGCCCGAGAAACGTCGCAAGGCGCTTAACACCGCGCCGCTGTCGTCCCTTGACGAGCGGCCCTGAGACAGCACGAGCGCCAGAGGAACCAGCCCGCCGACCCAAAGCCCGGCAGTCGTCAGATGGACGGCGTGATTGAGCTCGCGCAGCAGGACCGCGACGCCCGAATCCATGGCGGCATGGCCCACCAACCCGAGGCTCGCAACCACCAGCGCGCTCGCCATGACCACGGGGCGAGAGCGATAGTGCTGCGACAGCGCGACGGTGACGATGAGCATGCCGACGAGGCCGAGCCGCAGGAGCCAGGCATTTCCGAAGCCGGTGTCCAACAGCACCGTCTCCAAGAGGCCATGGCCGAGCTCCGCCACGCCCTCGCCCATGCTGCCGGCGACAAGCAGGAGAGTGGTCAGGGCCGTCACCCCCGTCACCACAAGCGACAGCCGCAGCAGCGGACGAAGCCGCCTTTCGAGACTGTCCGACAATTCGGCGGGCGCGATCTTCCATAGGAATGCAGTGATGCCGAGCAGCAGGAACGTCGCCGTGAAGTGCAGCAATCGACTGAGGACGAGTGCTTCGTCCAAAGTGCATCACCTATTTCTTGGCTTCGAAGCGATAACTGCCTTTGGTCTTGTGACCGTCGGCGGCAACGACCTGCCAGGTCACGAGGTAACTGCCATCCGCCAAAGGTGCTGCAATTGGCACGATCAGGGTCGTCTTGTCGTTCGGGTCCAAGGCGACCGCGCCGGTCTTTACCGGCTTGCTGTCGGTGCCGCTCACCGTCACTTGCGCGAATTTGAGTTCGATGGCTTCGGAGAATTTGAGCTGCAGCTCGGTCGGCGGCGGCGTCGCCGTCCGGTTTTCCGCCGGGCGCGCCGCGACGAGCCTGGCGTGAGCGAGCGCCTCGCCTCCGGCGCCGAGGCACAGGAGAACTCCGAAAGCGGCGATCAACGATCGGCTGGCTGACCTTCGCCTGGCCATGAGCGTTCCTCGGGGCAGTTTGCACAATTTTCAGTTCCGGACGTCACGCGACACTAAAGAAGACGGGAGGAATAAGGCAATATGCGGGACCGGCTTTCCCCGACGGCCAAGTGCCGACCGGCCACGGTTCCACAGCATCCCGTGCATGGCGGTGAAAGAGAGATTGACCGCTGTCGGGCATGCTGTAGAAACCAATTTAAGGGGCCGGCTGACAATTGCATCAGAGAGCGGAGGGGAGACGATGATCAAGCGTCTGTCTGCGGTAGTGTTCGGGCTTGTCATTGCCGGCTGGCTCGGACTCGCGACGGCCCCTTCGGCCCAGGCATCGGCCCAGGTTTCGGCTCCGGTCAGGTGCATCGGGAATTGGGTCAATGCGCCCTGCATCGGACCCGAGGCAAAGGCGCCAACGATGGCATCCCGCGTCGTTACGCCGGTCGCTGCACCGCGTGTCGCTGCACCGCGTGTCGCAAAGCGCGCACCGCGCCGCGCGTTGCACCGGTCCAAACCCGCCGCTCAGCGCAAGTTGATCCAGTTGGCCGCCCGGGCCGCCAAGGAATGCACGGGAAATTGGGTCAATGCCGCCTGCGCCTCTCCCTGAAGGCGCCGATGCTCGCTGACACTTTGTAAATATTGCGATATTATCCTCGGGAAGCGATTCTAACATCGAGGAAAGACCGATGTCCCGGATAGGTGTGCTTTTTTGCATGCTTTTTGCTGCGTCTCTGGCGCCTAGCAGCGCGTCAGCCGGTGACTGGTTCGGTCCAGGTCCCGCGGCGGCGGGCAACCCCGCCCTGTGGAATTGCGTCAACGCCGTGGCGCTGCGCAACCGTCTGCCACCGGTGGCGGTGTCGGTGCGCGGCGTCAGCCATGCCGGCGGCAACACCGTCGTCACCCTTTACTCGAACGGCTCTTATGGCTGCACGGCCGATTCCGGCGGGTCTGTCCTGGAGCTGATCCGGCTTTACGCCACGGACTTCCCGCCCTATGGCGGCTATAACAGTCCCTATGTGATCCAGTGCCGCTTTGCCTGCGCAACCGGCTGGTAGGCTCGACCCACGCCCGTCCATTAACCCTTGGGCTTGAGCATCTCGCTGACCATGAGCGAGCCGCCGTCGCGTGCAACCGCATCCTCGTAGAAGTCGCGGACGGCCTGGCCAAGCTGGTGCGAATGCGATCTTTTTGCTGCGAAATCCACGATATAGCTAAGATCCTTGACCGAATTCTCGAGGGTGAACAGGTAGCCGCGGTAATCGCCCGCGAGCGCCGGCACCATGATGCGCTCGAGTGAACCTGACCGCGCCGCACCGCCCATGTTGATTCGATAGAGCTTGTGCCAGTCGAGGCCCTCGTCGCGCGCCATCCGATAGGCCTCGATGACCAGGGCGGCCTGCCCGAGCGCCAGCAGGTTGTTGAGCAGCTTGGCGCGATGTCCCGCCCCGACCGGTCCCATATGGACGCAAATCGTCGAATAGCAGCGGATCCACGGCTCGACCGTCGCATAGTCGCCGGGGCTGGCGCCGACCAGGCTGGCGAGCTCTCCGGCTTCTGCCTGCTGGGCGCCGCCGCCCATCGGCGCATCCACCAGGTGCACGTCCCGACCCGCCAGGCGCTGCCCCAGCTCCACCGTCACCTCCGGATCGGAGGTGCCGGCATCGATGATCAGCTGCCCGGGGGAGAGCCCCGGTTCGAGCGCCGCCACGATCGCTCTGACCTGGTCCGAGGTCGCGACACAGATGAAGATCGCTTCGAGGCCCTGCGGCAGATCGGCGATGGCCTTCGCCTCCCTGGCGCCGCGCCGCACGAGGTCTTCGACCGGCGTTCGGTTGCGATGGGCGACGACCACCACCTCATGGCCGCCGGCGAGGAGGTTCGCCGCCATCCCATGCCCCATCAGACCGACGCCGATGAATCCGAGCTTCGCCACGTGCAGGACTCCTGGATCTCGAGTGGAATCAACCCCGGCCGATGAATGGCATCTTGGTGGCCATGATCGTCATGAACTGGATGTTGGCGGTGAGCGGCAGGCTCGCCATCTGCAGCACCGCCTGCCCGACCAGCTCCACGTCCATCAACGGCTCGATGGCGACGCTGCCGTCTGCTTGCGGCACGCCCTCAGCCATGCGCGCCGTCATCCGCGTCGCCGCATTGCCGATGTCGATCTGGCCGCAGGCAATGTCATAGGCTCGACCATCGAGGGCCGTCGAGCGGGTGAGCCCGGTCACCGCGTGCTTGGCTGCGGTGTAGGTCGCCGAGCGCGGCCGCGGCACATGCGCCGAGATCGAGCCATTGTTGATGATCCGCCCGCCGCGGGGCGACTGCTCCTTCATGGTCCGGAAGGCTGCCCGGATGCAGATGAACATGCCGGTCAGATTGACATCGATGCCGCGGCGCCACTCGGCCACCGGAATCTCGTCGATCGGCAGCCCCGGCAGGCCCACGCCGGCGTTGTTGAACAGCACATCGACGCGCCCGCGCGCCGCGACGACCGCGGCAAAGGCCCCGTCGATCGCCGTCTCGTCGGTGACATCGGCCGGCAGCGCCAGGGCGGCAGCGCCGGTCCGTTCCATTTCCGCTGCCACCGCATCCAGCGGCTCCCGCCGCCGCCCGATCAGCGCCACGTCGAACCCGCCTCCGGCGAGCGCCAGGGCAGCAGCGCGCCCGATGCCCGTGCCCGCCCCCGTCACCACCGCCACCGGTCGCGTCATGTCTGGCCTCCATGGCTTTGCCCGCGACCAGCCTATCACACCGGGGGGCGGGGTGATCCAGCCCTTCAGCTGGGCTGATCACCAGGCGTCAGCGTAACCGAGATCACGCAGGAGAGGCCGGCGCGGTCGAAATTGACCGCGACCGGTCGTTCGAGCTCCATCGCCAATGCCCGGTTCAGAATGCGCATGCCGAAGCCTTGGCGGCGCGGCGGCGACACCGGCGGCCCGCCACGTTCCCGCCAACGGATTTCGCAGACCCCGCCTTCGCACCGCCAGATGAGATCGACCCGGCCGCCCGGCCGCGACAGCGCGCCATATTTCGCCGCATTGGTCGCAAGCTCGTTCAACGCCATCGAAAGGGCGAGCGCCTGCTTGGGGCCGACACGGACCGATTGCCCGGCCACCACCACCCGGCCGTCTTCGATCCAGCTCTCGAGGACCGACCACACCAGCCTTTGCAGGTCGGCGCTGACCCAGGTTTCCCGCGTCAGCAGATCATGCGCGCCGGCCAATGCGAACAGGCGGCTGGTAAAGGCGGTCTTGAACGCCGCCAGGCTGTCGACATTCTCCAGGGTCTGATCGGCCACCGAGCGCACCATTGCGAGCATGTTCTTGACCCGGTGGTCGAGCTCGCCGATCAGCAGCTTGCGGAGCTCGTCGGCATGCCGCCGCTCCGTTTCGTCGCGCATGATCTTGAGCAGCCCGGGTACGCCGTGCTGCAACCGCATGACGAGGCCGCTGCCCCAGAAGCGGCTGCCATCCTTGCGGACGTGCCAGCGCTCGTTCTCGGCCCGGCCGCGCGCCAGCGCCGTGCTGATCTCCAACTCCGGCTCGCCCTTTGCCCGGTCCTCGGGCGTGAAGAGGATGCGGCCTTCCCGGCCGATGATCTCGTCCTCGCGAAAACGCAGCAGCCGCTCGGCGCCGGTGTTCCAACTGGTGACGAGGCCGGCATCGTCGATCGTGAAGATCGCATAACCGGTGGCGCTTGCCAGGATCAGACGCCGCTGCTCCGCTTCGCCGCGCAATGCCGCGACTTCTCGTTCCAGGGCGCCAAGCCGTTGCGCATTGTCGGCTTGATCGGGAACCGGCGTCCTGTCGACCATTCGTGCCGCCTCGCATTGCGTTTCAGGAATGCAACGCGCAATCCGGCCCTTGGCTCCAGAGCGCCCAAGCCGAATGTGGCGGGAAACGCGAAGGTCAGGATCGGCCGCGCAGGTTGCGCCACCGTTCGAGACTGTCGGCCGGCCAGTATTTCTCCCGGTTGTAATATTGCGCGACCGCCGGCGTGCCGGGTGGCAGGACGACCCAGGGCTGCTTGGATTCGGCAAAGATATGGATGTCCGGCGGCAGCAGGTCCGGCATGTCGAGCGTGCCGACCCGAACGAAGCGAATGGCGTCGCCGGCGCCGCTATAGTTGCTCCACAGCGCGATGCGGCAGGTCGGGCAGCGGCTGATCTTCTGCCCCTTGCCGCTCAAGGTCGGCGTCATCACCATTTCGGGCACACCGGCGAGCGTCCGGACGCGGTCGGATTCGATCATCGCGTTGAGGGCGAATGATGCGCCGGTCTCGCGCTGGCACCAGCGGCAGTGGCAGCAATTGACGAAAAGCGGCTTGCTCAGAAGCCGGAAGCGCACCTCACGACAGGTGCAGCCTCCGTCCAGGACATCGGCGGCCTGCATCATCCGTTAGAGAACCTCACGCCTTCTTCATCTCCCACAAGCCCACTGCGGCACCGGTCGGATCGAGCACGATGCTGAACGTGCCCATGTCCTTCACCTCCACCATCTCCTTGATGATGGTGCCGCCAAGCGCCCGGGCCTTGTCGGTCTGGGCCTTGAGGTCGGCAACTTGGACATAGGGAATCCAGATCGACGGCTGGCCGGACATCGGATGCTGCATGATCCCGCCCCCGGTGCCCTCTCCGACCTTGATGAGCGTGTAGGTCTTGCCATCCATCGGCATGTCGGTGAGCTGCCAGTCGAACAGCTTGCCGTAGAAGGCCTTGGCCTTTCCCGGATCGGTCGTATTGAGCTCGATATGGACGAAAGCATTGGCCATCATCGGATCTCCCTTTTTCATGATCCTGCGGCCAAGGCTAGGCCGCCCGCAGGACAAGATTGTGACCCCCAATCGAAACAGGCAGGAGAGGTCTCCTGCCTGTCGTGTCCGGTCAAGCCAAGCGCTGGTTCAGTTCATGACCACGAGCCGGCAGATCTGGACCTGGGTCGGCTTGAAGAGCTGGGGCGCCCGCAGCACCTGCCGGCAGTTGGCCTGAAGACCGAGATAGTCTTCGCGGCTGAGGCCGGCCACCGCATCGCGAACGCCGCCGCCGGCGATCGGTCCACCGCCGCCGCCATTGCCGCCGCCATTTCCACCCCCGCCGCCATTTCCGCCGCCGCCGTTGCCGCCGCCGCCATTGCCGCCACCGGCCGAACCGCCGCCGCCATTGCCGCCGCCGCCATTTCCGCCGCCGCCATTGCCGCCGCCGCCACCATTGCCGCCGCCGCCATTACCGCCGCCGCCGCCGGGGAAGCCGCGCCCGCCGATGCCGACACCGACGCCGACAGCAGCCGTGACGCCCGGGCCGACCCCGACCGCCGCGCCGGCTCCTGCCTTGACCCGCAGATGGCCGACATTAACGCCCAATCCGGTCCCGGCCAGAACACCAGGCCGGTGCTTGCCGAGGCCGACTCCGACCCCCGCCCTGACACCGATATTGCCAATTCGAACCTTGGCCTTGAGGCCGAGCAGCCGCTGCGTCCTGGCATGGCGGACCTTCCCGCCGCCCAGGATGCCCACCACGCCGCGCCCGTTCAGGACGTTGCCGTGGGGGTTGCCGCCAAGCACGCTGCCGCCAAGCCCGCCGCCGAGCAGCCCGCCCCCACCGCCGCCGCCCAAGCTGGTGCCGCCTCCGCCGCCGCCGAGCGCGCCGCCGCCAAGCCCGCCGCCGGCAAGGCCACTGCCACCGCCGATGGCACCGCCGAGGCCGCCACCCGCCAGCCCGCCGCCACCGCCGCCGCCGACGCTCGAGCCGCCGCCCCCGCCGCCCAGCAGCCCGCCACCGCCGCCCCCGCCGAGCAATCCGCCGCCGCCGCCAGTGCTGCCGCTCCCGCCGGAGCTGCCTCCGCCAATGGCGCCGCCGACACCGCCCACGGCGCCGCCTACGGCACCGCCGACCGCCCCGCCGACACCTCCGACAGCTCCGCCCACGGCTCCGCCGACACCGCCAATGGCCCCGCCAAGGCCGCCGCCGCGGCCACCGCTGCCGCCGGTGCTACCGCCGCCGCCGTGATTTTCTGCATATGTGGACGCCGGTACGAGCAGAAGTGCAGTACCGAGAAAGGCCGCCACGCGCCAATGATTCCTGCGCATTTAATCCTCCGCCGTTGTAACAAAAGCTTCTTCGACTCTAGCTTCAATTCACAACAGTCAGTAATGTTCCCTCACGTCATAGTAAAAGTTGTTGGATTATTCTAGTTTTACTTAAATATACTTGCGTTAACCAAAACAATGTCCGGTTTTCCTGGAAAGTCGGAGCTTTTTCCTTCAAAATGACAACGAATCGGCTAATCTGCGATCGGGAGCAGCTGAGGGAGCTGATTGCATGCGCGACACCACCAGGCCGGCAGCACTGCAGAATATCGAGCAGGCGCTGGCACTTCTCGACCGGGTGAGCCGGTTTCTTGCCATTGGCGATGACCGTGCCGGCGACCCGCTGAACGAGATCGCCGAAGCCAGCCAGTGCCTCACCAGGGCGCGCGCCGAACTTGCCAGCTGAGGCAAAAGGCTGCGCTTTGCGGCTTCATCCTGCAAAAGTAAGATGTCGTCCGGATCTCACGGGCGATATGCGAGGACAATTGACAATCATGGCCAAGAAAACGTCAGGCGTGCTGGTTGCTGCACTGGCAACGATGCTATCCGTGGGCGCCGCCGAGGCAGCCCAGTGCGGCAGTACGGGGGCAGGATTCGACGCTTGGAAGAGGGCATTCGCCGGCGAGGCGAAAGCCGAGGGCGTCGGGCCCGCCGGCATTTCGGCGCTGATGCGCTCCAACTACTCGACGGGGACGATCCGGGCCGACCGCGGCCAGAAGAGCTTCCATCTTTCCCTGCCGGCCTTCATGGCGAAACGCGGAGCCGCCACCATCGCGGCCCGCGGCAAGAGCATGAAACGTGCCAATGCCGCGCTCTTTGCCTCGATCCAGCAGCGCTATGGGGTGCCGCCGGGGCCGATCATCGCCATCTGGGGGATGGAAACCGCCTTTGGCAACACCACCGGCAGCCAGAACACCGTCTCGGCCGTTGCCACGCTCGCTTATGATTGTCGCCGCCCCGCCTATTTCCGGGATCACCTGATTGCCGCCCTCAAGCTGGTCGACCGCGGCTCGATCTCGGCCTCGACCATCGGGGCGATGCATGGCGAGGTCGGGCACACCCAGTTCCTGCCCAAGAACATCCTGCTCTACGGCACGGATGGCGACGGCAATGGCTCCGTCAACCTCAACAACAAGGCCGATGCCCTTGCCTCGACCGCCAAATTCCTCAGGGGCCACGGCTGGGTCCCCGGGGCCGGCTACCAGCCGGGCGAGCCGAATTTCGCCGCCATCCAGGGTTGGAACGCAGCCGAGGTCTACCAGAAGGCGATCGCCATCATCGGCAAGCAGATCGACGGCGGCTGACCGGCCCACCGGCGCCGCTCACGGCGGTGGATGGCGCCGCAAAAGGGCTGGATAGCGCAATCGGCTCCTGCCATGACGGCGGCGAGACCGAGCAGCCGACACGCCATGCGCATCTTCACCGTGCCGCCCGATGTGCCCTTCTGCGACGCGTTGGCGCGAGCCATTCTCGCGGGCGGCTTTCCCGAGCCTGGCCGGCCGGCTCCCGAAGCCGCCGCGCTGGCGCATTGGCGCGTCTACCTGCCGACGCGCCGCGCCAAGGCGGCCCTGGCCGACACCTTCATGCGCCAGTCCCGCGGCGCCCGGCTCCTGCCGCGGATCAGCATACTGGGCGCGCTCGACGAGGACGAAATCGACCGCGATCGCGATCTCGACGGCTCCGACCTGCCAACTGCCATCGGCGAATTCGAGCGCCGTTTCCTGCTCGCGCAGCTGATCGGATCCTTCGCGAGCACACACCCGCAGACCAGCCTCGCCCGGCACAGCGCCGGCTCCGCCTATGCCTTGAGCCTGGCGGCCAGCCTCGCCCAGCTGATCGACTCCTTCGACATCGAGAACATACCGCTCGACAATCTGGCCGAGCTGTTCCGCGGCGAGATGGCCGATCATCAGCGCGACGTGCTCGATTTCCTCGATCATGTCCGGGCCGGCTATCCGAAGCTGCTGGCGGCGCGCGGCATGATCGGCCCGCACCAACGCCGCTCGCTCGTCATCGATCGCGAGGCGGAGCGTCTCGCACGCGGCGCCCGATCTGCGACGATCGCCGCCGGCTCGACCGGTTCGGTGCCGGCAACCGCCCGCATGATGGCGGCGATTGCCGGGCTCGACAATGGCGCGGTGGTGCTGCCGGGGCTCGATCAGGAGCTTGGCGAAGACGCCTGGGCAGCGCTTTCGCCGCAGGATGCCCAGTTCGGCCTCAAGCTTCTGCTCGAGCGGCTGGGCGTCGAGCGGGCCGCCGTCCAGCTCTTGCCCGGCATCGATCCGCACCGCCGCGGCCGCGTCGTGAGCTTCGTGCTCGGCGAGGCCATGCGGCCGGCCGCAACCACCGACCGCTGGCGGCAGGTGGTCGACAAACATCGCGACAGGATCGCCGCCGGCATCGCCGGGGTGAGGCTGATCGCTGCTCCCGATCAGCGATTGGAAGCGGCCGCCATCGCCCTCATCATGCGCCGCACCATCGACGAGCCGAACCGCACCGCCACCCTGGTGACACCGGACCGCAGCCTCGCCCGTCGCGTCAAGGCCGAGCTGGCGCGGTGGAATCTGACCGTCGCCGACTCGGCCGGCGAGGCACTGTCGCACACGCCGCAGGGTATGCTTGCGACGCTGATCCTCGCGGTTGCCGCGCCCGCCGCCGAGCCGGAGCAATTGGTGGCGCTGCTGGCTCATCCCGATGCCGCCTTCGGATTTGACCGGCGGACCACCGCCTGGGCCGCCGGTCTCCTCGAGATCGCCCTGCTGCGAGGATCGCGCACCCGCCGCAGCCTCGCCGAGCTCGCGAACGACCTCGAAGCGATTGCGGACCGTGACCCCGCCGAGGACCGGGTTCATCGCCTGGTCGGCCTGATGAAGCCCGAGCATTGGGGCGCCGCGCGCGGGCTCCTGTCGGGACTCACCGCCGCCTTGAGCGATGTCGCGGCCCTGATGGCAAGCCGCCAGCCGCTGCCGCTCGCGGTCTTTGTCGAGGCCCACCGCGTCGCCATCGAGCGCGCGCGCGCATCAACCGATGCAGCAGCCGGCGACAGCTTCTGGGCGACGCCGGGCGGCGCGGCGCTCGGCCGCCTGTTCGACGAGATCGCCCAAGGCAGCGCCGACGCCCCGCCGATGAGCGGCGAGGATTACCGCGCCTTCCTCGATCGCGCCGTCGGCGACATGGCGGTGCGCATTCCGGTCGCGATCGACCAGCCCTTGCGCATTTTCGGCCTGCTCGAAGCCCGGCTGGTCGCCAGCGACGTGATGATCCTCGCCGGCCTCAACGAGCGCCTGTGGCCGCGCGAACCCGACGCCGATCCCTGGCTCACCCGCCCGGAGCGCGAGCGTCTCGGCCTGCAGACGCCGGAGCGGCGGATCGGTCTCTCCGCCCATGACTTCGTGCAGTGCGCCGCCGCTGCCGAGACCTGGCTCTGCACCTCCGCCAAGGTGGGCGGCCATCCGGCGGTGCCGTCGCGATTCCTGCTGCGGCTGGAGGCGCTACTCAGCGCCGCCGGCCTCGCCGATGCCCTGCGCCCCGCGGAAGACTGGGTCGGTTATGCCCACGGCCTCGATTTCGCCCGCCAGCATCGCCCGGTGGCGCAGCCGGCACCGCGGCCGCCAGTCGTCCTGCGCCCGACGGCGCTGTCGGTCACCCGCATCGACAGCCTGATCCGCGATGCCTATTCCATTCATGCCCGCATGATCCTGAAGCTCGAGGAGCTCGAGCCGCTGTGGCAGGAGGCGGGTGCCGCCGAGCGCGGCACGCTGCTCCACGAAGCCTTGCGGCGATTCTTCGAAAGCCACCCAGCGGTGGCGCCCGATGCCGCCGCGGAGGTGCTGGCCGCAATCGTCGACGAGCTGATCGCCGCGGCCGATATCGGCGTCGCCCAGGCCGCCTTCTGGCGCCAGGAGATGCGCCGCATCGCCGAATGGTTCTCGCTCAAGGACGCGGAGCTGCGGTTCGATGTCCGGACGATTTACCCCGAGGTCAAGGGGGCGATCGAACTCCAGCTCGGCGATGGCTCGCCGTTTCGCATTTCGGCCAGAGCCGATCGGATCGACGAAAGGACCGACGGCACCTTGCGCCTCATCGACTACAAGACCGGTGCGCTTCCCTCCTTCAACGAAACCGCCGCGAGCTTTTCGCCGCAATTGCTGCTCGAAGGGATCATTGCCGAACGTGGCGGCTTTGCCGATGTCCCCGCAGCCGTGGTCAGCGAGCTTCGCTATTTCCACCTGACCGGCCGCCACCCGGCTGGCGATTCGGCCGCCCTGACGGCCAGGCTGCGCGATCATTTCGAAGCAACCGAGGCCGGCGTGAAACGCCTGCTCACCGCCTATCGCGACGAGGCCCAGGCCTATTATCCAGCCGTTCCGCCCAATCACCAGCGCCACGACCGCTTCGGCCATTTGTCGCGCTGGCGGGAATGGATCCACGCTTCGCTCGACAAGGCCGGCGACATCGAGGCGCAGGATGGCTGATCCGCAGGATGAGACCAGGCGCCATCAGTGGCGCGCCTCGGATCCCACGCTCTCGGCCTTCGTCTCCGCCAATGCCGGATCGGGCAAGACGCATGTGCTGGTCGCCCGGGTCATTCGCCTCATGCTCGCCGGCACGCCGCCGGCGCGCATTCTCTGCCTTACCTTCACCCGTGCCGCCGCCGCCGAGATGGCCGAGCGGCTGTTCTCGACCTTGGCGAAATGGCTGAGCCTTGCGGATGACGCGCTGATCCTGGAGCTGCACCGCCTGTGCGGCGATGTCCGCTTCGACGAGCGCCTGGCCGAGGCGCGCCGGCTCTTCGCCCGCGCCATCGAGACGCCGGGCGGCCTCAAGGTCCAGACCATTCACGCCTTCTGCGAGCGCCTGCTGCAGCGCTTTCCGGTCGAGGCCGGCGTGACCCCGGGCTTTGCCGTGCTCGACGAGACGGAAGCGGCCGAGCTCTTGACCGAAGCGCGCGACCAGGTGCTGGCGGAAATCTTCGATCGCCACGATGGCGGCGATGGCGCGCTCTTCGCCAGGCTTGCCCGCCACACCACCGGCGAGCGCGTGAACGGACTGCTGCGCGAGCTCCTGACCAGCCGCCGCGCCGTCGTCAGCACCCTTGCCGCCGACGCCCACCTGGCGGAGAAGCTGGCGAGCGCGCTGGGCGCCCATCCGGGCGACAGCCGCCCCGCCATCGAGCTGGAGCTGCATCGCGGCCTGGACCGCGCCACCTATGGGCGCCTTGTTGCGGCGCTCGAGGCCAATTCCGGCATGGTTAACGACGGCCAGGCCGATCGTGTCCGGGCGCTCCTCGCCACCGAGGAGCCTGCCGGTTTTGTCGAACGCATGAACGGGCTGTTCAAGCGTCAGGATGGCGCCTGCCGGGCCCGGCTGATGACCGATCGGGCGGCCAGCGAGCATCCCGATCTTGCGGAATTCCTGGCCGCCGAGCGCCACCGCCTCGACGACGCCATCGACCGGCTGAACGCGCTTGAAGTGGCGGGCGCTTCGGCCGCGCTCATCGGCATCGCCGGCCGGATCGATGCTGTCTATTCAACCGAGAAGCGCCGCCGTCAGCGCTATGATTATGACGATCTGATCGCCCTGACGCGCGCGCTTCTGGCGGGCCGGATGTCGCAATTCGTGCTCTACCGGCTCGATGGCGGGATCGACCACATCCTGATCGACGAGGCCCAGGATACGAGCGCCGATCAATGGGAGATCGTTTCCCGGCTCAGCGAGGAATTCTGGAGCGGCAACCCGGTTGCCGGGACGCCGCGCACCATCTTCGCCGTCGGTGATCCGAAACAGTCGATTTTCAGCTTCCAGGGCGCCGATCCGGCCCTTTTCGTCACCATGCGCGACCTGTTCGCAAAACGCGCCGCCGCCGCCCGCCTGACGCTCGAGACGGTGCCGCTGGCGGTTTCGTTCCGCTCCGCCGCCCTTGTGCTCGATGCCGTGGACGCGCTGTTGCGACGCGCCGAATTCGGCGACGGGGCGGTGCACCAGGCGCGCTATCCCGAAATGGCCGGCATGGTGGAGCTGTGGCCGGTCATCGGCCCCTCCGACCGCCCTGCCCCGACCCCGTGGGACCCGCCCGCCGCCGGCCAGTTCGCCGAGACGCCGCGCCTCAAGGAAGCCTGCCGCATCGCTATGACCATCCGCCGGCTCATCGACGGCGGCGAGGCGCTGTGCCGGGGCGGGCGGCCGATCCGCTATGACGATATTCTTATTCTGCTGCGCACCCGCACCACGCTGATGGATGCGATCGTCAGGAGCCTCAAGGCTTTCAACATCCCGGTCGCCGGCGCCGACCGTCTGCGCCTCGGTGATCATCTGGCTGTCCAGGACCTCGTTTCGCTGGGCAAATTCGTGCTCCTGCCCCGCGACGAGCTGAACTTCGCCGAGCTATTGAAGTCGCCGCTGGTGGCCCGCAATGACGGCATGCCGATCGACGATGTCGACCTCATCGCGCTCTGCGCCGGCCGCGGCCGGCGCAATCTGTGGAGCGCCTTTCGCGAGGCCGCGGCAGCCCATGGCAGTCCCTATTCCATGGCGCTCCAGGCCCTCCAGCAATACCGCGCCGATGCCAGCGAGCTGCCGCCCTTCGACTTTTACGCCCGAATCCTTGCGGCAGGCGCACGCCGGGCGCTGACGGCCCGTCTCGGCACCGAAGCGATCGAGCCGATCGACGAGTTCCTCAACCTGGCGCTCGCCTTCGAGGCCAACACCAGCGCGCCGACTCTTGCCGGCTTCCTCGGCTGGTTCGGCCGCGCCGACCCCGAAATCAAGCGCGACATGGACGCGGCCCAGGGGCAGGTCCGCGTCATGACGGTCCATGGTGCCAAGGGTCTCGAAGCCAACATTGTCATTCTGGCCGATACTTGCGATCTTCCCGGTCCCCGCCAAGAGCCCGAGGTGCTGTTCGCCGGCGACCATAAAATTCCCTTCTGGAAGCTGCGCAAGATGTTCCGCGTGCCGGTCGTCAAGCTGCTCGAGGAGGAGGCCCGCCAGCGCACCGCGGAGGAGATGAAGCGTCTCCTCTATGTCGCCCTCACCCGGGCCCGCCACCGCCTCTACATCGCGGGTCACGGCAGCAAGCCGGAACCCGACTGCAAGACCTGGTACGCGATGGTCAAGGACGCCCTCGCTGACGCCTTCGGGCCGGTCGAGGCCAACTGCCACGACGCCCTCGGCAATGCCGCCTGGCGCTACCAGCTGGACGGCGGTCCCCATCCCGGCGACAAACCGCGCCCCGATCGGCCGATGCGAGCGGTCGGACCGCCGGCCTGGGCGACCTCCGTTCCCGCCCAGGCGCCAGCGCGGCAGGCCAGGGCGAGGCCATCGCGGCTCGGCGCCACCGGGGAGGCCGCGACCGGACCGGAGACCCGCCGCCGCTTCACCCGCGGCATTCTGATCCATCGCTTGCTCGAGCTTCTGCCGCCGCTCGAACGCGACGGGCGCGCCGCGTTTGCGCGTCGTTTCCTCGACAGGCAGGGTGCCAACCTCACCCCGGCGCAGCGCGAGGCGCTGATCGCCGACGCCATGAAGGTTCTCGACCATCCCGATCTGGCGCAGCTCTTCACCCCGGACAGCCTCGCCGAAGTGCCACTGATGGCCGACATCGCGATTGCCGGCGAGACCGTCCGGATCTCCGGTCAGATCGACCGCCTCAGCGTCACCGCCGAGGCGGTGTTCATTGCCGATTACAAGAGCGATCACGCACCGCCCGGCGCCGTCGAGGATGTGAGCAAGGCCTATCTCCGCCAGCTTGCGGCATATCGGGCCGCCTTGCGAGAGATCTACCCCGGTCGGCTGGTGCGGACCGCCTTGGTGTGGACCGCCGGGCCGACCATCATGGAGGTCCCGCCGGAGCTTCTCGACCGGGCACTCGCCTGATGCCGGTCAAATATGCCGGTCAGATATGCCTGTCCGAGCCCTCAGGCTTTTTCTGCTGCGACATGATGCGATCGAGCAGACCGAGGAACACCGCCGAGAAGACGAAGGTCATGTGCATGACCGTCAGCCACATGATCTTGGCATTGTCATATTGCACGGCATTGAGGAACACCTGCAGCAGGTGGATCGACGAGATCGCCACGATGGTCGAGGCCACCTTGACCTTGAGCGAACCGGCATCGAGCTTGCCGAGCCAGCTCAGCTGGGTATCGCCGGCCTGGTCGAACCGGCTGACGAAATTCTCATAACCCGCGATCATCACCATCACGATAAGGCTGGCCACCAGCGCCGCATCGATCAGCCCGAGCATGGCCAGCACCGCATCGGCTTCCCCGAACGTCATCACGTGCGAGGCAACCTCGAGGAGCTTCTTGGCGAAGGCGATTGAGTAGATCAAAAGCGCCGCGGCAAGCCCGAAATAGAACACCACGAGAATCCACCGGCTGGCCAAGATCGTGTTCTCGATCAGGCGTTCGAGCGTCTTCATTCCTTGCTGCGATCCTTGTGATTGTTGACCTTGAGCTTCGTCACGCTACCTGCAGCACCTTCTGGTAATCCTTCACATCGCTGAAGCGCACCGCTTTCCACCGCTCCTGCTCGTATTTGAGCTGGAACGCCGAGGGCGCCATGAATACCGGCGCGCCGTCGAGATCCCGTGCCATGCCGCTGCGGTTGGCCGCGACGAACCGGTCGAGCTCGCCCGCCTGATCCGCCTCGACCCAGCGAACCACCTGGAACCGCGACGGTTCGAACGCAACCGGCAGCCCGTACTCCGCCTTCAGGCGCTCCGCCAGCACATCGAGCTGCAACGCACCGACGACGCCGACAATGGCCGGCGAGCCGTCCTCCGGAAGGAACAGCTGCACCACTCCCTCCTCCGCCATCTGGGCGAGGGCCTCCCGCAGCTTCTTGGACTTCATGGCATCCTCGAGGCGGACGCGGCGTAGGATTTCCGGGGCAAAGCTCGGCACGCCGCGGAACACGATATCCTCGCCTTCCGTCAAGGTATCGCCGATCCGCAGCACCCCGTGATTGGGGATGCCCACCACGTCGCCGGCAAATGCCTCCTCGGCAAGCGCCCGGTCCTGGGCGAAGAAGAATTGCGGCGTCGCCAGCGTCATGCTCCTGCCGGTACGCACGATCTTCACCTTCATGCCGCGCTGCAGCCGGCCCGAACAAACCCGGAAAAAGGCGATGCGGTCGCGATGATTGGGATCCATATTGGCCTGGATCTTGAACACGAAGCCCGACAACTGGCCCTCATCGGCGGCGACGGCGCGCTTGTCCGACTGCTGCGGCCGCGGTCCTGGCGCGATCGCCGCCAGGGTCTCGATGAGGTCGCGGACGCCGCAATCCTTGAGCGCGCTGCCGAACAGCACCGGCGTCAGGTGCCCCTCCAGAAATGCCCTAACGTCAAGGCTGCGGCATGCCTCGGCCGCGAGCCCCACCTCGTCGCGGAACTGGACGAGATCGGGGCCGTCGATGGCGGCCGCAATCGCCGGATCGTCGGGACCGCTCAGGGTCTGGGGCGCGAGCTCGCGGTCGGAACGGCGAAACCGCGCCCGGGCGAGCTCATAGGTGCCGGCAAAGCTGCTGCCACGCCCGACCGGCCAGGTCAGCGGCGCGGTATCGAGCGCCAGCGTCTTCTCGATCTCGTCCAGAAGGTCGAAGGGATCGCGCGATTCGCGGTCGAGCTTGTTGATGAAGGTGATGATCGGAATGTCGCGCAGCCGGCAGACCTCGAACAGCTTGCGGGTCCGCGCCTCGATGCCCTTGGCGGCATCGATCACCATGACGGCCGAAATCGACCGCGGTGAGCGTGCGGTAGGTATCCTCCGAGAAATCTTCATGCCCCGGCGTATCGAGCAGGTTGAACACGCAATCGCGGTATTCGAAGGTCATGACCGAGGTCACCACCGAAATGCCGCGCTGACGCTCGATCTCCATCCAGTCGGAGCGGGTGTGGCGGCGATTGCGCTTGGCCTTGACCTCGCCGGCGAGCTGAATGGCCCCACCCATCAGCAGGAGCTTCTCGGTCAGCGTCGTCTTGCCGGCATCGGGGTGAGAGATCACCGCAAAGGCGCGGCGCCGCCCAGCCGGCGTGACCGGACGAGCTGACGTAAAGACAGGTTGTTCCATTTACGATTTCGCGGCTTTGCTGATTTCAGGGTTGCGGTTGGTGAAGCAGGCATTGCCAAGCCCGGTGCCGATCGTCAAGACACCCCAATGCATCACATCCTGCATGAACGGCACCTGGCTCAAACCCTGGATCACCGCGTCATTGTGCATCACCACCATGGTTTCATGCTCGCCGATCCGCGGAATTGCGTCGATCAGGCTCCGCGGCAGGTTGAATCGGCTGCTTTCCCAGTTGCCGGGCAGGTTTTGCCCGCCCTTGGAGATTGCGCCGTCGGCTTCGATCTTGCCCGGACATCCCACCCCGAGGAACGGCGCCAGCTTGAACTCGGCGGCTTCGGCCTTGCCGATCAGCTCCTGAAGCATTTCGATCAGCCGCGCCAGCGCCGCCTCGCGGGTCGGCTTGGGATCCTCGTCGCGATGGCGCCACAATGCCAGCTTCCAGACCTCGGCCCGCGACAGGTCGGGCGCCTTCTTCAGGTTCAGCTCCACCACGCCGGCCCGGATGTTGGTGCCGCCGATATCCACCGCAAGCAGGCTGTCATGGCCCTTGAACATCCAGCTCGGCGCCAAATGGGCCGCGCCGACCAGCCCGGCCTGGTCGGGATGGTGACGGATCGGCACGAGGTCCATGTCGATGCCGGCCGCCTTGACGATGACCGCGGCGCGGCCGATCGCCACTTCGCCGATCCGGCTTGCCCGCAAGCCCCCGCCAACGGCAATGCGCTCGGTATCCTTCCAGCCCTTCAGCCGAACGAACCGCCGCACCACCGAGGCGAGCTCGTCGGCGAATTCCTCGATCGTCGCATGTACCACCCCGGCTGCCTTCGGGTCGCCTTCGAGCAGCAGCTTGTCGAGCTTCTTCTTGCTGATGTCGGTCGATGCCTCCGCGCCGAGCGGATCGTCGTCGCCGACCTGCCTCAGCTTTTCGCGCCATTCCTCGAGCATCGCGCGGAAGGCGCGGAAGCTTGCCCGGTCGCCGATGAAGCCGTCCTGATCGCGCAGCTCGACATTGTAGCTGCCGAGGACGACCGAGGGGAGTTGCGTCGCGCCATGCGTCAGGCCGGACGGCGTCTGTTCGTTGTTGGGCACGGATTTTCTCGGGAAAGATCAGGGATGGAGCGACATGACGACACCCATGAACGCCTTGCAACAAACGATCGTTCCGGACCCATTTCGCCCGCCAACCGCGGATTCACCTACCACAGCGCGAGTGCGGTCCATAGACACGCGGTGAGCCGGTCTGGTGTGCTCGGCACCCTGCTGGAAGATAAAGCAAACCCAGGAAGAGTGCGATGCAGTCACGAATCTATTCAGTCGAGGATGTGCACGTCGAGAGCTTGCTCGGCATTCCCGAAAACCCGCCGGCGATTTCGATTTCAGCCTGGGGATGGGTCCCGACCAGCGGCTGGAGCCACCCCGACCTCACGCCCTGGATCTATATCGTGCCCCCCGCCGACGGCATTCTGGACCTCGATTTCGTGGCAACGCCGCCGACCGGCCTCGTGCTGCAGGTGCTCAGCAAGATCAGCGTCACCAGAGCCATGCTGGTTCCGGCGTGGGTTATCGGCGTGCGCGTCCACAGCTCGACGAATGCGCGGGAAGCCTTGATCGCCGGGGCGGCCAAGCCGACGGAGGCCGCTTTGGCCGGCGAAGGAATGCCGCTGCCGTGGCCGTTCCCCTGGTGGGTGCCGAAGGCCCGCAGAGCATAGCGTCCGATCCGGTCGCCGCGGGGCCTTTCGGCCGGTGAATGCCTATTGCATGAACCAGCCGTGGCTCACCACGATCGATTGACCGGTCAGCGCGTTCGAATCGAAGCTGGCGAGGAACAGCGCCGTTTTGGCAACGTCCTCGAGCGTGGTGAACTCACCGTCCACCGTCTCCTTGAGCATGACGTTCTTGATCACGTCCTGCTCGGAAATGCCGAGGGCCAGCGCCTGCTCGGGGATCTGTTTGTCGACCAGCAGCGTCCGAACGAATCCGGGGCAGATGACATTTGCCCTGACGCCGTGCGCCGCGCCCTCCTTGGCCACGACCTTGGCCAGGCCGATCAAGCCGTGCTTGGCCGTCACATAGGGCGCCTTGAGGACCGATGCCTCCTTCGAATGGACCGAGCCCATATAGATGATGCAGCCGCTGTTCCGCCCGTACATGTAACGCAGCGCCGCCCGCGTGGTCAGGAAGGCGCCGTCGAGATGGATCGCCAGCATCAGTTTCCATTTGGCGAAATCCAATTCCACGACCGGCGCCACGATCTGGATTCCGGCATTGCTCACCAGGATGTCGAGGCCGCGCAAGGTGTCTATGACCCGCGCGGTACCGGCTTCGACCTGTTTTTCGTCCGTCACGTCCATGGTGACCCCGATCGCTCGCTTGCCGCTCGGATCGAGGGTGCGGGCGGTGACCTCGGCCGCTTCGCTGTTCAAGTCGGCGATGGCGACGCGGGCGCCTTCGCGAAAGAATGTGGCGGCGATCTCCCGGCCGATACCGCTCGCCGCACCGGTGACCAGAGCAACCTTGTCATCCAGGCGCATTGTCGAACCTCCATACCGGGGAAGCAATTCATGCTGTCCACCAACTGCGCGTAACATCTCCTTGTCAAGCGCGGATGGCTCACGCAGCGAAGCGGTCGGGCGTGCAGGGCGCGATGTCCTCGCTCGGCTGGTGCTCGCGCACGCACTCGCTGGCGAGCCGTGCGGTCAACGGACCCAGCGTGTAGCCGGCATCGCCGGGGATCGCGAAATAGAGGCCAGGGATTGCGGCGACAGGACCGATCACGCCGCAACCGTCCACAACCGTATTGATGCCGGCCCAGGTGCGGATCACCCGCAAGGGCGAAAGCTGCGGCACGATGTGCTGGGCGAGGCTGAGATTGCCGATCATGCTGGAGAGCCGGGTCATCGGGATCTCGCCCGCGGCCCTGAGCTCGGCCGGCCAGCCGCCGCCAATCACCGCCTGGCCGCTGCCGAGCTGCTTGATGGTGATCGGGCGATCGGCATGCTGAACGAGGTGGGTAATGAAGGAGGCGGTGCCTTCGGTGATGTTCATGTGGAGCGGATCGGGGGTCGCCGGCAGGTCAAAGCCGAGCTGCGCCGCCAGAGGCTTGCTGCCATAGCCGGCGGCAAGCACCACCTTGCCCGCCTTCAGGGTGCGCTTGGCGGTGGTGATGCGGAACCCGGTTCCTTCCCTTGCGAGGGAGAGCACCGCCTCCTGTCCGAGGCGCAAGGCACCCTTGGCGCCGGCCCAGCGCCGAATAGCCGCGTTGGCGAGCAGGGGATTGACCTTGCCCTCATGAGCGCAGAACTCCGCCCCGATCACCGCCGGGCCGAGATAGGGCGCGATCCGATCGAGCTCGGCGCGATCAAGGATCGCGACGTCGAGCCCGAGCCCGGCTTCGCGCCTCGCCTTCCGCGCCAGAAAATCGAGCTGGCGCTGGTCCTCGGCGATCATCAGGCCGCCGGCGACCTTCACTTCGCAATCGACACCCAGCTCGCGCTGAAACGCCTGCCAGTAGGCGGCTGCCAGCTTGTAGAGAAACAGCATGCTCTCAAGGCGCGGAACGAGATGGGGATAGCGCTCGAGAAAGACGCTCTGCATCTGGACGTGCAGGCTGCCGGCATTGGCGGTGGTGCCACCGGCATAGCCGGCATCGATGACCACGACCTCGGCGCCCTCCGCCGCCAGGAAACCGCCAAGGCTCGATCCGACAATGCCGCCGCCAATGACGGCGATGGCAATCTCGCCGAGCCGGTGCGACGACGACGTCATGCGGTGGGCCAACGCGCGATATCGGCGATCGCCACCGGCTTCACCGGCATGCGCGGCGCAAAGCGCATGCTCTCGTCGAGTGCCACGCCGTGCGACTGCGCCACGCGTTCCGACAGGTTCATGCCGCAATAGCGGCCTTGGCAGGGCCCCATGCCGACCCGCGTGGCGCGCTTCAGGTCACCGATGGGCAGCGGACCGTCCGACAGCGCTTCATCGATCTGGCGCAGCGTGATCTCCTCGCACCGGCAAATCAGGGTGTCGGGCGTTGCCAGCTGAACGCCGAGGCGTGGAGCCGCGTAAAGGCTCCACAGCCATTTCTGGAAGCGGCGATGGCGGGTGAGCTCGTACTTCGCGCGCGCCTCCGAGTCCTCGAAGGGAACCGACCGCCGGTGGCCAAGCTCCAACGCGGCGGCATGACCGGCAATCGTGCCTTCGGCGAGGGACGCGCGTGCCCCGACGAGGCCGGTGCAATCCCCGATGCCGAACACGCCATCAACGCTGGTCCTGCCCTTTTCGTCCGTCACGACGATGAATTGCCCGCGCCCATCGTCGAATTCGTGGCGACAGCCCAAGGCGCGCAGGATCTCGTTCGAGGGCTGGAAACCATGGCCGAGACAGACGGTGTCGACCTCGAACAGGCGGTCGGCCCCGCCGCCCCGCGATGGATAGGCCGAGACATGTGCCGCCAAGCGACCCTCCGCGACCTGCTCGACCCGCGTGACGGCCGAGCCGTAGATGATCGGGACATGCCGAAGTGCGGCGCGATATTTCAGGCCTTCGAAAACCAGGCGCGGCACGGCGCCGAGCATGCGAATGAGGGACGGCAGCGACAGCGCGGCAGCCATTGGCGCAATCTCGACGACCGCGGCGATGTAGGCACCGCCGCTCAGCAGCTCGCTTGCCACCTGGATGTTCAATGGACCGTTTCCGGCCAGGAGAATGCGCTTCCCGGCGAGGCGCCGATAGCTTCGCCATAAGGTCTGCGCCGCACCGGTGGTCATCACGCCCGGCAGGGTCCAGCCCGGCACCGGCGCCACCCTTTCATAGGCGCCGGTGGCGACGATCAGCCGCTCGGCATTGAAGCGGCGAACCGTGCCGCCCTCGGTGCCGATCAGCTCCCGCCGGCTGAAGGCGCCCCAGATTTCGACACCGGACCTGATGTCGGCGCCGAGGCGGCGCGCCTTATCGACGAGGCGCGCTCCCTCTTCATGCTGGGGATCGGCCGGCGGCGACCCGGCTCCCTCGACCGCGATCTGCTTGAAATACTGGCCGCCGGGCAGCGGGCGCTCGTCGAGCACCGTCACGCGGGCACCGGCAAGGCGGGCGGCGATCGCAGCGGAAAGGCCCGCCGGTCCGCCGCCAATGACCAGGATCTCGACCTGCTCCTCGGGAACGGCGTCGACAAGTTTCGGCTCGGCACCGGTTTCGGCGCGCGACATTACGCGCCCGAAGATCTCGCGGCGGACCGTCATCGGCCGATCGAGCTTGGTCATGCAGGCGCGCTGGCTCGGCCTGCCATCGACTTCGACCAGGCAGTCCTGGCAGACACCCATGCCGCAGAAGATCCCCCTCGCTGCTCCGGATCGAGTGCGGCGGAAATCACGGATGCCGGCCGCGGTCAGCGCCGCCGCAAGGCTCTCGCCATATCGGCCTTCCAGCCGCGCCCCGTCAAAGGTGAACTGGATACGCCCGCTCATGCGTGAACGCCGTCACTGGTCGATTGTCGAATAGTTGGCAATGTATCGAACCTGTGCATAATGCCTGTCGATCTCCCGCGGTTCAGAGAATGGATCGGTGCATGGACGGCCTGCTGGCAGGACGGGTAGCAGTCATCACGGGCGGTGCCCGCGGCATCGGCGGGGCGATCGTCGAGCGGCTCGCCGAACATGGCGCGACAGGGTTGGTTCTCGACTCCGAGGCGGTCATCGCCGCGGCCAAGCTTCCCGAAGGCTTTGCCGGGCGGGGCGGCGACGTAACGAAGGAGGCTCAGCTCGCGGCCGTGATGGCGGAAGCCGGCAAGACGTTCGGCCGGATCGACGTGCTGGTCGCCAATGCCGGCATCGTGCCACCCTGGCACGAAACCTCGGATCTCGATTTCGACGAATGGGACCGGGTATTCGCGGTCAATGCCCGCGGCATCGCCGCAGCGATGAAGCACGCCACGCCATTCATGAAGCAAAGAGGCGGGGCAATCGTAGCGACCGCCTCGATAAACGCTGTCAAGGCTGCTGCGCGACAACTTGCCTACACGGCCTCGAAACACGCGGTGCTGGGGATCGTCCGCTGCGCGGCGCTGGATCTCGGCCGCTTCAACATCCGCGTCAACGCCCTTGCCCCCGGGCCGGTGCTGACCGCGGCACTGCGCGAGCGCATCCGCCATCGGCAGACCCTGGGTGGCCCATCGGAAGAGCAGTCGGCAGTCGAGCTCGCTGCGCAAACGCCGCTCAATCGCATCGCTACCGAAGGGGACATCGCCAATGCGGCGCTGTTCCTCAGCTCGGATCTCGCAAGCGCCATCACCGGGCATATGCTGCCGATCGATGCCGGCTTTTCGATCTGAGCGCTCAGAGGGTGGAATTCAAGGCGGGCATTGACCACGAGCTCGGCCACCGACGAATTGTTTGGAAGCCTGAGCAGAAAGGCCACCGCTTCCGCAATGGTGGTTGGGGCGATACGGTTGGCGGGCGGTGTCACGCCCGGGATTCCGGCAACGAAGTCGGTGTCGACCGCCCCTGGGCAGAGCGCCGTCACCCGAACTCCCTGGTCCCAGCCGGCGAAGCGCGCCGCATGCGACAGCGCCAGGACGGCGTGCTTGGTCGCCGCATAGGCGATAGACACGGATGCATCGCGATAACGCTTGCCGTCGGTCGAGGCGACATTGATGATCCGCCCATTTCCAGCCTTGGCGAGATGAGGAAGCGCCAATCTGATGAGCCGGAACGGCGCCTTCACATTGACCGCCCAGAGGTCGTCCAATGCCTGCTCGTCGCCTTCCGAAAAGCTCAGCGGCTTCATGAGCCCGGCATTGTTGATGAGCGCATCGACCCGGCCGAAGCTTTCAAGCGTCGCGCCGAGCCATGCCTCCGCCGACGCCGAATCGAGCGCATCGAAGCGCGAAACCAGCGGCGGGTCCGCCAACCCGGCAAACTTTGCCGCGATCTCGCGGGGGCGACGACCGGCCAGCGACAGCCGATAGCCATCGTTTGCCAGGCGCCGGGCAATGGCAGCGCCAATGCCGCTCGAGCCCCCGGAGAGCATCACCACGCGGCCGGCGACAGGCAGCAGCTCGGAGCGGGACTCGCGTTCGTCGACCATCAGAACAGCCCCTGATAGACACCACCATCATTGACGATGTTCTGCCCGGTCATGAAGCCCATCTGCGCACTGCAGAGAAAGGCAATGAGATCGCCGCATTCCTGCGGGTCGGCGAAGCGCCCGGCCGGACAGCCCTTCAGCCGATCGGCGACAATCGCCTCGTAAGTCGTGTTGCCACGGCGGGCATGATCATGAAGATTGGTCTGCAAGGCTTCCGTGTCGAAGAAACCCGGGCAAACGCTGTTGATCGTCACATTGTGCGGAATGAGCTCGCGCACCATGGCTGCGATTGCACCCGCCAAGGCCAGCCGCGCCGCGTGGGTGTGAGCGAAATTCACCTGCGGAAACTTGATGAAGCTGACCGAGATATTGACGATCCGCCCGAAGCGGCGCTCCACCATGCCCGGGACGACGCCGCGAATAAGCTCGAGGGCGGAGAAGAAATGCATGTCCAACCATTGCTGCCACTCTTCGCGTGCCAGGGTGCGAAAGTCGGCCGGAGTCTGGCGGACGCCGGGATTGGTAAGGAGAATGTCGGGGTTCCTGCATTGCGAAAGGATCGCAGCCTGCCCGTCGCGGCCGGTGACGTCGGCCTGCACGAAGCCGACGTGGTTGCCCGTCTCGGCTTGGATTTCGCGGGCCGCCCTGGCGAGCGCTTCTTCGTTTCGGGCGACGAGGGTGACAGCCGCGCCCTCGCGGGAGAGCGCAAGAGCCGCGGCACGACCGAGACCCTTGCTTCCCCCGCAAACCAATGCGCGTCGCCCGCCAATGCCGAGGTTCATCGCCGGGAGCCCTATCCCGCGACGGCGAACGAGCCGGCGAGCAGGCGGGAGGGAACACGGAAGCGGCCAGCCACGTCCTTCAGCTGCTCGCGCTCGGTGATGATCTCTGCCTCCTCGCCATTGACCAGCACCGTGGCAGGCAGGAGCTGCGCGTTGTAGCGCGCCGCGCAGGACTCGGTGTAGCCGCCGGTGTCGAGAAAGGCGACGAGATCGCCGCGCTTCAAGGGCGGCATCATCCGCTTGGCGCCCACCTCGTCGGAGTTGCAGAGCGAACCGACGAGATCGACCTCCCTGGTGCCTTTGGCGTTGGCGTTCACGACCGGCACGCTGTGGTAGTACCAATCCAGCACGGCCGCCCATGGCAGATGGTTGGTCGAGATGTCGAGATTGACCCATTCCTTCTTCTCGCCCTGCTTGACCGCACCGACCCTGCCGACCGAAATTCCGCTCGGGCCGGAGAGGGATCGACCGGGCTCCATCCGAAGCTTGGGAAGCGGCAGCCCGCGCCTCTCCGCCTCGTCCTTGATCGCTGCGCAGCAATGCTCGGCATAGTCATCCGGGGTGGGCGCCGAGGCGTCGTCGAGCTGGCTCCTCGGGCCGGTCCCATAGGGCTTGCCGAAGGTCCAACCGCCGCCGATGTCGATGCAGGGCGAGAGCCAACCGGTCTTGTCCCGGATGTGGTCCGACCACACGATCATCTCCCGCGCCATCACGGCGAAGTCGCGCGGGTCGTTGGTCATGCGGCTGAGATGGAAATGCGTCTCCTTCAGGTGAATGCGCTTCATGGCCTTGGCGCGCTTGACGATCTCCACCGTCTGGCTGCGCGACATGCCCCATTTGGTGCTATCGCTCTGCTCCTTCATGGTGCCTGGCCCGTGCATCGCCACGCCCGAGCGATTGGCGAGCGGGTCGAGATCGAGCTTCAGGCGGATTCCGATATCGGCCTCCTTGTCGAAACGTCGGCAGATGTCGTCGATCTGGTCGAGCTCGTCCATCGCATCGATATTGATGCAGAGCCCGTTCAGGATCGCCATCTCGAGCTCTTCGGGCTGCTTGTTCGATCCGTTGAGAACCAGCGTCTTCGGGTTCGAGCCGGCAAGCAGCGCGAGATACATCTCGTTGACGCCGAAGCAATCGCCGCCCGCGCCTTCCTGGTTCATGATGTGGCGGATGGCGAGGCCGTTGTTCGACTTGTTGGCGAACAGGATCTCGACATCGGGATAGCGGCTGCGGAATGCGTCCCGGAAGCGCCGGTATGTGTAGCGCAACTGATTTTCCGAGATGACGTAGAGCGGCGTGCCGAATTTCTCGGCGAGCTTCTCGACATCGCAGCCATCGACCCAGAGATTGCCATTTGGCCCGACGCCGATGAACTCGCCGAAGCTGGTCTTGTATTTGTGCGGTACGAGTTCCGGGGGAATTCGCGATTGAACGGTCATTGGTATGTCTCCTTCAAGTGTCTGAATCAGGTCAGGAGGCCGAGCTCGATCAAGCCCTTGCGCAGTGCCTCGACCTGCTGGGGTTCGAGGGCACGCAGCGGCGGGCGTGGCTTGCCGCCACCGGGAAAGCCGAGAAGGTCCATGGCAGCCTTGGTGGCAGGATAGAGCGTGCGGCCCTCAGAGGTAAACAGATCGGTCAACAGACGTCCGGTCCGCTGCAGGGCGGCGGCGCGCTGCCGGTCGCCGTTCCTGGCGGCATCGAAGAGCGGTCGGCCGCCTTCGGGCCAGACATTGGGGAAGCAATCGACGAATCCGTCGGCACCAAGCTCGACCGCCGGGGCGCCATAGATCGAGGACGGCCCGCAGAACACCCGGATCTTGTCGATCGAGGCGATCAGCGTGGCGTAGAAATTATTCCAGTCGCCCGAGCTCTCCTTCACCGCAACGACAGTGTCGAGATCGGCAAGCCGGCGAACCAGCGGCGGCGACAGATAGTTCACGGCGTTGCCGGGGATATTGTAGAGCAGGATCGGCACCCGCGTCTGGCTGACCACGTCGCGATAATGCGCGAAGATCTCGTCGTCGGTAAGCTTGACGAAATAGGGCGGCAGGATCAGGACGCCATCAACACCGGCCTTGTGGGCCATGTTGGTGAGCTTCACCGTCTCATCGACAGTGACGGCGCCGGTGCCGACGATGAGCGTGACACGCTTGGCGACTGCTTCGACGGCGAGATCGTAGTATCTTTTCCGCTCGTCGAGGCTGAGCGACCAGAACTCTCCCGTGCAGCCGGCAACGACGAAGCCGTTGGCGCCGGCGGCAATGAGGCGATCGACATTGGCCGCGAAAGCCTTCTCGTCGATTCGGTTATCCTTGGTGAAAGGCGTCGTCAGCGCCGGAAAAGCGCCGGCCCAGTCGATGTTGTTTCTGTTCATGC
Organism: uncultured Alphaproteobacteria bacterium; assembly: GCA_963744915.1. Taxonomy (GTDB): domain Bacteria; phylum Pseudomonadota; class Alphaproteobacteria; order Rhizobiales; family Aestuariivirgaceae; genus DATAFF01. The sequence continues at coordinate 79,975 of CAVUUY010000015.1, forward strand.
GCGATCTCCCGCTTGGGTGCTAAAACATGCGAAGTCCGGTGGCGCGGTCGAAGATATGAAGCTTCGAGGAGCGAAAGCTGATCTTCGCGCTTTGCCCCATGTCGAGACGTATATGGGCCGGAACCCGGGCCTTGACGGTCGTGCCCTCTAGCGCGAACAGAACGATGCTCTCATGGCCGGTCGGCTCCACGACCTTCACTTCGGCGGGGAAGCCGACCTCGTCGAGGACGACATCCTCCGGACGAATACCGAGCTTGATCTGGGCAATGTCGGTCCTGGCGGGCGCGACATGCCGGTCGGGAAGCGCAATCGTCGTCCCGCCGATCCGGACCTCGGCGCCACCATCGCGACGGTGCAGGTCGGCATCGAGAATGGTCATCGACGGCGTTCCGATAAAATCGGCGACGAACACATTGGCGGGCCGCTGGTAGATCTCCGCCGGCGTGTCGAACTGCTGCAGATTGCCGCCGCGCATGACCGCGATCCGCGACGACATCGTCATCGCTTCGAGCTGGTCGTGGGTGACATAGACCATCGTCTTGCCGATCTTGCGGTGCAGCTCGATCAATTCGGTGCGCATGTGGGCGCGGAGCTTGGCATCGAGGTTCGAGAGCGGCTCGTCGAGAAGGAAGATGTCCGGTTCGCGCACCAGTGCCCGGCCGAGAGCAACGCGCTGCTGCTGGCCGCCGGAAAGCTCCTTGGGCTTGCGCGACATATACGGTTCGAGCTGCAGCAGGCGGGCCACGGCGGCGACGCGGGTCGGCCGCTCGGCCTTGGGCACGCCCCGCTTCTTCAGGGGATAGGCGATGTTCTCCGCAACGGTCATATGGGGATAGAGGGCGTATGACTGGAACACCATGGCGATGTTGCGCTTGGCCGGCGTGAGATCGTTGACGACCTGGTCGCCGAAGCTGATGGTCCCGTTGGTCGGAAAGTCGAGACCGGCCAGCATGCGGAGCGTCGTCGTCTTGCCGCAGCCCGACGGCCCGAGCAGGCTCACGAACTCGCCGGCTCCGACTTCGAGATCAAGATCGTTCACTGCGACGAACGCACCGAACTGCTTGCGCAACTTTCTGAGCGTTATGCCGATGCCTCGCTGCATGCCGATCAGCCCTTGACACCCGTTCCGGCAAAGCCTCGAACGAGATAGCCCTGCAGGAAGACGAATATGATGATCAGAGGCAGGCTCATGGCAACGGCAGCGGCCATGAGCAGCGACCACTCGATATTGAAGGAGGTGACCAGCATGGTGATGACGCCGGTGGTCAATGGGCGGGCCTCGTCGGTGTTGACCAAGATGAGCGCATAGAAATATTCGTTCCAGGTGACGATAAAGGTGAAGAGGGCGGTCGAGATGATGCCGGGGATCGCCTGCGGCAGGACGACATCCACGAACGCTCCGAAGCGGCTCGCGCCGTCGACGAGCGCTGCCCATTCGAGCTCCTCCGGCATGCTCGCCATGAAGGATCGCAGCAGCCACAGGGCGTAGGGAAGCGCGAAGGTCGTGTAGGCCACGACGAGGCTGAAGAGCGTGTTCGCGATCCCGACCTTCACCATCATCAGATAGAGCGGCAGGACCAGAACGACCGAAGGCAGCAGATAAGTGGCGAGGACGAGGAAGGCCATCCGCTCGCGGCCCGGATAGGTGAAACGGGTGAGGCTGTAGGCGCCGAGCACGGCGACGGTGATGACGAGCATCGTCGTCGAGGTCGAGAGGATCACCGAATTGCGCATGTATTTCAGGAACGCGGTCTTTTCCAGGAGCGTCCGGTAGTGTTCGAAGGTGATCTCCGTCGGCCAGAAGGTGGCGGGGATGCGGAACAGCTCGGTCTGAGGCTTGATCGAGGTGATAACCATCCAGATCAGCGGGAAGATCACGATAAGGACGATCGTCCAGACGGCGAGGCTGACGAGGGGCTGCTGCCAACGATTGGGACGGGTCATGGCGACCCACCCTTGGCGTTCCGGGTCCGGTAGAGATAGAGCACCATGAAGATAAGCAGCACCACCATGATGCCGATGGCGTAGGTCGAGGCCTTGCCCATTGCGTTCATCCCGAAGGCCTGTTTGTAGACCAGGATCGGAAGGGTCTGCGTCGAGGTCACCGGGCCGCCGCCGGTCAGCAGGTAGATGAGGTCAAACTCCTTGAAGTCCCAGATCGTGCGCAGGAGCACGATGACGATCAGCACTTCGCGCAGCTGCGGCAGCGTGACGTCCCAGAAGCGCGACCAGGGACCCGCGCCATCGATATGGGCCGCCTCGTAGAGCTCGCTCGGAATGGTTTGGAGGCGCGCAAGCACGGCGATGACCACAAAGGGGAAGTACTTCCAGGCACCGACGAGAATGATGCTGATCATGGCGTTCGGCATCGAACCGAGCCAGTCAAGCGGCATGTCGGATAGCCCGGACACCAGAATGGCGCGATTGAGGATGCCGTAAGTGTCGTTGAACATCCAACGCCACACCAGCACGGCGACCACCGTTGACACGAAATAGGGGAACAGCACGAGGCTTCGCGCCAGCGAGCGAAAGTAGAAATTGAGATTGAGCAGGATTGCCATCGCAATGCCGAATACGACCTGCAGCGTCAGCGTACCGACGGTCCAGACTATATTGGTGCCGAGTGCCTTCCAGAACTCCTGCGAGGCAAGCATGGTGCGATAGTTTTCCAAACCCACCCAGTGGCCTTGCAGCGTCGGCGTGTAGATCGAGAAGAACGACAGATAAATCGCCTCGAGCAAGGGATAGGCGATCACCAGGGTGAAGATGAGCAGTGTCGGCGCGATCAGCAGCATGCCGATCAAGGCATACTGGCTTGGGAGAGACATCCCCAAGTTCGTCTTTCGGGCCTCGATCGTAACCGAGCTCATGGCCACTCTCACGGCGTCCTGCGACGGATTTTCGTCCGCCGCAGGATGACCGGGCTGCGCACTACGACTTCATGATCGCTTCGAGCTTCTTGGCGGTATCGCCCATGACGGCTTTCTTGTCCTCGCCATTGAGCACAACCCGCTGCACCATCTCCGAGAGAACATCGGCGGCGATGATGTCGACCGACTTGGTGTTCGGCTTGTGGGCCGGGCTCTCGAAGCCCATGTTGTAGCCCTTGGCGGCATTTACCGTCATTTGCTCGACCTCTTTCGGATATTTCTTGATGATCGGGTCGGAGGTGTAGGCGGGGTTCTCGGCAATGGTCCGAAGCACCGGCAGCACGTGGCCGGGTGCGGCCAGGAGCTGCTTTATGTAGCCCTCCGGCTCGAACAGGAACGCCGCGAACTGCTTGGCGGCGTCCAGATTCTTCGTTCCCTTGGGAATGAACACGCTCGGGAAGTCGTTGAGCGTCGTCTTGGCCACGCTCGACGAAATGGTCGGATACTGCACGCAGGTGATCTTGTCGGCGATGGCCGGGTTCTGCTTGTTGACGTTTGCAAGGACGCGGCCGGCGTAATAACCAGTGGCGCAGGCACCGCTCACGAAGCCGGTGATCATCTCGCCCCAGCTGTAGCCGGTGGCACCGGGCGGGCAAAGTTCGCGCATGGACTTGTAGAACTCGAGCGCATTCGCCGTTGCATCGCTGTCGATCGCGACCTGAAGGTCAGGCGTGAAGAGCTGCCCGCCGGCGCCATGAATGAAGGTGGTGACGACGAACGACGTCGCGCTGTTCTTGGCGAATGGCAGCGGGGCGCCGAAGATTCCGCCACCCTGCATTTTCTGGGCCGCGGCGCGCAACTCGTCCCAGGTCTCCGGAATCTTCTCGATACCGGCCTTCTCCATCAGGTCCTTGCGGACCCAAAGATTGTCGGACGCCGTATTGCCGATGCCGGTCCCGGTGAAGTGACCATCGGCGACCTCGTAAGTCTTGTTGGCGCCGTCGTAATATTTTTCGACGCCGATCGCCTTGATGACGTCCTCGAACGGCTCGACCAGGCCCTTGGCGTAGTAGCTCGCCACCGAGAATGACGGGATATGCGTAACAATGTCCGGCACCTCGCCGCTGGCGAATGCTGCGGCCATCTGTGCCGGATAGCTCTCGTCCGACGTCGGCTCGAATGCCACCTTGATGCCAGGATGGGCAGCCTGGAATTGCGCGATCTGCAAATTGTAGGCTTCAAGTTGCGCCGGTGACGATTGCGGCGACCACCAGCGCAATGTGACGTCGGCGGCGTGCGCCCGGCGCGACATCGACAACGATCCAATGCCCGCCGCCACACTGGCAACGCCTGCGCCCTGCAACAAGCTGCGGCGTGTGATCGACCAATGAGACGAGCCACTTTTCCTTGTCATCGCATTCTCCCTTACCGTGGCTGTTATTGCGAACCGTGTCGCATCGCTTTTTCGCGGCGGGACAGCCCTCCCGCACGGATTTGAGACCCTGCATCGGCCGTGTCGAAACCGTAGTCGGTTGTCGGACAATCGGCAATAGCGTCCGACGATATGCGCTCCTCACTCAGACGCCTGGCTGCGAAACCAGCGTCGATGTCTCCTTCATGAGCTTCTTGACCGCGGCGACGCCCATCTCGAGGTGGATGTCGATCTCGCACAGCATCTTGTCGAGATCCTCGCCGAGCGCGATTTCGACATATCGCTCATTGGTTCCGATAAAATCGACGTCCCGCACGATGACCTGGCTCATCACGAAGCTCAGCTGGATCTTCTGTGAAAGCTGGTGCCACACATCGAGAAGGATCTGGTTGCCGGCAAACTCGAAGGGATAGCTGTGAAAATGCATCTCGGCCTTGATGGCGGCGTAGCGCTTCTGCGATCTCACAGCCTTGATCAGCGCGACATGCCGGGCCATGAATTCCCTCCGGTAGACGCCGTCGCGTCGCGGCCAGAGCTGCGTGAAGCAAAAGCGCTCGAGCGCGCCACGGAGCGAGAACAGCTCGGTCATCGTGCGCTCGTCCAGATTGACGACGAAAGTGCCCGCATAGGGCCTGTAAACCAGCAGGCCATGGTCCACCAACTCGCGGATGGCTTCGCGGATCGAACCGCGGCTGACACCAAACCGGCCGGCAAGCTTGGACTCGACGAGCTGGGTGCCCGGCGCGAGCTGTCCCGACAGGATGAAGTTCCGCAAGGTTTCCACAACCTGTGCGCGCCTGGTCTTCGGCAGCACGACATTTAATTGCGATCGGGATGCCGTCTTGGCGCGTGCCTTGAGGTCGCTCATCGGAATTGTGCTTTTCACGTTGCGCAATGTCGCATCAGCCGATCTTGATCACCGGCTCACCGAAAAGGTCCAGGCGAGGCGATACACCGAGGCCGGCGCCGGTCGGCGCCTTGATCGCACCGTCCACGCGTCGCGGCGCGCCGTCGGCGATCTCGAATGCGAGATAGCTGTTGCAATCGCTGCAGTTGAAACGGAACCGTTCGGGCGTGGAATGGGCCAGATGGGCGATCGCCGCGGTGACAATACCGCTGCCGCCGCTGTCTTCTATGGTCATCGCGATCCCGGCGGCGACACAGATGTCTCTGACCTGACGAGCGATGGTCAGCCCGCCATATTTGCTGATCTTGATGTTGATCGCGTCCATTGCGCGATCAGCATGGGCCCGCAGCAACACGCCGATCCCGTCTATCGACTCGTCGAGTATGAAGGGCTGCCGAGCCTGCCGGCGGATCGTCAGGTTCTCCTCGTAGGTCAGGCAGGGCTGCTCAATATAGACGTCGAGATCCCGCAGTGCATGCACGACCTGCAGCGCTTCATGCGACAGCCAGCCGCCATTGGCGTCGGCCACAAGGACCTCGTTCCGTCCCATGCCATCGGCGACCTTCGCGACGCGGGCGATGTCTGTCGCAACGTCGCTTCCTACCTTGAGCTGGAATCGTCGGTAGCCCTCGTCACGGTAACCGGCCACGCTCTCCGCCATACGTTCCGGCAAGTCGAGCGAAATGGCACGATAGCACTGGACAGCCTCGCCATCGCAGCCGCCAAGCAGGGTCGACACCGGCACACCGGCCGCCTGCCCCAGAATGTCCCAGCATGCCATGTCGATCGGCGACTTGACATAGGGGTGCCCCTTCAGGAAGCGGTCCATTGTTCGGCCGACGACGCCGACCTCAGTCGGATCGAGCCCGATGAGATGAGGACCAAGCTCGGCGATCCCGGCGCGGACACCCGCCGCATAGGCCGGCAGGTATGCCGGCCCCAATGGGCACACCTCGCCATGGCCGAAGAGACCCTGATCGGTCTCGATCCGCACGATCGTCGAGTCGTAGGATTTGATAGAGCGACCACTGGAAAAGCTGTAACCGCCTTCGCGCAATGGCAGGTCGATCTTGTAGACAAGGATTCTCTTGATCTTCATGGCTTCGGCTGTTCGATCGTCCCGAAAGGAAGCTTGACCATGCAAGCAGTCCGACTGCAAGCCCCATCAGCCCCGCCGTCAGCCATCCGAATAGGCTGACCCATCGTGGGAGATTTATCGTTCCGGATCGGGACGGTTGCGCGGGTGCTGAACGGAGAAGCGGACCGCGTGATCGGGCGTCTGCCGCGACCAACCTTCGGGCACCTTCGTTGCGGCGCTCAAAGGCAAAGTGCTGCGGGTCTGGTCTGGCCCCAAGAGCTGCCGGCGCTCGCGAACGGCAAGCCAAGCTCAAACTGGGACCGGCCGAGATTTCGGGCGGCCGCCAGTCGGGTCTATTTGCTCGCGGTCGTTATCGCTTCGGACAGGTCGAGATATTCCTCGCAGACGGTGCCGCAAAGCGTCTGGATGGCGCTCAGCTGCTCCTTGGCGAGATCAAGCTTGCCCTGGGTGACATAGGCTTCACCGAGATACTCTCGGACCTGGATATATTTCGGGTCCAGCGCCACCGATTTGAGATAGTAGCCGATCCCTTCTTCGGTGCGGCCGAGTTTGCGCGTGATGTAGCCGCGATAGTTCAGAGCCTTCGGCGTGTTGGGATTCTGCACCAAATCGAGGGTTTCGAGCGCCTCGTCGAACCGCTTCTCCTTGGCGAGCGCGAAGGCATAATCCGTCAATGCGTCATCCGGAACGATCTCGCTCTTCATCTGCACGCATTTCTTCTTCTTCGGACTGTAGACCTGGCCTTTCGGGCAGGTCGTCGAGGCTCCGCCGCCGCTACCCCCTCCTCCCCCACCGCCACCGGCAGCGAATGTGGGCGTGAGGGCAACGGTCGTCCCGAAGGACAGGAGGATCACTCCAGCCATCAATGCAATCCGGCGCACCGCTCCGACATCTTCCATTTTCATTCTCCGCAAGCAGCTTGTTTAGGCCGAATACGCTGCGCCAGCAGGCTTTATTCCGCCAGACGACCGGGAGGGATCACGCCTATTTGTTTCTGCCGCCGGCGCCGAGGCCACCGCCACCACTGGTACCACTGGCGCCCGACCGGCCGGCGCTCGACCGGCTGACGCTGTTAACGCCGTTGCGGGAACGGGCTCGGTCCGTCTGGGTCCCATTGGATGCCTTGGCAAAGGCCTTGGAACCGGGTCCTTGGGTGTTTGCGGTGGCATTCACGCCACTTGGCGAGGCCGTTGCCGTCGCTTTGGCCGAACTTGTTCCGGAACTCGAATAGGACGTGGCTGAACTGGTGAAACCAGTACCGGTCACGTTGCCGCTGATGCTGACACTCGCCTTGGCAGTCGCGCCGGGTGTGCTTGCCTTTGTGGTGAGATTCGTCTGGGCGAGGCCCAGATCGGCCGTCAAGAAGGGGGTTAACGCTGCTATTGCCAGTATGAGGGGAACGCGCATGGAAACTCCGATAGCGGGTCTTCGGTTATCGATAAAATACCATTATCCCCAATATTGGCCAAAGGGCAACATGCCATGCCGGATCGGCCGAGCGGCAAACGAACTCCTCATGGTCTAGGGAGCGCCACACTCCTATTACACCATTTCGAGGCTGAAACTCCCCCGCCAAGCTGAGGTCAGAATGAGAAAAGTCGTCACTGGGGCATTTGTTTCGTTGGATGGCGTGATGCAGGCGCCCGGCGGGCCAAAAGAGGACCCGGCGAATGGGTTCACACTCGGGGGCTGGGTGGTGCCCTACATGGACGAGGTGTTCGGCCAGGCAATCACCGAAATGTTCGATCAGCCGTTCGATCTTCTGCTCGGCCGCAAAACCTACGAAATCTTTGCAGCGCAATGGCCATATGCCGAGGGGGGCGACGACGACTTCGTGGCACGGCGTTTCAACAGCACCACAAAATATGTGGCGACGCGCTCCGGGATGATGCTGACGTGGAAGGGGTCGCTTGCCCTCCATGATGCAGCGGCGGATGTCGCGCGGCTCAAGCGGGAGGACGGCCCTTCATTGCTGACGCAGGGCAGCAGCGATCTCATCCAGACTTTGCTGGCCAATGATTTGATCGACGAGATCGCGACCTTCACCTTTCCGATCGTCCTCGGCAAGGGAAAGAAGTTGTTCGGTGATGGGGCAAAGCCGGCGGCCTTTGCGCTCACCGACAACAAGGTGAGCACCAAAGGGGTCACCATTGCGCGCTACGAGCGCGTGGGGGACGTGGTCACCGGCGATTATGCAATGGATCCTCCGACGCCCGCAGAAGTCGCGCGTCGAGAAGGACTGAAACGCGAAGGCTGATCCTGAGAAGGGCTATTGGGCGCCTTTGAAGTCGCTGTCGAATTGGGACACCAATTCCTTGATCGTTGCGTCCACCTTATCGGTTGGAACCAGTTCGCCAATGCCGTAAGTCTCCGCTTCATAGGAGATCGATGGATCGCGATCCAGCTTGGACTTTTGATGAACGTACAGACCGACCCAATTCTGATCGTTCTTGCGTTTATCCACGGCCACCTTCACGAGAGCATCCGTCGTGCCGATCGTGATCGGCGGATCCGCAGGGAAAGTGACTTGCTTGCTCGGCACATTCAGTCCGGAGATCCCGGCTTTCAAAGTTTCAGTCCACTTGCCATCCGGATCATCCGACGCCATGGCATACTAAATCGATGCGATGCCCTTCAAACTCTTGATCTGCCAATCTTTTGCCGCGTCGAGCGCAGCTGCTGAATGACTGTAAAGGATTGCGGAAAGCAATACCGCCGCCGGTATTATCGAAGCACTTTTCATGACAACAATCCCTTCTGCCCTTTTTGGCCTCGGACCCGTGCCATTCAATGGGAAGCAAAGGATGATGCCTACAGTTTTCTCTCGTTATCGTTATTAGTTTGCGAAGCAGTCTACTGATTGTCGGCATACACCTCGACGACCTGCATCATGCCGAGGTCCTCGTGGTTCATCATGTGGCAGTGGAGCATGTATTTGCCGGTGAAATCGAGGAAGCGCGATCGGAAGGTGATGCTGCCATTGCTCGGTAGGATCGCTGTGTCGCACCAAACCGGTTCAGCCAGCGGAACGCCATTGACCTTGGTCAGCAACATGTCGTTGACGTGGATGTGGAACACGTGATCTTCCGGATCCTGCGGCTGATCGTTGATGATCGTCCATTCCTCCACAGCACCCAGGCGAACGCGTTGATCGACCCGGGTGGGATCGAACGTCCTGCCATCGACCGTGAACCTGAAAGTCCGCCAAAACTCCGTCGGCCCTTCGATGCGCGCCTCGCCGAATTTGATCACGCGGGTTCCGGTGATCTCCTCGTCGCCGATGAGCTTCTCCAACGGAGCTGGAAGTTTATCGGGGAGGTTCATGGGCAGCGGATCGCCTGCGACCACCAGGCGGGCGATGGGGCCGGTCGGGGAGGCGTAGCCCTGATCGTAAGGAACGGCGCGCAACATGTAGGTTCCGGGCTCGCCGGCCTGCACCAAAACGTCGTGCCGCTGTCCGGGCGCCACCAGCATGGCGTTGGGATAGTCGGTGGGCCGATCGGGCATGCGTGGAACGCTCAGGCCCATCCGCGCCAGCGGGATGCCGTCGCGAGCGACCGAATTCAATTTGTGGCCTTCCAAATCCAGGAACAGGTCGTCCTGCCAGCCGCCGTGCAGAATTCGCCAGCGCTGCACCTCGCCAGGCCGCATGGTGATGGTTGGTTCCCGTATGCCATTGACGGCAATGAAGCGGGCCGCCCTCTCGGGAAAGATCGTCGCAAAGTCTTCCACAGTGCCAAACGAGTCGAACACGGTCTCGGTCAGCACGAGCAAGCGCTCCTTGGCGGCGACGATCTCCGGAACATCGGCGAAATCGCCCTCGATGATCAGCGCGCCCAACGCGCCGCTCGCGATTTGCACGTCGGCCGAGCCATGCGCATGAGGGTGATACCAATTGGTCCCAGGGACATGGTCTGAGGGAATGGCAATCTCGACGTCGCAGCTCTCGCCCGGCTCCATGATGCGCATGACATTGTCGGAGATGCCGCTCGGACTGACATGCAGTCCGTGGGAATGAAGATTGGTGGTGTTGAAGTCATGCGGCAGCGCATGGTCCTCCGGCGGGGAGTCGCGATTGGGAGGCATGTCGTTGATGAGCTTGATGCGCAGCACATCGCCGGGCTTCACGCGCAGGGTGGGTCCGGGCACGGTGTCTTCGTACATCCGCATGTAGAGCCGGAAGCCGCCAATATCCTTATAGCCGTATCGCATGCGTAAAATGGTATCGAGCGCGCCATTTGCGGAGCTGCGGACCTCCGGCTCGACGAATGGCGCGCCGGGAGTGAAGTCCTTTCGTATCCTATCGATGACGACCGGTTGGTGATCATGTGCTGACGCCGCGCGGGCAACTGGGATGACCGTAGGAAGTTTGGGCACCAGCCATGCCGCGCCGGCGCCCATTCCCGCGCGCATGACACTGCGCCGCGAGAAACGACGGCCAGAACCCCTTTTTGGCATTTCATCAACCTCGGACTGTCGAGCGAAATAGGCAGGCAAGGGCCGGATAGCAAAAGCAGTTTGATGACCTGACTGCCCAGCATCAACCCGAGAGGGAAAATAACCTTAAGCGCGGATGCGCCGCACTTCGGGGTTTCGCTGTTTATTCTATGTGTTGGTAAAGACCTCGACAATTTGCATCATGCCGAGTTCCTCATGGTTCATCATGTGGCAGTGGAGGACGAAGCGCCCGGTGAAATCGCTGAATCGAGACCGGAATGTCACGCTTCCGTTGCGGGGCACGACCACTGTGTCGTGCCAGCTCGGCTCGTTCAATGTCACGCCATTGACCGCCACCATTTGGAAAGGATTGGTGTGGATGTGGAAGACATGGTCGTTGTCGTGCTCGTTGACAATTGTCCACTCCTCGACCGCGCCGAGTGGGATGCGATGGTCGATCCGGTTCGGGTCGAATCGCCGGCCGCAGATCAGAAATGCGAACTCCTGGTAATTGGCTGAAGGCGGAAATTCCGGTTGCTCGGCCGACAGTGTCATTCGGCGCCGATTGGTGATCTCCTCATCGCGGATTGAGGCGAGTGGCGCGGCTCCACCGAGCGTGGTGGGAAGCCGCATCGGCAATGGCTCGCCTTCGACCACGAGGCGTGCGAGCGCGCCGACCGGCGAAGCATAGCCCTGATCGTTGGCGATGGCCTTGAGCAGGTAGGTGCCAGCCGGCCCGGCCTCCACCAGCACGTCGGCGCGCTGACCCGGCGCCATCACCAGGCTTTTGCTCGGATCGATTGCAGATCTTCGAATGCCGTCATGGGCAATGGCGTGCAAAAGGTGTCCCTCGAGCGCCAGGTGCAGGTTGTCCTCGTGACCTGCATGGACGATCCGCCATCGCTGGACCTCGCCGGGCCGCATGCGGATGACCGGCTCGCGCTGACCATTGACAGAGAGAAAACGTGGCGAGGCTTCCGGCCAAACCGTGTCATAGGTTTCGATCGTGCCGCGATAGTCGAAAAGTACCTCGTTGATGATGAGCACCCGTTCGGTGGCAGAAGCGATCTCAGCGATGTCGTCGAAATCGCCCTCGATGATCAGGGCGCCGGCCATGCCGCTTGTCAATTGTACATCGGCGCTGCCGTGATGATGGGGGTGATACCAATAGGTGCCCCGCGTGTGGTCGTTCGGAATGGCAACTTCGATGTCGTAACTTTGCCCCGGCTCCATCGAGCGGAAGATGTTGTCGGAGAGACCATCGGGGCTGACATGCAGGCCATGCAGATGGAAATTGGTGGTGTTGAAGTGGTGCGGCAACATCATATCGAGCGGCACCGGATCGGCGTTCGGAGGCAACGCATTGACGAGTCGGATCCGCAGCACGTCACCGGGTCGCAAGCGGAGCGTGGGGCCGGGAATGTTTCCCTCATAGGTCCGAAGCGACAACCGATAGCCCCCCATGTCCTTGTAGGCGTAGGCGACCCGCAGCGTCGTTCGCAATTCCCCGTTCATCGAACGTCGGATTTCCGGCTCGACCAGGAGGTCATCCCTGTCGTACGGGGCGCGCGGAACGCCGATCGCAGCGACGGCATGCCCGCTCATGTCCATCGCGGAGGCGCCAGCCGCGTTGTCCGGCAACTTCGCCGCAGCCATCAAGGCCGGCGCAAGCAATGCAGTCCCGAAACCTGCACCTTTGAGGAAACGCCGGCGTGACAGTGATCGGAGCGCCGCCGCATCGATCGACCGCATGAACACTCCTCCTCGACCACCTCCCCGGCTTTCATTTCACTGCGTTATACACGAAAGCTCGTCGAGCCAGATCGCAATGCATTTGTGTGCTTAATGGATGAAGCCAAGCAATGTGCCTGAAACCACCTGCCGAAGCGGGAGGCGCGCTTTGCCTGAGCTCCTCCGATCCCTGGCGAAGGCTCGGATGGATGGGAATCCGCCGACCGCTGCCTTTCTTGGCAGCCGGTGCCGGGAGTTCGACTTCCCGATTCTGCACTGGTCAATTAAAGGTATCGAGGTGATGTGGTATGAAGTGATGATGCCCTGAGCATCGAGAACCTCGTTCTGCTCAGGGTCAGGCCGGATAGAGGAGCATCCCTTGTCCGGCCTTTTGGATGACTTGATTTTGCTCTCCTCAGGAGAGTTTTTTGACCTCCAGTTCCCTCATACCGCTCCCAAGCAGGGGAGATTGCTTCAGGAAATGGATTAGGGAGCGACGGAATTACCCGCATCGCTCCCTGTAGACGGTCGACTATCTCCTCCGCCCTCCGCCGCGACGATAGTGGGTCACTCTGCCACCGCCTCGGTAGACACCGCCCCTATAGACACCCCCCCTGCGGTAAACACCACCGCGGTACACTCCGCCGCGATAGATACCGCCACCATAAAGGCCCGGATAGACACCGCCATAGTATCCCGTCCCGCATGGGGGATATGGTGCATATCCGCAAGGCTGCCCGCCATAATAACCCCCGGTTGCGCCATACCATAGGCCGGGGCGACGATAGACACCGCCTCGGTAGACACCGCCTCGGTAGACACCGCCTCGTCGATAGACACCGCCTCGTCGATAGGCACCTCCTCTATAAACTCCACGCCCGCGGTACCCTCGTCCCCTGTATGCGACGCTCGTCACCGACGAATTGGCGATATCGCCGATGATCGAATGCGGCTGCATTGCCGGAGTGATGGCCTGGGATGGCTGTGCAAAAAACAGCGCAGCAGCTGCGGTGGCTGCCAGCGCAGCAATTCTCACGAGAGCGTTCATCTTCATCTCCTTGCACACACGCGTGGCGACACTTCTGTCATACATGACACCTTGACGCCGTGGCTCAAACCAAAAATCGAGAATCTAGTAAATATCAGCTGAGGTTAATCGGCGTTGATCTGAATCAAACGAAACGAGTCTCTATGCCACAATACCAGCAGCTCGGGAGTGGGCCATTCAGTCCCCCAGAGCGATTACACGCGTTTAGAGAAACATCATCAACTTCATGGCAAACGGCACTTAAGATCGATCCACTCACTCCGCGAGCAGATCGACCTTTTTGCCGTGCAGCAGATCGATCGCCGCCTGAAACTGCCTATCCCTCGATTTTTCCTGCGGCACATAGGATGAGGATCCGGCGTGTTCCTCGCCATTGTCGCCTTTCAAGTGATCGCGCAAGCTTGCCTCACTGCCCGTATCGATTTCGTCAGGTTTCAAATCCGCCGGAAGGTCCTCCTCGACCACCACATCAGGCGCGATTCCCTTGGCCTGGATCGACGTGCCGGACGGCGTGTAGTAGCGGGCTGTCGTCAGCACCAGAGCGCCTTGATCACCGAACGGTAATATCGATTGCACCGACCCTTTGCCGAAAGAGCGGGTACCTACCACCTGCGCCCGTTTGTGATCCTGCAGTGCACCTGCCACGATTTCCGCCGCTGAAGCCGAGCCGCCATTGATCAGCACCACCAATGACTTATCGTTCTTCCATCGGTCTGGCTTTGCAAAAAAGTGCTGGATTTTCGACGTTTCGCGGCCACGCAGAGATACGATCTCGCCTCGCTTGAGGAAGACATTCGAAACCGAGATGGCCTGATCGAGCAACCCCCCGGGATTATTCCTTAAATCGATGATCCAACCTTTCAGATCGGGACCGAGTTGCGTTTCCAGCCGTGACATCGCCTCATCGACTCCTTTTCGGGTTTGTTCGTTGAAAGATGAGACCCGCAGGTATCCGATGTCTCCTTCGGCATTTGCTTTCACTGGTTTCAACCGGATCAGTTCGCGGGTGAGCCTCACCTCGACCGGCTCCTCCTTGCCGGGCCGCAGAACGGTCAAGACCACAGGCGTGTTTACCCGGCCACGCATCTTCTCAGTCGCCTCATCAAGCGTCATGCCGTTAACCTCCTCACCATCCAGTCGGGTAACGATATCATTGGCAAGGATGCCGGCCCGCGCCGCCGGCGAATCGTCGAGAGGCGCGATTACTTTGAGAACCCCATCATCCATGGTTACCTCAAGGCCTACCCCGCCTAACCTGCCAGTGACCTCGGCTTTGAAGTCTTTTAACTCCTTGGCATTCATTACGCTCGAATGCGGATCGAGCGAGGCGAGCATGCCATTGACTGCTGCCGTGATCAGCTTTTCCTGGTCCGGCACCTCGACGTATTCAGCAAGTATGAGCCCGAAGGCATTTCCAAAGAGATCGAGCTGCCGGTAATCGGGAATAATCCCAGGAGCCCGCAGGGTTTTAGCCCCGAGTTCCTGCCAGCCGACACTTGCCACGATGGCGATAAGAAGAAGGCCGAAGAACTTTGCTCTGTTCCGGGTCATCACAGCCTCCGAAGCGATTGACATAGATCAATGTTGAAGATGGGAATTGGGTCAAGGTGACTCCTGAATTCTTGAACGAGTGCTCTCGCGGTCAGTAGGGCACCACTGTGGTGTGAGTGCGCTGATGTCCTCGCCAAATGCCGATGTCCAATTTCTTCGTGCAATTCTGGCTGTCCTTGTCTGCGCAACTGCAGTTTCCTTTGCCGGTGCGGTGGTTGCGCTTTTGGCTATTCCTTCACCTCCGCCTGCAATGACAGTATTCTATTCTCAGCCTTGAAATTTTAGCCGTGATCTGGATCAATAATTCCAACGGTGGTTGCTTGGCTTGGGCAATTCAGATCAAGAATGTCGAGCTCCGGACGTCCTGGAAGCTGTGAGTAGGCAGATCAGCCAATCATGTCTTGGTTAGAAACTTGGTCTGACATGATCAGAACCGAGACCCGCCGTGTACTCGATCCGATGGACAGGGCGAGCGAAATCCTCTTCGGGCTCATCATGGTCCTGACGTTCACTGTCTCACTCAATGCGGCGGAGGCTGGTCGATCGGATGTTCGGGCGATGCTCGTGGGCGCCTTGGGCTGCAATCTTGCCTGGGGCATAATCGATGCTGTCATGTTCCTGATGGGGACTAAAGGCGAGCGCGCGATTGCCTCACGGATTGTTCGTGCCATTCAGGAAGCGCCCACTGTGAGCGCAGCCCACGTGTTGATCGCGGATGCATTGCCGAGCATCGTGCTGCCAGCACTTTCCGCGGTGGATCTTGAGCGCATTAGGCTTCACCTGCTGCGTCTCCCGGACAACATGATGGATCCACAACCGTTCGGCCGGCAGGACTACATTGGCGCAGTCTGCATTTTCACGTTGGTCTTCCTTTGCACCTTCCCGGTTGTCATCCCGTTCATGTTTTTGAATGATGCAAGCTTCGCTCTGCGCGTTTCCAACGTCATCGCGATAACCATGCTCTTTCTGACCGGTTATACCTTTGGCAATCAATCTGGACGGCCATGGCGCGTTGGTCTCCTGATGGTGGTGATCGGTCTTTCGCTGATGTCGGTCGCGTTGGTTTTTGGAGGCTGACCGCGAGGCCGCGACGGCTATTGCTGGGGCAAGTTGCCAATTACGATTTTCGCGATCGCTGCCAAATCCAATACACGGCGAGGACGATCAACGACCCGATCACGGCAGCGACAACGTCTCGCAGCGAAATCGATATGCGATCGAGGGCCGGGAAAAGTCCGAATATGCGGAAAAGAAGACCCCCGATTAGAGCCCCGGCCAGACCAATAACGATATTCCGCGAAAGGCCAAAGCCCTTGCGCTCCCAAGTCATCATAAAACCAACAAGGCTGCCGCCAATGACTCCAACGACGATCCAAACGATGACCTGGTCGAATGTCGGCATCTCGCTCTCTACTCCAGTCGTTCTGAGGTCTTCACATTCTCGAGCTACAAGGTTAACCCAACGATAATTGGTCCGAGTACCGTCAAAAGAACGTTGGCAATCGCATAAGGTACTGCGACACCAAGCACCGGCGTTTGACTTTCGGCGACTTCGCAGGAGCCTGTCACGGCGGCATCGACGGTCATGGCGCCGGCGAGAGCACCGCAGACGATGACAGGGTTCATATGCAAGACGCGGTGGGCGAACAAGGTGCCGACTACCAATGGCGTCAAGGTAATCACGACGCCCGCCGCCAGAAGCATAGGCCCGTTGATCTGAATGGCGGCCCACGCGGCCAACCCGCTCGCTAGACCGATCGCGGCGACAAATCCACCGAGTCCTACATCAATCAGCGACTGCTGGGCTGCCGGTGGGAACGCGCCCATCGTTGGCCTGCGCGAGCGCAGCCAACCGCAGATTAGGCCGGCAACAAGTGCGCCGCCCCCTCCACCGAGGGTCAGTGGAACGGATCCGACGGAAACGCTGAACATTCCGACCAACAAACCAACCGCAAGGCCGCTTGCGAGAAAGGCGATATCGGTGCGGTCGGTGGAACTGAACGGCTGTCCAATTAGCGGCACGACACGTTTCAACACATTGTTGAGGCCCACAAGCGTCATGACGTCTCCGACATAGATACGCGTCCCGGGAGTGATTGGCACTTCCTGTCCGTGTCGCGTCAAAGAGCGCAGGAATACGCCACGCGCCTGATCACCAAGCCGGTCAACGATTTCGCCTAATGTCCGGCCATGGAGATCGCGCGCGCTCACAAAGACTTCGAGCACGTCGCCGGGGACCGCCTGCATCACGTGCTCGCCTTCAATTTCCGACCCGATGATCGGCGCTGCCGCAACAATCGCCGCCGATGGCCCCGCAAGCAGAACTTCGTCACCTGCCTGTAGTTTCGTATCGGCGCGGGCCTTGACATCCTCGCCGGAGCGAATAATGCGCTCTACGACTGCGCGCCGCCCGATCTAAGTCTCAATCTCCCCCACCGTCCGGCCGGCAGCCAAGGAAACCTGATACGCCCGTGCCTGGAATTTGCGATAGAGGAGATTGCCGGGCTTCGGTGGCGCGCCACCCGACAAAACCTCTTCGAGTTTCTTGGCTTCTTCTTTCAGATTAACGCCCATCAGCAATGGCGCGACGAGCGGCACAAACAGCAGCACCAGGATATAGCCGCAGACATAGGTGACCGCGTAACCAGCCGCGATGTTGCCCTGGAGAAGCTTGAGCTGGTCTTCCGGAAGTCCGAGTTGCGTGAGCGCCCCCGCGGCAGTGCCCATCATCGACGTTTGCGTCAAGCTGCCGGCGCCGATCCCGGCGGCGGTGCCAGCGTCCAGCTTCAAAACATAGGCAAACATCAAAATGACCGCGAGCCCCGCTGCTCCCATGACCAGCGCGAGGACAACTTGCGCGAGCGTCCGGAAGTTCAAAGAGGCAAAAAACTCTGGCCCAGAGCGATATCCTATAGTGAACACGAACAGGCCAAACAGAATCGACTTGAGCACCGCTGGGAAAACGAAGGTGCCGAGCTGTCCGAGGATGACGGCAACGATTAGAATGCAGGCTGTCGCACCGATCGCAAATCCGCGAATGCGGATGCGCCCGAGAATGGTGCCGATGGCGATCGCCAGGAACAGAAAGATCTCGGGCGCACTCGAAACTGCATGGTTTACCCAGTTCATAGATTTCGGCTCATTTCTTCGGCGACGTTTTTGAGGCCTCATATGCGTCACGGTATCCGCGCGCCACGGCTCGGACGCCGCGCCCGATGTCTTCATAGGCCTCGTCAGGCAGGTTCGCCAACGACACCCGCAAAGACCAGTTCGGCGCTTCGAAGCCACCACCGTTGAGCAGCACGATCCCGTGGTCCTCGGCAAGGCGGAACCCAAGATCGAGGGGATGGATATTCTTCTTCAGATATTCGACAGCTGCATCACCGATGTTTTTGCGCGCCCAGAACTCGAAATCGACGAGACCGTAATAGGCATCGAAGTTGGAATTGGGTGAAAGCTGAAGGCCCAAGCTGTCGATCATTGCCTTGGCGCGCCGATTGACGATTTCCATGCATGCCTTTTGATAGGCCTTGTTCGTGTCCATCAATTCATAGAGCGAAAACATGGTCATCATGACCTGCTGCGGCAGCGACAGGCCCGCCGTATGATTGAGACCAATATCGCGACTGTCCGCTACGATGCGATCGATGAACTTGAACTTGCGCGGTTCGAGCGTGATGGGTCCGTAGCGCTTATCCAGCGCTTTGACATGCTTGTCGGGCAGCTCGGCGATCATCTTGTCGAACATATTGTCCTGGTGAATTGCGATCACGCCAAGCCGCCACCCCGTGCAACCGAAGTACTTCGAATAGGAGTAAACCCCGATGGTGTTTTGCGGCAGCTCACCGAGCAGAGACCGAAAATCGTTGACGAATGTTCCGTAGACGTCGTCGGTCAGCAACATGAGGTCGGGTCGCTTGGTCTTGACCAAATTCACGATCTTGGCGATCGTTTCCCTGTCCATCCCCATCCCGGTCGGATTGCCCGGATTGACGACGAAGAATGCCTTGATTTTGGGATCTTCAAGTTTCTTGATTTCGGCATCGCTGTATTGGAAGCGGTTCTCCTGAGGTGCTGCGATGTTCACCACCTTCAGGTCGTAGTCCTCCAAGTGCGTCATTTCGAGATAGGGGGTGAAGATCGGCGTGCCGAGGGCAATCGTATCGCCGGGAAACAGCAGTCGGTTGGCCTTCAGCGATTTGAAAATGTAACACATCGCGGCAGTGCCGCCCTCGACCGCGTAGAGTTCGAACTTGCCCGCTGGCCGCGGTTCGCCGCACATCGCCCACATGAGATACTCGTGAACGATTTGCTCATTGTGGACCAGCATGCGATCAGGAACCGGATAATTGTCCCCGATGATCGAATCGACGAGCTCGTGAACAAATGCGTCGGGATCGAAGCTAAAGCTTTGAATTGCGAATTTCACCATTGATGAAAGAAATTCGGCGCCGGGCATATCGCTATGGTCTGCCAGCCAACCGTCGAGCCGGTGGGCGATGCCTTTGGCCTGCGGCATCCCGCCGATGCCGGGTTCCTCATCCATCACCCGGTTGCTCTCGGTTATCGCGAATTGTCCGAGCAGGAAAAACCCTTCGCGGGGAGTGGTGGAGATCCAATTGGGATTGCCGCGACCGGCGTTGAGGAATATCGCCTGCGTCGTCTTGGAACCCTTCTTCGCCCGCTCGATCAGTTCATTCTTGATCTCGAATGGGCTCAGGGACTCGAATTTTTGCAGTGTGAGGAGGTCAGCCATGAACGTTGCTCCGTTGTAAATTAATCTACTAGGTCATCAGCATGACCAGGACCATTCCCCAGATCGTCAGCAAGGTGTTGCCGACCGCGTAGGTCACGGTGTAGCCAAGCCCTGGTATCTGACTTTTGGCACGGTCATTGATCATTCCAAGAGATGCGGTGGTGGTGCGTGCACCTGAGCAGGCGCCCAACAAAATGGCATCGTCGAACTTGAACAGGTACTTACCGACATACATCGCCAGGACGAGGGGAACTGTCGTGACTGCGACGCCCCAGAAGAACAGGCTGAGGCCGCGCTCCTGCAACCCAGCGACAAAGCCTGGTCCGGAAGCGATTCCGACGATCGCGATAAACACATTCAGCCCGACCGAATTCATGAACCAGACGGTGGATGATGGAATTCTCCCGAAAGTAGGACGCACTGACCGCAACCATCCGAAGAACAGGCCGGAAATCAGCGCGCCACCCGATGTCGACAGGGTAAGCGGCACGCTCCCGACCTTGTAGACAACCGCACCCAACAGGGCGCCGATGGCAATTGCTGCACCAATAAATGCAACGTCGGCGACGTCAGTCGCGCGGTCCGGATACCCCAACGTCTTGGTCGCCGCCGCTATGTCCTGGGTTCGGCCAACCAGGGTCACGATATCGCCCCGCTCCAACTTCGTATTGGGCAGAATGGGAATATCGGTCGCGGTCGCACCACGGGTGATCTTCCGCAGAAACACCCCGCGCATGTCGGGCCAGACCGCCAATTCGGCCAAGGTTTTTCCGTCAACATCTTTCGAGGTGATGTAGACATCGACACCTTCTATGGGTACGGCCAACAGTTCGCGATCGTCGACTTCCGCCGATGCAGTACCGATCAAATTGACCAGCACGTCGCGCCGACCGGCCACCGCGATGACATCCCCAGAGTGGATGACTGTATCTGCTGTGGCGTTGATCAACTGTCCATCGCGCCGAATTCGCAGAATGAACACCCTTTGGTCGGGCAGCATTGCCTCAGCTTCTTGGACCGTCTTACCGACAGCACGCCCTCCCTCCGCAACGCGGAATGCACGCAGCTCGAATTGATGCCAGGCGGTGCCAACACCACCCAGTTCCTTTTTGCCGCCGTACTTCTCCTCGTAGCGTTTGCATGCCGCCTCGAGATCGATCCCGAGAAGAGCGGGGCCAATCAGGGCTAGAACGATCGCCGATCCAACCGTGCCAAAGATGTAGCTGACCGCATAGGCGACCGGCATCCCATCCAAGAGTTTTTTTGATTCTTCGGGAGGCAGGCCAAGGCGGTTGATCGCATCGGTTGCCAGACCCATCGACGCTGAGATCGTTTGCGAACCGGCGTAGAGTCCGACTGCAGACCCGACGTCATAACCAGCCAACCTGGCGCCTAAATAGGCCGAGAGCAGACAGAACACGCAGACGACTGCAGCAAACATGGCCTGCGGAACCCCGTCCTTGGCGATGCCGCGGACGAATTGCGGTCCGACCCCATAGCCAATGGCGAAGAGGAACATCAGGAAGAAGAATGGCTTGAGTGGTCCCGAAATCGTGATTCCAAGTTGGCCTATGAGCACCGCGGCAATCAGCGTTGCGGTCACCGCTCCAAGACCAAGCCCCTTGTAAGTGAAGGAGCCAAAGAAATACCCCAGCGCCAACGACAGAAAGATCGCGATCTCAGGGTAGCTTCGAAGAGTTTGAACGAACCAATCGATCATGGCGTCACCAGCTGACTATAGTTTTTTTGGGAGCGTTAGGCGGCGCGGCTTCTTGGTGCTCCGGCAAGTTTTGCCAGCGCATCGGCATTGACCAACTTCAGACCCTGTGCCGCGTTGTAGCCGTGGATCTCCTTGACATCGAGCTTGCGCATGAAGTCGATCGTCTCCTTCGTGATTACCTGTCCCGGCACCATGATCGGGAAGCCCGGCGGATAAGGAATGACGAAATTTGCGGAAACGAGGTCAGGGCCGTCCTTCAGTCGCCGGTCGATTTCGGTGTCTGCCAATCGGATGTATTCGCATCCTTCCGCGTTGTAGGCAGAGTAAAATCCGCCGCGGATATCGCCCTCATTTGTCCGCTTGCCGGCATCCTTCCGGTAAGCGTCGTGGAAATGCGAGAAGTTGGGCAGATCGGGCACGTCGGTCATCAGACTCTTCACCCGCGCCCCAAAGGTCTTGCGGACGTTGGAGCCGCCTTGGGCAAGGTTCTGGTCGACCTCCTTGCTGATTTCCACCAAGACGCGGATGAGATGGGCTACGTCGCTGCGCGTATTGTTGATGTTGGACTGGAGCAGAACCGAATTTCGAGAGGTCTTGTTGATCTGGATGTTGTAGCGGTTCGCCAAGAATTCCTTTAAATTGCGTGCCATCGTAACCCGCAGTACCGCAGACAAGCGTCATCCGTGTGGGGTCGAGGCAGAACTCATCGTCCTGCAGGCTCCGACGCGCGACGGTCCAGTTCGTCTTGGGATCGAGGTAATCGGTAAAGCCACTCTGGCGAAACTCCGCCGGCACCATCTTATCAGCACCGAGAATGTGGAAATATTTGGAGATCAGAGGATGTTCGGCAACTGCCTGGCGGATGGCCAACGCCACTTCGATCGCATTGTGGACGAGGCCATAGCCCTCCAGCTCCATTTGCCGCCTTGCGACGTCCAGGCTCGCAATCAGCTGTTGGTTCGGACTGGTGGACGCATGCGTAAACACCGCCTCGCGAAACTGCCCCTCAACCGTGTGGAAGTCCACATCCTTGACGAACAGCATCGAACCTTGCCGAATGGCGGACATCGACTTGTGCGTCGAGTTGGTCTGGTAAACCCTGAGCTTCACCTTGCGCGGATCAGGCAGCAGTCGCGTTTCGAGAAGTCGTTCATCCGACGGATTCGAGCCAAGCTCCTTCTGTTGTTTCTCATAGTCAGCGACGGACTTCGGATCTTGCATCCACGCTTCGATGTCGTTCGCTGCGCCCATTGCGGTGCGCGGTCGCAGGAAGGGGGAGAATCGGGCAAAGCCGAACCACGCTTCGTCCCACAGGAAGATCAGGTCCGGTTTGATCGCCAGGCATTCTTCCATCACGCGACGCGTGTTGTAGATGTGACCGTCGAAGGTGCAGTTCGTCAGGTCGAGCATCTTGACGCGGTCGAGCCTTCCGTCTGCTTTCAAGTTCAACAGTGCCTGCTTGATCGTGCGCAGCGGCACAGCGCCGTACATCGAATATTCCGTCATCGGAAACGCTTCGACGTAAAGCGGCTGCGCGCCGCCCAGCACCATTCCATAGTGGTGCGACTTGTGACAGTTGCGGTCGACGATCACGATGTCGCCGGGCGCCAGCAAAGCCTGCACGGCCATTTTGTTTGACGTCGAGGTGCCATTGGTAACAAAGAACGCGTGGTCCGCACCAAAGGCACGCGCAGCCATTTCCTGCGCCTTCTTGATGTTGCCGGTCGGCTCCAGCATGCTGTCAAGGCCACCGGTGGTGGCGCTGCTTTCGGCGAGGAACAGGTTAATACCGTAGAACTCGCCCATGTCACGGATCCAGTCGGATTTGAACACCGACTTGCCGCGGGCGATGGGCAGTGCGTGAAACGTCCCGATTGGTCGCTGCGCGTATTTCTTCAGATTGTCGAAGAATGGCGTTTCATAACGCGCCTGTACCCCCTCGAGGACCGCAAGATGCAGCTCGAGCAACTCCTCGACCGCATAGAAGACACGTCGCACGGCGTTCGCCTCAGGACTGCCAGCGATGTCCTCAACGCGTCCGTTGGACACGAGATAGAGATCAAGCTCAGGCCGGACCCGCTTCAACACCTGTGACAGATGCAATGCCGATGCCTGCGAGGCCTCCTTCTGATCGGCTACCTCGATCATCGAGCGCAGCACTGGCGCGTCGTGACGTGACCGGAAGGGAAATCCCTCGTGGAGAATCACAGCAGCGAGTTCCGTATTCAGCATGGCGGCGCAGAATGCATCCTCGAAACTGCCGACGAATACCGGCTCATAAACAAAGGGATCGAGTGGTCGGCGAAGCCGGCGCCACTCGGCGCGAAGAGCACTCCAGCGGGTTGCCGGTGCTCCGGTGACAATCAGAACCTCGAAATAGGGTCGATGCGTGCCTTCGCGTCCCAGCGCCGGAGGGAGCACATCTGATACGGCCTCTTCGGCATCTGCCTGCACGTCCCACTCCCCCGCGCTCTGGCGGAACGATCGGTTGAGAAGTGAGCGCAATATGCGCCGGGCAAAAACAGCAGTTGCCGCTGCATCGTTTGCGGCAGCATTGTCGCGCAGTTCGCTCATGAGCTGAGAGCCGGGATAGGCGTGATATTCCTCAGTTGGAGCCATCTCCGTAAGGGCATCCTCGAAGCTTGCCGGGCTGCCAGATCCATCTGCCCAAGCTTCAGCCAATTCCACGAGATTATGCCACCGGTCAGCCCGCGCTCCGGGGCCAGAAAAGAATTGATCGATTCGAGGAAGGCTATGGTCGGATTCTTTTGACACTCGAATTCTCCTCAGGCTGAAGCAATCGAAAAGAAGTGTGCAGTGGTCCTCCGAGTGCACGCTACTGATGCACAAGACGGCAAAACGCCAACTTCTTTGAAAATCCTAACTCAATGGGTCAGCTGCTAAGTTGATCTAGATCAACAGACCGTGCGGACGAGATCTCTCAGCAGAGTCCAAGCGACTGGAAATCACGCGTCTACCCAGTAAAGGATTTAACCTGAGAACCGAATGTTCGGAGGACATCGCGTCGTCAGAAATCTGCCAATGGTTCTTGATCTATGTCAAATGCTCTTCCGGATTTAGGAATATAGGTGAAGGTTGCGGGCAAGATTTATCAACCCGCGCCCTCTTGCACTACGTCGTGGTCTCATCGCTTACAAATTGGAGGAAATGATGATCCGGTTAGTCACGCTTGCCTTTGCATTAACGATGGCAACCTCGGCGCAGGCCATGCCGGTGCCAAAACTTGCCGTTCCCGACGGCTTGGTGACACAAGTGGCCCAGGCATGCGGCGCCGGAATGCGACGCGTCAGCGGTGTATGTGTAAGCAGAGCCGGTGTTCGACAGACCCGCCGCGTCGTCCGCCGCACTGCCCGCAGATGCGCAAGATGGAGTGCAGGAACCTGCCTTCGTTACTATTGATACTGAATCAACCCTTGCTGCATCGCCGATCGGCTGGGCAAGTTTGATCGAATCCGCGAAGGTCCAGCAGATTGGCAGCTTAAATGAACCTTTGGCGCGCTGGCAAATGCCGGCGAGCCATCGCGATCGTTCCCCAATCGCTTTGCCTAAATCTTGGACCTTCGAGACAGGAGTCGATCATGGGAATCCTGGATGCATTGATGGGGCATGGGAGTGAGGTCGCAGCAAAAGAAGTTGCCGGCAGGCTCGAGGGCGTGCTCCTCCCCGACGAGACGGCGATGCTGGCATTCCGCCTTTTCCGAGACTTCTTTGCTTTTACGGAGAAGCGACTGATCATAGTCGAAATCCAGGGCGTGACAGGAAGAAAGGTCGAGTATCTCACCATCCCTTATCGATCGATCACCCGCTACAGTCTTGAGACGGTCGGAACGTTCGATACGGATGCCGAGCTCAAAATCTGGATCTCCGGTGACAGCACCCCAATCGAACGCACCTTAGGGAAAGGGACAGACATCCCCGGAATTCAACTTGCTCTTGCCGCTGGCGTTCTGAATTAAAGAAGTCACCAGCGGGACTGAAACTGGGCTAGTTTGCATTTTAGCGTGCGTAAAAAGAGGCACGTGGAAAGCTACTTCTGTCTGAAGAGTTTGATGAATTCTTTTGATTTCATGAAGTTTCCAATTTCCTTCGAACTTGCATCCTGGATGATCATCTTGACCGTCTTTACACCCTCAGCCTCCGAGCACCGCGTCGCACATCCCGCCGGCTCAACCCAACTCGCGATGCATCCCGCCGTGCAGTTGATCGCGCAGGTCGGATGGTCCTCGATCATACACGTGGCGGCATGGGCTACAGGAGAAAGCACAACAATGCCTAGGAAAGCGAGAGCCTGGCGCATGCTCGAGATCTCCATATCCGTTCGATGGTCAGATACTCACCTTCAATGCCCGGAGAACACCAGGGTCTGCAGCGGCAGAACCAGCGCCTGCAGGCGAATGATCAGGGCGTGCACCAACGCGACCGCGTCAACGACGTGAAGGAACAGCCACCGCCCGGTGCTGATATTCTTGTCGGCGAGAAGATCGTGATTGTTGGTGTAGGCATTGGCGATGCACAGGCTCCCCGGTGGAATACTCGCAAAACCACCCTCATACAGCGGCTCGAGAAAGACGGTGAGCGTTCCAGGTCGCGAGGCCTGTTGTGCATCGATGAGCAGATCCGTGGGCTTGATCTGGCCGGCGGCGATATAGTCCTGCACCTCCGTCACCACCATGGGAATGATGGTGAGCGGCTTCGCGACACAGGTCGCTTCGGCGATCATGCCGGGTTTCATGATCTGCGCTTCAATCTGGCCAAAGCCGGCAATCAACCCCCACCGCCCTGCTTCGGAGGGAATGAGGATACCAGCCGGCCGCATCAGCGGATTGACGATGTCGCCCTTGCGCAATGTGAACTGCTCGATCATGCCATCGATGAGGGCATGAACGACTGTCTTGTCGAGGTCCACCTGGGCCTCGGCTTTCGCGGCTTCAGCACTGGCCTTCTGCGCCGGCAACAATGATGAAATCTGCGTCTCGATGGACTTCTTGTTGGCAATGGCTACGGAAACGCCGCCCTGCCGGCCGTCGACCACGTTCTCCAACTTTTCGATGTCGCGCAGCGCCACGGTCGACGCATTGC
The DNA here is from genome assembly GCA_963744915.1 of uncultured Alphaproteobacteria bacterium. Lineage (GTDB taxonomy): Bacteria > Pseudomonadota > Alphaproteobacteria > Rhizobiales > Aestuariivirgaceae > DATAFF01. The sequence continues at coordinate 106,626 of CAVUUY010000015.1, forward strand.
GTCGCTGCAGCTCGCGCTTGGTTTCCAATTCTTCGACGGCCTGCTGATAGGCGCCCTGAGCTTCCTGGATCTTTCCGTCAGCGGCTTCAAGCTCGACTTTCGCCTGCTCCAAAGCCGCTCCAACCTCCGCGATGCGCCGTTGCGCCGTTTCAAGAGCGGCTTCCTGCTTAGAACTGTCGAGCTTGAAGATCGGCTGCCCCGCCTTCACCTTGTCGCGAACGTTTACATAGATCTCCTCGACGCGACCGCTACTCTCCGGCAAAAGCGGCACGGTACGGAAAAATGAAACCGCGCTCTTGGTCGATGGATGATAGTAGAAGATCAGGGTGATCAGCAAAATTGTCAGAATCAGGCACGCGGTAATGCCCCACCGGAGCTCAAACCATACGGAATAAAGCGTGATCTCGTGGCCGAAACGCCTTCCCTGTGCATAGCGCCGGAACAAATAGTCGGGCAGTATGGTGACCATCGAGCACAGGAGTAGCTCAAGCATGACTGACGTCCTTTGTCTCACGCGGAACCGCCTGAGACTGGTCTTGGGACAGCCATTCCTGCGTGAGTGGTTCCGCCGTCCGAATCGTTCGCTTGGCTCCGGCCATCTTGGCGAGCGAATCGGCCATCCGCGCAAGTGGCGTCGAGAAGTCCGGGATCTGCACAAGCGCCAGCAGCAGTCCGATGATCCAGTAAAGATGGTTGTGCGTGAACAGCGAGATCAGCGCCAGGACGGCAACGATCTCGTATTGAACCTTCTGGGTGCTATGGGCCATGTGCTCGGGAAGGGCATGAAGACGCAGATACAGGATCCCGATCAGGAACACTACCAAGGCGAGAAAGACGATCATGACATTCATGAGAATGTCGGTTTCACCTGGAGGCGTGATGAAAAACGGCAGATGGTGCGTTGCCTCGGGATGGATCGCCGTTGTCATAGACCTGCTCCGGCTGCCGGTTTCGGCGGGTCCCCTGGTGCAGGGGCAGCTCAGCTTCACTGGAAGCTTAGCAGCCGAGCGGCAGCATGATTTGATTCAAGTCAAGCGCGCTATAGTTTCCACTGCCCCTTGATCTAGATCAAGCTCCTGAACCACGCGCTCGGTTACGCTGCCTAGTCCGATGAATCGGACCCACCGCTAAGTTCAACCCATCGCGCATGTTGACACCAGGCACAGCGGCCAATCCCTCCTGGGCGCACGAATCGAATGGCCAATCCGGTTTCGGCACAAGGATTGTGCGAGAATTCAAGCGGCCCATTGCTCTCGCGTTGCTCTTTCTGGCGGTCGTGGGCTGGTTGGCCGCGGTGTTTTCCTTTTGGTACCAGCCAGATGGACAGGAGCAGCAGCGACCGGCTCCTGTCGAGCACAGCGAAGACCAGGAGAAAGCCCTAACCGAGGCCAAGGCAACGCAGCAGAAGCTCGCGACGGCCCAGTCGGCGCTATCCGCAACCACCCGACTACGGGATGAAGCAGCTCAGGCCCTGCAGGAAGTCAGGGAAAGATCCGCGGCGGTGAAGAAAGATCTCGCAGCCGCCCGCGACCAGCTCGATGATGTCCAGCAGAAAATCACCGCACACAATGCCGAACTGACGACGATCAGCAAGCGGCTGGACACGGCGCGAGTGCGAGAGGCTCAGGTGAAGCAGAAGGTGAACGCGACCCCACGGCATGGTAGCAAGGCGATCCCCAGGATGCCGGCGACCGCTATTATTAACAAGGAAAGCTCCTCCCCGACGCCGGCAACAACAGCGACCGGCAGCATAGCACCCATCTCGGCAGCTTCGCCCCCTCCCAGCGCTCCCGTCGTCCCCGCTCCAACTGCCGCCGTATCCGCTGCGCCTGCCGCCCCCTCGATTCCCGTTGAACGGGGCGTGAGCCCAACCGCATCCGATCAGCCTCTCTTGGGCCCGATCGATCCGGGCAGCCCGCCCAATGCTCCGAATCCGACTGCGGCCCTAAAGCCGTCTGTCAAGTCATCGACAGCGCCAGTTCGTAAGCCGAAGAATTCCCTTGATGCCAGCAGATCGATTGAGGTGATCGGACCCGGCGATTCTTCATCTCCCTCGGATTTCGAGCTTCGCAGCGGTCGTATTTCAAGGACTCCATAGTTCTCCAAATGTCGTGCATGGGGAAAATGCCTCATCCATTCGCCGGCCAGGTATCGGTAAGCTTGTAGCCGGTCGGGAACGGATCAGTCGGGTCGAGCACATATTGGTGGAACGCGGTGATCCAGGCCCGCCCGGTGATCGACACGATGACGGTCGGGGTCGATCCGATCCGTCCCTCCTCGAGGATCGTGCCGATGAACCGGGTTCCGATCAGGCTCTCATGCACGAACCGCTCGCCGATGCCGATCTCCCCCTTGGCATGCATGATCGCCAGACGCGCCGTGGTGCCTGTCCCGCACGGGCTTCGATCGTGACGGCCCGGTGAGACGATGACCGTGTTCCTGGCCATCTTCACACCATCGACCACGCTTACCGGGCCGGCAAACAGGGTCTGGTTGATCGTGTGAATCTCCGGGTTCTCGGGATGGACCACCGGAATCTGCGCGGCTGCCGCCCGCTTGATTCTCTCTCCGAGTTCCACGAGATCGCGCGCCTCGGACGGGTCGAGCCTGATGCCGAGCGCCTCGGCATCGACCATCGCGTAGATCATCCCGCCATAGGCGACATCGACCATGAGCGTGCCAAGGGCCGGCACCTCCACCGGCCTCTGCAGGCCGAACACGAAGGCAGGCACATTGCGGAACGACACGCTCTCGCATTTGCCGCCCTGGCAATGCGCCTCGACCGAAACCAGACCGCCAGGCGCCTCCAGAGTGAGCCGGGTTACCGGCTCGCGCATCGGCACCATTCCCGTTTCGAGCAATGCCGTCACCGTGCAGATCGTGTTGGTGCCGGACATCGGCACGTAATATTCCGACTCCATGATGATGAAGCCTGCATCCGCCTCCGGCCTGGTCGGTGCAAGAACGAGATTGACGCACTGCGCCACCTTGCCGCGAGGCTCATGCAGCAGAAACTGCCTGAGTTCGTCCGCTTGGGTCCGCAGATAGGTCATCTTGTCGAACATGGTCCTCCCGGGCACTTCGATGACGCCGCCGGTGATGACCTCATTGTGCTCACCCTCGGCATGAACGCCGACCACATTGATCAAACGGGAAAATCGCATCTTCGCACCACCGCGATTGACGAGCCGCATCGAAGGTGGAAACACTACCCGAAATCCTACCGCCGAGGAGAGTCAATCCCGGCAATATGCGCTAGCCTTCGCAAGCCGAGAGCTGAGGGAAAAGGCCTCGTCGAAGTACCGGTACCTTCCCACTGCGGGGCGGCAAGGATCGGCGTGGCCCTCCTATTGGCGCCTTGAGCTCATGAGCCAGGGCCTGTTCGAGTCGATGATTTCCCCAATAAAGTTCGCCGTCCGCCGCAACAAATGACGGCGCGCCAGTGTGCGCCCTATTCAGTCGCCGCCCGGAGGTAAACGGCAACTGAGCCCTGTGCCGCGCCCCGCGTGAATAAGACGAGCGCCGCCGAGGCTCAACGCTGAGATCCAGACCAGCGCACTTACCGGAATCGGTGGGCCCAAGCTGGGTCGGGAACGCACCCCGAACCGATGCTTTGAGGTCGGGCGACGACCTGGTTCTCGTTGCGATTACGCATCGCACCGGGTCACACCAAGATTTGAGGCGCAAATGTGGCCGGTTTTGGTAGAACTACTATGATGATGGAATATTGCTTCGAATTGGAAGTAAGCCTGAGAGGAGGCGACGATATCAGTTTGCAGCGTAGCGTTTCCGAAAAGCCTCAACCATAAATAGTACTCCAGAGTGTCGAAAAATGTGGCCTAAGTCGGTATCCATGCTTGTAGCTGTGAGCGTGTTGTTGGTTGCAAGTTGCATAATTTCTGCGGAGGCTATTGCAGGCGAGAATCCCGAACCGCTGAAATCGGCCTTGATCTACTCTGCCATACTTACGCCTTCACTTTGCCAACTGTTGCCCTCAAATCTGGCCCGCTGGTCATGGCTGCCGACCATCGGCATTTTGGCGATCGCAATTCTTCCCGGAATCGCGGCTCACGCCAATGCATTTAATGCGTGGCTCGCATTCGTAGCATTGGCGATCTTGCTTGCCACCTACGCGGTGCTCGTTCATCGGGTCGCGTTTTGGGAGCAGCAGTTCGTTCGTGCGCTGACCTTCGTATCGCGGAGCAACATTGCCGTTGCTGATGCGGTTGAGCGCGAGCGGCTGAAACGCTGCGAGGGCATCGTGGGGTTGTGTAACAGGCTCAACCAGCCGCTCAGCGTCCTTCATATTTCCTGGATGCGACCTGCCAGCGAGGAGGAAAAAGCCAACGAGTGGAGTTTTGCCTCGCAATTCGAGCGGTTGACCCTACGCGAAAATGTGCTGCAGCGGGTCGGGTCGGCGATCCGAAACTCGGATATCGTGCTCTCCGACGGTACCCAGAACGGACTCTTCGTGATCTGCCCCGCCACATATGAGCCAGGCGCCGAAATCCTGAGCCGACGGCTCGAAGCGCTGTTGCAGCGCGAATTCGCCGCCCTGATCAGGCAGTCGATCGTCACCAGCGATGATCACGGATTCGTGCTCGCCGATCTCATGATTGCGGCCCGGGCGAGCAAGGCTGCGCATCGCCCGGTCGAACATGGAGCAGTGGTCTCGTTGCGGTAGGAGTTTCCTTGTACGCCCAGGCGAATTCGATGTTCGATCCAACTGCTGACTACCTTACGGCCTCGCACCGCAGAGCGAGAGCCAAGCGGCTGTTCGACTTTTCGATGGTGCTCGCAACCGCTCCCGTCTGGTTGGCCATCCTCGCGGTCCTTTGTACCCTTGTAAAATTGAGTGATCCGGCCGCGCCGGCAATATATTGGCAAGAGCGGACCGGCCGTCTTGGGCGCCGCTTCAAGTTGGCAAAGATCCGAACAATGTGCCCTGGCGCGGATGCCATGCGGGCGAGTCTCGCTGCCGTGAACGAAGCCACGGGCCCGGATTTCAAGATCAAGCGCGATCCGCGTGTTACCAGGATCGGCGCAATCTTGCGCCGAACGCATCTGGACGAATTGCCGCAGTTCTTCAATGTCCTTACCGGCAGCATGAGCTTGGTCGGTCCTCGTCCGATATCGACGGCACGGCTCGAACAGCACCATACCTGGTGGCGCGGTCGTCTGGATGCCGTACCGGGTCTGACCGGCCTCTGGCAGATGCGGCGGAGGGGAATCTGCAGCTTCGAGGAACGGGTTCGCTACGACATTTCCTATATCCGCAACCAAAGCCTTCTCGGGGACGTGCGGCTCATTTTCGAAACTATCATCGCCTGCATCCAGCAAAGGGGAAGCTGAAGGAATGGTCGCGGTCATATCATGGCGCGGGCTGGTCACGCTGACCTTGTCTGTGATGATCGCGGCAACGGTGACCAACGTCTCGGACGTGCTTGAGGATTTTCACGGCATTCCGCCCATCGGCAAGCTGCTTGGCCTTCCCTTCATTGTCGCAGTCGGCCTGGCGGTGACGATGGGCGGGCAGAGCTTCAAGGCCAGCCGCACCGCCATCGCATTCGTGCTCGCTTATTTCGCGGCCACCACGCTTTCAGTGGTTTTCGCACAACACCCTGAGGTGTCGCTCGAACGGCTGGACGAGCTCGCGCGCAATCTCCTGCTCGTCATGCTGGTGATGTTGGTGGTGCGCGATGCTGCGACGATGCGATGGGCGCTGCGCAGCTTCTATCTACCGCTGGCACTGATCGCGTTGGCGTGCGTCGTTTCGGCGGCGACCGGTTATAACGACAGCGACCAGACCGGCTTCCTGCAGGCCGAATACAAGACCCTCGTCGGGCTTGTCGATACCTACCGGGCGCAGGGTCCATTTGCCGATCCCAACAGCTTTGGCCGGGTGTTGCTTGCAGCGGTGCCGCTGACGCTGCCCGACATCGTCGTGCCGGTACGATCACGGGTGTGGCGGTTGATCGGGCTTGTCGCGGCGGCTGCTCTGATTGCCGGCCTGTTCCTCACCTATTCGCGCGGCGCCATTCTCGGCCTTGCAGTGACTGCGGTGGCACTCGTCTGGTGGTTCAGACAATATTGGTTGGGCCTCGGCATCGGCGCCATTGCCGTTGCAGCGATCATTCTGGTCTTTGCACCCCAGGGCTATCTTGACCGGATCGCCCGGGTGCCGACTGCCTTCACCGAGGCGGACGACACGGCGAGCACCGGTGATGAGTCGATCGTCAACCGCGCCGACGAGATGGCCTTGGCGGTGCGCATGTTTGCGGAAAATCCGGTAGTCGGGGTGGGGCCGGGAAACTACAAGGAGCTGTTCCAGAAATATTCGCTCGACCACTATGGGATACCCCGCCAGGAAGATCGTGAGGCGCACAGCTTTCCTCTGGAAGTTGCAGCCGAGACCGGCATCTTCGGCCTCATGGCCTTCGCCGCTGTGCTGTCGGTGGCGCTGATCGGTATAGTTTGTGCCGATGCTCGTGATGTCGAATCACTATGGCTGGCACGGGCAGTGGGTTTGGGAGTCCTCGGCTATTTTGCAGCCTCGCTCGTACTCCATGACGACTACTCACGCATCGCCTGGCTGCTCATCGCTTTCGGACTGGCGAGAGTCGGCCACCCTGCCAGTCCCTTCAAGAGAGTTTATATGAGGCCGGCCGCATGCGAGGCGTGATCATGGAACGACTTCTCAAGGATGCCTTGCTGCTGCTGGCTCTCCCGTTGTTGGCGGGCTTGGTGTTCGGCATCGCTAGCCTGTCCTGGGGCCCGCGCTACGCGGCAGAAGCCACGCTGATGATGGGGAGTGGCCCGGAATATGACGGGCGTACCGTTCTCGACGACAGCGGCGATGCATCCCGGTGGACGCTGGAACGGATCCTCAATACCGAAGCCGAGATTTTCAATACCGACGATCTGAAGCGCGACGTTATACGCAAGATCGGTGCGGATCCAATTCTCGGAACGAGCCCGGATAACCGCAAGGTGTCGGGCTTGCGATACTGGCTCCGCCGCCTCGGTCTGCTGCCGCCGGCACCCTCTCTCGATGTCGAGGCCCTGAAGGTGCTGCAGCGCGGCCTGGAGATCAAGCCCGTCAAGAACTCCGGAATCCTGCATGTGAGCTTTACCCATGACGACAAGGCGATGTCCGTTCAAATCCTTCAGTCGCTGCTCGATGGCTATATAGACCTGCGTCGATCGATCCTGCAGGTCGACGAGGCGGCGACGCTCAGGGGCGAGCTGCAACAAAATGCGGCCGCCTATCAGCAGCTGATGGACAAGCGTCGGCAGCTTGCCAAGGAGAACCAGGTCAGCGATCTCGAACAGGAGAGGCAGGCGCTCAACGAGCGGGATGCGACCCTTAGGACCGAGGCCGATCAACTGGCCCGGGAGTTGGCCAGCACGACCAGGCAGATCGAGGTCTATGAAACGGCGGGATCGAATGCTTCCGACCGGCTGGCGGCCCTGAATGCCGAGAAGATAGGCCAGGAAGCAGCAGCGACATCGGTGGGCCAGCAGCTTTCCCGGATCGGCGACCAGCATGCGCATCTCGATCAGGTCGCCGGTGCGTTTCAGACGCTCGACCAGGATCTCGCAGCGCGCAAGGCAACGATCGCGAAGCTCAATGAAATGATTGCCGCGGCCGATCTGACCAAGGCATTGAGCAAGGTGACGTCACCGCCGCGCCTGCTGCAGGCACCGACGGCCGGCGACGATCCGGTTTCGCTGCCATCCTTTATGATCGCCGGGCTCGCTGCCGTCGCAACGCTCGTCGCGGTGATCGCCGTGCGCCTTCTCGAGCATCGTGACCACGACCTTGAGGTGGCGTTCCCTGGCAATGCATCGCGAAAGCATGCAGCGTTGTCGCCGCTTGCCGCGTCGGGAACGGACAACGCGGCCGGTCCGGAATTGAAGCGAAAGGGGTTGGGCGGCACAAGAGCGTAAGGCAACCGGCCCCTATTTTCCTGCCAACGCCGATTTCAGAAGTGCCATTGCATCGTTCACGCCCGCGCGATCGATCACCAGGAGAATAGCCAAATAGCTTGCAATGCCGACCAGGATGGAGAGCACGAGCACGCCAAGAGAGGCTCCTGGAATGAGTAGGCGAATTCCGATCACTGCAACGACCATGCCGCCACCCGCCGTGATGGCCGGGACGAACGCCCAGATGTAATCGCCCATCGGCACTCCGAGGACGACGCGCGCATAGTACATGCGGACGATATTGGAAACAGTGGCGACCAGCAGCAATGCAAGGCCGGCGACCCATAATTGTCGCGTCAGCGTGACGAGAAGGACGACGGCGGGAACGGTGAGGCAAAGCTCGACAAGTGCGATGCGGGTAGAGAGGTCCGGTCTTCCAACTGCCCTGAACATGTCGCCGGTGCTCCACAGAAGCGATTGCATCATACCGGCAAGCGACAAGGTCGCGAGCGGTGCGGCAGTCGGCGCCCATTGCGCACCTAGGAGACTTTCCACTGTCGCATCCGCCGTGAGAGCGAGGCCCAGTCCAATCGGAACGACAAGCAGGGCGGTGTAGCGGCTTGCCGCCAGAAGAAAACGCATGCGGACCTCCTGGTCTCCGCGAAGGCTGGCGAAGACCGGGTACATCACACGGGTAAGGACGATGTTGAACTGGCTGAGCAGGAGCTCCGGGAAGCGCAGGGCCATATAGTAGAAGGCAAGCTGAATCTCGCCGAGTAGCCACAGGATGGTGATCTGGTCAACCTTCTCGACCACATAGTCGTTGAGATTGACGGCAAGGATGTGCCGGCCATAACGGAAGAGCTCCAACCATTTGGCAACAGAGAATCGCCAGTGGGGTGACCACGGTGTCCATAGCCAGCGCAAGGCAGCACGGACAGCTGCTCCGCCGATCAGCCCACCGATCAGGCTCCAAATGCCGAAGCCGGCGAATGCCAGCCCGAGCAGCAGGAGGGTCTTTACCACGGTCACGATGATGTCGATGGCATAGCGGTTGCCGAAGGCGAGGCGCTTGCCGAGCATCGCCTCATGAGTGATCCCGATGCCGGTGAGCAGGAACCACACGGCGACAGCGCGCAGCAGCTCAGTGTACCGATCGTCATAGAGGAGCTGTGAGAGCACCGGCGCCATGATGAAGGTTATGATCGTGAGGAGGGCACTGACGCACAGGACGAACCAGAAGGTGGTATCGGCTGCAAGCCCATCGGTATCGTCGAAATAGACGAGCGCATCGATGAGCCCAAAATCGCGGAAGGTGTCGAGAAACACCACGAACAGCATCAGCGAGGCGAAGATGCCGAAGGTATCGGGTTCAAGGACATGGGCAAGCACGACGGTGCTCATGAACATCGCCAGCTTGTCGGCAACATAGGCCCCATAACTGAGTGCGATGCCGCGCGCCGTTCGAGTCTCAAGTGTCACAGCCGCCAGTCTCCTTCGGATGGTGACCGCAGACGGCCATTATGATAAAAATTCGAGCATCGTTTGCAGCGCTGTTCAAAGGTGAAGTGCTTGAAACTATTTGGCGCTCTGAGGGGTTCGGCAGTTGCAATCGTTCTCCTTGTCTCGCATGGGGCCTGGGCCGCGGAGACCTATCAGCGTCCATTCGGTCCTCGAGCACCTTGGAACATACCTGTTGCCCAATTGCCGAGGCATCCCAATCCGGGGCTCTATGTTCCAAGGCTGTGGAACGATGCTCCTTCCGACCGTCCTGGAAATTTTAATCTGAGTTTCGACGAATATACCTATCCGGTCTACAACGCGCATGACGCAACCGAAACTGCCGCGATCAGATTTACCGACGAAGACAATCCAGTCCCAAGACTCGATGTGCCGTGGAACCCTGCCTGGAAGTCGGCACCCGGCAAAGACGCGCAGGTGATCATCCTCGATTCCGACAAAGGCATCGAGTGGGATCTGTGGCAGGTCCGCACCCAGGGGCGGAATGTCGTAGCCACCCGCGGTAGCCGCGTCGAAGGGGATTATCGCATCAAAGAAGACGGCCACCGGCCGTCGCGCGGCGTCGGCCTTCCATATCTCGCAATGCTGGTCAGGCCGCAGGAAATGGCGCAAGGCGCGATCCGCCATGCCTTGTCGCTCACCGTCCGTGACACCGACGGAGCGATCGCGGTGCCGCCGGCGACAAAGCTCGAATTCCCCGACCGGCAGTATGACGGCATCCCGCTTGGCATGCGTTTCGCACTCGACGTCAGCGATAAGGAAATCGCCGACTGGCTCGAGAGCATCCCCAAGCGCTATCGTCGGGCAGGCGGGATCATCGCAACGGCCCTCAGAGATTATGGCGCCTTCGTAACCGATACGGCTGGAGGTGCCCATTTCCAGTTCGAGAGCCGCCTGACCGCTGACCAGGGTTGGCGCGATGCCGGATTGAGCGAGACCATGGACGACGACAAGGTCTACCCCCGCGACCTGCTCGATGGATTGATCACGCCGGAACGGCTCTTTGTGATCGTGCCGAGTGATCAATATCCGCATGACCTGCTGGCGCGTCCGACATCTTCCGGCTCGGTCGGCAGCAGTCAGTAGAAAAATTCACCCGCGTGCTGCTATTCCTTGCCGCCGAGCTGCGCCAGCTTTGCCGCGAGCCGCGGGACGTCGTCGCCTTGGTATACACCGATTCGATCGATCGCGAGTGGCCGGCGGCGAACTTCGTCGAACGGCGCAACGCGTCCGCTGAGCGAGAATGCAAGCTTTACACCCGCCCGCGCAGCAGCAAGTTGATGGACCGAGTTGAAATCAGCGGCACGCCCGTTCGGATAGGCGAAGCTATTGACGGGCGCATTGAGCCGCGCGGCAATCTCTTTGCATGAATCGGCAATTTCTGCCGCTGCTTCGCCATCAGGCAATCGACTGAGGATTGGATGGCTGACGGTATGTCCCCCAATGGTAAAGCCCAATCCTCGAAGCCGTTGGAGTGCGGGCCAGTCGAGATGCTGCTCTGTCGCGGGGCGGCCTGGCCGGTCGATGCGCAGGACCCTCGCGGTGGCCGTGATGACTTCGCGCCGTTCATACTCGCCCAGCTGCTTGGCTTGCGCGATGAAGGCCCGCCGCGCATCGCGGCGCGACCGCGCATCGCCAAGCGTGACTTTGCCAAGCAGCGGCAACCTCACGCTGCGTTCGTTGGTGGCGAGCAGGGCATCGGCAAGCCAGTCCCAATAGAATTGCAGCTCTCCGGCGATGAATCCCGTGCAAACAAAAAGCAATGCAGAAATACCCCATGCATTGAGTATCTCGGCCGCCCGAAGCAGATTGTCTCGGTACCCATCGTCAAAGGTGATCAGCAATGGACGCTCCGGCAGTTCGGACGTCCCGTCGAGCCATGCGATCAGCGTCCGCTCGTCGATCGGCGTATAGCGGGCAGTGAGGTAATCGAGCTGGCGAGCAAAGGCCTCAGGTGTGGCACTGACGAGATCAGGATCGCCATGGAAGCCAAGACGCTCGCTATCGTCGATCCGGTGATAGACCAGCACTGAAAGATGCGGTGGTAGGCGGCGCTCGAGGAGATGAAAGACATGCAATCGATGCGCCAGCCCGAAGGCCCTGCCGGCGACCGTCGCCTTGTCAGTCATTGATGACCTTGACCACCTTGCCGTCACGGCCGTGGGGTGCGGTCGTGCTCTTGGCATGCGCCGCCTTCGCCTCCGCATCGAGCCGTTTACGAGCAGCGTTTGACAGGCTGTCGGCGATCTCGGCAATCCGTGCCTTGGCGAGCGGGTCCCCGCCAGCAGCGGCAAGCTTCCACCAATAATAGGCGCGCTCGAGATTGCGTGGAACCTCGGTACCATGGAAGTAGAGGCTTGCCAGGGTGAATTGGGCCTTTGGCAGCCCTTTTTCGGCTCCGGAGGTGATGAGCCTGAGCGCCTTGGCCTCATCGCGCGTCACACCGGTGCCGAACAGAAGCATACGACCGAGTTCGAGTTCGCCACGCGGCTCGCCGCGAGCGGTTGCTTTTTCGTACCATCGGGCAGCGCGCGCCAAGTTGAACACGCCAAGGTCCTCATCCGACAGCACACGCCCCGCTTCAAGCTCACCCTCGAGCGCGCCCGATTGCGCCGCCTTCTCGTACCAGCGAAGCGCTGCAGGGATATCAATGGCCACGCCTTGGCCGTTTTCCAGCGCCGCAGCGTAATTCATCATCGACCACGCATCACCGCCTTCGGCGGCACGATGGGCCCAGTCGGCTGCCCTTCCGGCATCGACTGCCACGCCGCGTCCGTCCTGATAGGCATCGCCGAGCCAGGCGGCAGCATCGATGCTGCCGGCACCGGCGGCACGAAGGTACCATTGCGCCGCGGTCGCCATGTCGACCGGGGTTCCGGTACCCTTCTCGTAAAAGCTGGCGATACGCTCGCTGAGCCAGCTTTCGTCCTGCATTGCAGCTGCCGCAAGATAGTGACTCAGGGCCTCATGCGGATTTTTCCTGCCTACCAGTCCTTCTTCGCGCGCCTTGCCAAGCCACAGATGCGCCGCGCGCAGGCCCTGGCCAGCAAGCTCTGTATACAGCCGGTCGGCCTCCTCGAGATTGCGAATGCCCCCGACCCCATCCGACAAGCGGTTGGCCAGTTCGCTTGCCGCCCATTTCAGTTTGGGGGCAGCGGCCGCGAGCAGGGCATTGACCTTGGCGGGGTCACCTTTGGGATCGTCGGCAACGATCAGGGCGAGCTGATATTGCGCTTCCGGATTTCCGAGCGCAGCAGCGCGGCTATACCACTCGCGGGCACGCGTGAGGTTCTTGGGCTCGCCGACACCGACTGAGAGGCGGTCGGCATAGTCGTTCATGGCCCAGGCGTCGCCAGCCTCCGCACCCATGCGCAGGTAATATGTGGATTTGCCCATGTCGGTCGGCACGAACCTGCCAGCGGCATAAATCTTGGTTAGAGCGTCGAAAGCATCGGTCGAACCCTGGTTGGCGGCTGAAATATAGAGGTCGATCGCCTCCTTGGCCTGATCCGCGGGAATATCACCCGACTTGTCGTCGAGCAGCGAGGCGGCAAGATCCTCCTTGGCCTCGAGATTGCCTTCGCCGATCGCCGACCTTAACCAGCTCCTCCCCATTGGCATGTCCGCTGCACCGCCGCGACCATCGAGCAGCATATGGGCAAGCGCAACCATCGCCGCTTCATTGCCGGCCTTCGCCGCCAGCGTGTAAAGCCGGCGCGCCTCGACCTCGTCCCTCAACCCGCCCTGTCCCTTTTCGTAGAGCGTCCCCAAACGGGCCTGGGCAACCGCTTCGCCGCGCTCGGCAAGGACCGCGAACATGGCTCTGGCGTTGGTGAAATCGCCGGCGGCAAGGGCGCGTTCGGCAGCCTGGAAGTCGGCCATATCCTCGGCTTTTGCGGCGATCGGGTGGACGGCAAGCAATGCCAGAGCCAAGCAGGAGATGCACAGTCCACGTAAGATGCGGGGCGTGACGACGCTTTCGAGCGTCTCGGTGATGATGCTGGCTGCCTTCGCCCAGCGTGGTTCCGAACGGGCGACAACCGCAGCCTGGGTGCCCAGTCGCTCTGCCATGGCGGGGTCTTCGATCATCGAATCCATGGCCGCGGCCAGCTTCTCTGGATCGGAAGGAGGAACCAACATGCCGGTTTCGCCGGGACGAACGTCCTCGGCGAGGCCGCCGACCGTCGTGGCAATGACCGGCCTCGCGAATTGATTCGCAAGATGGAGCACGCCGCTTTGGGTGGCCGAGAGATACGGAAGGACGATGCAGCGCGAAACGTCGAAATAACTCGCGACTTGATCCATAGGAATATATCCAGAACGGAAAATAACGCGGTCGGAGATTCCAAATTGAGCGGCTAGGGCGCGGAGCCTGCCCATATCGGCAAATCTGGTGGGCTGGCCAGCCACAACGAGCCACGCCTTGCCGCGGTTCCGCAAGCAGGCGAAGGCCTCGAGCAGCACTTCGATACCTTTCGAAGGGCGGATGGTCCCGAAGAACAGCATAATCGGGTCGGTGGCGTCGACCCCTAGTGCTTCCCGAAACACGCCAGGCGCGATGGCCGCGGCGGGGAAAGATCGCTGGCTTCCGTGAGGAATGCAGGCCGTGTGCTCTGATGGATATCGATAGCGGGCGAGAAAGGCCGCTTGCGCGGCGCGGGACAGGAAGAAAATGCTGTCGAACTGCCGGTAGATGGAGCCGGACAGGGCAGCTCGCAGCTGAAGCGACGAGCCCTCGCGCTCCTGAAATGCAAATTCATGGCACAATTGCGCAAGGGTCATGCCGCGCTTCTTCAGCACCCAGAGAAAGATTGCGAGATGCGGGTACAGGATCTCGCTGAAGATGATGGCATCAGGCTTATGGGCGAGAAGATAGCGGGTAAGGCGCGCCCATTCATAGGACAATTTAACGGCACGAAACCCCCGGCGTGCACCCCTCATCGCACGCGCCCGCAATGAGCGTTGCTCTTCGACAGACACCGTGACGGGATTCCACAGTCGCAGAAACTTGTGTACCGAAAAGCGGTGAAGCTTATCGTCGAGTTCGTAATTGCGATCGGTGACAAGGCTGACCTGATGGCCGGCATCAACCAGGGCTTGGCAAAGCTCGAATGAAAAGTGAATCAGGCCGCCATAGCCATCGGGCTCCACAACGCAAAGTCGCAAGGATCATTGACCTTTCCGATGCTCCCGTCAGATAGCATGAGCCGGGCCGCCGCGCGCGTGGTTTATGTCGTGGACGGGTTGGCCATGGGCGGGGCCGAGCGCAACACATTGTCATTGATGGTCGAACTCACCGCGCGTGGGGTCGATTGCCGGCTGATCACGCTGTCAGAGGCTGGCGACGGGGCGCTGGCAGCCCTGGCTCGCCAGATGAAGATCGCGCCTTTCGGCCTGCGGGCGAGGCACCTGGCCGATCCCGCGGCAATTGTCCGATTTCTCGCGTTCATTCGTGAGTTCCGTCCTCAGGTGATCCACCTGCAGGATCCTTACGCCAATCTGCTGGGCGTCGTTGCGCGGCGGTTTGCAGCAGCCAAGGTCGTGATGACACGGCATGTTCTTGCCGATCCACAGGTCACGGCGCGCGATCGGCTCCGCGCCGCGCTTTTATCGTGGTGTGCTTGCCATGGCAGCGACGCAGCGATCGCGCTTGCCGATGCGCTGGTGGTGCCGCTGATGCAGCAAACCGGCATCGAGCCAAGCAGGGTGACGGTCATCAGAAGCGGTATTGCGATCGACAGCACCATGCCGCGGATGCGGCAGACCAATGATGGCCCGCCGGTTCTGCTGATGATCGCGGTAATGCGCCCGGGCAAAGGCCATGCATTGCTGATCCGGAGCTTCGAGCAGATCCGGCAGGCGGTGCCGACGGCGCGGCTCAAACTGGTCGGCGATGGAGCACTTCGGCGCGAGCTGGAAACGCTGGCGGCGCCCTATGGCGCTGCGGTGGAGTTTTTAGGCGAACGGCAGGACATTCCCGATCTCATTGCGGCCAGCGACGTTGCCGTGCTGCCATCGGAAAGCGAAGCCCTGCCGATCTCTCTGATGGAGGTTGCGGCCGGTGGCCGGGTGGCGATTGCGACCCGGGTGGGCGGCGTTCCAGAGATTGTCAAGGACAATGTGACCGGTTTGCTGGTCGCACCGAACGAACCCGGAGAGCTGGTTGCGGCAGTGGTTGGGCTCTTGTCCGACCCGGTCCGACTGCATGCCATGGGGCATGCGGCGCGCGCCTATGCCGAACAGCATTTCAGCATTGCCAGGCAGGCCACGGAAACCCTTGATCTCTATCACCGGCTCGCGGCATCGGAAGGCGCGCCGAGGCCATAAAGGGCTTGCGTCGCCGTGATCATGCGCTCGAGCAAAAAGCGCCTGGCAACCATCACTTGGGCGCGCTCGGCCATGGTGCTGCAGTCCTGGCGGTGGGTTCGACACCATAGCAGCGCCTTCGCCAGCGCATCGGGCCGGCCGGGTGGCACGAGCCTTGCGGTTTCTCCGTCTGCAAAGTGAACGGCGATGCCCCCGACGGCGCTGGCAAGGATCGGCGTACCGAGAAATGCGGCCTCGAGCGCCACATAGGGCAGTCCCTCCATCAGGGACGGGATCACCAGCAAATGAGCCTGCGCCAGCAGTGCCGGAACATCGTCGCGATCGCCCGCAAACGTCACGGCTTCTGACAGACCGAGCTCACGACAGTGCGCCTCGAGCATCGGGCGATCGCGGCCTTCGCCGACCACGAGGCACTTATACGGGACGAGTTTGTCATGCACCTGCGAGAGGGCATCGAGAAGAATGACCTGCCCTTTGACGGGGTGCAGCCGGCCGATCGCGCAAATGCGAAAGTCGTCATCCCTCGGTGGTGACGACGGCGCGGGTGGAAAAGGGCTTAATCCATTGTGGATCAAATGCAGCTTGCCAGCGGCAAGCCCGGCATAATCTGCAGCCACCGTTTCGCAGACGGCGACGACGTCCGTTGCCAGGCCGGAAAGAAGCGACGGATAAGCGTAGTAAAGCGCTCCGGCGCCTTCGGTCAGGCGGTAGCGGCTGTGAACGGTGGCGATGCGCCGTGGCACGCTGCAGAACAGCGCCGCCGTCAGCCCCCAAAGCTGCGACTGCGGATTGTGAGCATCGACGATGCGCGGCGAAAGCTTCTTGAAGAGCCGCACGAGATCGAAAAGCAAGGCGGGGCTCTTGGGATGCCCCGTCAATCGCAGCAGATTCACCCCAGCCGAAGCAAGCTTTGCCTCAGTCTCGCTTCCTTCAAGCACGGCAACACGCACGTCCGCTAAGCCCTGAAGGGCTGCGGCGATCTGACGGACACGAACCACCGTGCCGCCCGCGCGCCGTGACAAGTCGAGAAGAATGATCACAGGTGGGACGCCTTGTGCCACTGCACGGATTGACCGCCGTGCAGGTACTTCAAGAGACCCATAAAATTCTCGGCATTGATCCCGTAGAACATTGCGGCAATGGCCATCAGGCGCGGCGGCTTACTATGGCGGGTCAGCAGCAGTCCCGCGAACGCCAGCCCGTAAAAAATCAATTGCGGGATCAGCAATAGGAGGCCGAGCCCGCGCCAGCTCTGAGATAGTACAAGGACAAGACTGCCCAAAAGCACGATGCCCATGAAGATCGGAGACAGCAGCCTCAGGCACTTGTGCAGAATCCAGAAGACCAGAACAACCGGGCTCCGCCAAGGCCACCAGGCCGGATTGAGAAGAAGCTGATAACGACCTGCCGCCATGCGCCGCCGCCGGGCACCTTCGTCTTGAAGCGAGCGCGAGGCGGTGCGATAGCACTGTGCGCCCGAAGCATAGACGAAGCGCTGGCCCTGGTTGACAACGTCAAGGGCGCGATAGGCATCATCATTGATCAGCCCGGGAGGTAGCGGGGTCCAGACTTCACGCCGCAGCGCCAGCAGCGGCCCGACGGCCGAAACGGTCGAGGCGATGTCGGTTTCCATCTGCCGGACAAACGCTTCGTAACGCCAATAGAAGCCCTCGCTCGCTTCGATCGTTTGTTGGTCCGACGTGCCGCCGCGTTCGTGAATTCCGAGGCTGCCGGAGGCCCCCCCGACGGTTTGATCGGCGAAAGCGCGCAGCAGCTCGGCGATCGCATTGTCGGCGAACACCGCATTCGCGTCGGTGAACAGCAGGACGTCGCCTCTAGCGACTGCGGCAGCGGTATTGAGCGCCGCCGCCTTGCCGCGGCGCTTCCCGATTTCAAGGATGCTGAGTTGCGGCAGCTGGCTCGCGCGGGCTTCGGCGACGGTACCGTCGGTCGAGCCATCGGAAATCAGGATGACCTCGAGCGGAGGAACGGTCTGGCGTGCGAAGTTGGCGATCCGGGCCCGGATGATAGGCGACTTATCATGGGCAGGAATGATCACCGATACCGTGAGAGGGACGATATTCCCGGGTTTGAAGCGGCGACCGGTGAGGTAACGAAGGAGCGCCAGTGTCAGTGGGTAGCCGACATAATGGTACGCCAGCAGCCCTGCCGAGATCATGGTGATGACAAGGATGATCGGCAGCATTTTGCTTCCTGGTGACTCCTTTACCGAAACTGGATTCTTCACTTCAGTGCAGCATTTTGCTTCCTGGCAACCGCGATGCCAAGACTTGATTCTTCACCTTGGTGCAGAAATTGTAAGGGTGTGACCAGACCAGTCATGTCCGCAGACGCAGTATGCGGGCCCCATGAAATTGCAATTGCCCATAGCATTTGTGATAATGAGAGCGAGGGCCGTGACCCGGAGATGGTAGCAATGGGTAGCCGCCTGAAATTCTATGGCTGGGGCGTAGAGAACACGGGCCTCGACGAGGCAGAGCGGGAGCGGTTGTTCCGCTTCGTCGCTGATCGTCTCGGCATCGAACCCCGCCTCGTCGCCCCGCCGCAGATGGCGGATATCACCTTGCGCGAACCGCGCGTGACGCCGCCCGACTCGGTTACCCACTTGCTCACAGGCGACCCCTATGAGCGTCTCCTGCACACCTACGGCAAATCGTATCCCGAAACGGTTCGCGCCTCCGATCGCGACTTCGCCAACGCGCCGGACCTTGTCGCCCTTCCCGCGGGAGAGGCGGACGTGAGCGCCGTGCTCGACTGGGCTGCCGGAGCGAACGTCGCCGTCATTCCCTTCGGGTGCGGCTCCTCGGTCGTTGGCGGCGTCGAGCCGGCCGTTGGCGACCGCTATGCCGGCGTCATCAGCCTCGACCTGCGTCGGCTCGGCCGTGTCCTCGAGGTCGACAGGATCAGCCGGGCCGCGCGTATCCAGGCCGGCACCCGAGGCCCAGCGATCGAGACGGCGCTGAAGCCGCATGACCTCTCGATCCGGCACTATCCGCAGAGCTTCGAGTTCTCTACCCTTGGCGGCTGGATAGCGACCCGGGCGGGCGGGCACTTCGCCACGCTTTACACCCATATCGACGACTTCGTCGAAAGCATCCGCACCATCACGCCTGCGGGTCCCATGGAATCGCGCCGCCTGCCCGGCTCGGGCGCCGGGCCAAGCCCCGACCGCATGATCATCGGCTCGGAAGGTACGCTCGGCGTTATTGTCGAGGCATGGATGCGGCTGCAGGACCGGCCCCGCTTCCGGGGTGGCGCCGTGTTCGGCTTTCCCGACCTGTTCGCGGCCGCCAAGGCTGTGCGCGCCGTCGGCCAAGCCGGGCTCTATCCCTCCAATCTGCGCGTCATCGACAACAACGAGGCAGGCATTTACGGCGTCAACGACTATACGGAGACCCTTCTGATCCTTGCCTTTGAATCGGCTGACCATCCCGTCGAAACGTCGATGGTGCGCGCCATCGAGCTCATCCGGGACCATGGTGGCCGGCGGCACCTCGACGAGCGTGCGGCCGTGGCTTGGCGTACGGCGTTCATCCGCATGCCCTATGCGCGCGAACTGACAGTCCCGCTCGGCGTGATCAATGACACATTCGAGAGCGCGGTAACGTGGGACAAGTTCGAGGCCTTTCACACCGCCGTGTGCGCGGCGACCAAGGAGGCGCTCAAGGAAGCGACCGGTCGGCCTGGGATTGTCTCGACCAGGTTCACCCACGTCTATCCCGACGGTCCGGCACCCTACTACACCTTCAACGCACGCGGCACGCCCGGCCGACTTCTCGAGCAGTGGCGGCACGTGAAGACCCGCGCCTCCGATGCGCTGATCGCGGCGGGCGGGACGATCACCCACCACCACGCGGTCGGGCGTGATCACATGCCTTGGTACCGCGAACAGCGGCCGGCCTTGTTCGGCAAGGCAATCGACGCGGCCAAGGGCGCGCTCGACCCAGCCAGGATCCTCAACCCAGGCGTCCTGGTAACATGAAGTGCGCAGGTGAGGTGGAATGCCGTCGCGCACAAAAAAATTGCCGGGCTCGCAGGCAAAGCTGCAGACAATTTCGCTCGCTATACGGAGAAAGTCATGTTTCGTAACGCATCAATCGCCATGCTCAGTGCTGCCATCCTGCTGGAACCGACCGTGTCAGTGCAAGCAGCCGAATACGCGACTGCACAAGAGGCCAAAGCCCTGCTCGTCAAGGCCGTTGCAGCCGTAAAAGAGGATGAGGCAAAAGCACTCAACATATTCCAAGCAGGAACGGATGGGTTTAAGGACCGTGATCTTTATGTCTGGTGTGCCAATGTTTCAAACGGCATCCTGACGGCGCATCCCACGAACAAGGGCAAGGACCTGAGGAAGATCGTGGGCAAGAAGGGTTCCCCATTCGGCCGAGAGATTATGCAGAAGGCCGACGGAAAGATGAGGGAGATTACTTACTGGTGGCCGCGCCCTGGCTCGGATGTGCCGCACAAGAAGACGACCTTCTACACGAAGGTCGGAGATCAGATTTGCGGAACTGGCTACTACAAGCAATGAACCCCGGTCCGTGACGGGCCTACAAGCTAGGTCCCGCAAGAGTTGGGGTGCGCCTAACGTCCCTCGGCAGGGCCGATTCTGCCTTGCTGTTTTCGTCTCGTAGCATCGTAAGTTGCATATTTGTACACTCGGCGAGGCTCGGGAAGTTAAAGCAGGCATCAATAAACGCCTGGAAGGTACCATTCGTCTGCATCGCCAGAAGCGCAATGTTGATCACCTCGATTGCCTGCTCCCCAATGGTGGAGGCAAGGGCCGGGAGGCCGATCACGTCGCCGGCAGCCCGGATATGCGGTTGCGTGGTCTGAAACGTCTCGTTCACTGCAAGAATGCCCCGAGCGCCTGCCGTAAGCCCTGCCTTCTCCAGTGCCAGGCTATCAGTGTTGCCGATTCGACCCGCCGCGACCACGATGGCGTCAGCCTTGAGCTCGCGCCCGCTATCGAGTGTCGGCGTGCACGGCGGTCTAGCCCTTCACTCTTGCAAAACCCTATTAGGGGAAATTTTGGTTGCGGGGGCCAGATTTGAACTGACGACCTTCAGGTTATGAGCCTGACGAGCTACCGGGCTGCTCCACCCCGCGCCACGAGCGATCCATGACAAATGCGTGTCGCGCCGCTTATCTAGCAACTCGGTGCGCCGTTGTGAACCCCTTACCGCTCATCCGGCGCCAGTTTGTGGGTGCGATTTTCGACCGCCAGCCGGATCAGGTCGCCGGTGCGCTCGAGCCCCAGCTTCTCCTTGAGCTTGCTGCAGGTGTTGGCGACCGTCTTGTAGGCAATGCCGAGCGTCTCGGCGATGCCGGACAGGCTCTTGCCCTCCCCGAGCAGCCGCAGAATCTCGGTCTCACGTGGCGTCAGGTCCTTGAGCGACTCCTCCGGCGACAGCGCCGCCGAGGCGAGCTCGCGCGCCGTTTCGCTGTCGACATAGGGCTCGCCCCGCGCCGCCCGCTTGACCGCATTCAGCAATTCCGCCGCCGGCGCGCTCTTGCTGACATAGCCGATCGCCCCGGCCCGCCGCGCCGAGGTGGCATAGGCGACATCGGAATACATGCTGAAGATCACCACCCGCGCCGCGGCATTCTCGATCCGAAAGCGCCGTAACAGCTCGATGCCGCTGCTGCTCTTGAGATTGATATCGAGCACCACGATGTCCGGCGCCTCGCGGCGGAACAGCGCCAGCCCGTCATGGGCCGTTTCCGCCTCGATGATCGTCACCCCCTCGATCGCGAGCAGCAGCCGCCGCACGCCCTCCCGCACCACAGCATGATCGTCGACTACCAGAACCTTCATTCCGCTGCCCCTTTCATCACCGAAAGCGCGCCGTCCTCAACCTGCCGCAGCGGAATCATCGCCCTGAGCACGCAGCCGCCATCCGGGCCACCATCCTCGAGCTTGAGCCAGCCGCCCAATGCCGCAATCCGCTCGTGCATGCCCATGATGCCGAAACCGCCCGGGCTGCGCGCCTTGGGATCAAGACCATGACCATCGTCCCTGACCTCGACGGCCAGCGCCCCCGATCCGGTCTTGCGCACCGCGATCGCGATGCGCGAGGGCTGGCCATGACGCAGCGCATTGCTGACCCCCTCGCGGATCACCCGGTAGATGACATTGTCGAGATCGTCGCCAAAGGTCGAACCGCCGATGGCCACCGTGAAGGCCACGTCGGAATGGCGCCGCCGCATGCCCTGCACGAGGTCCTGAAGCGCACTCTCGAGCCCGAGCTGCACCACATTGGCGGGCCGAAGCTGGCCAAGGATTTCCTTCACATGCTTCTTCATATGCTCGGCCGCCGCCCGGATCGCGTCGGCCCGCGCGGCGATCTCCGCGAGCGCCGGCGGCGGGGCCGGCACCACCGTCGCCGCCAGCGCCTTGATCCGCGAAGCATCGACATCGACGGCAAACAGCAACGGGCTCACCTCGTCATGGAGATCGCGCGCAAGCCCCGAGCGTTCCTCGTCCTGGATGGTCTGGAGCTGGCCGCGCAGCCGGCTGGTGCGCCGCTCCATCTCCTCCAACCGTTGCGCCATGGCATTGAGACCGCTCGACAATGTCGCTAACTCGGCCGGACCGGTTTCGCTCACCCTCGTTCCATAGTCACCTTTGCCGATGCGCTCGAAGGCCTCGAGCAGCCCGTGCAACGGCCGCAAAGCCCAGCTGAGCGTCAGCGAGACCAATCCGAGGACCAGCCCGAAAAACACCGCCAGGACGGCGAGATTGGTCAACATGTCGCGCCAGACACGGCCGGCGTCATAGTGCGGGTCGGCGGTGATCAGGAAATTGCCGTAAGCCGTCAGCGGCAGCGGCAGCTCCAGCTGCTGCGGCGCGAGCGGTCCCGCCACCAGCCGCACGAACCACCCCGGCGCCGCCACCGGCGTCGGCGCCAGGCCGGAGGCCATCACCGTCTCGTCGCGGCGGTTGCGCAAGGTCACCACCAGGCGCCGGTCGCCATCGAAAAGGCTCACGATTTCCGTGAGATACTGCTCCGGGCGCGGCGAGCGGACGGCCGCCAATATGGCCCGCTGCAGGGCCACCCTGCCGGCAACCATGGCAGCGCCAAGCTCGCTGCCGACGCTCTGTCGCGCATGCCAGGTGGTGATCAGCCCGCCCAGCGTCAGGCTGGCGAGAAGGATGATGGTGATCGCTCCGATAAGCCTCAGCCTGAGCGACATGCTGGTCTCCGCGAGCGCGACGAGCGCGCAAATTTGCTTGCAGCGCCAACGGTTTCATATGGCTTTGGCTGTTGCAACCACCAACCGGCAATGGTTGATAATCGCTGCAGTCGAGCGTCGAACGCACGGAAACGGAGATTTTCATCCGCATGGCGGCCCTCCAGCAATCGCTGTCGCCCGGGGACGGCCTCGAGGGTCTCCTCCGCAACGGGCTGAAGAACCTCGAACGCGACCTGGGTGCAGGCAGCGAGCGCGGTCCGGCCGCCGTGCACCGTGCCAGGCGCCGCATCAAGAGCTTGCGGGCGCTGTTGCGGTTGATCCGGGTTGCGGTCGGCGACAGCGCCTTCCACCGCGGCAATGACGCGCTGCGCCAAGCCAGC
>CAVUUY010000015.1:137500-197413 GCA_963744915.1 uncultured Alphaproteobacteria bacterium
CCATCATCACCAAGACGCTCCCGGAGCCGGTCGACGAAACCATCACCCTCCGCAAGAACAGCGCGCTCGCCGACGAGATCGCCAAGCTCGGGGTCGCCATCGACCAGGCCCACGCGCTCGCCAGCGCCCTCGAGCCGGTATTTCCGACCACGCTGCTGAGGGACGGCCAGCAGTTCACCGTCACCTTGGAGCGCCAGCTCGACTTCTACGGCCAGGACGCCATCGTGCCGGTGCGGTTGTCCTTCTCGCCCGGTCCCAACGAGGAAATCGTCGTCGAAGCCGACGAGGACGGCCGCTTCATCGCCAGGGTCGACGGCGCCCAGGAGGGCACCCGCTCGCGTTACGCCGAGTCACCCTATTACCGCGCCCGCGCCAAGGTCGGGGCGGGGCTCTACTCGACCGCCAAGGACAATGGCGTGCCCGACTACATCGTCACCCAGATGATGCAGGTCTTCGCCTATGACGTCGACTTCCAGCGTCAGGTGAACGCCGAGGACACCTTCGAGATCTTCTACGGCAACCCGCTCACCGGCTCATCCACCAAGCGCAAGGTGGTGCACTATACCTCGCTCACCGTCGGCGGCGAGACCAAGAGCTATTTCCGCTTCACCACTCCCGACGGCGAGACCAGCTATTACGACGAGAATGGCCGCAGCGCCGACCGCGACCTGCTGCGCACGCCGGTGCCGGGCAGCCGCATCAGCTCCGGCTTCGGCATGCGCCGCCATCCGATCCTCGGCTATAACCGGATGCATACCGGCGTCGACTTCGCCGCCCCCTATGGCACGCCGCTGAAGGCGGCCGGCGATGGCGTCATCACCGTCGCCGGCTGGCAGGGCGCCTATGGCAAGGTCGTCCGCATCCGCCACCAGAACAACTACGAGACCATCTACGCCCATATGAGCCGCATGCCGACGACCATCAAGCCCGGGATCGCGGTCCGCCAGGGCCAGGTCATCGGCTTCGTCGGCTCGACCGGCCGCTCGACCGGCCCGCATGCCCATTTCGAGATCCGCCTCGACGGCAAGCCGCTCAATCCGCTGAAAGTCAAGGCAACCGGCGGGCGACAGCTGACCGGCAAGAATCTCGCATTCTTCCGTCAGCACATGCAGAAGGTCGTCGCCATGATGAAGGCGGCGCCATCGGCCACACGGGTGGCGCAGGCGGGCAATTGACGGGCTGTCTCGCGGCATCACGGGGCAGCCGAAGCAAATCCGCTTCGGCTTATGATGGCATAATTTGCGCTAATGCACGGTCGGTGACTGGCCCTCGGTCAACTCCGGCCGGCGGCCGAAGCCGCGACCATCGCCGGAACCGCTCTCGCCATTGATGGTGAGCCCGTCGGCCGCGGCACCGATCTCGACCGCCTGCCCGTCGCTGATCCTGCCGGAAAGGATCGCCTCGGCCAACGGGTCCTGCAGATAGCGCTGGATCGTCCGCTTCAGGGGGCGTGCTCCATAGGCTGGATCATAGCCCTTCTCGGCCAGCCAGCTCCGCGCCGCGGCATCGAGCCTGAGCGTGATGTTGCGCTCGGCGAGAAGCTTGTCCAGCCGCTTGAGCTGGATCGACACGATCTGGCCCATCTGCTCCCGCTTCAGCCGGTGGAACAGGATGATGTCGTCGAGCCGGTTGAGGAATTCCGGCCGGAAATGCTGCCGCACCACGTTCATCACCTGGTTGCGCACGACATCGACATCCTGGTCCTCGCCGAGGCTGACGAGGTATTCGGAGCCGAGATTGGACGTCATGATGATCAGCGTGTTGCGGAAATCGACGGTCCGTCCCTGTCCGTCGGTGAGGCGGCCGTCATCCAGCACCTGCAGCAGCACGTTGAACACGTCGGGATGGGCTTTCTCGATTTCGTCGAACAGCACTACCTGGTAGGGCCGCCGCCGCACCGCCTCGGTGAGGGCGCCGCCTTCGTCATAGCCGACATAGCCGGGAGGGGCGCCGATCAGCCGCGACACCGAGTGCTTCTCCATATATTCCGACATGTCGATGCGAACCATCGCGTGCTCGTCGTCGAACAGGAAATAGGCAAGCGCCTTGGTGAGCTCGGTCTTGCCGACGCCAGTCGGACCGAGGAACATGAAGGAGCCGATCGGCCGGTTGGGGTCCTGGAGGCCGGCACGGGCCCGGCGCACCGCGGTCGCCACCGCATGCACCGCCTCCTCCTGCCCGACCACGCGCTGCGACAGCGCATCCTCCATCTTCAGCAGCTTGTCGCGCTCGCCTTCGAGCATCTTGTCGACCGGAATGCCGGTCCACCGGGACACCACCTGCGCCACGTGGTTCTCCGTCACCGCCTCGTCGACGAGCGACTGCCGCGACACCTGCTCGACATCGCGAAGCTTCTTGTCGAGCTCGGGGATGCGCCCATAGGCCAGCTCGCCGGCGCGGGCCAGATTGCCCTGGCGCTGCGCCCTTTCGAGCTCGACACGAGTCGTGTCAAGCTCCTCCTTGATCTTCTGCACCTGGCCGAGCTTCTCCTTCTCGGCCCGCCACATCGAGGTGAGCTCGGCGGCCCGCTGCTCGAGATCGGCAAGCTCCTTCTCGAGCCGCGTCAGCCGCTCGCGCGATGCGGAGTCGGTCTCCTTCTTGAGCGCCTCGCGCTCGATCTTCATCTGGATGATCCGGCGATCCAGCTCGTCGAGCTCCTCAGGCTTGGAATCAACCTGCATCCTGAGGCGCGAGGCGGCTTCGTCCATGAGATCGATCGCCTTGTCGGGCAGAAACCGGTCGGTGATGTAGCGGTTCGACAGATTGGCCGCCGCGACGATCGCCGAGTCGGTGATCCGCACCCCGTGATGGACCTCGTATTTCTCCTTGAGGCCGCGCAGGATCGAGATCGTATCCTCGACCGTCGGCTCGCTCACGAACACCGGCTGGAAGCGGCGGGCGAGGGCCGCGTCCTTCTCGACATGCTTGCGGTATTCATCGAGCGTCGTGGCGCCGATGCAATGGAGCTCGCCGCGCGCCAGGGCCGGCTTGAGCAGGTTCGATGCATCCATCGCGCCATCGGCCTTGCCGGCGCCGACCAGCGTATGCATCTCGTCGATGAACAGGATGATGCGCCCGGCCGCCGCCTGGATCTCGTTGAGCACCGCCTTGAGGCGCTCCTCGAACTCGCCGCGATATTTCGCCCCGGCGATCAGCGCGCCCATGTCGAGCGCCATCAGCTGCTTGTCCTTCAGCCCCTCCGGCACATCGCCATTGACGATCCGCAGCGCCAGCCCCTCGGCGATCGCGGTCTTGCCGACGCCCGGCTCGCCGATCAGCACCGGGTTGTTCTTGGTGCGGCGCGACAGAACCTGGATAGTCCGCCTGATTTCCTCGTCGCGCCCGATCACCGGGTCGAGCTTGCCGGCCCGCGCCGCCTCGGTGAGGTCGCGGGCATATTTCTTGAGCGCGTCATAGCTCTCTTCGGCCGATGCGCTGTCGGCGGTGCGTCCCTTGCGCAGCGCGGCGATCGCCTGCTCCAGCCCCTGCGGCGTGACGCCGCCCGCCTTCAACGCCTTCTGCGCCTCCGACGGCTCGACCGCCAGTGCCTGCAGCAACCGCTCGGCGGTGACGAAGCTGTCGCCGGCCTTCTGGGCGAGCTTGCTGGCGGTCTCGAAGATGCGTGCCGTCTCGGGCGCCATATAGAGCTGCCCTGCCCCCGATCCCTCGACCTTCGGCATGCGCTTGAGGGCCGCCTCGGCGGCGGCGAGCGCCGCCTTCGGATTGCCGCCGGCAGCGCTGATCAGCCCCGCCGCCAGCCCTTGATCGTCATCGAGCAGCACCTTCAGGAGATGATCGGGCGTGAACCGCTGGTGGCCTTCGCGCAAGGCCAGCGATTGCGCCGCCTGGATGAACCCGCGCGCCCGCTCGGTGTATTTCTCGAAATCCATGGTCAACCTCCTCGGCCCCGTGTCCGAATTTCTTCCGGCCCTCAAGAGGCGCCGGCCCCGGAATATTCCACGGTCCAGCCCGGGATATGGGTGTTGCGCGAAAACCACGCAAGCATCACCATTGGCGAAACTCTGCCGCCAAGCCGCCGATGCCTGTCAAGTCCGGTAATGGATTCAGCTCGAGGCGAAGTCTTCCGAATTCTCGTTCGTCGGCTCGCTGTCGGAGGAGGAGGGCTGCTCTTCCTCGGCGCCTTCAGCCTTGCGCTCGGTCCGCGGCCGACCGTCGCGCCGGAAGCGCCCGTTGCCGGCCGGCGCATTGCCCGGGGCATTGCCCGCCGCACGGCGCAGGAAATCGGGCTGATGGCCGCTCCAGCCATTGCCGCCCTGGCCTTCTTCGGTCGACGGGGGATCGCGCGTTTCGCGGACCTCCCGGTTGTCGCGGAACTCGCGACTCTCGCGCGGCGGACGACTGTCGCGGCTGTCGCGCTCCCGCGGCCGGCGGAATTCCCGCGGCTGGTCACGCTCGCCATCGCCGTCGCGGCTCTCGCGCGGCGGCGACCGGCGAAAATCGCGCGGGGCGTCGCCGCCGTCGTCGTCGCGGTTCTGCATCTCCCGCGGCGGACGCTGGCCCTGAGGGTCGAGTATGTCGGGCTGCGGCCCATGGCCGGCCGGGACCATTTCGTCCTCCTCCGGCCCATCCCCGTCCTCGTCGTCCATATCCTCGCCGCCGAACGGCCGTCGCAGCGCGCCCGGGGGCCCGTTCTGCTGGGCAAAGGTTTGTGCCGCTGCGACTATTCTCAGATAATGCTCGGCATGCTGGAAATAGTTCTCGGCCATCACCGTATCGCCGGAGGACTGGGCATCACGCGCCAGCTGGAGGTATTTCTCGGCGACATGCTGGGCATTGCCGCGGACCTTGACGTCCGGACCGTTGCTCTCGAACACCCGGTTTACCGGATTTCCCTGACGACGGCCGCGGCCGCGCGATCTGTTCTTATGCTGATTATGCTGACCCTGTCTCATTCTGCCATTTACACCCGAAATTGCGACCCACGGCCTTCATCGGGCCGCGCTGCCGCGCCTGTTCACCGAGTTCCGAGGAACGCGGTACCTGAAACGCTAATGTCCAAGAAAGCCGATTTGCGTGGCAATCTCCGCCAAAGCAGGTCTAGTGCTCACGGATTCCGGAAGCTGTCCGCCCTCAATGGGTTCAACCTTAGGCGTGAACGCCGCCAGCCTGAACTGACATCTCCGCACCCCCCTTCGGCCCTCCCCGGCCCCGCCGTCGTACCAGCGATGAGTGCAGAATGCCCATGTCGGGACGCTTCTATTGGGCGAGACACTACCCGTTTGCCGTCGGCTTTCCAACTGCTTTTTTCCTATGCGGAATGCCCTAAATTCAAGATCCATCATGCACCGTGGCGTTTGCGCATCATGAGCGCAGCACCACCACCCTGTCGCGGCCGGCGAGATCCCTGACAACGCCCTGTCCCATGGCCGGCGGGAAAAGACCGTGCGCGGCAAAGATCGCCTGAACCGCCGCCGCCTGCTCGCTGCCGATCTCGAAAACCACTGCACCTCGAGGCGCGAGCACCCGCCCGACCCGAGCGGCGATGCGGCGAAAGGCCGAAAGCCCGTCATCGCCGCCATCGAGCGCCACCAGAGGATCGTGATCCCGCACCCCGATTTCAAGACCACCGATGGCGCCGCGGCGAATATAGGGCGGATTCGACACCACGAGATCGAAGCGGCCCGCGACCCCGTCCAGCCAGTCGGCCGCAACGAATTCCGCCCGCTCGGCGACCCCGAGGCGGCACGCATTGTCGGCCGCGACCGCCAGTGCCGCGGCGCTGAGGTCGGTGGCAACGCCGCGGCCGGCGCCGAGCTCGCAGAGGAGCGTGACCAGGATGGCGCCGCTGCCGGTGCCAAGGTCGAGAATGCGGGGCGATTTGACGCCGGAGAGAACGCCGAGCGCTGCATCCACCACCGTTTCGGTGTCGGGCCTCGGATCGAGGGTTGCCGGCGTGATCCGAAAATCGCGGCCGTAAAATTCCCGCCGCCCGAGAATGCGCGACACCGGTTCCCCGGCGAGGCGCCGCGCCAGATGATCGCCGGCCCGCCGCCGCCCCTCGGCATCCGTCCGGCGCGCCGGGTCGGCAATCGCCGCCGCCCAATCGAGGCTCAGGGCATCGAGCACCAGCACCCTGGCATCGAGTGCCGCGCTGGCAATGCCTGCCTGCGCCAGCCGCGACCGCAAATCGGCGATGAGGTCCCCCGCCGTGTCAGCCGGCATTGCCGTCGCTGCCGGCGAGGAGATCGGCTTGGTGCTGCGTGATCAGCGCCTGGACCAGCTCTTCGAGCGCTGCCCCTTCCATCACCAGATCGAGCTTGTAAAGCGTCAGATTGATGCGGTGGTCGGTCACCCGTCCTTGCGGGAAATTATAGGTCCTGATGCGCTCCGAGCGGTCGCCCGAGCCGACCTGGCCGCGCCGCACCGCCGAGCGCTCGGCATCGAGCCGCTCGCGCTCGCGCTCATAAAGCTTGGCCCTCAGGATCTTCAGCGCCTTCGCCTTGTTCTTGTGCTGCGACTTCTCATCCTGCTGGCTGACCACGATGCCGGTCGGGAGATGGGTGACGCGCACCGCGCTGTCGGTGGTGTTGACCGACTGGCCACCCGGCCCCGAGGAGCGGAAGACGTCGATCCTGAGGTCCTTGTCCTCGATCTGGACGTCGACCTCCTCGGCCTCGGGCAACACCGCGACGGTCGCCGCCGAGGTGTGGATCCGTCCCTGCGCCTCGGTTGCCGGCACCCGCTGCACCCGGTGCACGCCGGATTCGAATTTGAGGCGGGCATAGGCGCCGGCGCCCGAGATCTCCGCCACGATCTCGCGATAGCCGCCGATCTCGGCGTCGCTTGCCGACAGGATCTCCACCTTCCAGCCCTTGAATGCGGCATAGCGCTGATACATCCGGAACAGGTCGCCGGCGAACAGCGCCGCCTCGTCGCCGCCGGTGCCGGCCCTG
This sequence comes from uncultured Alphaproteobacteria bacterium, assembly GCA_963744915.1. Lineage (GTDB taxonomy): Bacteria > Pseudomonadota > Alphaproteobacteria > Rhizobiales > Aestuariivirgaceae > DATAFF01. The sequence continues at coordinate 144,415 of CAVUUY010000015.1, forward strand.
ACCTCGATGATGACATTGCGCTCGTCGGCGGCGTCCTTGGGCAGCAGCAGCAGGCGGAAAGCCTGCTCCGCCTCGCGGATCCGGACATCGAGCACCGAGCGCTCGTCCTCGGCCAGCGACTTGAGCTCGCCGTCGCCGGCCTGCGCCAGCATTTCCTCGACTTCCGCCCGCTCGCGCTTCAGCGTGTCCAAGGTCCGGGCGGCCCGGACGACCGGCTCGAGCTCGGCATATTCCTTGGACAATCTGACAAAGGCATCGCCCGTCGTCCCGCTCGCCAATGCGGCCTCGACCACCGCAAAACGGTCATTGAGCCTGGCAATTTTCTCATTTCCGATCGAAATCATCGTTCCTCGGCGCGGCCGACCGAGCGTCCGCAACAGGTCAAGTCGCGGGTTCTAGCCGAGACTGCCGTCCCCGCCAAGCACCGGCAAACGGGCCGGCGAACATGTCAGCCCTCTGTCAAGAGCCTGAGATCGAGCGACCGCCCGACCAGGATCTCGCCCGGATTGCCGAGCTGGCCCTTGTCGATCCCGTCGATCGAATAGCTGATGAGGCCGCCATCCCGGGCGATCACCATGAGCCCGTCGCGATTGGGCACGCGATAGCTGTCGCCGGGCATCAGTGTCTTGGTCAGGATGACCTTGCCATGCGCATCCTCAATGCGGATCCACACCTTGGCCTTGGCGTGCAGCACGAGCCGCGAATCACTGTTCTCGGAGCCGTAGAGGCGGCCGCCGCCCGCTTGCTCCTCGCTCTCCGGCGCCCGGTTTGCAGCGGCGTTGCGCCTGGCGGGCGTGCCCGTTTCGCGCGCGATCAGCTCGGCGATGCCGTCGACCGGCAGGCTCGGCGCGTCCTCCGCGTCGGGCTCCGGCAGATCAGGGCTGACCGGACCGACCGCGGCGTCGCGGGTTTCCGCCGAATCGCCCTTCATGAGTTCTTCCGTCAGCGAGGTGATCGAGGAGACCTCGGTTGCCGGCCCTTCGACCTTGACATGCGACGGGGCGCTCCGCAGCGCCTGCGCCTCGCCGGAGGAACCGCTGGACGGGCTCAGCACCCAGCTTGCCGCGGCAAACAGGAACACCGCGCCGCAAATGCTGGCAACGATGCCGCCATTGCCCTTGGTGGCATCGATCAGCCGGTTGAGCAGCGGGAAGGCGATGATCTCGGCGCTGCCGAACGGCCGGGCGGTGCCCGGCATGCGCCGGGTGGTGGTCCGGTTCTGCTGCGGCAGGAATTGGGCATAATGCTTGAGCAGCGGCTCGGGGTCGAAGCCGAGATGAAGGGCATAGGCTTCGAGCATTCGCAAGGTGTCGCGCCGCGGCGGCAGCCGCGTCAGATCGCCGGCCTCGATCGCATCGAGATGGTGTGGGTGCACCCCCGAGGCGCGCCCGGCATCGTGCAGCCGCTCCCGCCGCCGCTCTCTCTCGCGCTGCAGGAACCAACCGACCTCGCCCGCCGGATCGATCTCTCCGTCGGGTTTGGGCCGGAAGAACATGGAAGCCCGCGGCTTGCCCATATGGACCTGGCTGTCGCTGCTCATCAATGCCGATCCGCTGCACCATCAGGGGGGCGCGGCGGTACACTTCCCGCGCCTGCCAGACCAACACTGGGTCAAAATGGTAACCATCAGGTTACGGTCAGACCGGTATGTTGTTCTCGGCAGCGTAGCCCATGAGCTCGGAGCGGATGCTGTGGTCGCCGCGCCTGAGCAGCGGCAGCAGGAAGCCTTCGAGCTTGCCCGCATCGAGCATCAGCGTCATCGACTTCACCGGCCCGATGGCGGCCGGCGACATCGAGATCGAGCGATAGCCAAGCCCGATCAGGGTCATGGCATCGAGCGGCCGCCCGGCCATCTCGCCGCACAGCGTCACTGGCACGTTGAAGGCCGAGGCGCGCTCGACCACGCAGCGCAGCGCCCGCAGCCCCGACGGGCTCAGCGGATCATAGCGCCCGGCGAGCTTCGGATGGCCGCGGTCGGCGGCGAACAGGAATTGCATGAGATCGTTGGAGCCGATCGAGGCGAAATCGACCTCGGTGAGGAAGGCATCGAGCTGGAACAGCAGCGATGGCACCTCGATCATCGCCCCGAGCATCAGCGAGCGCGGCGGCTGGTGGCCCTGCCGCTCGAGGAAGGCAAGCTCCTCCAACACCGCCGCCCGCGCCGTGATGAACTCGGCAACCTCGGCCACCATCGGAAACATGATCTTCAAGTTTCGCCCCGACCCGGCCTTCAGCAGGGCCCGCGCCTGCAGCCGGAGCAGGGCCGGCCGCTCGAGGGCATAGCGAATTGCCCGCCAGCCGAGCGCCGGGTTGTCCTCGCGCGGCACATGCAGGTAGGGAAGCGTCTTGTCCGAGCCGATATCGAGGGTCCGGAACACCACCGGCAGGTCGCCGGCGGCGGTCAGAACCGCGTCATAGAGCGCGGCCTGCTGGTCGAGCCGCGGGAACCGCCGCGACAGCATGAACTGCAGCTCGGTGCGGAACAGGCCGATGCCGTCGGCACCGGAGTCCGACAGATGCGGCAGGTCGACGATCAGCCCGGCATTGATGCCGAGAGCGATCCGCTGGCCGTCGAGCGTCACCGCGGGGAGATGCCGCAGCTCGGCATATTTTGCCTGGCGCCGGGCATAGAACCTGACCTTTTCGGCATAGGCCTGCTCGATGCCGGGCGAGGGCCGGACGTGGATCTCGCCGAGCCCGCCATCGACGATGATCGGATCGCCCGTCTCGACGAAATCGATGATGTCGGTGACCTGTCCGACCGCCGGCACGCCGAGCGCTCGCGCCACGATGGCGACATGGCTGTTCGCCCCGGATTCGGCGAGCACCAGGCCGCGCAGCCGTGTGCGGTCATAGTCGAGGAGCTCGGCCGGCCCCATCGTTCGCGCCACCACGATGGCATCGCGCGGCAGCTGGCCCTGCGCCGCCGTGCCGGTCTGGCCGGTCAGGATGCGCAGCAGCCGGTTGGCGAGGTCGTCGAGATCGTGCATGCGGTCGCGCAGATAGGCATCGCTCTGGCGCGCCATGCGGGCGCGGTTCTCCCCCTGAACCCGTTCCACCGCCGCCTCGGCCGTCAGGCCGGTCTCGACCGCTTCGCGGATCCGCCGCACCCAGCCGCGGTCATGGGCGAACATCCGGAAGGTCTCCAACACCTCGTCATGCTCGCCGCCCTCGCCGAGGCTCATGCGCCCGATCAGCGTGTCGACCTGCTGGCGCAGCGCCGCAATCCCTTCCTCGATCCGCCGCTTCTCGTCCGGGATGCTCTCGGCAATCAGATCGGTGATGACGACCCGCGGCTCGTGCAGCACGGCATGGCCGAGCGCCAACCCCTCGGCAATGCTTTCGCCGCGCAGATGATGGGCGCGCTGGCGCGCCGCTTCGGCCTCGCCGGCCTGCGCCAGCTCCTTGAGATCGCCCGAGGCGATGATCTCGGCCAGCACCATCGCCGCGGTCTGCAGCGCTTCCTCTTCCTCCTCGATATATTGCCGCTTGGTGCGGTTCTGCACGACCAGCACGCCGATCGAGCGGCCGAGCCGAAGCAGCGGCACGCCGAGGAAGGACGAATAAACCTCCTCGCCGGTCTCCGGCAGATATTTGAAATCGGGATGCGAGCGGGCATCGGCGAGATTGAGCGGCGCCCCGTCGCGCGCGATCCGGCCGACCAGACCCTCGCCGAGATTGAGCCGGCTCTTATGGACGGCCGACCGGTTCAGGCCTTCGGTGGCGAACAGCTCGAGATCACCGCCCGGCCGCAGCACGTAGATCGAGCACACCTCCGCCACCATGTTGGCGGCGATGAGCTTCACGATGCGATCGAGCCGCTGCTGCGCTGCGACCGGCTCCGCCATGACCTCGCGCAGCCTTCGGAGCAGGACACGCGGGCCTAAGGCGGGTGGAACCATCAGCGTGCGTCCTCAGTCCTGGACTGATCTTCTCGGCGGTTTTTCAAAGGATCTCGGCAATCGTTCCATCCTCCCGCCTCACACCGCATCGAGGCCGTAGACGCTGTGCAGCGCCCGCACCGCGAGCTCGGTATAGGCGGCATCGATCAGCACCGAGACCTTGATCTCGGAGGTGGTGATCGCCTGGATGTTGATCCCCTTCTCGGCCAGCGCCTTGAACATCTTGGCGGCAACGCCGGCATGGCTGCGCATGCCGATACCGATGATCGAGACCTTGGCGATGCCGGTGGCGTGCGACAGCTCGGCATAACCGATCCTGTCGCGCGCCGCCTCGAGCACCTCGAGCGTCCGCCGGAGATCCCGGGTGGCGATGGTGAAGGTGATGTTCGCCATCTTGCCGTCGGGCGACACGTTCTGCACGATCACATCGACGCTGATATTGGCCTCGGCCAGCGGCCCGAAAATTCCCGCCGACACGCCCGGGCGGTCCGGCACGCCGCGGATCGACACCTTGGCCTCGTCCTTGGCATAGGCGATGCCGCTGACAACCTGCTGTTCCACGATCTTGTCCTCGTCGCAAACAATGGTGCCGGGGCCGGTGCCGTCCGGCCGGTTCTGGATCGGCGAGTCCGGCGGCTCGAAGCTGGAGCGCACTTGCAACGGCACCTTATACACCATTGCCAGCTCGACCGACCGGGTCTGCAGCACCTTCGAGCCGAGAGATGCCATTTCCAGCATCTCCTCATAGGTGATCCGGTCCACCCGCCGCGCCTTTTCGACAATTCGCGGGTCGGTGGTGTAGACCCCGTCGACATCGGAATAGATATCGCACCTGGCATCGAGGGCAGCCGCCAGCGCCACCGCGCTGGTGTCCGACCCGCCACGGCCAAGCGTGGTGATGCGCCGATCGGGGCCGATCCCCTGGAACCCGGCCATCACGGCGACCTGGCCCTGCTCCAGCCGCTTGCGGATCTCCTGATCGTCGATCTCGAGAATGCGGGCGGCTCCATGCACCCCGTCGGTGCGCACCGCCACCTGCCAGCCCATCCATGAGCGGGCAGGAATTCCCATGTCCTGCAGCACGATTGCCAGGAGCCCGGCGGTGACCTGCTCGCCCGCGGCGACAATCGCATCATATTCGCGGGCATCGTGCTTGAGCGCCGCCTCGCGGCACCATCCCGCCAGCTGGTCGGTCGTCCCGGACATCGCCGAAACCACGACGGCGACCTGCTGGCCGGCCTTGAGCTCGCGCTCGACATGACGCGCCACATTGCGGATTCGCCCGATATCGGCGACCGAGGTTCCCCCGAACTTCATCACCAATCGAGCCATGCCTGTCTCTTGCCTTGCGAGGGACCGGTGGTAACGACCGTAAGCTGGTTCCCGGAACAGCGCGCCCAGCGGGGCTTTGTGGAGAACTGGTTCTCCGGCGCGTCATATATGCAATAGTGGCGGCCTGCAACCCTGCTGCAAGGAGGATTGGCCGGAGACCATGGCGAGGCCGTTGCAAAGCTCGGTCGACGAGGCCGAACTGGCGAAATTTTCGGCAATTGCTGCCCAATGGTGGGATCCCGCCGGCAAATTCGCCGTGCTGCACAAGTTCAATCCGGTGCGGCTTGCCTATATCCGCGAACAGGCGACCGCCTGGCTCGGCCTCGATCCGGTGGCGCTCAGGCCGTTCACCGGCCGGCGTCTGCTCGATATCGGCTGCGGCGGCGGCCTCCTGTCGGAACCGATGGCACGCCTCGGCGCCGAGGTCGTCGGCATCGATCCGGCCGAGCGCAATATTCGCACCGCGCAGGTTCATGCCGCCGAGGGCGAGCTTGCAATCGACTATCGGGTCGGCACCGCCGAGGAGCTCGCCGCGGCCGGCGAGACCTTCGACATCATCCTCAACATGGAGGTGGTCGAGCATGTCCGGGATCCCGGCCGTTTCCTGGCCGACTGCGCGCGGATGCTCAAGCCCCGCGGCGTCATGATCGTAGCGACCATCAACCGGACCTTCCGCTCCTTCGCATTGGCCATCATCGGTGCCGAATATGTGCTGGGCTGGCTGCCCAGGGGCACCCATCAATGGGAGAAGTTCGTCACCCCGGATGAGCTCGCCGCCTGGCTCGAGGCCGCCGGCCTGACGGTCAGGGCGACCGACGGCGTGGTCTTCAACCCGCTCGCCGCGAGCTGGTCGCGTTCAACCGATTGCGCGGTAAACTACATGGTGGTGGCGCAACGGGCCTAGTTCGCATCTTCGGGCAGCGGCGGCAGCGGCTCAACTTCGACCCCTTCCTCGAGCAGCGCCTTTGCCTCCTCGAGCGTCGCCTCGCCATAGATGCCGCGCGGCTCGACCTCCTTGTAATGCATCTTGCGCGCTTCCTCGGCGAACCGGTCGCCGACATAGTCGGCATTCTCCTCGACATGGCGCCGGAGCTTCCGCACAGCTTCGACGAGCTCGGCAACCCTGGCTTCCTTCTGAGCCGAGAACACCGGCACGCGCTCCTCGCGCCGCCGGTTCGACCTCGAGGGAATGCCGGGGGTCATCAGCTGCTTGCTGATCGCCGTCGAGCCGCAGACCGGGCACACCACCTGGTCGGCGGCGCGCTGCGCATCATAGGCTTCGCTGTCACGAAACCACCCGTCGAACCCGTGCTCCCGGTCGCAGGCGAGATCATAGCGGATCATCGGCCGCCTCCGACCGTGATGGGGCGCTGATGCCGGAGCGTCGGGATCCGCCGCCGCGCCAAGTTCGCCTGCTCGGTGTCGAGATCGGCCATGATGACGCCTTGCTGCTCCTCCGCCTCGGCCACGACCCGCCCCCATGGATCGACCACGAGGCTGTGGCCATAGGTCTCCCTGCCGCTCTCATGACGGCCACCCTGCGCCGCCGCCAGCACGAAGCTGCCGGTCTCGATGGCGCGCGCCCTGAGCAGCACGTGCCAATGGGCCTCGCCGGTGACGGTGGTGAATGCCGAGGGGACGTTGAGCACGGTTGCACCGGCACCGGCCAGCGCCAAATAGAGCTGCGGGAAGCGCAGATCGTAGCAGATGCTGAGGCCGAGCCGGATCGGCCCGAGATCGGCGGTGACGATCGCGTTGCCGCCGTCATAGCTCGAGGATTCGCGGTAGGTTTCGCCATTCGGCAGCATCACGTCGAACAGATGGATCTTGTCGTAGCGCGCCGTCACCCGCCCGTCCGGCGCGAAGAGCAGCGAGCGGTTGACCAGCCGGTCGCCCGAGCGCAACGCCAGCGACCCGGCGGCGAGCCAGATGCCGAGCTCGCGGGCGAGCGCCGCCAGCGCGGCTGCCGAGGGGTCCGCGGCCTCCTCCTCAACCTTTTCCCAGAGCACCGCCCGGCGCGGCTCGATGATGTTGGTCATTTCCGGCGTCGCGACGAGGGTTGCCCCGTCGGCAGCGGCGCGCCGGATCTGGCCGCTCGCCCAGGCAATGTTTGCCGCCGGCTCGCTACCCGAGCACATCTGGACGAGACCGACACGCAGAACGCTGGAGGCCACGGTACTCACGCGCCGAGAAGCGGATCGAGGCCCCCGCGCCGATCGAGGGCAAAAAGATCATCGCAGCCGCCAATATGCCGGTCGCCGATGAAAATCTGCGGCACGGTACGCCGGCCGCCGGCCCGTTCGGTCATGGTCTTGCGCCCTGATGGATCACAGGAAACATCGATCTCCTGGAATTTCGCACCCTTGTTGCGGAGCAGGTTCTTGGCGGCCACACAATAGGGGCAGAACTGTGTGGTGTAGATGATGACGTCCGACATAAGGGGGCCCGCAGAGCCTGGAATCGCTTATTGCTGTCATATATGTAACCGGTGGCTAGCGGCGGCAAGAGCGAACACCAGAACATTCACGGCTGCTGCACCGCCGTCGAGCAGCGCCTGCGCACAGGCATTGCAGGTGGCGCCGGTGGTCAGCACATCATCGATCAGCAGCACGCGGCGCCCGCTCAGCTGCGGCTGCAGCGCCGGCAGCAGCGCAAACGCCCCCCGGACATTGCCGGTCCGCCGCCCGGTATCGAGGCCGACCTGGGACGCCGTTCGGCGCCGGCGGACCAGCCCGTGATGGAGGCAGGGCTTGGCGACGAGGTGGGCGATGCGCATCGCCAGCAGCGCGGCCTGGTTGTAGCGGCGGCGCCACAGCCGCCAGCGATGCAGCGGGACCGGCACCAGCATGTCGCTGGCGGCGATCACGTCGCGGCCTGCCACCGCCATCAGGCGCGCCATCGGCAGCGCCGCTTCATGGCGATCGTGGTATTTGAGGGCATGCACCAGGCGGCGCGAATCATCATCGTAAATGACGGCGCCCCGCGCCCGGCCATAGAGCGGCGGCGATCTGAGCGCCGCCGGGCTGACGAGATCGTCACCCTCGATGCCATAGGGGAATGGCAGGCCGCTCACCGCGCAGCGCGGCGCATCGATGAAGGTGAGGGCGCTCCAGCATCGTGGGCAAAGTCCGGCCTGCCCCATGGTGAGCTCCCGGCACGTCGCGCAGCGCGGCGGCAGCGCCAGGTCGATGAGCGCCTGGCCGGCCGATCCGATGCGGGCAATGAGCTTGGTCACCGACGAGATCCCGAAGCGGCACCCGGCTGACAGCTGATGCGAGGACCGTAGGGCAGTGCGCCCGACCCCGATATTCGACGAAGCGTGCGTGCGTCAACGTCTGGCGCGGGCGATCGCGGCGCCGGACTTTCCCGGCTTCCTCCATGAGCATGCCGCCCGCGAGATCCTGTCGAGGCTCGATCTGTCACAGCAGAGCCTGGCGATTGCGCTGGCCCATGGCAGCCGGCCCGACCTGCTGCTGCATCGGCGCATGCACACCATCCGGGCCGCCACGATCCTTTCCGCCGATGCAGAGCTGGTGACGCCGGCCGACAGCGTGCCGGTCAAGCCCGAAAGCCTGGACTGCCTGCTGCTGCTGTTCGGGCCGGAGACCGTCAACGACATTGCCGGCCTGCTGGCGAGCATCCGCCGGTCGTTGCGACCGGACGGCCTGTTCCTCGGTGCCACGCTCGCCGGCGAGACGCTGCGCGAGCTGCGCAATTCCTGGAGCCTGGCGGAGACCGAGCTGACGGGCGGCGCCACCCCGCGGGTCGCCCCCTTTGCCGGCTTGCGCGATCTCGGCAACCTGATGCTGCGGGCCGGCCTGGCGCTGCCGGTGGTCGACAGCGACCGGCTGGTGGTTCGCTACGCCGATCCGCTGGCGCTGATGCGCGAGCTGAAGCGCCTTGGCTGGTCCAACGCGCTCGTCGAGCGGACGCGGCAGGGCCTGTCCCGCCGCCTGCTCGCACGGGTGATCGAGGTTTATTTCGAGCGGTTCGCCGATGCCGATGGGCGGATTCGTGCCACCTTCGAGATCGCGTATCTGACCGGTTTCGCGCCCCATCCCGACCAGCCGCGGCCACTGCGGCCAGGCTCCGCCAAGGTACGCCTCGCCGATGCGCTGGGCCGCGATCCGCAAGAGCGCGACCCCCAAGAATGAAGCTCTAGAACAGCACGCTGCCCAGCGTGTTGCCGATCACCCCGATGGCGGCGAGGATGCCGCAGGCGATGCCCGAGGCGATCAACGAATATTCGATCGTGAACGGCCCCTGCCCATCTCTGCGTGCGCGTGCCGCGGCGTCTGCCGTCTTGCTGCGAACCATTGTTGACGCTCCCTTGTTGCCCTGCCCCTCCCCGGGACACACACGGACAGAAGCGATCAGAGCGCGTCGATCAGATGGGCGACCAGCGGAACGTCCGCCGGCGGCATCGGATAGGCGCGCAATCCCATCGGCCGGACCCACGCGATCCGCTGGCCTTCGCCGGGCCTGATCTCCCCCGTCCAGCGCCGGCACACATAAAGCGGCATCAGCAGATGGAACGAGGGATATCCGTGACTTGCGAAGGTCAACGGCGCGAGGCAGGCCGCCGTCACGTCGATGCCGAGCTCTTCCCTGAGCTCGCGGATGAGCGCCGTTTCCGGACGCTCGCCAGGCTCGACCTTGCCGCCGGGAAACTCCCATAAACCGGCCATGGCCTTGCCTTCCGGGCGCTGGCTGATCAAAACTCTCCCATCGGTGTCGATCAGGGCGCACGCAACGACGAGAACGATGGTCTCACCGCTCATGTCGACGACCATTGTTCCCTTGGAGGGTTAACGGGCGCATGTGAACAGCCGGGAGCGCCGAGGACTTTTCCATGCCAGGGTTAGCAGTCGATGAACGAGCCGGCCCGCCGGAGCGGTCAGCTGCGATAGGAGGCATTGATGTCTATATAGCGGTGCGTGAGATCGCAGCTCCACACCCTCGCCCGTCCCTTGCCAATGCCGACATCGACCGCAATGGCGATCTTGCGTCCCTGCATATGGGGCACGAGTGCCGCCTCGTCATAACCGGGGTCGCGCATGCCGTTCCTGGCCACCGACAAGCCGCCGATGGCAATCGCCAAGCGGTCGCGGTCGGCCGCCTCGCCGGACTTGCCGACCGCCATGACGATGCGGCCCCAATTGGCATCGGCTCCGGCAAGGGCCGTCTTGACCAGCGGCGAGTTGCCGATGGCGAGCGCAATCCTGCGCGCTGCCCGGTCGTCCTCGGCGCCGGTCACCGTGATCTCGATCAGCTTCTCGGCACCCTCGCCGTCCTGCACCACCTGGAGCGCCAGATCGAGAGTGACCGCATCGAGCGCCCCGGCAAAGGAATGGAGCCGCGCATCGGCCGGATCGGCGAGGCTCGAAAGCGGCGTGCCGGCCGGCCGGGTGGCGGCGAGGAGAATGGTGTCCGAGGTCGAGGTGTCGCCATCGACGGTGATGGCGTTGAAGCTCTGCTCGACGCTGCGCGACAACAGCGCCTGCAGCACCGGCGCCGGCAGGGCAGCGTCGGTGAACAGGAATGCGAGCATGGTCGCCATGTCGGGCGCGATCATGCCCGAGCCCTTGGCAATGCCGTTGATGGTGACGCGCCGACCGGCAATTTCGCAACCTGCCGTGGCAAGCTTGGGGAAAGTGTCGGTGGTCATGATGGCGCGGGCCGCGTCATGCCAATTGTCGCCGGCGGCGGTCTCGACGGCGCGGGCGAGCACCGCATTGATCAGCGCCGGATCGAGCGGCTCGCCGATCACTCCGGTCGATGCCACGAAAACCTCCTGCGGCGGGCATTGGACGAGGGCGCTCAGCGCCGCCACCGTGCTGGCGACGGTTTTCATGCCCGCAGCACCGGTAAAGGCATTGGCATTGCCGGCATTGACCAGGAAGGCCCGCGCCTTCCCGTTGGCCAGATTGGCCCTGTCCCAGTCGACTGCCGCGGAGCGCGTCTTGGAGGTGGTGAAGCAGCCGGCGATCGTCGTGCCCGGCTCGAACAGGGCGACCAGCACGTCGGGCCGGCCGCGGTAGCGGACGCCGGATTCGGCGACGCCCAGGCGCATGCCGGCTATCGGCTGCAACCGTGCCGGCTCGGCCGGCGCCAGAGGCGATCGCGGTGATCCGGCTGCCATCGGTGACCTGCCGCTTATTCGGGTGGCGGAATCTGGAGATCCTGCTTGCCGCCGGTGCCGGGCGCGCCGCCACCCTGCTGCTGCAGCCGCTGCATGATCTGCTGGCGCTGCGCCTGGCTGCGCTCCTGCAGCTTCTTGAGATCAGGATCGAGGACGTCGATCTGCGCCTTGGTCCTGAGCTCGATCAGCCGGTTCTGCACTTTCTCGCGCACCAGCACGAGCTTGATCGCGTTCTTCACCTGGTCGAAGGGCTGCGGACCGCCCTCCTTGAAGTCCTCGAGCTTGATGATGTGCCAGCCATAGTCGGTCTTCACCGGCTTCGACAATTCGCCGGGCTTCAGCGCGAAGGTTGCCTTGGAGAATTCGGACACCATCTCGCCGGCACTGAAATAGCCGAGATCGCCGCCATAATCCTTTGACCCGTCGAGACTGACCGCTTTGGCGACTTCCTCGAATTTCTCGCCCTTGTTGAGCCGCGCCAGCACCGCCTCGGCCTCCTTCTCGGTGCCGACAAGTATGTGCCGCGCCCGGGCCCGCTTCTCCGGCTTGATCTTGGCCGCCTCGCGGTCATAAGCGGCCTTGACCTCCGTATCGGTCACCGCCGGCTTGAGCTTTTCCGTAAAATAGGCATCCCGCAGCGCCTTGGCCTGGTAGAAGGCGAGCCGCCGCTTGTATTCGGCGCTCTCTCCCATACCCTCGTTGACCGCCGCCTGGGCCAGGAGATGCCGCTCGATCAGATATTCGACCAGGAACGGATAGCGCAGATTGGCCGGCACATCCGGAAGCTGTGGCAGGATGTCGTCGGCCGCGAGCTCGATCTCCCGCACGGTGATGCCGTGGCCATTGACCTTGGCAACCACCCGCTCCTTGTTGGTCATGTCCGGCCGGACCACCTCGCCCTTGCCAGCGGCCGGCTGCTGCTTTGCTGCCGGCGCCTGCTGCTGGGCAGGCTGGGCGGGCGCGGTTTGGGTCTGGCCAAACACCGCAGCAGCACCAGGGCCGAGCAATGCCGCAGTCGCAAAAGCAATGAGTGCTGTTCTGCTGATCTTCATCGATCCAACCGTCAATGTGAGCTGCCGGGCCTTGCTTTCCGGGCCTGAACGCCGCGCTGATTGCCGCTCAAATCCGGCAAGAATAAGCCACCGCGGCAACCTTCCCCAACCGCCACGGGCGCGCTGGAACTTTTCGCGGCCGGCACCTTGGTCCCATCCCTGCCAGTTTGCAAGCCTTCGGATTGCACTCGTCGCAGAACAATGTGCCGCATCTGTGACCTTTGGCCACCACTGTGGCATGCCGGCCACGGCGGCGCCTTGACAAAGCCCGGTGGCGCGGCCACCTCACCGCGAAGGTGGCGTCGACCACCTTCCGGATCGGGCATTGCAACCACGTTGCTCGGGTGCGCCGCCTCCGTTAAAAGACGCCGTCTCACCAAGGAAACGCCTCATGCTCGGCCTGGGCTCGCTTGCCACCAAGATTTTCGGCAACTCGAATGACCGCAAGGTCAAGAAGTATCGACCGGCGGTCGTCCAGATCAATGCCCTGGAAAGCGAGATGGCGGCGCTCGAGGATGATGCCCTGCGCGACAAGACCACCGCCTTCCGGGCCCGTGTCGCGGGTGGCGAGCCGCTCGACAAGCTACTTCCGGAGGCCTTCGCGGTGGTGCGCGAGGCCGCCCGCCGCACCCTCGGCCAGCGCCATTTCGACGTCCAGATGGTCGGCGGCATGGTGCTCCACGAAGGCCGGATCGCCGAAATGAAGACCGGCGAGGGCAAGACTCTGGTCGCCACCCTACCCGTCTATCTCAACGCCCTTGCCGGCAAGGGCGTGCATGTCGTCACCGTCAACGACTATCTGGCCAAGCGCGACGCCGAATGGATGGGGCGGATCTACAAGTTCCTCGGGCTCACGGTCGGCTGCATCGTCCATGGCTTGGACGATGCCGAGCGCCGCGACCAATATGCCTGCGACGTCACCTATGGCACCAACAACGAGCTCGGCTTCGACTATCTGCGCGACAACATGAAGTACCACCTCGAGGAGATGGTGCAGCGTGGCCACAATTTCGCGATCGTCGACGAGGTCGACTCGATCCTGATCGACGAGGCGCGCACGCCGCTCATCATCTCGGGCGCCGTCGAGGACCGCTCCGACCTCTACAACACGGTCGATGTGCTGATCCCTCGTCTCGTCGCCGCCGATTACGAGCTCGACGAGAAGACCCGCCAAGTCCATCTGACCGAGGCAGGCAACGAGAATATCGAACGCCTGCTGAAGGAGGCCGAACTGCTGCAGGGCGATTCGCTCTACGACATCGAGAACATCACCCTGGTTCATCACGTGAACCAGGGTCTCCGGGCCCACAAGCTGTTTCAACGTGACCGCGATTACATCGTCAAAGACGACCAGGTCATCATCATCGATGAATTCACCGGCCGCATGATGCCGGGGCGGCGCTATTCCGAAGGGCTTCACCAAGCTCTCGAGGCCAAGGAGCACGCGGCTATCCAGCCAGAGAACCAGACCTTGGCTTCCGTAACCTTCCAAAACTACTTCCGGCTTTATGACAAGCTTGCCGGAATGACCGGAACTGCTGCGACAGAGGCTGACGAATTCGTCGACATCTACAGGCTCGACGTCGTCGAGGTCCCGACCAACATGCCGGTGTTGCGCAAGGACGAGGACGACGAGGTCTACCGCACCAACCGCGAGAAGCTGAAGGCGATCATCGAAGAGATCGACGACTGCATGAAGCGCGGCCAGCCGGTGCTGGTCGGCACCACCTCGATCGAGAAGTCGGAGATCCTGGCGGGCGAGCTCAAGAAGCAGGGCGTGCCGCACAATGTCCTCAACGCCCGCTATCACGAGCAGGAGGCCTATATCATCGCCCAGGCGGGCAAACCCGGCGCCGTCACCATCGCCACCAACATGGCCGGCCGGGGCACCGACATCCAGCTCGGCGGCAATGCCGACATGCGCATCCGGACCGAGCTTGCCGAGGTTGCCGACGAGGGCGAAAGGCTGCGCCGCGCCGACGCTATCCAGGCCGAGATCGCTGCCGCCAAGGAGAAGGTGCTGGCGGCCGGCGGCCTGTGCGTCATCGGCACCGAGCGCCATGAGAGCCGCCGCATCGACAACCAGCTGCGCGGCCGCTCCGGACGGCAGGGCGATCCCGGGCGATCCCGCTTCTATCTGTCGCTCGAGGACGACCTCATGCGCATCTTCGGCTCCGAGCGGATGGACGGGATGCTGCAGCGGCTCGGGCTCCAGGAGGGCGAGGCGATCATCCATCCCTGGATCAACAAGGCGCTCGAAAAGGCGCAGCAGAAGGTCGAGGCGCGGAATTTCGACGCCCGCAAGAACCTGCTCAAATTCGACAATGTGATGAATGACCAGCGCAAGGTGATCTTCGAGCAGCGGATCGAGATCATGCGCGGCGAGGACGTCTCGGCCACCATCGACGACATGCGCCACCAGGTGATCGAGGAGGCCGTCGTCAGCCACATCCCGCCCGAGGCCTATGCCGAGCAGTGGAACGCCGTCGGGCTGCACGAGAAGCTGCTCGAGCTGGTGGGCATCGACTTTCCGGTCGAGGAATGGGCCAAGGAGGAGGGGATCGCCGACGAGGAAATCCGCGAGCGGGTGCGCCAGGCGGCCGACGAGCTTTACAACGGCAAGCGGGAGACATGGGGCAGCGACATCATGGGCTTCGTCGAGAAGCAGGTGCTGCTGCAGACCCTCGATCACCTCTGGCGCGAGCATCTGGTGGTGCTCGAACATCTGCGCCAGGCGGTGGGCCTGCGCGGCTATGGCCAGCGCGACCCGCTGAACGAATACAAGACCGAGGGGTTCAACCTCTTCGAGGCGATGATCACCCGGCTCCGGGAGATGACGACCTCACAGCTGATGCGGGTCGAGATAGCCGACCGGCCGCCGGAAGGCCTGCCCGTCGCCGATCAGCTGCCGGCCATGGAAGCGCACCATATGAACCCGCTCACCGGCCAGGACGACATGCTCGAAGCGGCACTCGCCTTCGCCGGCACCGGCATGGCGGGCGCGGCGCATGGCGCCCTGCTGCAGGCGGGCGATGGCGGCGGCGCAGCGCCATCGTTCGGCAAGGTCGGGCGCAACGAACAGTGCCCTTGCGGCTCCGGCAAGAAATTCAAGCACTGCCACGGCGCCTTCGCCTGAGACGCGGTCAGGGCGTGACCGCTGCAAAGGGCGAGCGGCAATAGGCAATAGGTTAGGACCCTTCAATTAATCGAATTGATGGGCCCCCATTTCCCTTCTCCCCGTGCTGACGGGGAGAAGGTGCCCCGCAGCGGCGGATGAGGGGTCTTTCTCACCAAGCCGAAATCTTCGGGAAATCCTGTATCTTTTACGAGTGAGAAGTCATCCATGCTTCACGAGGGGTGATTGTAGTTGGCAAAGACGCCCCTCATCCGGCCTCGCGGCCACCTTCTCCCCGTGCGCGCTCGCGGGGAGAAGGGAAAAGAAGGGTACGGCGATCTCCCAAAAAGGGTCCTGGCAGTAGGGTGGGACTAGCGGGCCCAGCCGGCGATCAGGCCGGCCGACGCCGTTGCCCCGGCCGGCTGGAAGCGGAATTCGGCCGGCACGAATTGATCGTCGAGAAAGATGACGTAGCGTTGGTCCTTGACCCCGACGACCGGCGGGCGGCGGCTGATCTCGAAGGCGTCATAGCCCTGTTTCAGGTTCTGCCAGAACGGGTACCAGCCGTTGCCCTCGCGGATGGCCATGTTCTCCTCGCCCATCCGGAACGGAAAGGCATGCACCGGGAACTGGCGCTGGCCGGCGGTTAAGGCGTCGCGCGCCAGCACGAACAGCTCCTGGATTGCCGCATCCGTGATGGCATAGCAGCCGACCGACCTGCATCCGCCATGGACCATCAGGGCAGAGCCGGTGCGGCCATGCGCCCGATCATAGGCATTGGGGTAGCCGAGATTGAACGACAGGAAATAGGCCGATTGCGGGTTCATCTGGCGCGCCGACACCATGTAGAATCCTTCCGGCGCCTGCTTGTCGCCTTCCTTCGTCTTGGGGCCGATATCGCCGGACCAGTTGCAGATCGGATAGGTCCGGAACAGCACATACTCGCCGTCCGAGCGCCCGAGCCACACTTCCATCTCGCTTTCGGCCTTGAAGATCCGGACATAGAGCGGCGCTCCGAGCGCCAGGCCGTGCGAGGCCAGCTCGCTCCTGGTTTGCTCCGGCAGCGGCTCGAGGGCCCGGTCGGCCGACAAGCATCCCGCGAGCGCCATCGAGAGAAGAAGCACGAGCAGCCAGCGGACCGCGGCGACTCCGACCTCGCCCGAGCGCCCACCCTGCCCGCCATACGCAACAACGCTGAACAACCGCAAAGCCCCGTCAGATCACCCGGCCAATCGACAGGAACTTGTCGCGACGATGCGTGCGCAGCTGTCGCGGGCTCATGTCCGAAAACCGCTCGAGCGGCGCCTCGAGCGCCGCACCGACCGCCGCTATCGTCTCCGCGGGATTGCGGTGCGCGCCACCCGTCGGCTCCTTGACGATGTCGTCGATCACGCCGAGCTGCTTGAGGTCCTGGGCCGTGATCTTCATCGCCGTCGCGGCATCCTTGGCGCGCGCCGAATTGCGCCACAGGATGGAGGCGGCCCCTTCGGGCGAGATCACGCTGTAGATCGCATGCTCGAGCATCAGCACATGGTTCGCCGTGGCGATCGCCACCGCCCCGCCGGATCCGCCCTCGCCGATCACCACCGAGATGATGGGGACCCCCAATCCCAGGCAGCAATCGGTCGAGCGGGCAATCGCTTCCGCCTGGCCGCGCTCCTCGGCGCCGATCCCGGGATAGGCGCCGGCCGTATCGACGAATGTCAGGACCGGCAGATTGAAGCGCTCGGCCAGCTCCATCAGCCGAACCGCCTTGCGGTAGCCCTCCGGCCGCGCCATGCCGAAATTGTGCTTCAGCCGGGAGGCGGTGTCGTGACCCTTCTCCTGGCCGATCAGCATCACCGACTTGTCCCCGAGCCACGCCGGACCGCCGACGATCGCCTGGTCGTCGCCGAAGCTGCGGTCGCCGCCGAGCGGAACGAACTCGCGGAACAGATGGCGCTGGTAGTCGAGAAAGTGCGGGCGAAGCGCGTGGCGGGCAACCTGCGTCTTCTGCCAGGGCGTCAGCGTGGCATAGAGATCGGCGAGGCTCTTTGCCGCCTTGCGTTCGAGCTGGCCGACCTCCTCGTCGATCGACATTGCCGGATCGACTTCGGCCAGAGCCCGGAGCTCGGCGATTTTCCCTTCAAGTTCCGCGACTTGGCTTTCAAATTCAAGATAGGTGTGCATCAGCGCTCGGCAACGGACATGGACATTGGAAGGTGGCCACCTGCGACCCGCCTGTCAACTTGCGTGACGCTTGCCGTCGCCGGCGGCAAGCGGGTGATGGGTTTCGATGAGATGCCGCAGCCGCTCGCCGCTGACATGGGTGTAGATCTGCGTCGTCGAGATGTCGGCGTGGCCGAGCATCTGCTGCACCGAGATGAGATCGGCGCCGGCATTGACGAGATGCGTCGCGAAGGCATGCCGCAACACATGCGGATGCACGCATTCCGGATCGAGCCCGGCCCGCGCCGCCAGGCCTTTCAGCTCGAGCGCGAAATGCTGCCGCGACAGGTGTCCCGAGCGTCCATGGGAGGGGAAGATGCGATCCTCGGCTGCGAGCCGCGCCTTGCCGGCCCTGAGCTTGAGCCAGAGCTGCAGGGCGGCGCGCGCCCGGGGCGAGATCGGCACCATCCGCTCCCGCCCGCCTTTGCCGCGCACCAGCAAGAGGTCGCGCCGCTTCTCGACGGCGCCGGTCTTGAGGCCGACCAGCTCCGACACCCTGAGCCCGGTGGCATAGATGAGCTCGACGAGACACAAAAGCCGGTGGGCGCGCTGGCGCTGCCCGCGGCCGGCGGTTTCGGCTTCGGCACGCGCCCTTGCCAACAGGCGCGACACTTCACCCTCGCTCATCACCGTCGGCAGCGCCGCTGCCGGCTTGGGGGCGCTTGCGGTGGTTGCAGGATTGTCGCTGGACAATTGCTCGGCGAACAGGAAGCGGTGGAATTGCCGCACCGCCGACAGCCGCCGCTGGATGGTCGTTCCCTTGAGGCCCGCGTCCTCGAGGCGCGCCGAATAAGCGCTCACATCCTCGGGACGCGCCCGCTCGAGCGCGGTTCCGCGCGCTTTGAGATAACCGCCGTAATCGCCAAGATCGCGGCGATAGGCATCGAGCGTGTTGGATGCCGCACCGCGTTCCGCGCTCATCATCTCAAGAAATCGATCGATCAGCCGATGTGATCGTCGATCAGAACTGGCACGGTCAGTTGTTGAGGCGGTCACTGGTCACCGGTTTGACGATTTCGGACGGTTCTGGCGCAAAAGTCGACAAGGCCCAGACCGCGCCGTAACCAGCGCCAGCCAAACACAGCACGATTAACAAAAACCGAAGGCTCGACGGCAAGTCGCGCCCTCCCTCTCACTCGACAGGATGGTGACAGGCCGGCATTGTTACCGATCCGGGGGAGGGATGCAACGCAAGCCTGGGCCTTTGTCCAGTGTTTCCCCCAGGCTGGTATGGGCTCGGAACGGACCTCTGACGATGTCGAGGCGGATCACCGCGCGCGATCTTACCGCCATCCGCAACGGCATTGCGGAGCGCTCGATCGTGCTTGTCGGTCTCATGGGGGCCGGCAAGTCCACTGTCGGCCGGCGGCTGGCGGAGCGCCTCGAGCTGCCCTTTATCGATGCCGACATCGAGATCGAGCGGGCCGCCGGCAAGACCATCCCGGAGATCTTTGCCGATCATGGCGAGGCCTATTTCCGCGACGGCGAACGCCGGGTCATCTCGCGGCTGATCGACCACGGCCCGCAAATCCTGGCGACCGGCGGCGGCGCCTTCATCAATCCCGAAATCCGCAAGCTGATCGCCGACCGTGGCATCTCGGTATGGCTCCGGGCCGAGCTGCCGCTGCTCATGAAGCGGGTCCGGCGCCGCTCCAACCGGCCGCTGCTCGACACCGCCGACCCGGAAGCGGTGATGCGGCGATTGATCGATGAGCGCTATCCGATCTACGCCGAAGCCGCTATCACCATCGACAGCCGGGACTTGTCGCACAATGTCATCGTCAATGAGCTTCTCCTGGCGCTGGTCGACCATTTTTCCCGTCCCGAGGCAGCCGGACGTGCTGCTGAGACCGACGAGCGGATGTGCTAAGACGGTGACCCGAGGATCCTGCCGCCTGCGATGACGCACGACCAACAGCACCCCGCCGAGCCGGCGGCCACCGTCGAGGTGGCGCTTGGCGAGCGCTCCTACACGATCCATATCGGGGAGCGCGCCATCGAGCGGGCCGGCGCCCTGGTTCGGCCGCTGCTCGCCCGCCCGTTCTGCGTCATCGTCAGCGATGCCAATGTGGCGGAGCTCCACCTCCCGTCGCTGCAGGCGGCGCTTGCCGCCGCGGGGATCAAATCCGCCGCCGCCATCGTGGCGCCGGGCGAGACCAGCAAGGGCTACGCCGGCTTGTCCGATCTGTGCGAGGAGCTCCTCGCCGCCGGCGTCGAGCGCTCCGACCTCGTCCTGGCCTTTGGCGGCGGGGTCGTCGGCGATCTCGCCGGTTTTGCCGCCGCCATCCTCCGCCGCGGCATCGCCTATGTCCAGGTGCCGACCACGCTTCTCGCCCAGGTCGATTCCGCGGTCGGCGGCAAGACCGGCATCAATTCGGCGCTGGGCAAGAACCTGATCGGCGCCTTTCACCAACCCCGGGCGGTGATCGCCGATCTCGCGCTCCTGCAGACGCTGCCGCCGCGCGAGCTCAGGGCAGGCTATGCCGAGGTGGTGAAATACGGGCTGCTTGGCGATCATGCCTTTTTCGCATGGCTCGAGCAGCATGGCCGGGCCGTGCTCGCCTGCGACGCTCAGGCCCTGAAGCATGCGGTCGCCACCAGCTGTCGCGCCAAGGCGGCGATCGTCGCCGCCGACGAGACGGAAACAGGCCGGCGGGCGCTGCTCAATCTCGGCCACACATTCGGCCACGCCCTGGAGGCTGCCACCGGCTATGGCGAGCGCCTGATCCATGGCGAGGCGGTGGCGATCGGCATGGCCATGGCGTTCCGCCTGTCGGAGCGGCTCGGGCGCTGCCCGCCCGGCACCGCCGCCCGGGTGGAGGCGCATCTCCGCGGGCTCGGTCTGCCGAGCGACCTCGCGGCAATCCGGCCGCTGCTGCCCGACGCCGCCGCACTCCTCGCCATCATGCGCCGTGACAAGAAGGCGCGCGCCGGCGAAATCGCCTTCGTTCTGGTCCGCGGCATCGGCGAGGCTTATGTCGAGACCGGCATTCCCGAGGAGGCGATCATCGGCTTCCTGGCCGATGAGCTTGCAATGCAATGACCCTCGACCATAGCCTGGAGATCGCGGCGATTGCCGCACTCCTGTTGTTCGCCGGCTTTTTGGTGACCGCCGGCACCGCCATCGGCGCGGCCTCGCGCGGCCGCATGACCGAGCTCGAGCGCCGCGGCATCGAGAAGGCCGCCGCCGTCCGCCAGCTGATCGCCCTGCCCGACCGGGTCAGCGCCGCGATCGCGGTTGGAGCAACCGCGGCGCTGGTCTTCGCCACCGCCATTGCCACCCGCCTCGCGCTCTCCTTGTACGGCCCGCCGGGGCCCGCCTATGCCGCTGCCCTGATCGCCGTCCTCGCCCTGATCTTCGTCCAGGCGCTGCCGAAGGCCGTCGCCCTCGTCGCACCCGACAGGGTGGCGCTCGCCACTGCCGTGCCCTTCACCCGCGTCACCAACGTGCTCGCGCCGTTGGCGGGCGCGATCGAGGCCGCCCTCACCCGCGGCCTCGCACTGGTCGGGATCAGCCCGACCGCCAGGACCAGCCGCTCGGTCGACGACGAGCTGCGCGGCACCATCGACCTGCACCAGCGTTCCGGCACCGCCGGCAAGATCGACCTCGACATGCTGGGCGGCGTTCTCGACCTCAAGGAGCTCGAGCTCTTCGATGTCATGGTCCACCGCACCAAGATGCGCAGCCTCGATGCCGGCAGCCCGCCGGCGCAGATCCTCGAGGAGATCCTGAAGTCGGGTCACAGCCGGTTCCCGGTGTGGCGCGAGCGGCCCGACAATATTGTCGGCGTGCTCCATGCCAAGGATCTCTTCGCCGCCCTGCAGGCCGCCCATGGCGATGTCACGGCGATCGACATCGAGGCGATCTGCACCCCGCCCTGGTTCGTCCCCGACACCACCACCGTCGCCGACCAGCTCGCCGCCTTTCTGCGCCGCAAGGTTCATTTCGCCCTGGTGGTCGACGAATATGGCGAGGTCATGGGTCTCGTGACGCTCGAGGACATTCTGGAAGAGATCGTCGGCGAGATCCGCGACGAGCACGACGTCGGCGCCGTCGGCGTCCGCCGCGAATCCTCGGGCAGCTACCTGGTCGATGGCGCCATTCCGATCCGCGACCTCAACCGCATGCATGGCTGGCATCTGCCGGATGACGAGGCGACCACCATCGCCGGGCTGGTGATCCACGAGGCGCAGATGATTCCGCAAGCCGGCCAGGCCTTCACCTTTCATGGCTTCCGTTTCGAAGTCGTCCGCAAGCGGCGCAACCAGCTGGTGTCAATCCGCGTCACGGCACTGGCCGACCGCCAAAGCTAGAGCGGAATGCCGGCGCTCAAATCCGCTCGCCGGGGGCGCGGGCGACGATGGCCAGCGCATGCACCGGCCCGGCAAGCTCGTCGGCGAGCACGGCGTTGATCATGCGGTGGCGCTCGATGCGGCTTTTTCCGGCGAAGGCCGGCGACACGGCATGGAGCCTGAAATGGGTCTCGCCGGCCGGCCGCGCCCCGGCATGGCCGGCATGCAGATGCGACTGATCCTCGAGCGACAATTCCGCATCGGGGAATGCCCGTGCGAGTTTCGACAGAATGCCTTGACCGACTGTTCCGAGCGCCACGTTGCTGCCCTGCTCCAATTCACATTTTCTTTGTCACCTTCGCCCATCCTCGGCTTGCGGCATCGGCCGCCCGCCACCATAATCCCGGGACGATGAAGCTGACGTCTACATATTTCGACAGCATCCGCGTCAAGCCGCGCCAAGAGGCTGCTGCCGACCAGAGTGCCAGCCCTTGCCAGTGGCCGGGCTGCTCCCGCCATGGCGGCTATCGGGCCCCGAAAGGCCGCCGGGCCGAGGGGGAATACCACGATTTCTGCCTCGACCACGTCAAGGAATATAACAAGACTTACAACTACTTCGCCGGCATGGACGACGAGGCGGTGCGGGTGTTCCAGAAGGCCGATGCCACCGGTCACCGACCCACCTGGAAGCTCGGCCAGAACTCCTGGGCGGAATTGAATGGCGGCCGTTTTCGCCGCGGTGCCGCCGCCCCGAAACCGGGCCGCGATCCCTACGAGCTGTTCGGCGAATCGGCCGCGAGGCCCGAGTCGGCCCCGGTGCCGCGGGCGCTTCGCAACGGCCAGAAGAAAGCGCTCGAGAGCCTCGGCCTCGACGAGCATGCGACGCCCGAGCAGGTCAAGGCGCAGTACAAGATGCTGGTCAAGCGCTTCCACCCCGATGCCAATGGCGGCAGCCGGGCGATGGAGGACCGTTTTCGCGAGATCATCCAGGCCTATGACCGTCTCAGGAGCTCGGGTTTCTGCTAAGAGCGCGTCGTTCCCCGGCTTGCGACACTTGTCCTCACCGACTAAAAGCGTCCCTTCTGGCCCGGCATCGGCTTGAGATCAGGCCGCGGCAATGAAGAAAGTGCAGTCATGACCGCATTGAACACTGGTGAGTTACCTGCCGAATCCGAAATCAGAGTGCCGGACATCAAGGTTTCTGTCCGGCAGCTGTTCGGAATCGACACCAATCTCGAGGTTCCGGCCTTCTCCCAGGTCGGCGAGCACGTGCCCGACCTCGACGAGGATTACCTGTTCAACCGCGAGACGACCCTGGCGATCCTGGCCGGCTTCGCCTACAACCGGCGGGTGATGGTGACCGGCTATCACGGCACCGGCAAGTCGACCCATATCGAGCAGGTTGCGGCGCGCCTCAACTGGCCCTGCATCCGCGTCAATCTCGACAGCCATATCAGCCGCATCGACCTCGTCGGCAAGGACGCGATCGTGCTCAAAGACGGCAAGCAGATCACCGAGTTCCGGCAGGGCATCCTTCCCTGGTGCTATCAGCACAATGTCGCGCTGGTGTTCGACGAGTACGACGCCGGCCGGCCCGACGTCATGTTCGTCATCCAGCGCGTGCTCGAAAGCTCCAGCCGCCTGACGCTCCTCGATCAGAACCGGGTGCTCAGGCCACACCCCGCCTTCCGGCTGTTCGCCACCGCCAACACCGTCGGCCTTGGCGACACCACCGGCCTCTATCACGGCACCCAGCAGATCAACCAGGCCCAGATGGATCGCTGGTCGATCGTCGTGTCCCTCAACTACCTGCCGCATGCCCGCGAATGCGAGATCGTGCTGGCCAAGGTCAAGAGCTACGCCACCGACAAGGGCCGCAAGGCCATCGCCAACATGGTGCGGGTCGCCGACCTCACCCGCAACGCCTTCGTCAATGGCGACCTCTCGACCGTGATGAGCCCGCGCACCGTCATCACCTGGGCCCAGAATGCCGAGATCTTCGGCGATCTCGCCTTTGGCTTCCGCATCACCTTCCTCAACAAGTGCGACGAGCTGGAGCGCGGCCTGGTGGCCGAGTTCTATCAGCGCTGTTTCGGCGAGGAGCTGCCGGAGTCCACCGCCAATGTCGCGCTCGCCTGAGCGATAGGAGGAAAGCGGTGGCAGCCGAGAAGGAGGGGCCGGCCGGTCCTTTCAAACGAGTCCTGGCGCTCACCATGAAAACGGTGGCGCTCGACCCCGAGCTGCAGGTGACCTTCGGATCCGAGCAGCCGGGCCTCTCCGGGCATCGCGCCCGCCTGCCGCAGCTGTCGCGCGATCTCAACCGGCCCGAAGTCGAGATCACCCGCGGCCTCGCCGATTCCATGGCGCTGCGCCTCGCCAACCACCGCGACGACATCCATGCCAAATACCGCCCCGAGGGCAAGTCGGCCCGCGCCGTCTTCGAGGCGGTCGAGCAGGCGCGGGTCGAGGCGATCGGCGCCAATGCCATGCAGGGCATGCGCTCGAACCTCGCCGCGATGCTGAGCGACCGCTATCAGCGCCGCGCCACCCAGAACACCACCGACCGCAAGGATGCCCCGCTCGAGGAAGCCGTCGCGCTGATCGTCCGCGAGCGCCTGACCGGCGAACGGCCGCCGCGGAACGCTGCCACCCTGGTCGAGCTGTGGCGCCCATGGGTCGAGGAGAAAGCCGCCGGTCAGCTCGATTCACTGGTCGGGCGGATGAGCGACCAGACCGCCTTCTCGCGCCTGTCACGCGAGATCATCGCCGCTCTCGACATGGCCGAGGAGCTGGGCGAGGACCCCGACCAGCAAAGCGACGAGCAGGAAGATGGCGAGGAGACGGACAGCGGCCAGTCCGATGAGGTGCGCGAGGGCGAGCAGCAGGCGGAGGCCGCCGAAAGCCAGGAGACCCGCGACAGCGATGCCGAATCCGAGCAGGCGATGGACGACGCAGCCGAGATCGACAGCGACGATGTGCCGGAGGATCTCGACGCCAGGGACACCCCCGAGGGCGAGGAACCCTGGCGTCCGCAGCTGCCGTTCGGCTCGGGCACCAATGCCGACTTCTACAAGGTCTACACCAACCAGTTCGACGAGGTGATCGCCGCCGAGGACCTATGCGACAGCGACGAGCTGGCGCGGCTTCGCAACTATCTCGACAAACAGCTCGCCAATCTCCAGGGCGTCGTCGCCCGTCTCGCCAACCGCCTGCAGCGGCGGCTGATGGCGCAGCAGAACCGCTCCTGGGACTTCGATCTCGACGAAGGGCTGCTCGATGCCGCCCGCCTCACCCGCGTGGTCGTCGACCCGCTCCATGCGCTGTCCTTCAAGGTCGAGCGCGATACCGAGTTCCGCGATACCGTGGTGAGCTTGCTGCTCGACAATTCTGGCTCGATGCGCGGCCGCCCCATCACCGTTGCCGCCACCTGCGCCGACATCCTGGCGCGCACCCTCGAGCGCTGCGGCGTCAAGGTCGAGATTCTCGGCTTCACCACCCGCGCCTGGAAGGGCGGCCAGTCGCGCGAGCGCTGGCTTGCCGAGGGCAAGCCGCCCGCCCCCGGCCGCCTCAACGACATTCGCCACATCATCTACAAATCTGCCGACATGCCGTGGCGCCGGGCCCGCCGCAATCTCGGCCTGATGATGCGCGAGGGGCTGCTCAAGGAGAACATCGACGGGGAGGCCTTGATCTGGGCCCACAACCGCCTGCTCGGGCGCTCCGAGCAGCGGCGCATCCTGATGGTGATCTCCGATGGCGCCCCGGTCGATGATTCAACGCTCTCGGTCAACCACGGCAACTACCTCGAGCGCCACCTCCGGCAGGTCATCGGCGACATCGAGACGCGCTCGCCGGTCGAGCTGATCGCGATCGGCATCGGGCACGACGTCACCCGCTACTACCGGCGGGCCGTCACCATCGTCGATGCCGAGGAACTGGGCGGGGCGATGACCGAGAAGCTCGCCGAGCTCTTCGCGGAGGGCGCGTCGCGCACCCCCGCCATGCCCGCCCGCCAGCCGCACCGCCGCCGAGCCGCGCGATGAGTCTGGCGAGCGGCGGGCGAGCCGGGGCCGCCGTGGCGCTGGCCGTTCTGCTCCTCGGCCTGGTGATTGGCAGGAGCATCGGGGCCGAGCCGGAGCAGGGCCCCGTCGCGGTGCAAGTCGAGCCATGGGACTTCAGCCATGACAAAGATGCACGCGTTGCTCGCGGTCTTTACTGGCGTGGCGGCATCAAGCTCAAGTCCAGCGACCCGCGCTTCGGCGGCTTCTCGGGTCTCGCTCTGTCCGCCGACGGCAACCGCCTGCTGGCGGTGAGCGACGAGGGCTGGTGGCTGACCGCCCGCCTCCTCTACGACCATGACAATCTGGCGGGTCTGGCCGATCCTTCCATGGCGCCGCTCCTCGAGCGCTCCGGCAAGCGCGCCTCCAGCAAGCGCGGCCGCGATGCCGAGGCATTGACGCTGATGCGGCCCGGCATGCTCGATGGAAGGGTCGCGGTCGGCTTCGAACGGCGCCCGCGGGTCGAGCTTTTCGACCTCGGCAAGGACAAGTTCGCGGCGCGACCGGTGGTCGTGCCGTCCCCGCCCGCCATCCGCGCCGGGCCCGAGAATGCCGAGCTCGAAGGCCTGGCCTTCATCGCCGAGGGGCCGATGAAGAATTCCTTCATTGCCATCTCCGAGCGGCAGTTCGACGACAAGGGCAACATCCGCGGCTGGGTGTTCGGCCGCAATCGCACGACCTTCGCGTTCACCATCGCCCGCCTCGATGATTTCGATGTCACCGATGTCGCGATCATGCCCGACGGCGACCTCCTGCTGCTGGAGCGCAGCTTCAACGGCCTGTTCCCCGGCCTGTCGCTCCGCCGCATTCCGCTCGCCGAGCTGAAGCCGGGGGCGGTGCTCAGGCCCGCGCCGATCTTCCAAGGCACGCTGCCGCGCTACGCCATCGACAATATGGAGGGCCTGGCCGTGCATGTGACGCGGTCCGGCGAAACCCGCATAACCATCATGTCGGACGACAACTATAATCGCGGCGTCCAGAATACGATTTTGCTGCAGTTTGCGGTGGGGGGCGGTGGGGAGTAGGCAAGTTGGCAAGTTGGCAAGTGGCAATAGGCAATAGGCAATAGGCAATAGGCAATAGGGTAAGGGTGAGTGGTGAGTAGTGAGTAGTGAGTAGTGAGTAGTGAACAGGAGCAGGGCAGTCTTTTGCCTATTGCCTATTGCCTACTTGCCACTTCCCCCTCCCACTTCTCCAAAAACGCCTCCACCCCGAGCTGCCGCATGTCGTCCACCGCATTGGCGAGCCGGTCGTGCGGCCAGTCCCACCAGCCTAGCGCCTGGATTCGCCGCTTGATCGGCGCCGGGAAACGGTCGCGGAGCTTCACCGCCGGGACGCCGGCGACGATGGCGTAATCCTCGACCGGCCTGGTCACCACGGCGCCCGCCGCAATGACCGCCCCGTCGCCGATCGTCACTGCCGGCAGCACGATCGCGCCATGGCCGATCCACACGTCGTGGCCTATCGTCACCCCTTTGGCGATGCGCTCAGACCGGAATGCGGCATCGAGCGGCTTATCCAGAAAATACTCGTTGGGGCGGTAGGTGATCTTGTGCTGGCAGATGCGGTCCATCGGATGGTTCAGCGCATTGATCTGGACGAACGCCGCCACCGCGCAGAACTTGCCAAGCCGGGCATAGACGATGCCGCTATCATGCTCGATATAGGAATAATCGCCGATCTTCGAATCGAGAACAGCGCAGCGCTCGCCGATCGCCGTGAAACGGCCAAGCGCGCTGTTGCGCAACCTCGCCGTCTGATGGACCCGCGGCTCGCCTGTCCGCGTCGGGATCGTGGTCAAGCGGCTGGCGCGGCCTTCTCGATCTTCCGCTTGAGCTCGCGCGCCTTCTTCGACAGTTGCTCGCGGCGAGCCTTGCGCAGAAAGGCGTCGAGCCCGCCGCGATGCTCGACCGACTTCAGCGCATTGGCGCTGATCTTGAGCGAGACGGACTGGCCCAGCGCGTCGCTGATGAGATGAACCTGGCAAAGATTGGGCAGGAACCGCCGCTTGGACTTGTTGTTGGCGTGGCTGACGGCATTGCCGACAAGGACGCCCTTTCCCGTCAATTCGCAACGCCGTGCCATTGAAACAACTCCGAAAACGCTTCGATCGAGGGCGCTCCTATAATGATGCGCCGCCCAACCGTCAAGTCTCGCGCAAGGGCGATGCCGTGGCGTGACGGCAAAGTTTGGCCTCATATCCGGTCTAGTCGAGGGCGCGTTTTCGGTATCACCAGCAGCGGGGAAGTTCCATGATCTGCGATGTGCCAAGCCCCAAACCGCGGCTGGCGATGGCGCTTTTCATGCTGGTGCTGCCTGTGCTCGCGCTGCTTGCCGCATGGGCAGACCCGGCGGCTGCCGCCGACCAGCTGCGGCTGCGCTATGATCTCTACATCTCCAACATGCGCGCGATCGAGATCAACCAGGAGATCGAACTGGCCCAGACCGGATACAGCTCGGCCATGTCGCTGCGCTCCAAAGGCATGGCGGGCATGTTCATGAAGGTCGAGACCGACATGAAGACGACCGGCAGCATCGTCGACGGGGTGCCGGTGCCGACCTCCTTCCGGATCGCCCAGAAGGACCGTCGCGCCAGCGTGAGCTTCGACCACGCGAACAAGCCCGAGGCCGTCCGCGACCCCGACCTGAACCCGCGCAAGGCCGAAGCCATCGACGCCGCCCTGGCCGAGCCCGCCGTCGACCCGCTCTCGGCCATCCTGCAGCAGGGTTTTGCCGGCGAGGACCAGGTCTGTTCCGGAAGCGAGCGGGTCTATAATGGCCGCGAGGTCACCGAATATCGTTTCGAACGTCTCGACGACGGGCAGTTCGGCAAGAGCGATGCCAGCGTCTATCGTGGCCCGGTCATTCGCTGCCGGCTGGTGTACCGCATGATCGCCGGCTTTTCCGATCGGGCGATGGAGAAGAACCAAACCCAGCCGGTGGTCATCACCTTCTGGGTGGCGCCGGTCCAGACGGCCACCACCGGGAAGCCCCTGATGCTGGTGGTGGCGGTCAACGGCAGGATCGACGAGCGCGCCTTCACCGGTGTCCTCAACGCTGCCACCATCTCCGGACGGCCGCTCAACCCGAACTCGCTCGCCAGCCGCTGATCGACCGCCGTCCCGTTCCGGCACAGTCCGGTTAACAAACGCGTGCCCTGGCTGCTGCCGCAGCGGCGGAAGGCCGCCTTGCCGCTCCAGGGCTGGTGGAATATCGCTTTGAACCTCCCATATGTTCGGTGAACGAATGGGGAAAGGCGCCCCTCCAGCGATTCGGTCATGCTCCGTTCCCTTTTTCTTCAATAGGTTAACGCTCGCCCCAGCCTACGGACACCGCGATGACACAAACCGTTAAGCATTGCGCCCGATCGTTAACCAAAGACGCTGCGTCACCTCCGCGAGGGCGGCTGCCGGCCTGCCGCCGGGGTGGTCCGGGGGTGCGAAATTCCCGGCGAATCCGGCGTGAACAAACCCTGAATCACCCTGTGGATAGCGATTCGGTCGTCCTTCGTTCGGCAAAGATTCCGAATCTTGCCGAACTGTGTCGAAACGGCCCAGCTTCCATGACCGTTGCAGCCGGCGGCGCCTGACCGGTCCATGGCGTCGCCCCGCAATGTCACGGCTGTTCTGGGGCCGACCAACACCGGCAAGACCCATCTGGCGGTCGAGCGGATGCTGGCTCACCCTAGCGGCATGATCGGCCTGCCGCTCCGGCTGCTGGCGCGCGAGGTCTATGACCGGGTCCGCGCCCGGGTGGGCGAACATGCCGTGGCGCTGGTTACGGGTGAGGAAAAGATCCTTCCTCCGGACCCCCGCTTCTGGGTCGCCACCGTCGAGGCGATGCCGTCCGATCTCAGGGTCTCGTTCCTCGCCATCGACGAAGTCCAGCTCGCCGCCGACCTCGAGCGCGGCCACGTCTTCACCGACCGGCTGCTCACCCGCCGCGGCCAGAACGAGACGATGCTGCTTGGCGCCGCCACGATGCGGAGCCTGATCGATCAGCTGCTGCCCGGCACCACTTTCATCTCCCGCCCACGCTTCTCCAAACTGTCCTATTCCGGACAGAAAAAGCTTACCCGCCTGCCCCGCCGTTCGGCCATCGTCGCCTTCTCGGCCGAGATGGTCTACGCCATGGCGGAGCTGATCCGGCGCCAGAGCGGCGGTGCCGCCGTGGTGCTGGGCGCCCTGTCGCCGCGCACCCGCAACGCCCAGATGGCGCTGTTCCAGTCCGGCGATGTCGACCATGTGGTGGCAACCGATGCGATCGGCATGGGCCTCAACATGGATCTCGACCATGTCGCCTTCGCGTCGACCCGGAAATTCGACGGCTTCTCGTTCCGCCAGCTGACCGCGGCCGAGCTTGGCCAGATTGCCGGTCGGGCCGGCCGCTACATGAATGACGGAACCTTCGGGGTCACGGCCGAGGCCGAGCCGTTTCCGGCCGAGCTCGTCGGCGACCTCGAAGATCACCGCTTCGAGCCGGTCCGCGTCCTGCAATGGCGCAATCGCGACCTGTCCTTTGCTTCGCTGACGGCACTGCGTGGCGCGCTCGCCGCGCTGCCGCCGACCAGGCTTCTGACCAGAGCCCAGGCGAGCTTCGATGTCGAAGCGCTCGAGCTCATCGCCCGCGACGACGATATCGTCGCCCTCGCCTCGACGTCCGAGACGGTGGAGCTCCTGTGGGAAGTGTGCCAGGTCCCCGACTACCGCAACATATCGGGTGCCGAGCATGCCACCCTGGTGGCCCGCGTCTTCCGCTTTCTGACCAGCAGCGACCGCCGCATCCCCGAAGACTGGTTCGCCCGGCAGCTCTCCTATTGCAACCGCACCGAGGGCGACATCGATACCCTGGCGACCCGCATCGCCCATATCCGCACCTGGACCTTCATCGCCAATCGCGACTGGCTTGCCGATCCCCTCCATTGGCAATTGCGGGCCCGCAGCATCGAGGATCGTCTCTCTGACGCCTTGCATGAACGCCTCACTCAGCGTTTTATCGACCGCCGCACCAGCGTGTTGATGCGCCGCTTGCGGCAGAAGGAAGATGTGATGTCGAGCATCGAGGAAGATGGCGGGGTCTATGTCGAGGGGGCATTCGTCGGCCGCCTCGTCGGTTTTTGCTTTCTTCCCGAGGGCGATGCCGCATCGGCCAAGGCGGTCAGGACGGCCTCGCTCCAGGCGGTTACCCGCGAGCTCACCGGCCGGGCCCAGACGCTGGCCGCCGCTCCCGATCCCGATTTCAGCCTGGCCCGTGACGGCAAGGTCATCTGGCACGGCGCTCCGGTCGCCAGGGTCATCGCCGGCACCAGCCCGTTGAAGCCCAAGGTCCAGCTCATCGCCGACGATACCCTTGCCGGCGATGACCGCGATGGCGTGGTGTTTCGCATCGAGAAGTTCCTGTCGCGCCATATCGGGGCCGTGCTCGAGCCCTTGCTCAAGCTCGAGGCCGCCGAGGAGCTCGCCGGCATCGAGCGCGGTCTCGCCTTTCGCCTTGTCGAGAGCATGGGCATCGTTTCCCGCGAGGAGATCGCCGAGGACGTCAAGGCGCTGTCGCAGGACGGCCGCGCCGCACTGCGCCGCCATGGCGTGCGTTTCGGGGCCTTTCACGTCTTCATCCCGGTCCTGCTCAAGCCGGCGGCCACGTCGCTCCGCCTGCTGCTGTGGGGCTTGGGGCTCGAGCGCGACGGCCGGCTCGTCATCGAGAATTTGCCGCCGG
Source organism: uncultured Alphaproteobacteria bacterium (assembly GCA_963744915.1). Classification (GTDB taxonomy): domain Bacteria; phylum Pseudomonadota; class Alphaproteobacteria; order Rhizobiales; family Aestuariivirgaceae; genus DATAFF01. Next base: position 176,232 of record CAVUUY010000015.1, read on the forward strand.
TGCCCGGGCAGGGCCTGACCTCGGTTTCCTTCGACCGCACCACGCCGCGCGGTTTCTACCGCATGGCCGGCTTTCGCATCTGCGGCGAGCGCTGCGTGCGCATCGACATGCTCGAAAGGCTGGCCGACACCATCCGCGAGCGGGTGTTCTGGCGTCCCCGCTTCCCTGCCGAGACGCGCCCGCCGGGTTCGGTCGAGGGCGGCGGCTTTGCCATCGTCCCCGACATGATGTCGCTGGTCGGTTGTTCCGGCGAGGAGTTCACCGGCATCCTGCGTTCATTGGGCTTTCGGAGCGAGAAGCGCCGGATCGAGCCGGCCGCCTCCGCGCCGCCCGTCGTTGCCGCGCCGCCCGACATTGCCGCGCCGCCCGACATTGCCGCGCCGCCCGACGTTCCGGTCCAGGAGGCCGCCGGCGATCCCGGCCCGAGCGATCCCGGCCCGAGCGACCCCGGCCCGAGCGATCCGGCTCCCGCCGATCCGACGCCGGCCAGTCCCGAGCCCGAGGAGCCGCCGCCGGCCCCCGGCGGACCCGACATCGATCTTCCAGGCCCGAGCGGCCCGGAGATCGCGCCGACCGAGCTGCCCGTGCCCGAGGTCCCGGTGCCGGGGGCGACGCTGGCCGAACCGGTGTTTCTCGAGGTGTGGTGGCCACGCGACACCGGGCCGTTCCGCCGCAAGAAGCCGCGCCCGAGTCACCCTGGCAAGCGCCGGCCGCCGCGCCCTGCTGCCCAGGTCGAGACGGCAGCCGAGGCCGGCGCGCCTCCCGTTGCGACGGCCGAGCCGGCAGCGCCAAGGCCGCCCCGGCCGGAGCGGCCGAAGCGCCGGCCGTGGCGCGACGAGGACAAGGGGCGGCGTGGCGAGGACGGCAAGGGTCGGCGCGACGATGGCAAGGGTCGGCGCGGCGATGACGGGGCTGACGAGCGGCCGAAGCGCCCGCCGCCCCGTCGCGAGGAGCCGCGGGTCGTCGATGGGCCCTTTGCCGTGCTCGGGGCGCTGCGCGACAAGCTCGCTCAGAACAAGAAATGATCGCGGCCGATCGCGGGCAGCGCCTCGACAAGTGGCTCTGGTTCGCGCGGGTCGTCAAATCCCGCAGCCTGGCCCAGAGCTTGATCGAGCAGGGGGCGGTGCGGGTCAACCGCGTCAAGATCGTCCGCTCGAGCTCCGGCATCGCGCCTGGCGACGTGGTCACGGTTGCGGTCCACGATCGCGTGCGGGTGCTGAAGGTCCTGGGGGAGGGTCGGCGCCGCGGCCCGCCGGGGGAGGCTCGGGAGCTCTATGAGGACCTTTCGCCCGGCTGATGGCGTCGCCGCCCGGCGCATAGCGGCTTTGTGGTCTGGAACCTATTGCTAACTGGTTCTATACGGTCCACAAAGCGGCGATTTCATGCGAATTAGGGACTGCGCTTCGCCATGACCTATGTCGTGACCGACAACTGCATCAAGTGCAAATACATGGACTGCGTCGAGGTCTGCCCGGTCGACTGCTTCTATGAGGGCGACAACATGCTGGTGATCCACCCCGACGAGTGCATCGACTGCGGTGTCTGCGAGCCGGAATGCCCGATCGATGCAATCAAGCCGGATACCGAGCCCGGACTTGAGAAATGGCTTGAGGTTAACGCCGAATATGCCGAAGTCTGGCCCAATATAACCCAGAAAAAGCCGCCACCTGCCGATGCAAAACAGTTTGAAGACCAGCCGGATAAATTTGAGAAATACTTCTCACCCGAGCCTGGTGAGGGGGATTAATCATCCCTGTACCTGCAGTTCCGGCTTTCTTAACCAAGCCTTGAAGGAGGTTTGCCCGATATGCCTCCTGCGGCGTTCTGTTTCCGGTAAGCCCCTTTAAAAAAGGGTGAATCCGTGTTACATTGTTCTGGATGTTGAAAAACCTGTCCGGACAACCGAAGCCGAGCCCTTGAGCTCGGATATTTTTTCGCAATTGCAGCTCTTTAGGCAGGACGCGCGGAAGGATCGCCCTTCGTGGCCGTGGGCCCGAATGGGGTTGCCGGATTTTCAAATTGGAGAAATGAGAATGGCAACTCAGAAGAAGCCTGCAGCAAAGAAGCTGAAGTTCAAGGCCAATGAATATGTGGTCTACCCGGCCCATGGCGTTGGCAAGATCGTCAGCATCGAAGAGCAGGAAATCGCCGGTCTCAAGCTTGAGCTGTATGTCATCGACTTCGACAAGGAGAAGATGCGCCTGCGCGTTCCGACCTCGAAATGCGAATCGGTCGGCATGCGCAAGCTTGCCGACAAGCTGCTGATCGAGGAGGCTCTGAAGGTTCTGAAGGGCCGGGCCCGCATCAAGCGAACGATGTGGTCGCGGCGCGCCCAGGAATATGAGGCCAAGATCAACTCCGGCGATCTGATTGCCGTGGCCGAGGTGGTGCGCGACCTGTTCCGCTCCGAGCGGCAGCCGGAGCAGTCCTATTCCGAGCGGCAGCTTTATGAGGCGGCACTCGATCGCATGGCGCGCGAGATTTCGGCTGTGCGCCGCGTCGAGGAGACGACCGCCGTGACCGAGATCGAGAGCGTGCTCGAAAAGTTCTCGCGCCGCGGCGAGAAGAGCGAGGAGAGCGCTGCGGAGCGGGCTGCCTGAGACCGGCGACCGCGCCGAGCGCGCTACGGGTCCAGGCGGCGCTGGGGCCGGACTTCGCCGTTGTGGAATTCGAGGCGAGCACGCGGACATCGAAGAATGCCGCGACCGCTCTCGGGTGCAGCGTCGCGGAAATTGCCAAATCGCTGATTTTCAAGGCTGCCGATGGGCGACCCGTTCTGGTCATCGCCTCGGGCGTCAACCGGGTCGACGAGGCGAAGCTGCGGGCGCTGCTCGGTCAGGACATCGGCCGGGCCGATGCGGATTTCGTCCGTTCGAGCACCGGCTTTGCGATTGGCGGGGTGCCACCGCTCGGACATGCGAGCGAACCGATCGTGCTGATCGACAGCGACCTCATGCAGTTTGCGTCACTATGGGCCGCCGCCGGCACGCCGAACGCGGTGTTCAAGCTCACCCCGGCCGATCTCCTGCAGCTGACCGGCGGCCGCGTTGCCGATCTTGCCGCCCCACCCGCCAAGCCGCTATAAGCAACAGCGCTTCAGCCGCAAGGCGGGCCGGCCCCGTAGCTCAGCAGGATAGAGCACCAGATTCCTAATCTGGGGGTCACACGTTCGAATCGTGTCGGGGTCACCAATATTTCCGAGATAATACAGCTACTTAAACAGCTGTCACGATTTCCCAGTCAACCTCAAAAAAACTTATACACTGCTCTACACAATTTCGTCGTCGCTTAGCACTCACTCTCGAAACCATATTGGATCGTCGAAGGAACGGCGCTGCGGTGTTCTAAAGCATGTTCAGCCTCGCTCCCCGTGCAGCTCTCAAGCCTCGGTTCAGAGCTGCTCTCGACCCCGTGGCTCATGCTGGCACAATGACGCACTAGCACTCTCAGGGGAAGAGTGCTAAAGACGGCTCCGAGCGTGCACGGGCTTCTCCTAATCGGCGAGTTACGCATGCGCAATTTGGGCCCGTTCCAATCCTCTGCTCAATACCAAGGAGACATCCATGAAGTTTCGTCCTCTGCACGACCGCGTCGTCGTGCGTCGAGTTGAAGAAGACACCAAGACCAAGGGCGGCATCATCATTCCCGATACCGCCCAGGAAAAGCCCATGCAGGGCGAGGTCATTGCCGTTGGCCCGGGCGGTCGTGACGAGAACGGCAAGCTTATTCCGATCGATGTCAAAGTCGGCGAGACGATCTTGTTCGGCAAGTGGTCGGGCACTGAAGTCAAGATCGACGGTGTCGAATACCTGATCATGAAGGAATCCGACATCATGGGCGTGATCGAAGGAAAGACGGCCAGGAAGGCTGCCGCCTGATCCCGCTTTACTCCGTCTTGAATTCAACAAACCAACGAAAGGAGCCATTTCATGGCTGCCAAGGACGTAAAATTCGGTGGCGACGCTCGCGAACGCATGCTGCGCGGCGTCGATATTCTCGCCAATGCCGTGAAGGTCACGCTTGGACCGAAGGGCCGCAATGTCATTCTGGACAAGTCCTACGGCGCGCCGCGCACCACCAAGGACGGGGTGACGGTCGCCAAGGAGATCGAGCTTGAGGACAAGTTCGAGAATATGGGCGCCCAGATGGTCCGCGAGGTGGCCTCGAAGACCAACGACGTGGCCGGCGACGGCACCACCACGGCTTGCGTGCTTGCCCAGGCGATCGTGCGCGAAGGCGGGAAATCGGTGGCCGCAGGCATGAACCCGATGGACCTCAAGCGCGGCGTCGATCTCGCGATCCGCACGGTGGTTGACGACCTCAAGAAGCGCAGCAAGAAGATCAAGTCGTCCGAAGAGATTTCACAAGTTGCGACGATCGCCGCCAATGGCGAGGCCGACATAGGCCAGATGATCGCCGAGGCGATGCAGAAGGTCGGCAATGAGGGTGTCATCACGGTCGAGGAGGCCAAGAGCCTCGATACCGAGCTCGATGTTGTCGAGGGCATGCAATTCGATCGCGGCTACCTCTCGCCCTATTTCGTGACCAATGCCGAGAAGATGGTGGCGGAGCTGGAGGACCCCTACATCCTGCTGCATGAGAAGAAGCTGCCCGGCTTGCAGGCGATGCTCCCGCTGCTTGAGGCGGTGGTCCAGTCAGCTCGTCCATTGCTGATCGTCGCCGAGGATGTCGAGGGCGAGGCGCTTGGCCACGCTCGTCGTCAACAAGCTGCGTGGTGGCCTCAAGGTGGCGGCGGTTAAGGCGCCCGGGCTTCGGCGACCGCCGCAAGGCGATGCTCGAGGACATCGCGGTCCTGACCGGCGGCCAGGTGATCTCGGAAGACCTCGGCATCAAGCTCGAGAACGTGACGCTCGACATGCTCGGCCGCGCCAAGCGGGTGCGGGTCGAGAAGGAGAACACCACGATCGTCGACGGTGCCGGCAAGAAGCCCGACATCCAAGCCCGGATCACCCAGATCAAGGCCCAGATCGAGGAGACGACCTCGGATTATGACCGCGAGAAGCTGCAGGAGCGGCTGGCCAAGCTCGCCGGTGGCGTGGCGGTGATCAAGGTCGGTGGTGCGACCGAGATCGAGGTCAAGGAGCGCAAGGATCGCGTCGATGACGCGCTGAATGCGACCCGCGCAGCCGTCGAAGAAGGCATTGTGCCGGGGGGCGGCGTAGCGTTGCTTCGCGCCAAAAAGGCCGTCGACGCCCTGAAGTCTGACAATGCGGACATTCAGGCCGGCATCAACATCGTGTCGAAGGCGCTGGAGTCGCCGATCCGTCAGATCGCCCAGAATTCTGGCGTCGAAGGCTCGATCGTGGTCGGAAAGGTCGTCGAGAAGTCCGGCAATTTCGGATTCGACGCACAAAGGGAAGAGTACGTCGACATGGTCGTTGCCGGTATCATCGACCCGACCAAGGTCGTGCGCATTGCACTCCAGGACGCCGCATCGGTTGCTTCACTGCTGATCACCACCGAGGCTATGGTGGCGGAGAGGCCGAAGAAGGAAACGGCGCCCGCAATGCCCCCAGGCGGCATGGGTGGAATGGGCGGCATGGACTACTAAGCCATTAAGGACAAGGACCACTGATCGGAGTGGTCCTTGTCACATATCTCGCGTTGGTGAGGCAGATTGAGACACAGATTGCGGAACTTCGCACTGCTTACGGTAAAGCCGTCGCAGCTCTGGACAAGGCAGCTACGGCGAAGGCATCTCGCGATTTTCGCAATTGGGTAGCCCGACGTGCGTCGGCAGAACTGATTGAACCGCCCAAGAACTCCGATGTGATTCGGTTCGGAATGCAGGTGACGATCGAGCGTCAGAATGGGCGTCGGCAGACATTCCAGATCGTCGGCGAAGACGAGGCCGATCCAAAACGGGGGCTTCTTTCTTACGTATCCCCTCTTGCACGGTTGCTCATGGGCAAGAGTCAAGGGGACGTGGTGGCGACACCTCAAGGAGAAGTCGAGATCATGGAGGTTACGACCCACGACCGCTGAACCGCAGGCCTGGACCTGGTTCGCCACCGACGTGCTTTGCCCATGGGCAATAGGGAGAATATCATTATTCATTTGGTTTGCTTTCGATGCTGATCCAGTGAGTCATTTTCGCCTGGATATATGAGAGGGCATTTGCGAAGCAGACTGGCACCTTCTGGTTACGTGAACTGGTCTACGCCACTTTGGGCGCTGTCTTGTTGTGGAGCTTTACGACACTCGCAGTTGCCGCCAAGAACATAATGGCCTCGGTGCCCGATTATCTCATGATTGAGACCGCGTTCACGGTTGTGCAGTGGATCATTGTAGGGCCACTTACAGCGCTCGCTTTTCGGCAATCATGGCACCGATACGAGCAGCTTGAGGTACCGAAAATCATGAGCTGAAGTCCACGGCAAGCCGCCCCGCAGCTTTCGGTACGGACATCCTCAGTCAAACGGTTTAAGATCATTCAGCAGCGTCGGCAGGTATTCAGCAACTGTCGGATGAATATGCATCGTGCGCGAGATGGCTGTATAGGGCTGCCGGGAGGCCATGACATCGAGAAAGGCGTGTACGACTTCGTCGCCGCTAATTCCCAGTATGGCAGCACCGAGAATGTGCTTGCTCTTGGCGTCTACGACAACTTTCATGAACCCCTTTGTCTCGCCACGCTCGCGCGCGCGACCCACCGAAGTCATCATGCGTTTGGCGGCTAATGCTTTGATCCCCTTCTCCCGCACCTCGCGTTCCGTCATGCCCACACGTCCCAACGGTGGATCAACGAAAAGGCCGTAGCATGTAATCCGGTCAGATATACGCCGTGGATCGTAGTCGAACAGATTGGCCGCGACGATCTCGAAATCGTTGTAGGAAGTATGGGTAAAAGCGCCGCGACCATTCACGTCACCAATTGCCCAAACGCCCTCGACATTGGTCCGGCACTGATCATCCACGACAATATAGCCTTTCGCGTCTGTTTCAATGCCAGCCTCGTCAAGCCCGAGGTCATCGGTGTTGGGTCGACGCCCTACCGCCATCAGGAGATGGGTGCCCCGGATACGAGGTGCACCGGCGAGGCAGTCAAGCTTCATTGCGATCTGGTTGCCATCCTTCTCGACCGCCAGGCATTTGGCATTGAGCCTTACCTCGATGCCTTCGGACTCAAGAATCTCGCGAACCGTATCGGAAATGTCTGGATCTTCGCGCGCGATCAGACGATCGGCCATCTCAACCACAGTCACGCGCGCACCGAAACGACGATAGACCTGCGCAAACTCGAGACCGATATAGCTGCCACCGACGATCAGGAGATGCTCGGGAAGGAAATCGACCTCCATCATCGAGCTGTTGGTCAAATAGGGGACACTGTCAAGGCCAGGCATTTCAGGAACGAATGCGCGACCACCTGTATTGATGATGATCTTGTGAGCTGACAGGATTTCGCCATTGACTTTGACGGTCTTGGGCGCGGTGAATCGGGCATGTCCACGGTTCACGGTTGCATTGGCGAGGCCTTCCATCCAGCGCGTCACGCCGGTGCGGGACTGAGCGACGATTTCATCCTTTCGAGCCTTGACGCGCTTCATGTCCACCGAGACTGCCTCGCCGATGTTGACGCCATATTCCTCTGCGCGGCGGGCCATATGCGCGACATAAGCGCTGGCCACCAGAGTCTTGGTCGGTATGCAGCCGTTGTTCACGCAAGTCCCGCCGAAGTGCTTGCGCTCTATAACCGCGACACGCAGGCCTTCCTTGGCAAATCGCGCTGCCAAGGAGGGGCCCGATTGGCCAGATCCGATGATGATTGCGTCAAAGTGTGCGGGCATCGCAAGCTTCTCCAATGCAATTCATATTTGAGCATTGCTGCGGTGTGGCGAACGCACTCGGGTCGGTACGGAAGGCAAGTGACCGTGCACGCGAACCGGAAGCGTCTCTGAGTGCCAGGGCCAGTCCCTCGATTTCGAGAGCAAGCGTCCAGTTGACAAATTTTCGCACGAGCACGAGACCCACTAAGCACCCCAAGGCTCATGAATGTCGGTTCAAAAGCGATTGTCTTGACGATGTCAGCAGCGACCAAAACCGCAAGCCCAAACAGAAGGGATCGACCGATTCGGAGCTTGTAGACGTCATAATGCTGCTCGCCCATGCTTCTCTTCACAAACAAATAGCTCGCCCAGACAATACCTGCGACGATGATCACCACCGCGAAGAGATCGATTCCAGTGCCGATAATGCAAATCCAATGGCTGACCATCTGCTCGAGGGCGCCGAGGTTCGGGGCAATGAGGTCCATTCTCACGCCTCGACCGGTTCGTGCAGGATGACGCCTTCGAGCGGATCGAACTCGCCTTCCCATGGAGCTCTGGCGATTTCGCGGCGGGTCTTCTCGTATCCCGCTTCCCAGCGCTTGCGGATGCCTGATGGACTGAAGTCGACATCCTTCCGGTGATCTTCATTGTCGAGCCGCGGCGCCAGCAGGCGGACGACATGCATGCGGGTCAGGCAGCCATGAGAGGCGAGCTCGCGCACAGCCTCGTTGTTGCGTTCCGCTTCGGGAAGGCGCTCGACAAGCTGCCGGATCATATGACGCAGACCGATGTGTCTGCAGCTGGCGGGAGATGTGAGTTGCAACCCGGCTTGAATATTGGATGTCCTTCTGGCGATTGCAGGATCTGCCAGATCGTCTCCGGTTCCGGTCCGATCGGATTCCACATATGAACGGCAAAGATCAGAGAGCTCTGGCGTGGATTGTCGTCGAACACCACCTCTGTCGGCGTGTTGGACAGGATTCCGCCATCCCAATAGAGCTCACCGTCGATCCGTACGGCCGGAAAGGCAGGCGGCAGCGCGCCGGATGCCAGGATGTGCTTCACCCCGATCTCCATGTCGCGACTGTCGAAATATCGCATCTGGCTCGTGCCGACATGGGCGGCGCCGACCGTCAGCCGCGGCCGGCACCGGTTGACCAGGGGAAAATCGACAAGATCGAGCAGCGTCTTCTCCAGGGGCGTCGGTCGAGTAGTAGCCCGCATGATCCGTGCCCAGTGGAAAATGCGGTCCGAAGGCTGCAAGTGGATTTGGTTCGAAGAAGCCGGGAACGCCACCGGTCACAATGCGCAGATAGGACAGTGACTGAGCGGCGCCTGACCATATCGACCAAGGGTCCCAAGGCGACTTGTCGGCCATCCGCCGCCAGAATTCCTCAAGTCGGGGGAGACGGTTCTCCGGCTCGTTTCCGGCGATCAGGCTCGCATTGATGGCGCCGATCGAGGTGCCGACGACCCAATCGGGCTCGATGCCACCTTCATGCAGCGCCTGATAGACGCCGGCCTGATAGGCGCCGAGAGCGCCGCCCCCCTGCAGGACCAGAACGATCTGCCCCGGGCCCGGTCGCGGCTCGGTCAGCTCGCACATCGCTACTCGATCCGGTCTTCTGTTATTTTCTGGGTCGCGTTCATTGTGCGGTCCATCCTCCTTCGACCGGCAGCGCGGCGCCGGTGATTGATGCTGCGGCTTGAGTGCATAGAAAGACCGACAGCGCGCCAAGCTGTTCGGTGGTCACGAACTGGCGCGTCGGCTGGGCATGCAGAAGGACATCGCGGATGACCTGGTCTTCAGTGATGCCGCGGGCCTTGGCGGTTTCGGGGATCTGCTTTTCGACCAGCGGCGTCAGCACATAGCCAGGGCAGATGGCATTGGCGGTGATGCCGTGCTCGGCAGTCTCGAGCGCGACCGTTTTGGTGAGGCCGAGGAGGCCGTGCTTGGCGGCCACATAGGCGGATTTGAACGGCGATGCGACCAGGGCATGAGCCGAGGCGATGTTGATGATCCGCCCCCATCGGCGCTCCTTCATTCCCGGGACGACGGCGCGAATGCCGTGGAATGCCGAGGACAGGTTGATGGCGATGATCGCATCCCATTTGGCAGGCGGAAACGTCTCGATTGCCTCGACATGCTGGATGCCGGCGTTGTTCACCAGGACATCGACGCTGCCCGCGATTTTGCGCGCATCCTCAACCATGGCGCTGATCTCATCGGGCTTGGACATGTCCGCCGGCGAATAGGCCGCCGTCACATGAAACTCCGACTCCAAGGTCCGGCGTATTCTCTCAATCTCCTCGAGGATCACCGAAACCGTTGAGAATGACGTTCATGCCCGCGGTGGCGAAAGCGCGGGCAATGCCGAGCCCGATACCGCTTGTCGAGCCCGTGACGATCGCCGTTTTTCCGGCCAGTTCATCCTGTCGGCTGGTGTTGTTCGAATTCAGCGCGGTACCATCCATTGTCGCCTCCTTGCGGGCTTTCCTCGTGACTTGAAAGCTACTCGCCTGCCTGTCCGACCGGAAATACCGACCGCCTAGGGTTTCCATAGCCTCAGTCTATGGTCGGTTTCGCCGATCGATAGGCCATGTGCATCGACATCAGAGGCACTGCGTATTTCACCCGGTCCGCCGATTTCTGCACACTGGCCCCAAGGATGATGTCGCTGCCTTGAAGGGAGTACCGGCCATGGTCGACATACAGTCTATTGCTTCTGAGGGGGTTCTTCCTGCGGCGCCCCGGCAGGTCGCGCTCTGGCGAAGCGCGGTCATCGGCGTCATCGGCTTTCTGACGCTCGTCGACTTGTTCGCGACCCAGGCGCTGCTTCCGTCCTTGGCCAAGCTCTACGCAGTGCCGCCTTCGGCAATCGGCTTTGCCGTCAACGCGACGACGATCGGGATGGCCGTATCGTGCCTCGCCGTTGCGCTGGTCAGCCGCCACCTTCCACGCCGGCTTGGCATCTGGGTCAGCCTGGCACTGTTGGCCATTCCGACCTCTCTCCTCGCCGTTGCGCCGGACCTTTTGACCTTCACGGCGCTGCGGGTTTGCCAGGGCGTCTTCATGGCCGCCGCCTTTACCTTGACCATGGCTTATCTGGCTGAGCATTGCAGCGCCGAGCAGACGGCGACTGCCTTGGCGGCCTATATCACGGGCGTTGTGGCCAGCAATCTGGTCGGGCGTCTTGTCGCCGCCTCGATTGCCGATCTGTTCGGTCTGGCGACCAGCTTCTACTTTTTCGCCGCCCTCAACCTGGCCGGTGCTGCCCTGGTTGTCCTCAATTTGAACCGCATGTCGTTGCTGGGCATGCCGGGGCGGCGGCGCTCGCCGCTGGCGAGCTGGGGAGAGCATTTGTGCAATCCGGCCCTTCGCGCCACCTTTGGCATCGGCTTTCTGATCCTCTTCGCCTTTATCGGCATCTTCACCTATGTGAACTTCGTTCTGGTGGGCGAGCCGATCTCGATCGATCGAATGTCGCTGGGTCTGGTCTATTTCGTGTTCCTGCCGGCGATGTTCACGACGCCCCTGGCGGGTCGGGCGGCTCTTCGCTTTGGTCCACGAAGGGCGCTGTGGGGCGGGCTCGCCGTGGCGCTGGCTGGATTGCCCTTCATGCTTCTCCCCAGCCTGTCAGGCGTGCTGATCGGCATGGTGCTGGTGGGCGTCGGGACATTCTTTGCCCAAGCCATCGGCACGGGCTATGTCGGGCGTGCCGCGAAGAACGATCGCGCCGCCGCGAGCGGCCTCTACCTTGCCTCCTACTATCTCGGTGGGCTGGCAGGTGCGGCGGTGATCGGACAGCTTTTCGATCGCTATGGCTGGAGCATCAGCGTCGCCGCGATCGGCGGATCCTTGGCGCTGGCGGGGCTTTTGGCGATGAAATTGAGCACGCCCGAGCTCTCCAGAGCCATATCGACCGTGCTGCGGTGATCGTCTAAGCTTGAACAGTCAGGGCATCGACGCGGAAGCAAGATGGCACATGAATCCCTTGCTGAAATCCTGGAGCGGTCAACCCGTCGATGCCGCGACGCCGATGCTCCGCTCGCTGAACGTCTGCGGCTTTTTGCCGATGATGTCAGGCTGCTCAGTCCTGATTTCGCCGAGGTCGTCGACCGCATGATCAACCGCCTGCAATCCAGCGGCGCCGGCCTTGCTGCACCATCGGCCGGCGAGCTGATGCCACCATTTCTGTTGCCGAATCAGGATGGGGAGCTTGTCACCCTCGATCAGCTCCTGGAACGGGGGCCGCTGGTCATGGCCTTTCATCGTGGTCACTGGTGTCCCTACTGCCGCATCAATGCCGATGCCCTTGCGAAGTTAAACCCAACCATTGCCGATTTGGGGGCGCAGATCGTGGCGATCGCGCCTGAGACCGAACATTTCACCTCGGAGCTGAAGTCGGACGCCAAGGCTCCCTTTCCCATCCTGACCGATCTCGACAACAGCTATGCATTGCAACTCGGTCTCGCCGTCTGGATCGATGACGAGAAGCGCGCGGCGATGGTGCAGGCCGGTTGCGATATCGCCGCCTTCCAGGCGAATGATTCCTGGACGCTGCCGATACCCGCGACCTTTATCGTTGGCACGGATGGCGTGGTCAGAGCCCGTTTCGTGGATCCCGATTATCGCAAGAGAATGCCATTGGAGGACATCATCGCGGCTCTCAAAACGCGATGATAACTCAATAGGCAATCGCTATTGAACCGATCAACAAGGTGTATTTCTCCAGCGCGTGGTCGTCTGTCATTTTGCCTCCAGCTTCTCGAATCTTCTCAACTTCCATCGGAGGACAGGACCATGATCTATCGCAGGAGTTTGTTCAGCATGCCGTTGTTCGCGGCGGCACTCGTCTTCGGCTCGATTGCATCGCAGGCGGCGCCGGAAAACGGTATCGTGAAGCTACGCAGCGCCTATTCGGTTGCCGATACCATCGCCCGCATCAAGCAGGATGTCGCGGCAAAGAAGATCATGTTCTTCTCCGAGATCGACCAGGCAAAGCTGGCGGCCGAGGCTGGCATCGAACTTGGTCCATCGACGCTGCTGATGTTTGGCAATCCGGCACTGGGGTCGCAATTCATGACCTCCAATCCGGATGCGGGAATCGATTGGCCGGTCCGGGTCCTGGTGACCGAGGATAAGGCTGGCCAAGTATGGGTCATCTACAACGACTTCGCCTATATAGCGCGCCGGCATCATATCGCCGATCGTGAAAAGGCGTTCTCGATGGCTGCCGAAGTCATCGGCTCGGTCACGTCGACCGTAGCGAAATAGTCAGCTTCTATTCTGCGCGCGGAGGGCCGGTCGCCAGATCGGCTCTTTCGCGTTTCGGCCGACTTGCGACAGGGATAGCCGCAGACTATGGAAATCAAAGACAATCGGGATTTCCGAAGGCGCGGCCAGCCAGCCATTCTAACTTCAATGCTGTACCTCATGGCAGCAGCTGAAACAGAGGATGACCAAGATGACCAAATTTACTGTTTCCGCTCTGATGCGGCGCGGCGTTCTGGCCGGAACGGCCTTGGTGCTCGCCGCAACGTTTGCCCAGGCGGGGGAGTGTCCGAAGGACAAGGTGATGGCTGGAGCAACCAAGCCCGGTGCCACCATGCCGAGCGGCGTCACCGACAATGTGCTTGGCTCGATCGATCTCGGTGGCGAGATGATCAAGGCCGACGGGTACAAGTTCCGCCTGCGCCGGCTGGTGGTCGATCCAGGTGGCGTTGTGCCCTGGCATGAGCATAAGGAGCGCCCGGCGCTGATCTATATCGTTTCAGGCCAGATCACCGAGTATCGTTCGAGCTGTGCGGTGCCGATCGTTCACAAGGCTGGCGACCTTGCGGTCGAATCGGGCGACCTCGCACATTGGTGGAAGAATACCTCCAAAAAGCCCGCCGTTTTGATCTCATCGGACGTTCTTCACGACGGCGGTGACGCCAAAACCATGTGAATGCAATGGCGGCCGCCTTGGCTGGCGGCCGTTTCCCCTTTATCAACAGGACAGTGGCCGCCACTTCGAAGAACCAATGACCGTCCGAGGCACTTCTCCACTATGAAAAGTCCTTCCATCGCCGAGATGCTTCAAGATTGCTCAGAGGCCGAAGCGCTGAAGCGAATCAAGGCGATGGCTGAACCGCTGAGCACGCGGCTTGCTCATTATGTCGAGCTGCTTGCGACGAACAGCCCCGATTTTGCTTCGGCCTACCAGGCCTTCGTCGAGCGGCTGTCCGTCGCCGAGATCGAAGCGCGGGGACCGCAGGTCGGTGATGCCTTTCCCTCTTTCATGCTACCCGACCAGGACGGAAAGCTCGTCATCCTCGACAACCTCATCGCGGAACGACCACTCGTTCTCAGCTTCAATCGCGGCCATTGGTGCGCCTTGTGTCAGATCGAGCTCGACGCCCTCAACAAGGCCGTCAACAGCATCGAGGCGGCGGGCGGGTCGCTTGTGGCGATCATCCCTGAACCCCAGGTCAAGGCGCGCCAGTTTCGGGCGGAAAGCGCCCTCGATTTCAAGGTTCTTTGCGATATGGATTTGGCCTTCGCAGCCAGTCTCGATCTGGCGGTCTATATCGGAGAGGACCTGCGCAACCTCTATCTGGCCAATGGCATCGATGTTGGCGCCTATCAGCTGACGGAAGGATGGTTCCTTCCCGTTCCCGCGACCTTCGTCATCGGAGCCGATCGACGCGTCGTGGCACGCTATGTCGACCCGGATTTCCGACGCCGCATGGAGGTCGAGGACATTCTTGGCGCGTTGCGAATGTGCTCTAGTCCTGGCCCTTCGCGCGGGAATAATCGTAGGCGCGCAAAAGGCGGATGAGGCCGGCTGCCGGCAGCGCGCGCTCTCGACCAGCCACCGTGTAGAGCGTCACCGTTCGGCTGATCGCCAGGTCAGTCAAGGCGACCTTTTTCAACCTGTCTTCCACCCTTATGGTCTGCGGCAGGATTCCGATGGCGAGATTGGCGTCGATCAGCGCAATCATGTCCTGATCGGACGCGACGTCGCCCGCTGAATTCGCGGCGATCACGCCATCGGCCAGTCTCTGGGCAATCTCCGCGCCATTCTCGCAATGGCCACGAGCGATCAGCCGCTGGCCGGCAAGGTCACCGATCGACAGTTCGCCAGATCCCGCGAGAGGATGGTCGCGGCTCACCACGAGCTGAAAGTCCTCCTTGTACAAGGGCCAGCTGTCGAAGCGCTCCCAGAGTTCGCCAAGCGGCCCGGCAATGGCAAGTTCGGTATCCCCCGCCTTGAGGGCACGGACGATCTCGGCCGCATTGCCGCGCAGGAATTTGAGCTCGAGCCCCGGGAACGCCCTGACGAGTTCGGTAAGAGGTGGAAGGAACAATTCGAGGCTGACGGTGTGCGACAGGGCCAGCCGAAGCGGGGCATGGACGCCTTTCTTGATCGCGCTGGCAAGTTCGCGCGCCGCCACAGCACTTTCGAAGCAATGGTTGAGAAGCGGCACCACCTTGTGACCGAGATCGGTCAGGTGCGTGTTGGCGCGTTCGCGACGGAACAGCGGCCCGCCAAGCTCTTCCTCGAGCTTCTTGATCGCCTGGCTCAGCGATGGCTGGGCGACATGGCAGATCTCGGCCGCCTGGGTGAAGTTCAGGGTCTTCGCGACGGTCAGGAAATATCGAATCTGATGCATTTCCATCCGGCAGTCGGCTCCGTGCTAACACCCTGCTGCAGCGCAAAAATATATACCTCGCAGGATAGGTGGGAGCTATCGAAACCTGAACGGGCTTCGGATGCCGACATAGGCGCCAACTATCAAATCCATCCGGAGATAGCATTTCCTCTCGATCCCCTTTCGGATGACAATCGCTTCCAGGACGAGCCCCAGGACCGGGACGTCCGAGATCGAATGCTGAGAAGGAGACCCGAAATGATCAGCAAGACCCTCATCGCCTCCGCCGTTACCGCCGCCGTTGCAGCACTGAATGTGACAGCAGGGATGGCGGGGCCGGCAGAGCAACCGGCCTATTCCTTCGAGAAATGCTACGGCGTCGTCAAGGCGGGACTCAATGACTGCCAGACCGCGACGCATTCCTGCGCCGGCACGTCGACGGCAGACGCCCAGGGCGATTCCTGGGTGTACGTTCCGGCCGGCACCTGCACCAAGCTTGTCGGCGGCAGCAATCAGCCGAAAAGCAGCTAGTCGTTCGAAACCAACAGTCGGCCACCGGAGCTCTCGCCATGATCAATCAATCGGCCTCGACGATCCCTGCCGTCGCTGGCATCGGTCTTCGCCACCCGCATATTGCAGAGATCCTGGAGAGACGTCCGGCGGCCGGCTGGCTCGAGATTCACGCCGAAAACTACATGAATGGCGGTCCCGCCGCGCAGGCGCTCGACAAGATCCGTGGGCATTTCGAGCTGTCCGTCCATGGCGTCGGTCTGTCGCTGGGATCCGCGACCGGGATCGACCCTGCTCACCTCGCACGTCTCAAGGCTGTGTGCGATCGTTTCCAGCCGAAGCTGGTGTCGGAGCACCTCGCCTGGTGCATCGCCGACGGCGTCTATTTGAATGACCTGTTGCCGGTGCCGCATGACGAGGAGGCGCTCAAGATCCTGGCGCGCAATATCGACCTGGCACAATCGACCCTTGGCCGGCAGATCCTCATCGAGAATCTCTCGACCTATGTCGGCTTTGCGAAGTCGACGATGAACGAGGCGGAGTTTCTCGCCGAGCTCGTTCGCCGCACCGGCTGCGGCCTCTTGCTCGACGTGAACAATGTCTATGTCTCGGCGCACAATGTCGGGTTCGATGCCGACGCGTGGATCGCCAGCCTTCCAGGCGAGGCCATCGGAGAAATTCATGTCGCCGGGCATTCCCGCAATGAAACGCCGGATGGCCCGGTCCTGATCGACGATCACGGATCGCTCGTCGCGCCCGATGTCTGGGGGCTGTATGCCAGAGCGATCAATCGCTTCGGGCGCCGTCCGACGCTTGTCGAATGGGATTTCGGAATACCGACACTCGATGTCCTGCTTGGCGAAGCGATGCGGGCCGATCTCATTGCCGGTTCGGAGGTGTTCCATGCTGCCGCTTGAAACACTGCAGCGGATGATGACCGCGAGCATTCTGAGCGCAACTTCATCTCGTCTTGGATCAGAGCTCGAAGCCGGCAAGGCGAGCCCCCTGGGTCGGTTTGAAATCTATCGCAACAACACGCTGATTTCCCTGACCGAGGCGCTCAAGGCGAACTTTCCCGTGACGGTCAGGCTGGTCGACGAACGATTTTTCCGCTGGGTTGCGCAGGACTTCATTCGACACCATCCACCGCGCGAGCCGCGCCTGGCCCTCTACGGCGCCGCGCTGCCGGCGTTCCTGGCAACGCTGCCGGCTTGCCGCACCGTTCCCTATGTCGCCGAAGTCGCACGCCTCGAATGGGCGATCTGCCAGTCTCTCCAGGCCGAACAGCTCAACCCTTGCTCGCCCGAGCGCTCTCTCCGGCCTGGGCGTCGAAGCGGGTGCCGCACGGCTCATTCTCCAGCCAGCTCTGCAACTTGTTCCAGCACGCTGGCCGGTCATGGAGATCTGGACGGCGCACCAGACAGATCCTGTCGAAATCTCGGACAGCATCGTCCGACAAGCCTCCCATGTGCAGGTCATGCGCCATGATGACCGGGTTCGCCTGACGCCCCTGCAAGCCGGCCGCTTCGCCTTCAGGCGCAGGCTGGCGCGAGGGCTTTCTCTTCACGCGGCCCTTGAATGGGCGGCGTCACGGGACCCCGCGTTTTCACCGGCGCACGAACTGGCATCTCTGTTTGCAGAGAATATCGTGACCAAAATCATCCCAGCACAAGGAGAACGATCATGACAACGATGGAGGCCGCTCCCATGGGCCGTCATTCCCTCAGCGCAGTCCTCGGTGACATCTTTGCGCTGCCTGAGCGCATTCCACTTTCGCTCGTCCAGCTCATGACCCGCCTGGCAATCGGCCATGTGTTTTGGACCTCGGCCCAGTCGAAACTGGCGAGCTGGCCGGTGACGCTGCAGCTCTTCGCGATGGAATACCGGGTGCCGGTTCTGCCGCCGGATGTGGCAGCCTCGCTCGCCACCGCCGCCGAGCTGTCCGGATCGGTTCTGATCGTCGCGGGGCTCTTCACCCGCCTGGCCGCGCTGCAGCTGCTGGGTGTCGTCATGGTGATCCAGCTCTTTGTCTTCCCGGGCAATTGGGCGGAGCATCTTCTATGGGCCAGCGCCTTGATGTTGCTCCTCGCCAGGGGCGCCGGAGTCATTTCGCTGGATTGGCTCGCATCGAGTTTATTGAAGAGGCGGGCATGGGGCTGAGTTGCAGCTGCGCGACCTCTGCTTCCAACTCTGAGATCCTCTTGTCTCGCTCCGCGAGGGCGGCGGCGACATCGTCAGCGTCAAACCGTTGCGGGATGTGTTGCGAGCAGTTTGCATCCCAGGCTGAAACGGTGAAGAGAATGACCTGCTCGGGGCGCGCCTTGTAACCTTTCGGCATCAGTCTTGCCACCAATTCGGCATCACCTTCGACGACCCGCGCCTCACCCCAGATCTTGATCCGTTGACGGTGTGCGAAGTCGATGAGAAAGAGATGCGCTTTGGGATTATCGGCCAGGTTCCCGAGCGTGATGTATTGGCGGTTTCCAGCATAGTCGGCGAAGGCGATCGTCTGGTCGTCGACGATCTTCAGGAATCCGGCCGGACCGCCGCGGTGTTGAACATAGGGCTGTCCTTCAGCGTTCGCGGTGGCCAGAAACACGCTGGTCTGGGCCTTGATGAAGGCGGCGAGATCTGGCGTGATCCGCGTCTTCCAAGAACCGCGTTCCTCGATGCGCCGATAGGAATTTCGCGAGCCTTTGCGGCTCTGAATAGCCTTCACGCTCGGTGTGAAGGCAACATCGCTGGCAGGCGAGGGGGCGGTGCTATCCATCGCGGGCTCCAAGGGCTGTGGTCCCAAGCTAGATAGATTGTTCGTGATATTTGGATAATCAGTTGACTGCGAAATTTATTATTGCGCATTTTGCAACAATGGACCGGATCGAGTCACTGGCGCTGTTTCTTTCGATTGCCGAGCAGGGGACATTTGCCGCCGCCGCTCGCCGCGCCGGTCAATCTCCCGCAACGGTCACGCGGGCGGTCAATGAGCTCGAAACCGCTCTCGGCGTTCGGTTGATCGAAAGGACCACCCGCAAATTGGCCCTTACGGATGCGGGCTTTCGCCTGGCGGAGCATATGCGCCGCCTTCTTCCGGATCTGGAAGGAGCAATGCGGGACGTTGCCGGTCAGTCGGCGGTTCCCACTGGACGGCTGCGGATTTCAGCGCCGCGTCTCTTTGGACAGATGCATATCGTGCCGCTGATCAACGAATATCTCGACACCTATCGCAAAACGCGGGTCGAGCTCAGTCTTTCAGATCGGTTCGTCGACCTGCTCGATGACGGGATCGACCTTGCCCTGCGTATCGGGCAGCTGCCTGATTCGACGCTGGTTGCACGGCAAATGGGCACAGTCCGTCGGGTTTTTGTCGCGAGCCCGAATTACCTGAAGCAAGCCGGCTGTCCGATGACGCCCGAGGAATTGGCAAGACATGAGATCATTTCATTCACGGGCCAGTCTGGGGACACCCATTGGAAGTTCCATGCCGGCCAATCAGGTTTGCGGACGGTCAGGCTCCAATCCCGATTCCAGGTGGACCAAATGGAGGTGGCGATCGAGGCTGCAGTAAATGGCAGGGGAATTGCCGCTCCTCTGTCGTACCAGGTCGAGCGGGCGCTGAGGACGGGGAAGCTGGTCCGTATCCTCAGGGCATTTGAACCTCCCGCACTTCCGGTGCAGTTCGTGTTTCCCTCTGCTCGCTTGATGGCCCCATCTGTCCGTGCATTTCTTGATCTCGCTATTCATCGATTGGCTAAGCAGAAAGCACTACGGGAGCAATGAGCAAGGCAGAGCAACGATCGAACGTCAACGATATCCGCTTTTGGCCCAATGGCTGAACTCGGAGCAGCCAAGTGGTCGGTCGGCTTTTGGACTAAAAGCAGACGGTCGTTGCGCGCTCGATTTCGGTCTTGTCTACGAAGTAGTCTCGAGCGCCAGCGAACTTATATGCGCCGCCCACGTTTCCAACGCTTCCTTTCGTTCCTGTAAAAACTCGTGCCGTTGATAGACCGCAGCGACACCGGATATTGTTCCAGATTGATGGTTCAGTATCCTATCGGCTACGTGCGGAGCAATTCCGAGTTTAGCCATTCCACTGACTGCAGTGCGACGGAGATCATGTAGTACCCAGCCACTTACTCCGGAGGAGCGATCGAGTGTCCTTTTCATCTCGCTCCAGTTCTGAAATGGCTTTGCACCGTGGTTAAAGAAAATTATCGGTTCGACGCGCTCCAGTCGCGCCAGAATATCAACGGCTGCTGGTGCCAAATGGACTAGATGCGGCTTGTTGTTCTTCGATCGGACGGACGGTATCGTCCAAATCCGGGTCTCAAAATCTATTTCGTTCCACATCATCTCGGATATCTCCGAGCGCCGCTGGGCAGTTAGAGTAAGCATTTCGATGATGTGGCCGTACGGAAATCCAATTCCCCGTGCAGATAGATAACTGCAGTTAATTCTCGATCATCCAGCACCCGGTCTCGCGGGTGTTCTGGGGCTGGATCGGGTAGTCCATGGCAAGGCGAGCGGTCGAGCATCGAGCGGCCGACACACCAATTCATCATCGATCGAAGTGTTGAGTATGCCCGGTTTGCGGTTCCCGGGGACCCGCGGTCTACGATTGCATCGAGGAGCGCAACCACATCGCGCTTGCTGATGTCGTGAATAGACGGCCCTCGCCAAACGGCGACTATTTCTCGCTCGATTACTCGACGCATTTCGGAGCTTGAGCGTTTCGACGCCAAATGACGAATGAAAAAGTTCTCCGCGACCGACTCGACGCCGTCCAACACCGTCCGACGTCGAGCCTCACGGCGTTCAGCTGCGGGATCTCGCCCTTCAGCGCGAGCTGCCAGGACTTTCTGGGCGGCAACACGGGCCGATGCCAGTGTCGTGGGTCCGTACGGTCCAATGGTATATTTGCGGAGGCGCGCCGTTCCGTTTTTCGTCCGGTACATCACTATGAAGACTTTGCGTCCTTTCGGCGTAACCTTGAGGCCAAACCCGGAAAGGGCCGCATCCCAGTAAACGGCGTCTTTGGGTCTAGGCACGAGGCTATCAATGAATGATTTCGTCAGACGGATTTCTTGGCACTTGGTTTGCTACCTGGCAGCGCAATAGGTAGCAGCCTGTATGTCACGACAGGCTCGACCTGCCAATCATAGAAAACTCGATCTTCGCGAAATCAATGAGGTTATCCAACAACCGGCCACTTTAGACAACCTGGGACAACGGGCCTCCACTCCC